>NZ_JBIWMA010000002.1:0-40447 GCF_044766465.1 Streptomyces sp. NPDC102259 | reverse complement strand
GTGGTAAACACCCCCGGGGGCTTGCCCCCCGCCCCCGCCCCCACTGCCGGGGGCCCCCAACGGGGCCGCTTGTTCGACCTGCTCTTGGCCGCGGTCCCCCCCCCCCCCCCCCCCCCGACCCGAACGCCCCCCGCCCGGCGCGCCCATGACTCCCTCCGGGTCGGAAGCCCCCTGACACGCTTCCCCCCCGGCCGACCACTCCGGGGCAGTGACTGCCCACCCCCGGCCGTCCGCCACCAATGACCTGAGAAATCGCGCATGTCGAGGCCCTGGACCTGTTCCAGGTCCTCTGCTCGACGATCCAGGGCAGCACCGCGCAGGAGAGCAGGGCCCAGTCGCTGTAGCGGCACAGGTCCCAGTCGCGGACCGGGAAGTGGAACTCGGAGACCGTGAACTGCTCCAAGGGGCCGGTCTGCGTCAACGCCGCCCTCGAACCGGCCAGCGTGCGCATCAGATGCACCTCGGTGTCGAACTCCGCCCAGCTGAAGTTCGAGAACAGCCACTCCTCGGCGTCCTCGGCACGGATGTGGGCGTCGGCTACCGCGAGGGCAAGGAGGACCAGCTCGGCGTCCTCGGCCTGGGCGCCGGGCCAAGGCGTGCGCGTGCTGGTCGAGCCTCAGACCCCCGCGGCCTCGCCGGCCGGCCGTGTCGCGCCGAACTCGGCGGCGGCGAGGACGGAGTCCAGTCGGGCTCGCGTGGCGGCAAGGTCCCGCATGTGATCGTCGAGGCGGTCCCGCTCCGCGCGAAGCCGGGCGATCATCTCCGGGCCGGCGATACCAGTGTGCACGCACGGCAGGAACTCCACGATCGTCCGGCTGCTCAGCCCGGCAGCGTAAAGGAGCTGGATCCACCGCACTCGCTCGACCGTGTCCGGGGTGTAGAGGCGCTGCCCGCCTGTGCTGCGGCTCGATGCGATGAGCTGCTGCTGCTCGTAGTAGCGCAGCGCCCGCGTGCTCACTCCCGCGGCCGATGCCACCTCGCCGATACGCATCCCGTCGCTCCCTCTGCTCCACATGCCGCTGGGTCCCGGTCGCTGCCGGGCCGTCCCGGGGTCACCCGACTTGCCTTTGACGTCAACGTCAACTTTTACGCTCCGGTAGCCGGCCATCAGCACCGGCGGAACCGACCATGACGGAGTAGGACCTCATGAGCACTGACGACACGACACCCGACGGCCTCATCCCCGCCGCCATCCTCGCCTCGGACACGCCAGTCGCGGTATACGGATACGCCCGGGCCAAGGCGGGCGGGGAGAGCCGGATGCTGGGCGAGATCCAGGCGATCATCGGCCTCACCCGCAAGGAGGACGGATGCGAGCAGTACGTGGTGCACACCACGCCGGACCAGCCGGGCGCCTTCGCCTTCTACGAGCGCTGGTCCTCCGGCGCCCACCTGCTGGCGCACGTTTCGCAGCCGTTCATGCAGACGTACTTCGCCGCCATCGCGGGCCTGGTCGAGGGAGAACTGGAGGCCCACTGGCTGCACCCCCTCTCCTGACCCACTACACACGGCTGGCCCCGGTTGGGACAGGACAGTGCGCCCTTGTCGCCCGGCTGGATCCCGCGCGAGACGAGCAGTTTCGCGACCCGGTCGGCGGCGGCGTCGAGGGCGGCGTACGTGAAGTGGTCGTCACCGAAGACGATCGCGGTGCGCTCCGGGTGTCGGGACGCAGTGTCCGTCACCAGTCGTGACACGTTGCGGCACGGGCTGAGCATCATCGCTCTCCTGGTTCTCCGGGTGCGGGCGGTCGACCGGGCGAAGAGCTGAGGCGGTGCGAAGCCCTCCGCTTCCCGGGCCGGCGGGCGGTGGACTCGGCGGTGGTGAGATCGTCTCCGCTCGGCCCCATGACGTGCCGTCCGGTGGGCGGTCCACTCCCCTGCGTTGCGCCGAACGCCGCGTGGTGTCCGCGGTGGCGACGGTGCCGCTGCGGCGCACCCGCCCGGGGTCGAGGTGCGGTGGTGTCCCGGGCGCGGCGGATCTGCCGCAAAGTCGTCTGTCGGTCGTAATATTACATGCGTCAGACCATGGATTAGGATGAGATGCGAGGCAATGGCCCGGCGGAACTGATGGAGGAACCCTGTGGCGCGCTACACCAAGGAGCACAAGCAGGTGACGCGGCAACGGATCATCGAACGGGCCGGTCATCGGTTCAAGCAGGACGGCATAGACGGCTCCGGCATCTCCACGCTGATGTCGGACGCCGGGCTCACCAACGGAGCCTTCTACGCCCACTTCGAGTCCAAGGACGACCTCGTCGCCAACGTCGTCGCCGAGCAGCTGCGCACGCAGGTGGAGCAGTACGGCACGCTGCGGGCCGGCCGCGAGGGACTTGAGGATTTCATTCGCGAGTATCTGTCACCTGAGCACCGGGACAACCCCGGCGACGGATGCCCGTCCGCCGCCCTGCTCGACGAGATCGGCCGCTGCGGGGACGGGGCCAAGGGGGCCTACACCGACGGTGCCAGGGGCATCGTGGAAGAGCTCGCCGCCCGCCTGGCACCCGAGGATCCGCAGGCCGCCCGCGGTAAGGCCATCGGGCTCTTCACCATGGCGGTGGGAACGTTGCAGCTGTCCCGCGCCCTCTCCGACCATGAGTTCTCCGACGAGGTCCTTGAGCAGGGAATCGAGAACGCCCTCACCTTCATCCGCTGAGGGGAACGGTCATTCCCCCGGGCGGGTGACCGCCTGTTCCTGCCGCGCCCTGCGTGATGAGGTTGCCTCCGCACGCGAAAGCGATTCCATGCACGCCGACAATGCGGCCGGCGGGACGGCTCCAGGCCGCCTCACCACTCAGCGGGAGCCCGCCCGACCCCACCTCGCACCGAGCAGCCGGCTCCGGCTCAGCCCCCTGGGAGGCTCCCGCCGCGTCACTGACGGGGCGTCCACCGCGCCGTTCTCCGCATCGCCGTCCCGCACGACGACCACCTCGCCGGCGCCGCACGGCCGGGAAACGGCCAGGTCGGTGATGCCGGACAGACGCCTCGAGTCGCCCGCCCACCGGGCGTCACGACTCTGAGGCAACGTCCTCGGTTCGAGCGCCGACCGGACCGCGGACCTACGGCCGTTCGAGGAACTCGAGAGCGGTCGGCACGAACTGCTCATGGAACTGGAAGATGCCGCCGTGGCCGGCGTCGGGGTAGATCACCAGCTCGGCGTTCGGCAGTCGCCGGGCCAGGTCGACCGAGTTCGGCGTCGGAACCATCCTGTCGTCGTCACCGTTGGCGACGAGCACGGGCTGCTGGATCACGGAGAGATCCTGCGGACGTGCCAGCCCCCAGCGGTGGATGGCCTTGAGCTGAGAGAGGTAGGAGACGGGGGAGATCGCCTTGTCCCGGTCCTTCGTGCGCTCCTTCAGACGAGCCAGGAACTCCTTGCCGGCCCGACGCCCGTTCGCGGTGCGGGTGAAGAAGAGGAACTGCTTCGGATCCTGAAGGGTGAGCAGCGCTCGGAGCGTGTCGAAGTGGGAGATCCGGGTCACGTTCTTGATGCCCTCACCGCCGGCAGGACCGGTGCCCGCAAGGATCAGTCTGCGGATGAGTCGAGGGTCGGTCTGTGCGATCACCTGGGCGATCATGGCGCCCATCGAGAAACCGAGGATGTCCACCTGCTCGAGTCCGAGCGCCCGGATGAAGGTGACGGCGTCCTTGGCCATCTCCTCGATGGTCTTCGGCGTCGAACCGGTGGAGGCGCCGACGCCCCTGCTGTCGAACGTGATCACCCGGTGCCTGGCGGCGATGCCGTCGACGACCCGGGGGTCCCAGTTGTCGAGCACCGCGGCGAGGTGCGTGAGGAAGACCACCGGGACACCGGACCGGGGACCGAGCTCACGGTAGGCGAAGGTCACTCCGCCGGCGGTGACGGTGCGGGTCGGTGCGTTCTTGTACGACGTCACCACGTCGCCTCGTACTTCATGTGCGTCGTTCATGGTCGCGTCCTTCGATGTGAGGGTTGGCGCCAGTGTGCGCCGCCCCCTTCTTCCTTGCAGGGTGGGCGCAGGGCGGTAACCCGGTCTCCCGACTGCGGCTGCAGTCGGCGGCCAGAGGCCTCGGGCGCGGGGCCGCTCCGGATCAGGTTCCTGAGGTTCCCGCGACCTTTAAAGTATGACCGTAATTTCATGAGGGGGCAAGAGGGGAAGCGGCAAGAGGGGAAGCGGAACGAGATGAGACAGCGACAGGGTCGCGGGTTCCACCGAAGGTCGGGATGCAGGCCATGCCCTGCCGATCGGTGCCAGCTACTACTGAAAAATCCCGACAGGTTCCCAGCTCACAGGCGTTCTGAGTGACAACTTCCGCTGAAAGTCTCAGGATGCGTACGGCGGACGCCGTCTAGGGTGCGGACATGACATCCCGCAGCCCCTCGCACGGCACCCCGGACACCTACCTCTCCGAACTGTTCTCGCTGGAGGGACGGGTCGCCGTGGTGACCGGCGGCAGTTCCGGCATCGGCCGGGCCATCGCCGGCGCTCTCGCCCGGGCGGGGGCGGGCGTGGTGATCGTGGCGCGCAAGGAGGCGGAGCTGGCCGCCACGGTCGACGAGCTGACGGCGGACGGCTGTCGGGCGGCCTGGGTGAGCGCCGACCTGAGCACCCGGGACGGGGTGCGCGCCGCCGCGGAGCAGGCGGCCGCGGTGTACGGCGAGCCCGACATCCTCGTCAACTGCGCCGGGATCAACCTGCGACCGCCGATGGGCGAGCTGGGCGAGGAGGTGTGGGACGCCACGATGGCGGTGAACCTGGAGGCGCCCTATCTGCTGGGCCTGCGGTTCGGGCCCGGCATGGCCGAGCGCGGCTTCGGACGGATCATCCACATCAGCTCGCAGCAGGCACACCGCGCGTTCGTGCAGAGCGGCGCCTACGGCGTCTCCAAGGGGGCCCTGGAGTCGCTGGCCCGCTCACAGGCCGAGGCGTGGTCGCCGTACGGCGTCACCTGCAACACGCTGGTGCCCGGCTTCGTCCTGACCCCGCTCAACGCCCGGTTGCAGTCCGACCCGGAGAAGGTGGCGGCGCTGGCCGCGCGCACGATGGTCGGGCGCAACGGCCTGGCCGAGGACTTCGCCGGCGCCGCCGTGTTCCTGGCCGGCCGCTCCTCCGGTTATGTGACCGGGCAGGCACTCTTCGTCGACGGCGGCTTCTCCGTGCACTGATGTCCGCGGCTGTCCGTCGGCGCCCATGGACACCCGTGGATGCCCAGGGACGCCGAGGGAGCCGTGCGCGCTAAGCCGCCTGCGGGGCGAAGTGGATGATCTCGTCGCCTCCGGGCTGCACCACGCCGTAGGTGCTCTCGGGGACCTTGTTCCAGGCGCCGGGCATGTCACCCAGGGGCTCGGAGACGATGAGACGGGTCTCGTCGGACACCTCGCGCAGGAATCCCAGGTCCGGGTGGAGCGACCGGAGCGTCTCCACCCGGGTGCTGTAGAACAGCGAGCGTGAGTCTCCCTGGCTGGAGTAGCGGAAGGCCCACAGCCGTTCTCCGTCGGTCACGGCGACCGTCATCTGGACCGGGTACTCCACCCCGTGCGCGCGGCCGGTGCGTTCCACCAGGCCGACCATCCGGGCGACGGCGCCCGGCGGATCCTCTTCCAGGCCGAGGGTGAGGGCCAGGAAGAACATCATCTCGGAGTCCGTCGACCCCTCGATGTCGAGGAAGAGCTGCGGGTCCACGGAGAGGGCGAGATCCCGGCGCATCCGGTGGAAGTCGGCGATCGCGCCGTTGTGCATCCACATCCAGCGCCCGTGCCGGAACGGGTGGGAGTTGGTCTGCTGCACCGGCGAGCCGGTCGAGGCCCGGATGTGCGCGAAGAACAGCGGTGAGCGGACGTGACCGGCGATCTCCCGCAGATTGCGGTTGCTCCACGCCGGGCCGATCTCCCGGACCACCGCGGGGGTCCCGTCGCCCGCGTCGGGCCCGTACCAGCCGACGCCGAAGCCGTCACCGTTGGTCGTCTCCACACCCATCTTGGAGTGCAGGCTCTGGTCGATCAGCGAGTGCTCCGGCCGATAGAGAATCGTTTCGAGCAGGACAGGGGTTCCCGAGTAGGCGAGCCAACGGCACATCGTCCAGCGCCTTCCTGATGATGCGGACGGGGGAGTTCCCGCCCGGTCAGTCCGCGGACCTGTCCGGCTTCACCACGCACAGCGCCCAGATGACGAACCCGGAGAAGGCGATCATCACGACGGACCAGACCGGGTAGTACGGCAGGGAGAGGAAGTTGGCGATGATGATCAGCCCGGCGATGGCCACGCCGGCGACCCGTGCCCACGTCGCCGTCTGGAACAGTCCCAGGCTGACGATCACCGCGACCGCGCCCAGGGCGAGATGGATCCAGCCCCAGCCGGTGAGGTCGAACGCGAAGACGTAGTTGCGGGTGGTGAGGAAGACGTCGTCCTCGGCGATCCCCATGATGCCCCGGAAGATGTCGAGCAGTCCGGCGAGCATGAGGGTGACGGCGGCGAAGACCATCAGACCCTCGGCCCATTGCTGTCCGGCCGTGTGCCGCCCGCCCGACGGCGCGTGGGTGGGGTGCGTGGCTGTCATCACGAAGCCTCGATTCGTTCGCGTGCGGGGGGGGCTCAGCGGCCGGAGCCGCTCAGGACCAGCTTCTTCGCCTTGTCGAACTCCTCGTCCGTGATGTCCCCGCGGGCCCGGATCTCGGAGAGCCGGGCGAGTTCGTCGACGCTGCTGGAGGGACCGCCGGTGCCCTTGGCGGTCTCGCGGACGTAGCTGTCGAACGCCTGCTGCTGATCCCGCGCCTGCTTGATCTCCCGGCGTCCCATGTTCTTGCCCCGCGCGATCACGTAGACGAAGACGCCCAGGAAGGGCAGCACGATGCAGAACACCAGCCAGCCGGTCTTGGCCCAGCCGCTGAGCTCGTCGTCGCGGAAGATGTCCATGACGATCCGGAACAGCAGGACGAACCACATGATCCACAGGAAGAACACCAGCATGGTCCAGAAGGCGCTCAGCAGCGGATAGTCGTAGGCGAGGTATGTGTCCCCACTCATCTCTTCCTCCGTTCCGGGCCGGAGCCCGACCTGGCGTTGTGTGCCGTTCTCACCTTGCGCGAGCCGGCTCCCGGCCACCTCACCCGAGACGGGTGAGCGTGCCGGCCGTCTCAGACCCTCCCCCCGTGAACCCCCGGCTCCACCGGCCGCGCCCGGCGCACCGCGGCCCGCCAGGCGAAGGCCACCGCCGCCTCGACCAGGCCGAGCAGGACGAGCCACAGGCCGAGCAGCCGGGTCAGCGCCCGGGCCGACTCGGTGGGCAGGGCGAGCACCACGATGCCCGCGACGATGGCGAACACGGCGGCGCCGAGCACGACCCCCCGGTGGGGCAGGTCCTTGGTGGCGAGCGCCGTGTAGAGGGTGAGGAGGCCGGACACCAGCCAGAGGACCCCGACGATCAGTGAGAGCGTCGCGATGGTCTGCAACGGGTTCCTCAGGCACAGCACCCCGGCGACGACGTAGAGCACCGCCAGGAGCAGTCCGGTGAGGCGTTCGCCGTGGTCCTCCCTGGCGAAGGCCGCGACGAACCGGAAGCCGCCGGTCACCAGCAGGTACAGGCCGATGAGGACCGCCAGAACGTGCAGGGTCTCGTCGGGCCAGACCAGGATCAGGATGCCCGGCACGAGGGTGGCGACCGCCGAGCCGAGGATCCACGTCCAGGACCGCCCGAGGACGGCCAGCGCCTCGGCGGGATCGACGCCCACCGGCCCGGAAGCCGGTCCGCCGGGCGGTCGGTCCGGTCCCCCGAGCGGGGAGTCCGGTCCGGTGTGCGGTGCGGGACCAGGCGAAACGCTCATGACTCCTCCTCGCGCCGGGCCGGTGACGACGGCCCCGGCTCATCACTCCGGCAGTTGGCGCATCTCCAGGACCCGCAGCCCCAGGGACTGGCAGCGGGCCAGCAGCCCGTACAGGTGCGCCTCGTCGACGACGTACCCGAACAGGACGGTCTGACCGGACATGACCACATGGTCCAGTTCCGGGAACGCCCTGGTCAGCGCCTCCGACAGGTGCCCTTCGACGCGGATCTCGTAGCGCATGAGCTGCTCTCCCCGGGATGGCCTGGGATTGGCGGGCTGCGCACTCACCCCTGCGATCGTCCGTCCTCGCGGAGCGTCCGGCCTCACCCACCACGGGCGATCCGGGACTTCCCGGCCTCCTCGGTCACAACAGCTTGAGCTCACGGGCGCGGCGCACCGCGTCGTTGCGGCGGTTGACCGCCAGCTTCCGGTAGGCGCTCTTGAGGTGGGTCTTGACCGTGTTCACGGAGACGAACAGATCGGCGGCGATCTCCTCCGTCGACATCGTCAGGGCGAGCCGGCGCAGTACGTCGAGCTCGCGTCCGCTCAGCGCCTCCAGGACCGGGATCGGCGGCCCGTCGGACGCCGTCCCGCCGGGGGTGCGCCGGTCCCCGGCCGGCACCCGGGGGGACGCCGTGTCCAGGAACGGGCGGATCCATGGCCCGGCCTCCAGGAAGGGCCGTCGCAGCCCGTCCCGCCGCGCCTCGCTCAGGGCCTGGGCGACCAGTCTGCGCGAGGTGGCCGCGTCGCCCGCCTCGTCCGCCACCTGCGCCCGCACCAGGATGGCCCGGACCGTCACCGCGGGGCCCGCGCCGCCTTCGGACCGCACGCCGTCGAGGAGGTCGATCGCCACCTCCGGCCTGCCCGCCGCCAGTTGGGCCCGCGCAGCCCCGACCGCGTACGCCGACCGGTCGTCGGACACCGCCCGCCACACCTCGACAGCCGTCTCCGGGCGGCCTGCGGCCAGATGCGCGGCGGAGACGACGAGCGCCGTCTGGCCCTCCGCCCAGGGGGAGATCACGGCGGCCGGCACAGCGCGTTCCGCCGCCTCGAGGGCGGCCCGGGTGTCGCCGCGGGCCAGGTGCAGACGGGCGGTGGCGATGGCCCGGCCCGCCTCCATGACGGGATCCCGCAGCGCCGGGTCCGACTCGGCCGCCTCGTCGAGGAGCGTCCGCGCCAGGGTCAGGTCGTCGCGGTCCACGGCGACGGCGGCCAGCACCAGGCGTCCCATGCCGGAACCGGACGGCTTGGGCAGACCGTGCCGCTCCGTCTCGGTCACCGCCGCCCGGGCCTTGCGCTCCGCCCTGCCGAGCCAGCCGTTCAGGTAGTCGATCAGGGCGAGCCGACCCAGCGAGTCCTCGCGGGCGAGCGCGGTCGAAGCCTCCGCCGACGATCCGGCGACCCTCGACAGGGCGGCACACGCGTCCTCGAACCGCCCGGCCCACAGCCGCGCCGAGCCCAGATGGGCCAGCAGGAGCGCGGTGAGCTCGGGATGTCTCTCCAGCAGATGGGCCGGCGCCCGGTCGCACAGCGTCTCGGCGGCCGCCACGGCCCACTCCGCCCGGCCCGGCGCGCCGGTCAGCCGGGCGGCCAGCGCCTCGAGCAGGGCACAGCTCAGCCGGGCCGCCACGAGGCCGGGCGCCTCGCCGGGACTCCACTCGGCCGTCAGGGCCTGGTCCGCCGCATCGCCCGGTCCGGCCGTCAGACCCAGTTCGGCCGTCAGCCTCTGCTCCGCGTGCCGCAGGTGCGTCAGGCCCCGGTCGAGATCGCGCCGGGACAGGTCCCGGGCGGCGCGGACCAGGTCCGTCGCGAGGCTCGCGGCCTCCGGCCCCATGCGGGAGAACAGCTCGCCGAGTTCGTCCGAGCGCAGACCGGTGAAGAGCCAGCCGATGGCGAGATCGTCGATCAGGGCGCCGGCGGTGAACTCCCAGTCACCGGCGGCGGCGCCCTGGCCCAGCGTCTCCGTGAGCGACCCCGAGCCTCGCAGCCAGTGCGCGGCCCGCCGGTGCAGCTCGGGTTCCAGGCCGGGCGAGCGCATCCGCAGATGGGCCCGGAGGATCTCGCCGAACAGCGGGTGGAGGCGGTACCAGTCCTGCCCGAGGTGCTCCACGAACGCGTTCTCGCGGTGCAGCCCGGCCAGAATGGGCCCGGCGTCGGTGCGCTCCGTCAGCGCGTTCACCAGCTCGGGGCGGA
Source organism: Streptomyces sp. NPDC102259 (assembly GCF_044766465.1). Lineage (NCBI taxonomy): Bacteria > Bacillati > Actinomycetota > Actinomycetes > Kitasatosporales > Streptomycetaceae > Streptomyces > Streptomyces sp. NPDC102259. Next base: position 30,457 of record NZ_JBIWMA010000002.1, on the reverse strand, counting down.
ACCGGTCCAGGACGCTGACCCGCAGCAGGAGATCCTGTGTCTCGGGGGGCTGCCGTCTGAGCACCTCCGCCAGCAGGAAGTCGGCGACGGTGGTGCGGTCGGCCTCGAACTCCTTGAGATACCTCTCCGGATCCGGGTTCTCCCGCGCGGCGAGGGCACACAGCCGCAGGCCTGCGGCCCAGCCCCCGGTGCGGTCCACGAGACCCTGTGTCGCGGGCGCCGGCAGTCGCAGCCCGTGCAGTTCCAGCAGCTCGGCCGCCTCCTCGGAGGTGAAGGCCAGCTCCGCGCCCCGGATCTCCGTCAGGTCACCGGCCGCCCGGTAGCGGTGCAGCGGCAGCAGCGGCTCGGTCCGGGAGACGAGGACCAGGCGCAGACCGTCGCCGGCGTGGTGCAGCACGAACTCCAGTTGCTCCGCGATCTCCGGGTCGATCACCCGGTCGTACTCGTCGAGCACCACGATCGCGGGCCGGTCCAGGGTGCTCAGTTCCGTGGCGAGCCGCGCCAGCAGCTGGGGGGTCACCCGGCTCGCGTCCGCGGGGCAGCCGATCTCGGGGGGCAGGGACGTGCCCGAGGCGCGCAGCGCTTGGAGCAGGTACGCCCAGAGCATCCCGGGGCCCTGCGCCGCCGCGTCGGTGGTGAGCCAGGCGACGGGCCGGTCGCGGGCCGCCGCCCAGTCGGCGACGAGCAGCGTCTTACCGGCCCCCGCGGCGCCGTTGACCATGGTCAACGGCGTGCGCAGCGCTTGGTCGAGGTGCCTGACCAGCCGCTCGCGCCGCAGGAACGTCACCGGCCGGGCCGGTACGGCGAACCGGGTGCGCAGGAACGGATCCCCCTGGGGATCCGCCGCCGACGCCACCGTCGGATCGGTATAGCTCTCCTCGAGCCCAGCCATGGCGCTCACCGCCACTGGTCGTCAGGTCATGGGTAGCGCTCCTCCTCAGCATCCCAGGGATCAGCCCGGGGTGCCCTGCGAGAGATCCACCGGAGAGGGCGCGCCGCGCTCGCGGCGGGACGACAGAACCCGCCCGCAGCATGTGGGCGGCACGGCAGACACGGACCCGGCCCCGGCATGTGGGCGGCACGGCGGACACAGACCCGGCCCCGGCCTCTCCGACCGCGGGAGTCGGCGCGCAGGCCCGCCGTGGCCCGTTCGCCACGGGGCTCGGCGGCAGACCGGCCCCAGCGTGTTCACGGCAAAGGCAGCGCAACCCCGGCAGCGCACCCCCGGGCCCGCAAACATTCGTGGCTGGCCGGGGGCCGGGGAAAACCGGGCCAGGGCTCGTGGATTGGCCTTGGCCGACGGCTCCGGTCACCGCCTACCGTCACCGGCATGCGCATTCGAATCGTCGACGCCTTCGCCGACCGCCCCTTCACCGGCAACCCGGCCGGGGTCCTGCTCCTGGACGCCTTCCCGGACGACAACCGGCTCCAGAGCGTGGCCCTGGAGGTCAACCACGCCGAGACGGCGTTCGCCCACCCGCTCCCCGAGGGCGGCGAGGCGGACTGGGCCCTGCGCTGGTTCACCCCCGCCACCGAGGTCGACATGTGCGGCCACGCCACCCTCGCCACGGCCCACGTCCTGCACACCACGGGCGCCCACCAGGGCCCGGTGCGCTTCGCCACCCGCAGCGGTGTCCTCCTCGCGACGCCCGCCGAGGACGGCTCGATCACCCTGGACTTCCCGACCGCCCCGCTGACCAGGGTCGAGATCCCGGCCGGGGTGGCCGAGGCCCTGGGCGCCGAGCCGCTCGCCTGTCTCGACACCGGCCCGCACGTCGGCGACCTGCTGGTCGAGCTGGCCGACGAGAAGACCGTGCACGCCCTGAGGCCCGACCACAAGGCCCTGGCCGCCCACTCCCGCCGCGGCATCATCGCGACCGCCCGCGCCGAGAACGCGGACCTGGGATACGACTTCGTCTCCCGCTGTTTCTTCCCGAACGTCGGCATCGACGAGGACCCGGTGACGGGCAGCGCCCACACCGCCCTGGCGCCCTACTGGGCCGAGCGGCTCGGCCGCACCGCCCTGACCGGCCTCCAGGCCTCGCCCCGCACCGGCCGGGTCCGTACCGAACTGTGCGGCGAACGCACCCTGCTGAGCGGCCGCGCGATCACGGTCATCGAGGGCGAACTGCTCGCCTGAGCGCTGTCCCGGCGGGGAGGTGCGGGGCGAGGGGCGGGGGCGGGGCGGAGCGCGGGCCGGCTCACGCCGTCGGCAGCCACTCCACCTTTCCCGCCAGCAGCGCGTATCCCACGAAGGCCCCGATGTCGAGCAGGGAGTGCGCCACCACCAGGGGGCCCACCCGGCCCCAGCGCCGGTAGAGACAGACGAACACCACGCCCATCACCATGTTGCCGATGAAGCCGCCGATACCCTGGTACAGGTGGTACGAGCCGCGCAGCACGGAGCTGGCGACGAGCGCGGTGCCCGGCGTCCAGCCCAACTGCCCGAGCCGGCGCAGCAGATAGCCGACGACGATGACCTCTTCGAGGATCGCGTTCTGCATCGCGGACATGATCAGCACCGGGTACTTCCACCACACGTCCGGCAGCGCCTCCGGGACCACGGTGAGGTTGAAGCCGAGGCCGCGGGCCGCCAGATAGAAGGCGATGCCGGTGCTGCCGATCACCGCCGCGATCGCCGCCCCGCGACCGAGGTCCGGCCAGGGCCGGGTGCGGTCGAAGCCCAGGGTCCGCAACCCCTGCCCCTCGCGCAGCAGGAAGTGCGCGACGAGGGCCACCGGGACGAGCGCCGAGGCGATCCCGAACAGCTGCCAGGCGAGATCGAGCCAGGGACGGCCGGGCGCGGCCGAGGCGTTGAGGGTCGCCGCCTGGTCCTTCAGCCCGCCCGGTTTGGTGACCGATCCGACAAAACTGATCAGGGCGGACACACCGCTCGCACCGAGCGAAACCCCCAGAACGAGCAGTGTCTCGTCGCGGAAGATCCGTCGCGAGAGCCGCTCCTGCGGAAATGAATCAGCCACCTACCCTGCCTCCACCTGCACATGTGCCTCCGGTTGCGTAATCCCGCCGCATCCCCACCCCTGCCTCGCCAGGGTCTCGAAAGACGTTACGAAGATCGTGCGTGACAGGCCGTCGGGGGGACGGGCGCCGTACGGGGCGTACCTCCCCTTCGCAGGCCGTGCGGCGGGAATCCGCCACGGGGCCCGACAGGGAGGGGCACCACCGTCATGGGACGTCACAGCTTGCCCGATCAGTACGGGGCGGGCGGCAGCGACCCCCGTCCTCGTCTCCGCCGCCGGACCGTGGCCGTCGCGACCGCGCTCGTGCTCACGGTCGCCGGGGGCGCCGCCGTCGCCGTGCGCAGCGGACTGCTCTCCTTCGGCTCGTCCTGCCGCGACCACCCCGGACGGCTGACGGTGGCCGCCTCCCCGGACATGGCCCCGGCGCTCACGGTCGCGGCGAAGCAGGCCGAGGACAGCGGCCTCACCTCCGACGGGCAGTGCCTCGCGGTGAGCGTCACGGCACGCGAGTCGTCCGAGGTCGCCGAGACACTGGCGGCGGGCAAGGACCCGGACGCGCAGGTGTGGGTCGCCGACTCGGACCTGTGGGTCCAGCGGATCACCGCCGACCACAGGGCGACCCGGGTGACCCCGGTGGGCAACGCGGCCTCCGCCCGGGGAGCATCTCCCGCACCACGCTCCTCACCGAACTCCGGAAACTCGCGAGCCCGGAACGTCCCGTCCGCCTCATCATGATCGCGGTCGGCCCCGACGCGGACCGCGAGGAGGCCGAGGAGGCCGAGGAGGCCGAGGAGATGGCCGGGGCCACGGGCGGCTCGGGCCAGTCGGTGACCGACCCCTCCCAGATCCACACGGTGATCCTGAAGGCGATCGTGGCCGCAGGAACACAGTCCGGCAACGGCTGAGCCCACCGAGGCCGCGATCCGACCCGAACCGGACCCCACCTCGCCCTCACCCGCCAAAGGGGCGCGGGGAACTGCGCGACCGGCCTCCACCGCCCCGCGGCGGGCAACCCGCCGAAAGCACCCGCGCCTGATCCCGCCTCACCCCGAGCGCACGGGCTCCGGCAGCCCCACAGGCCAGGTGTGCACAGGCTCCCCCGCGTGCATCAGCTCCGCGTACCGCCGCGTCGTCGCCGCCAGCGCCGCGTCCCGCGACAACCCGGCCTCCACCGCCCGGTGGAACGTCGCCACCTGCCAGGTCGCTCCGTTGGTCCGCCGTCGGCACCGTTCCTCGATGACCCCCAGATAGAAATCGCGGTCGGCCGGCTCCACCCCCCACCCGTCCAGCCCGGCCTCCGCCAGCGGCAGCAACTCGTCCCGTACGAGGCTCACCGCGTCCACCTCGGCCACGCCGCCCAGCCGCCCCCGCCGCGGCCACTGGAGCCGCGCCTCGATCCCGTACCGGCAGGCCGCGTCGAAGTTGGCCTCGGCCGCCTCGAACGGCAGCCGGGACCACACCGGCCGGGACTCCTCCGCCAGGGCCCGGACCACGCCGTAGTAGAAGGCCGCGTTGGCGACGACGTCGGTCACGGTCGGCCCGGCGGGCAGGACACGGTTCTCCACCCGCAGGTGCGGAACGCCGTCGGCGATGCCGTAGACGGGCCGGTTCCAGCGGTAGACCGTACCGTTGTGCAGGACGAGTTCGGCGAGCGAGGGCACCCCGCCCGCCTCCAGGACCTCCAGCGGGTCCTCCTCGTCGCAGATGGGCAGGAGCGGCGGGAAGAACCGCAGGTTCTCCTCGAACAGCTCGTACGCCGAGCAGATCCACCGCTCCCCGAACCACGTCCGCGGCCGTACGCCCTGCGCCTGGAGTTCCGGCGGCCGGGTGTCCGTGGCCTGCTGGAACAGCGGGGGCCGCGACTCGCGCCACAGCTCGTGGCCGAACAGGAAGGGCGAGTTGGCGCCGACGGCGATCTGCGCGGCGGTGACCGCCTGCGCGGCGTTCCACACCGCGGCGAAGCGAGCCGGCGTGACCTGGAGGTGCAGCTGCACGGAGGTGCAGGCCGCCTCCGGCACGATCGACTTCGAGGTGCACGACAGCCGCTCGACCCCGTCGATCTCAAGAGTGAAGTCCTCTCCCCTGGCGGCCACGATCTGGTCGTTGAGGAGGGTGTAGCGGTCGACGTCGGAAAGGTTCGACGAGACCAGGTCGTCCCGGTCGAGCGTGGGCAGAATACCGATCATCACGATACCCGCGTCGACCTCGCCCGCCTTTCGATGGGCATATGCCAGTGACGTACGGAGTTCTTCCGCGAGCCGGTCGAATACCCGGCCGCCCAGCCGGTGTGGGGCTATGTTCACTTCCAGATTGAACATGGCGAGTTCTGTTTGGAAATCTCGGCTCGCGATCCTCTCCAGGACTTGCCCATTCAGCATTTTGGGCTGGCCGTCGGCGCCCGCGAGATTCAGTTCGATCTCGAGCCCCATGAGGTTCTTGGGGCGGTCGAAGCGCTTCTGGGCCAGGAGCCGCTCGAGCCCCGTCAGACACCGCCGGAGCTTGTCCCGGTAGTGCTGACGGTCGGACAGGTCGAACGCGCCTGCCACGACCTTTTCCCCCATCGAAGCGTCCCTCCTCGCGTGGGCGGGCCGGGGATCCCGGCCGCCGGATGATCCGGGTCAGGGGGGATGATGCCCAGCCGGGCCGATCGATAACGTCCCCCGTGCGGCCCGGCACCCGCTACGCTGACCGAAAGCCGGCGACGGTGACCGCTGGCACATTCACGAGGCATGCGGCCGAGGGCCCTTTCACGAAATGAGGAACTCGTGAAAAACGCCGACGAGAATAGGCCGACCGTTACGGGCGCATAAGCCGAGGTCACCGCCGCGCGACCCACTTTGAATCGGGATTTTTCACCCCTTCCGTCGACCGGATGAACCCTTGCCGAGTGTCCCGGGATCGACTAGACGAAACACAGTCTGAACACATGTCGTATAAACTCCGCGGACAAGGCAGAGAAGGTTGGCGCCCACGGTCGAAGGAGCCTGTCGTCGAGGTGACGGCGGGCCGCTCGCGCACCCCCGCACCCCTAGACTCCGGCCCCCGCCTCTCCGACCTGTTCGAGAGCTAGCTGACAGCGCCGTCCGCCCACGCCCTCGCGCCACCGTGCCTGTCGAATGAGAGGCGACCCACCATGCCTTTGCATGTCCCCCCGGCTCCCGCGCCCGCCCTTCGCTCCGTCCTCACGGCACTCGGTTCCCCCACCGCGGTCCGCGAGGCTCGTACCCCCTCCCTGCGCACCGCTCAGGGCGACGTCACTCCCGAACTCCCGCTGCCCCTGCACGTCCTGGACCGGATCGCCCCCGAAGGCGTGGCCGCGACCCGGCTGGCCGGCTGGCGCTTCCTGATCCGCTGCGGCGACCGCGCCGTGGCCGCGGCCGACACCCGGCTCACCCCGGACGGCTGGGCGTTCTCGCACTTCTTCGAAGGCCCGTACATCGCCTCCACCGAACGCGCCCTGCGCCAGGCCGAGTCGACCGCCCAGACGTTCCAGGCGCGACTGCTGTCGGTGCCCGGGCTCTACATGCTCACCCTCTGGCTGCACGGGGACAGCGCCTCGGACGGCACCACGGGCCAGCCCGCCCCGACCGACCTCCTGGTGCCGCTGGCCCCGGCGCCGCCCGGGATCGCCGCCCACCGCGCCCACCGCGTCGCCGAGTTGCTCCCGCTGCTGACCCTGCGGGTGACACCGGCCGCGCCACCGCTGCTCGGTTCACCGGCCTGACCCCTCGACCGGCCTGCCCCTCGACCGGCCGGCCACTCACCCCGTACCCCGTCACCGCGGCCCCGGTGGCGGGGTGCGGCGCGGTCCGGCGCGCTCCGGCGCGGTCCGGCGCGGTCCGGCGCCCGAGATCCTCCCGGGCGCCGATCGGACTAGCCCCATCCGGCCACCGGAAACCACCCGAAATGACAGTGCGGTGGAGATGAACCGCCCGCGTGGGTGACGCGTCATGAACCTGTGAGAAGCGGTGCCGCGAAATCCCTGCGGATCGACCTCCGTGGGGCAACACTGGGTTCCGACGGACTTATCACAACGGGGGGCGGCCATGAACGAGGTTTCACGCCGCGGAACAGACACCACAGCCATCTCAGATCTCACGCCAGAGCGGAAGTTCCCATCCATGTGCCAGCACCAGCCACCGTGCCCGACAGCGACCTCAGCCGACCGGGAATCCGCGCGCCTCATGGCGCACCACCCGGAACAGGGCTGGAGCCTGCTGTGCAACGGCGTCCTGCTCTTCGAGGACACCGGTGAGCTCCTGCCGGACGGCCGGGTCATCGCCCCCCACCGGGTCGTGACCGCCGCCTGAGCACCAGCCGGACGGCGTGGGACCGCCGTCCGCAGACATGAGGGGCCGGCCCGCGGACACACCGCGAACCGGCCCCGACGCGCGTTCACGGCCGCTCACTCACCGTAGCCGTCCGCTCTCGGCGCGGTGCGTCCTCCTGTACGTCTTCCCACGGCAGCGCATGTTCCGGAAGACTTCTGGAAGTTTCGGCGCAGTGCCCGGAACACGCGACGGAGGTGGCAAGTGACAGCGGACGACACCGTGCCCGCGTCCCGGGGCAGAATCACGATCACGGAGATCGCCCGTCAGGCCGGCGTCTCGGTGCCCACCGTGTCCCGGGTCGTCAACGGCCGCTCCGACGTCTCGCCGGGAACCCGGGCCCGGGTCGAGGACCTGCTGCGGCTGCACGGCTACCGCAAGCGCCCCGCCGCCTCCCGCACCCGGGCCGCGCTGCTCGACCTGGTCTTCAACGACCTCGACAGCCCCTGGGCGGTGGAGATCATCCGGGGGGTCGAGGAGGTCGCCCACGGCGCCGGGGTGGGCACCGTGGTGTCGGCGATCCACGGCCGCTCGGGCGACGCCCGCGAGTGGATGCGCAATCTGCGCGCCCGCGCCTCCGACGGCGTCATCCTCGTCACCTCGGCCCTCGAACCCACCCTGCACGAGCAGTTGCGCATCCTGGGCGTCCCCCTGGTCGTCGTCGACCCGATGGGCTCCCCCGGCATCGACACCCCGACCATCGGCGCCGCCAACTGGGCGGGCGGCCTGGCGGCCACCGAGCACCTGCTGTCGCTGGGGCACCGGAGGATCGGTCTGATCGCCGGCCCGCCCCGGCTGCTGTGCTCCCGCGCCCGCTACGACGGCTACCGGGCCGCTCTGGAGGCGGCGGGTCTCGCCGTCGACGACACCCTCGTCGTCCCCGGCGACTTCCGCCCCGAGTCGGGCTTCACCGGCTGCACCGCCCTGCTCGGTCTGCCCGAGCCGCCGACCGCCGTGTTCGCGGCCAGCGACCAGATGGCGCTCGGCGCGATCGAGGCGCTGCGCCGGCGCGGACTGCGGGCCCCGGAGGACATGAGCGTGGTCGGCTTCGACGACCTTCCGGAAGTCCGCTGGTCCGCGCCGCCGTTGACCACCGTCCGCCAGCCCCTCGCCGACATGGGCAAACTCGCCGCCCGCACCGTGCTGAGCCTGGCCCGCGGCGAGCGCCCCGACTCGCCGCGGGTGGAACTGGGCACGGAGCTGGTGGTCCGCTCGAGCACCGCGCCGCCTCGCGGCGCTAGCTGAGCGCCTCCCGGATCGCCCCATAGGCCGGCTTCGGCGCGAGCTGCTCGTCCCAGGGCAGGGCCGCGCCCTGGCCGGGGAAGAACGCCGGGATCCACGAGTACTTGTCGGTGTAGTCCCACACGGTGATGCCGACGCACCGCCGCACCGCGAGGCACGCCTCGGTCATGTCCCGGTACCAGTCGGCCTGTTGGGCCAGCTTCTCGTCGGTCGCGGGCAGCAGCATCCGTACGTCGACCTCGGTGAGCGCGGTGTCCAGGCCGAGCCGGGAGAAGCGGCGGAGGTTGTCCTCCAGCGTCGTCGGATAGCCGTACTGGAGGGCGAGGTGGGCCTGGAGGCCGATGCCGTCGAGCGGCACCCGCTGGGCTTTCAGCTCCTTGGCGAGGGTGTGGTAGGCGTCGCTCTTCGGGCCGACGGCCTCGATGTTGTAGTCGTTGAGGTACAGCTTCGCCTTCGGGTCGGCCTGGTGGGCCCATCGCAGGGCGTCGGCGATGTAACCGGGGCCGAGCGTCTTGTAGAAGACCGTCTCGCGGTAGGTGCCGTCCTCGTTGAACGCCTCGTTGACGACGTCCCAGGCGTAGACCTTGCCCCGGTAGTGGCGTACCTCGGTCTGGATGTGGTTCTTCAGGACGGCCCGCAGCTCGTCCGCCGTCCACTCCTTGCCGGTCAGCCAGCCGGGCAGCTGGCTGTGCCAGACGAGGGTGTGGGCGCGGACCTTCTGGTGGTGGTCGCGCGCGAGGTCGACGATCTCGTCGCCGGCGGTCCAGTCGAAGACGCCCTGCTGCGGCTCGGTGGCGTACCACTTCATGCCGTTGCCCGGGGTGATCATGTCGAACTCCTCGCCCAGGGTCTTCGTATAGGCGGTGTCGGTGAGTTCGGGGTTGTCGGTGGCGCTGCCGAAGTAGCGGCCGTGGCGCTGCGCGAGGTCGGCGAGGGTCGTACGCGGCTTTCCGTGCGCCGGGCCCTCGTGCGCCTGCGCGGCCGGTCCGGTGGCGACACCGGAGGCGACGAGGACGGCTGCGAGGGCGCCGGCGAGTCTGAGCCGGGTGCGGGCGGCGGTGCTGGGCATGGTGCGACTCCTCACGGTAGGGGTGAGCCGTACGGGTCCGCGGGCGCGCGTCATCCCTTGGTGGCGCCGGCGGCGAGGCCGCCGACGAGCTGGCGCTCGGCGACGGAGTAGAACGCCAGGGCGGGCACCATGGCGAGCACGAGATAGGCGAAGACGCGCGCGTACTCCGCGGAGTACTGGCCCTGGAACTGCTGGACGCCGATCGGGATGGTCCACCAGGTGGGCTCGTTGAAGACCAGCAGCGGCAGCAGGAAGTTGTTCCAGCTGCCGACCACGGCGAGCACGGAGACCGTGCCGAGGGCGGGCCTGGCCATGGGCAGCAGGATCCGCCAGAAGAACGTGAGGGGCCCGCAGCCGTCGAGGGTGGCCGCCTCCTCCAGTTCGGCGGGGATCTCCCGGAAGAACCCGCGCAGGACGACGATGGTCATCGGCAGCCCGAAGGCGGCCTGCGGCAGGATCACGCCCAGCGGGTTGTCCAGCAGGCCCATCGAGCGCAGCAGCAGGAACAGGGGAAGCGCCGCCACCGCGAAGGGGAACATCAGCCCCATCGTGAACAGGGTGAACAGCATCTCCCGGCCGCGGAAGGCGAACCGGGCGAAGGAGAACGCGGCCAGCGCGGACACCGCGACGACCACCACGGTCGTACCGGCCGCGATGAGCGTGCTGCTGCCGACGAGCTGCCAGAAGGAACGGGACCCCAGGATGTCCGTGTAGTTGGAGGTGACCCAGGGATCGGGCAGGCCGATGGGGTTGCGGGAGAGCTGGTCGGTGGACTTGAAGCCGGACAGCACGGCGTAGCCGAGCGGTACGGCCATCACCGCGCCGACGATCCCGAGGACGAGGTGCAGGGGGAGCGTCCGCCCGGTCCCGCGGGTGCTCCGGCCGGTCTCGCGGGTTTTCACGCGCCGCCTCCTCGCATGGTCGTGGTGGCGCCCTGAAGGTCCCGGCGGAGCACGAACCGCTGGTAGGCGAGGGCGAAGACGAGACTGATGCCGAACATGGCCACGCTGATCGCGCTGGCGTAGCCGACCTGGTAGCGCTTGAAGCCGTACTGGAACATGGTCACGGCCATCGTCTCGGAGTGATGGTCGGGGCCGCCCGCGGTGACCACCCACACCAGGTCGAAGAGCTGGATCGAGCCGATGACCGACAGGAAGACGCTGATCCGCAGGGTCGGCGCGAGCAGCGGCAGGGTGACGTTGCGGAAGCGCTGCCAGGGACCCGCCCCGTCGATCAGGGCGGCCTCCGTCAACTCGGCCGGGATGGACTGGAGTCCGGCCAGGTAGAGCATCATGTGGAAGCCGAAGTACTTCCACGTCATGACCAGGAAGAGGGTGGCCATGACGGTGGAGGGGTCGGCGAACCACTCGCCGCCCACGCCGCCCAGGCCGATCGCTCCCAGGACGTGGTCGGCGAGACCGTCGTCCGGGGCGAAGATCATGCTGAACAGCACGCCGGTGATCGCCTCGGAGAGGATGTACGGCGCGAAGAACAGCATCCGGTACACGGCCCGGCCGCGGATCTTCTGGTTGAGCGCGACCGCGAGGGCGAGCGCGAACGGCAGCTGGAGGACGAGCGAGAGCCCGACCAGGAGCAGACAGCGCCACAGGTCGCCCAGGAACACCGGGTCCTGGAAGAGGCGGCTGAAGTTGTCGCCGCCGATGTAGTCGTCGGGCATGCCGAAGCCGCCCCAGCGGAAGAATGAGGCGTACAGCGCGAACAGCATCGGCAGCAGCACGAGCGTGCCGAACAGGACCAGCGCGGGCACCTGGAAGCCGACGGCGGTGAGCCAGTGGCGCGTCCGCCGCCGCGCCCGGCCCCGGCCCGGGCCTGGCGACGGAGGCGGCGGGCCGGCGTCCGGGCCGCTGCGCTTGTCCGGAAGGAAGGTGGAGGTCATCGCCTGCTACTGCTCTTCCTTCGCGACCTTGGTGATCGACTCGGTGACCTGCTGAGGCGACTTGGACCCGGCGATGAGGGCGGCGACGCTGTCGTTGACCTCCTGGCCGAGGGCCGGCGCGTAGGCCTGGTCGAGGTAGAGCTGGAAGCCGGTGGCGGCCTTCAACTGGGTCTGGACGGCCTTGATGTTGGGGTCGGTGATGGCGCTCTCGGCGGCCGGCACGACGGGCAGCACCCCGGTCTTCTTGACCAGTTCGGTGTCCGTGGCGGCGGTGGCGAAGAACTTCAGGAAGTCGAGGGCCGCCTGCGGGGCGTCCTTGCGCAGGGCGTGCCCGCCGCCTCCGCCGAACACCTCGGTGATCACGCCCTTGCCGCCGTCGACCGCCGGGAACGGGAAGAAGCCGAGGTTCGCCCCGAGCCCCTTGCCCGCGTCCGCCTCCACCACCGGCGCCCACTGGCCCATGAGTTCCATCGCCGCCTTGCCGTTGCCGACGGCGGCGGCCTGCCCGGTGGGGCTGGAGTACGCGGCGCCGAGGAAGCCCTTCTGGAACGGCTGGAGGTCGACGAGGTCCTGGAGGTGCTGCCCGGCCTGGACGAACCCCTCCCCGGTGAAGTCCTTGTCGTCCCCGGCCTTGCGCAGGGCGTCGACCCCGGCGGTGCGCATCGCGAGATACGCCCAGTAGTACATGCCGGGCCACTTCTCCTTGCCGGCCAGCGCGAGCGGGGTGATCTTGGCGGCCTTCAGCTTGCGCACCGCGTCGAGGAAGGCGCTCCAGGTGGTGGGGGGCCCGCTGATCCCGGCCTGCTGGAAGAGCGCCTTGTTGTACCAGAACCCGATCATGCCGATGTCGAACGGGACGCCGTACGCCTTCTTGTCGAGCAGGTACGGCTCGCGGGCGACGGGAAGCAGGCTGTCGCTCCACTCCCGCGTCTTCTCCGTGAGGTCCTCGACGAGTCCGGCGTCGACCTGCTGCTTCAGGACGCCGCCGCCCCAGGTGTGGAAGATGTCGGGCAGTTTCCCGGAGGCGGTCAGCGCCGTCATCTTCGACTTGTAGGCGTCGTTCTCCAACTGCACGATCTTGATCTTCACCTTGGGGTTCTGGGCCTCGAACTGCTTGGCGAGACCGGCCCAGACGTCCTTGGTCGGCTGGGTGGTGGAGATGTTCCACCACTCGATGGTGGTCGTCCCCGACGACCCTCCGTCCGAGTCGCCGCCGCAGGCGCTCAGTGCCGTCATGCTCAGACCGGCCGCGGCGGAAACCGCCAGGAAGCCGCGGCGGGAGAGTGCCGGGTCGCCCATCTTGCGCTCCTTGATAGATCGAAAGTTTCGAACCAGATCCAGAAAGCTTCGCTGCTGCCGCACCCTAGAGACACCCTCCGACGGGTGGCAACCCCTTGAACACAGGGAATCCGGGGGTCTGTTCACAAAAGAAGGCGCAGCGAGGCGCCAGGAAGCGTCGAAACATTCGGATCATTCCGCGAACATTACGAAGGACACGGGAGCGACGATCCGGCGACCGGAAGCGAACCCGGTGGCACGTCACGCTGCGTGTCCGCCCCGCGACCAGTCTTAACGGAAGCTTGACGCCGTTCGGCCCATGATCCAGGGGCCCGGGCGTCACTCTCCGCTTACGCTGATTCCGCCGTCCGCGTGATGGCCGAAACCACACGCCGACCCGCACTTCAGGAGCACGCCGATGGCCACCACCGAGCACCCTCCACCCGGTCGCCTGCGCGCCTGGATGCTGGAGGGCCTGTCCGACATGGGCAAGGGTCACGCTCAGCAGGCGGCCCCGAAGACCGGAGCCGCGCCCGAGCACGAGGGCCAGCGCTGGTACCGGGTGATGTGCCTGACCGGTGTCGACTACTTCTCGACCCTCGGCTACCAGCCGGGGATCGCCGCCCTCGCGGCCGGCCTGCTCTCCCCGGTGGCGACGATCGTGCTGGTGATCGTCACCCTGCTGGGCGCCCTGCCGGTCTACCGGCGCGTCGCCGAGGAGAGTCCGCACGGCGAGGGCTCGATCGCGATGCTGGAACGCCTGCTGTCCTTCTGGAAGGGCAAGCTGTTCGTCCTGACCCTGCTCGGGTTCGCCGCCACCGACTTCCTGATCACGATCACCCTGTCCGCGGCGGACGCCTCCACCCACCTGGTCGAGAACCCGCATCTGACCAGCACCCTGCACGACCGGCAGATGGTGATCACGCTCGTCCTCGTCGCCCTGCTCGGCGCGGTGTTCCTCAAGGGCTTCCTGGAGGCCATCGGCGTCGCGGTCGCGCTGGTCGTCGTCTATCTCGCCCTGAACGTCGTCGTCGTGATCGTCGGCCTGGGGCATGTGCTCACCGAGGGCCATGTCGTCACCGACTGGGCCGACGCCCTGACCGCCGAGCACGGCAACGTGTTCGCGATGATCGGCGTCTCCCTGCTGGTCTTCCCCAAGCTGGCGCTGGGCCTGTCCGGCTTCGAGACCGGCGTCGCGGTCATGCCGCACGTCCAGGGCGACCCGGACGACACCGCGGAGAACCCCAAGGGCCGCATCCGGGACACGAAGAAGCTGCTGACGACCGCCGCCCTGATCATGAGCGTCTTCCTCATCGCCACCAGCTTCATCACCACGGTGCTGATCCCGGAGAAGGAGTTCGAGTCCGGCGGCCAGGCCAACGGACGCGCCCTCGCCTACCTCGCCCACGAGTACCTGGGCAACGCCTTCGGCACGGTGTACGACGTGTCGACGATCGCCATCCTGTGGTTCGCCGGCGCCTCCGCGATGGCTGGACTGCTCAACCTGATGCCCCGCTACCTCCCCCGCTACGGCATGGCCCCACACTGGGCCCGCGCCGTCCGCCCCATGGTCATCGTCTTCACCCTCGTGGCCTTCCTGGTCACCTGGATCTTCGACGCCGACGTCGACGCCCAGGGCGGCGCCTACGCCACCGGCGTCCTGGTCCTGATGTCCTCGGCGGCGATCGCGGTGACCATCGCCGCCCGCCGCGCCCGGCAGCGTGGCTGGACGATCGGCTTCGTCGTGGTCTCGGCGGTCCTCCTCTACGTGACCGTCGTGAACGTCATCGAGCGCCCCGACGGCGTGAAGATCGGCGCCTGCTTCATCGCCGGAATCATCCTGGTCTCGCTGCTGTCCCGGCTGGCCCGAGCCTTCGAGCTCCGCGTGACCAGCGTGACGCTGGACGCCATGGCGGAACGTTTCATCAGGGACATGGCCAGCCGCAAGATACGGTTCATCGCCAACGAGCCCGACCAGCGCGACAAGGCCGAGTACCGCGACAAGATCGAACAGATCCGGCAGGACAACGACATCCCCGGGGAGGACTTCGTCTTCGTCGAGGTCACCGTCGTCGACCCCTCCGAGTTCGAGTCGGGCCTGACCGTACGCGGCGAGGTCCTGCACAAGCGCTACCGCATCCTGACCCTGGAGTCCTCCTCCGTCTCCAACGCCCTGGCCGCGCTGCTGCTGCACACCCGTGACTCCACCGGCTGCATCCCGCACATCTACTTCGAGTGGACCGAGGGCAACCCCTTCGCCAACTTCCTGCGCTTCTTCCTCTTCGGCCAGGGCGAGGTCGCTCCGGTCACCCGGGAAGTCCTGCGCGAGGCCGAACCGGACCGCGACCGCCGCCCCCGCGTCCACACGGGCTGACCCGCTCCCGGGCCGCCGTCCCGACGCGCGACGCCGTCAGGCGACGCATACCCGCACATACCCCGCACAGGGCGCCCGGCGGCCTACCGTTGGCGCTCATGAGCCTGAGCATCCGCAACCAACTCCCCGGCACCGTCACCGCCGTCCATCCCGGCGAGGTGATGGCCACCGTCAAGATCCGTCTGGACGGCGGCCAGGACCTCACGGCGGCCATCACGCTGGAGGCCGTGAACCAGCTCGCCCTCACCGCCGGCACCGCCGTCCGCGCTCTGGTGAAGTCGACGGAGGTCTCCCTGGCCACCGGCCGGGTCGACGGCCTCTCGATCCGCAACCAGCTCACCGGCACGATCACCGGCCTCGTACCGGGCGGGGTCATGGCCTCGGTGAAGGTCTCCATGGACGGAGCCGAACTCACCTCCGTGATCACCAAGGAAGCAGCCACCGACCTCGGCCTCTTCGTCGGCTCCGACGTCGTCGCGCTCATCAAGGCGACCGAGGTGTCCCTGGCGACGGCGTAGCGCGCGGGAGGGCCCCCGCCCGGAACGGACGGGGGCCCTCACCCACTCGCTCAGTCCTCGTACGCGTCCAGCGGCGGGCACGAGCAGACCAGGTTCCGGTCGCCGAAGGCCTGGTCGATCCGGCGCACCGGCGGCCAGTACTTGTCGGCGGCGGACACACCGGCCGGGAAGACGGCCTCCTCACGCGTGTACGCGTGCTCCCACTCCCCGCCCAGCGCGGCCGCGGTGTGCGGGGCGCCGCTCAGCGGGTTGTCGTCGGCCGACCACCCGCCCGTCCCGACCTTCTCGATCTCCGCGCGGATGGCGATCATCGCCTCGCAGAAACGGTCGATCTCGATCAGGTCCTCGGACTCGGTCGGCTCGATCATCAGCGTCCCGGCCACCGGGAACGACATCGTCGGCGCATGGAAGCCGTAGTCGATGAGCCGCTTGGCGACGTCGTCGACGCTCACGCCGGTCGCCTTGGTCAGCGGCCGCAGGTCGATGATGCACTCGTGCGCGACCAGCCCGCCCGGCCCGTTGTAGAGCACCGGGTAGTGCGGCTCGAGCCGCTTGGCGATGTAGTTGGCGCTCAGCACGGCGACCTGCGTGGCCCGCTTGAGCCCCTCGCCGCCCATGAGCCGCACATACGCCCACGAGATCGGCAGTATCCCGGCGGAGCCCCAGGGAGCCGCGGAGATCGGCCCCACCCCGGTGTCCGGCCCGGCGGCGGGCTGGAGCGGGTGGTTCGGCAGATACGGCGCCAGGTGCGACCGTACGGCGACGGGCCCGACGCCCGGGCCGCCGCCCCCGTGCGGGATGCAGAACGTCTTGTGCAGGTTCAGGTGCGACACGTCACCGCCGAAGTGCCCCGGCTTGGCGAGACCGACGAGCGCGTTGAGGTTGGCGCCGTCGACGTACACCTGCCCGCCCGCCTCGTGCACCTGGGCGCAGATGTCGGCGACATGCTCCTCGAACACCCCGTGCGTCGAGGGGTAGGTGATCATCAGCACCGACAGCTCGTCCCGGTGCCGCTCGATCTTCGCCCGCAGGTCCTCGACGTCGATCTCGCCGTCCTCGGCGGTCTTCACGACGACGACCTTCATGCCCGCCATGACGGCACTGGCCGCGTTCGTGCCGTGCGCGGAGGACGGGATGAGGCACACGGTCCGCTGCTCGTCCCCGTTGCCCCGGTGGTACCCGCGGACGGCGAGCAGCCCGGCCAGCTCGCCCTGCGACCCGGCGTTCGGCTGGAGCGACACCTTGTCGTACCCGGTGACCTCGGCGAGCCGCTCCTCCAGCTCGCGGATGAGCGTCAGATAGCCCTCCGCCTGCTCGGCCGGCGCGAAGGGGTGCAACTGCCCGAACTCGGGCCAGGTGACCGGCTCCATCTCGGTGGTCGCGTTGAGCTTCATGGTGCAGGAGCCCAGCGGGATCATGCCCCGGTCCAGCGCGTAGTCCCGGTCGGCGAGCCGACGCAGGTAGCGCAGCATCGCGGTCTCGGAACGGTGCTGGTGGAAGACCGGGTGCGTGAGGATCTCGTCGGACCGCAGCAGCCCTGCGGGCAGGGTGTCCTCGGTGGCCACGTCGAGCGACTCGATGTCGCCGGCCACCCCGAAGGCTGCCCAGACGGCGGTCACCTGCGCCCGCGCGGTCGTCTCGTCGCAGGCGATCGACACCTGGTCGGCGTCGACGAGGTGCAGGTTGACCCCGAGCTCCCGCGCGGCGGCGACGACCTCGGAGGCCTTCCCCGGCACCCGGACGGTCAGCGTGTCGAAGTACGACCCGTGCACGACCTCGACGCCGCCGGCCTCGAGCCCGGCGGCGAGGATCGAGGCGTACCGGTGCGTGCGCCGGGCGATCGCCCGCAGCCCGTCGGGACCGTGGTAGACGGCGTACATCCCCGCCATGACCGCCAGCAGCACCTGCGCCGTGCAGATGTTGCTGGTGGCCTTCTCACGCCGGATGTGCTGCTCACGCGTCTGGAGCGCGAGCCGGTAGGCCTTGTGCCCGTCGGCGTCCACCGAGACGCCCACCAGCCGCCCGGGCAGGCTGCGCGCGAACTGCTCACGGACGGCCATGTAACCGGCGTGCGGCCCGCCGAAGCCCATCGGCACGCCGAACCGCTGCGTCGTACCGACGGCGATGTCCGCGCCCAGCTCGCCCGGCGACTTCAGCAGCGTCAGCGCGAGCAGATCCGCGGCGACGGTGACGAGCGCGCCGAGCCCGTGCGCCTGGTCGACGAGCGTCTTGAGGTCACGTACGACACCGGAGGCGCCGGGGTACTGGACGAGCACGCCGTTGATCTCCCGCGCGGCGATCTCCGCCGGGATCCCGTCGCTCAGGTCGGCGACGACGATCTCCACGCCCGTCGGCTCGGCGCGGGTCTCGATCACGGCGATGGTCTGCGGCAGCGCGTCCGCGTCGATGAGGAAGAGGCCCTTCTTGTTCTTCCCCATGCGCCGGGACAGCGCCATCGCCTCGGCGGCGGCCGTGCCCTCGTCGAGCAGTGACGCGCCGGAGGTCGGCAGCCCGGTGAGGTCGGCGACCACGGTCTGGAAGTTCAGCAGCGCCTCGAGCCGGCCCTGGGAGATCTCCGGCTGGTACGGCGTGTAGGCCGTGTACCAGGCCGGGTTCTCCATGACGTTGCGCAGGATGACGGGCGGCGTGAACGTGCCGTAGTAGCCGAGTCCGATCATCGGGTCGAGGACCTGGTTGCGGTCGGCCAGCGAACGCAGCTCGGCCAGCACCTCGGCCTCGGTGCGCGCGCCCGGCAGGTCCAGCGCGTCGGCGTTCTTGATCACATCCGGGACCGCCGCGGCGGTGAGCTCGTCGAGCGAGCCGTAGCCGACCTGTGCGAGCATCTTGGCCCGCGCCTCTGGGTCGGGCCCGATGTGGCGCTGTTCGAAGGGAATTCCCTGCTCGAGCTCTGCGAGCGGAATGCGATGGGCGGTCATTACGGAGGCCTCCTGGTCTGACACGACCTTCGAGGGTCACCACGGTGGGTACCCGGACGGCCTCCCCCTCTGTCATCTCAACCTGAGAGCTTCACCGGGTCGCCCGAGGGCACCCGGCTTTCACCGTCGGTGAGAGCGGGAGCCGTCGACGCCGTCGGCACCCGCCCTGCTTTCCAGAGTGACCTCGTCCGTGCGGTACGTGAGCCTGAGAGATTCCGGGGAGGATTTGCTCCTTCGGCGCCTCCGGTGATGTCCGGAGGACTCTCCCGCGCGGTGTCAGCAGCCGTTGTCAGACTACCAGCGGGGTCAACGAGACTCGCTCGAGTGGCCGCTCGTCCCAATGTGCTCTTTTGTAGTGCTTACGGATGAGTTGCGAGCAAGTGGAGGGCCCGTGCAGACCGACATCGATCCGCGCAACCTGATCGGCCGCAAGGCGTTCGACCGCAACGGCACCAAGATCGGCACGATCGACGAGGTCTACCTCGACGACGCGACCGGAGTACCGGAGTGGGCGGCCATACGCACGGGTCTGTTCTCCCGCGACGCCTTCGTCCCCCTGGAGCCCAGCCAGCTGGTCGAGGGCACCCTGCGCATCCCCTTCGACCGGGCCCTGATCAAGGACGCACCGGACTTCGGCGTGGGCCGCCATCTCTCCCCGGAGCAGGAACTCCAGCTCTACCACCACTACGGCCTCGACGTGGGCGCCCCGCCCCCGATCCCCGACCGCGACTTCGGCCGGCTGGCCGGCACGGACGACGGCTGAGCCCCCTCAGCCGCAGGCCTGTATCAGCGCTCCGAGAATCCCGGCGGGGTCGTACAGCGGCCGGGCGCCGTCCGTGACGACTCTCCGCGTGCCGGCGTCGACCGGATCGGTCCGCGCCCAGTGGGCGGAGCCGACGCACACCTCGACCTCCAGACCGGACGCGGTCACATACCGCCATTCGGTGACGGGCCCCCGTTCCTGGACCCGGACCACCTCCCCCAGGGCCGGCTCACGCGCCCACCCGTGGTCCTCGGCGTACCGGGCAGGCGCCGTCGACAACACCACGAGGTCCACATCCGAGTCGGGACCCGCGGCGCCCCGCGCAGCGGACCCGACGAGCAGCAGCCCCACCACGTCGCTCCGGTTCCCGGCCCACCGGGTGACCCGGTCCACCACCCGGCGCATCTCGGCTTCCCGCTCCGGCGACACCCCGGCCGGGTCCGCGAACTGGCCTCCGTGCAGCTTCATGCAGCTCCTCATCCCTCACCGGTGCCACCTCGCGGGACACCGCCACCGCTCCGACCCACCCCACATCGCGTACCGCTTCACTCTGGGTAACTGATCCGCCTCACGCAGAGTTCCCGGTCTCCACCGTCGGCGACTTCGTCTCCGGATGCGGCGCTCCCGCCGCCTGCCCGCCCTCCTCATCAGGTCTTCGTCGCACCAGCGGCAACGGATCCGCCGGCTCCAGTCCCGGATCGTCGGTCCTGAAAGTGCGGACCCTGCCGGGCTCCGACTCGGGCGTCTCGAACCGCACGGTGACCCGGCCCAACCCGCTGCCCTGCACCCATCCGTGTCCGAGCTCGGCATGCCGCACGTCGTGTCCTGGGCGCCACTGATGCTCGACCGGCGCCGACATCTCGCCGACGGGCTCGTCCGCCGGTTCCTCCTCGGACCCGCCCACCCGGTCCTCAGCCGCCTGCGCGAACAGATCCTCCTGCGTGAAGTCCGCCAGCCCGCTCACGCCCACCCCGAGAAGCCGGACCCCGCCCGTCGTGTCCACCGAGTCCAGCAACCGGGCGGCCGCCTCCCGGACCACGCCCGGATCATCGGTGGGCCCCCGCAGGGTCTCGGACCGGGTGAGCGTGGAGAAGTCGTACCGCCGCACCTTCAGCACGATGGTCCGCCCCGACAGACCGGCCCCCCGCAGCCTGCGCACACAGCGGTCCGCGAGCCGCTGCACCTCCAGCTCCACCCGGACCCGGTCATGGATGTCCACGTCGTAGGTGTCCTCGACCGACACCGACTTGGCCTCCCGCTCCGCCACCACGGGCCGGTCGTCGCGGGCCAGCGCCATCGCGTACAGCGCGTGCCCGTGCGCCTTGCCCAGCAGCCGCACCAGCTCGTCCTCACCGGCCTCGGCGATCTCGTCGATCGTGGTGATCCCGGCCCGCCGCAGATGGTCCCCCGTCGCAGGCCCGACCCCCGGCAGGGTCCGCACCGACAGCGGGCCGAGCAGGGCCCGCTCGGTCCCCGGCTCGATGAGGACCAGCCCGTCCGGCTTCGCCTGCTCCGAGGCGATCTTGGCCAGCATCTTGCAGGAGGCCAGGCCCACCGACCCCGTGAGCCCGGTGACGGCCCGTATGTCCGCGCGCAGCCTGATCCCCGCCAGCCGCGCCGACTCGCTGTCCCAGGCCGCTCCCCCGGCATCCAGGTCCACGAAGGCCTCGTCCAGACTCAGCGGCTCCACCAGCGGCGACAGCGCCCGCAGCAGCCCCATGACCTGGTCGCTGATCGACCGGTAGAACGCGAAGCGCGGAACCAGATACGCGGCGTTCGGAGCCCGCCGACGCGCCTGGGCCATGGGCATCGCCGAGTTCACTCCGAAGACCCGCGCCTCGTAGGAGGCGGTGGCGACCACTCCGCGGGGCCCCAGACCGCCCACGACCACGGCTTTCCCGCGCAGGCTCGGCTTGGACGCCTGCTCCGCCTGCGCGAAGAAGGCATCCATGTCGAGATGCAGGATCGTGGGCGCGTTTCTCACATGTCCGATGCTGCACCACGCCACTGACAATCACGTCGTGCAGCCGCCCCGCGCCCCCGGAGGAGGCTTCAGACCGCCCGGTTGCGCCGACGTGCCAGTTCGTCCGCCGGGTTGTGCCCGACGAGCGTCTCGCCGGTGTCGACACGCTCCCCGTGCAACTGCGACAGCGCGCCCTCGACGTCCCGCCACACCACGCCCACGGCGATCCCGAAGATGCCCTGACCGCCCTGGAGCAGCGCGTGGACCTCGTCCGGCGAGGTGCACTCGTAGACGGTGGCGCCGTCGCTCATCAGCGTCATGCGCTCCAGATCACTGAACCCTCGCTCCCGCAGATGCTGCACGGCGGTGCGGATGTTCTGGAGCGACACCCCGGTGTCGAGGAACCGCTTGACGATCTTCAGGACGACGACGTCCCGGAAGCTGTACAGACGTTGGGTGCCGGACCCGTGGGCGGGCCGCACGCTCGGCTCGACCAGCCCGGTGCGGGCCCAGTAGTCCAGTTGCCGATAGGTGATGCCCGCGGCCGCGCACGCCGTCGGACCGCGATAGCCGATCTGCTCGGACGCCATGGACGTCGCCCCTCCGCTGCTCGGCACGGCCGTTGGTCGCTGCGGAGCGTGATCGGCCGCGCTGCTCTGCTGGGGGTACCCCCTGCTCGAGCGCGCTGGAGAGCCCGGGGAAGGGTACGGACCGCTCCCCCCGACACCGAGTCCGGGGGCACCCCCAGCCGTACCGTCGCCGCTGCTTCTCACGCCGACCTCCGTCCTTGACCTGCCTTGTCGACGGTAGGCAGTCACCAGGGGTGCGTCAACGATCGCCACACTCGGCACGCCGAGTGATAATCACCCTGAGAGTGGTTTCCCGCACCCCGTCGCGGGGAAAGGCTAGCCGAATGCGCTGAGAAGTAGCCGTAGGACGCTCTCACTCGCCGTTGGCATTTGCCGAGAACCGGGCGGGCGTCCTCGTGCAGGACGCCCGCGTTCCGCGCATGTGCCGGCTACTGGTTGCTGGTGCCGAAGTCCTCGGGCGAGATCTGGTCGAGGAACTCGCGGAACTTCTCCACCTCGTCCTCCTGCTCGTCCGGGATGGCGATCCCCGCGTCGTCCAGCACCGTGTCACTGCCATAGATCGGTGTCCCCGTGCGCAGCGCCAGCGCTATGGCGTCCGAAGGACGCGCGCTCACCTCGACCCCGCTGGCGAAGACCAGCTCCGCGTAGAAGACGCCCTCCCGCAGGTCCGTGATGCGCACCTCGGTGAGCTCCTGGCCGACGGCTTCCAGCACGTCCTTGAACAGGTCGTGGGTCAGCGGTCGCGCGGGAGCCATGCCCTGCTGGGCGAAGGCGATCGCCGTCGCCTCCCCCGGTCCGATCCAGATGGGAAGGTAACGGTCGCCTCCCACTTCACGCAGCAGCACGATCGGTTGGTTGGAGGGCATCTCGACCCGGACACCTACGACATCGAGCTCGTTCACACAGCAACCCTAGGCCGTGCCCGGGACGTTTGGGTAGTCGGGCCGGGAACGGGTGACCGATCCGCCCAGGGCGAAACAGCCCGCTCAGGGCAGCCGCACCCCGAGCGCCGTCTGCACCAACGCCGCGTGCAGCCGCACCGTGAGCCCCGCCAGTTCCTTCGTACGGGCCTGCGCGTGGGCCCTGGTCTGCGGATTGCGGTGGCGCTTGAGCGGGGCCACCACCTGGTCCACGAGCCCGGCCTCACGATCGGCCGCGGCCTTCATCACCCGCAGATGCCGGGGC
Organism: Streptomyces sp. NPDC102259; assembly: GCF_044766465.1. Taxonomy (NCBI): domain Bacteria; kingdom Bacillati; phylum Actinomycetota; class Actinomycetes; order Kitasatosporales; family Streptomycetaceae; genus Streptomyces; species Streptomyces sp. NPDC102259. The sequence continues at coordinate 7,333 of NZ_JBIWMA010000002.1, read as the reverse complement.
TCGATCCCGAACCTGCCCAGCTCGGAGACCAGCGCTGCCACCGTGGCCGCCTCGGCGTCGTAGACCCCGTCCTCCAACGGCACGACGAGACCGTACGACTCCCACTCCTCGAGCTCCGGCTCACCGATTCCCGCGGCCGCCAGCAGCTCGGACCGACCGATCCTGGCGACGGTGGGCGCCTCCGACGCCTCCACCAGAACGGCCTCACCGTCCCGCTGCCGGCCCACGGTCGGCAACGGCGCGGCCTCACCGCGCTCCATGGCGTCCAGATGCTCGCGGATGACCTTGAGGGGCAGATAGTGGTCCCGCTGCATCCGCAGGACGTGGCCGAGGCGCTCGACGTCCCGCACACTGAACTTCCGGTACCCCGAAGGGGTCCGCTGCGGCTCGATGAGCCCTTCCGACTCCAGGAAACGGATCTTGGAGATGGTGACTTCGGGAAACTCGTCGCGCAGCGCGTTCAGCACGGTGCCGATGCTCATCGAGCCACCGTCCTCGGCGGCGGTGCCGTGTCCGACACCGCCCCTCGGTGTTTGAAGCATGGACCTTCCCTGGGGATTCCCCCCGGACGGCGCCCGGGGGCCGGTCAGTAGCCTCGCTGGCTCGCGTAGAAGACCAGCCGGTACTTGCCGATCTGCACCTCGTCACCGTTCGACAGAGGGACCTCGTCGATCCGCTCCCGGTTGACGTACGTGCCGTTCAGACTGCCGACGTCCGCCACCTTGAACGTGCCGTCCGGGTTGCGCCGGAACTCCACGTGGCGACGCGAGACCGTCACGTCGTCCAGGAAGATGTCGCTCTGCGGGTGACGACCGGCCGTCGTCAGGTCCCCGTCCAGAAGGAAACGGCTGCCCGAGTTCGGGCCGCGCCGCACGACCAGCAGGGCGGAACCCAGCGGCAGCGCGTCGACGGCGGCCTGCGCCTCGGGCGAGAGCGCGGGCAGCTGCGTCTGACCGGTGACCTCGGCGTCGTAGGCCTCGAGACCGGAGATGGAAATGGTGGAGGTCGTCTCCGACGGCCGCTCGGGCGTCAGCCCGGGACGCAGCGGCGCGCCGCAGTTGGAGCAGAACCGACTGTTCTCCGCGTTGCGGTTACCGCACCTCGTACACACCAGGGCCGACATAGGGGAAAACCCTCCACCCGTACTTGAGGTTGACGGTTGGCCGAAACCTATGCCGCCGGACTGCGCAGGGTCAACAGACGCCGCGCCCTGGCCTCCGGAAATGTCGCCGCCCTGACCAGCCAGCTGATCCCTGAACAGCGGCCGCTGACCCTCGGCGTCAGGCTGTGCGCGATGGCGAGCGGTCGCGTTGTCGCTACCCTCTCGCGCGCTCTTGCCGAACAACTTCGCAAACAACTTCACGGGCGATTCCCCTTGACCGAAACAGACCCGCCCGTGGGGCAGGACGAACCCTGACTGAATACACCGGCCGACCCGGACATCTTCACAACGTCCGTGTCCACCAGACAGTTTCCACCACGCACCACCCGATCGGTGCGTCGACCCCCCGCAACCTCATGCCCCTGCCGGATGCGCCCCATGCACCCCCGGTTCACTGGCCCGACGACCGAGCGTAGTCAGGCTGCTTCGCCGCTCGCAAGGCATCCACGACGATCTTGTCCGACCGCTCGACCGTCACCGTGGCCTGCTCCTTCTCAAGAGTCTGCACCACTCCGCCAGGGATGTTCAGCGCCGGCTCGAGGTCCTGCGGGTTACCGATGACCTTGAAACGAAAGGGCGTGTTGATCTTGTTCCCGTCGACGCTCACGCTCTTGCCCGAATCCGTCAGAAAGGTGCCGGCGACGACCCGCACCCCGTTCACCTGGATCGCCTCGGCCCCGGCCGCGCGCAGCTCCTGGATCGCGTCGAGCAACATGTCCGCCTCGACCGTCCCCTTCGTGTCCTCGATGGTCATCGTGATGCCCGGGCCCTGCGCAGCCACCGTTCCCGCCAGAATGCCGAGTTGTTTCTCCTTCTCGACCGTCTGCTTCCGGGCCTCCTCGGCCTGGTCGGAGCTGTTCTCCAGCTCCTGCTGCTGCTTCTCGAGCCCCTGCTTCTCGTCCTCAAGACGCTGACTGCGGTCATCGAGTTCATCGAGGATGCGTACGAGATCTTCCTGACGCGCACCGCGCAGCGCGTTTCCGCTGTCGCTGTTGGAGGCGACCTGCACGGCCAGGCCGAAGCCCAGGCCGAACAGCAACAGGGCGACGATGAGTTGGGCCCTCGACACCCGCGGCGGCCAGAGTCCCTGCACCAGCCGCTGCCGGCCGGTCACCACCGGCTCGGCCGGCTTCTCGGCCGCCGCGTCCGCGGACGACGTCACCGGGACCTCGTCGGGCAGCTCCTTGCGGAGCCTGTACTCGGGCGTCTCGTCCTGGTTGCTCATCGACCTCACGCCCGGAAGACATGCCGGCGGATCGCCGCGGCATTGGAGAAGATCCGGATGCCGAGGACGACCACGACCCCGGTGGACAGCTGCGATCCCACACCCAACTCGTCGCCCAGGAAGACGATCAGCGCGGCCACCACCACGTTCGACAGGAAAGACACCACGAACACCTTGTCGTCGAAGATGCCGTCGAGCATGGCCCGAAGCCCACCGAACACGGCGTCCAGCGCCGCCACCACGGCGATCGGCAGATAAGGCACGACGGCCGCCGGCACCTCGGGCTGGACCAACAGGCCGGCCACGACTCCCACGACGAGGCCCAGTACGGCGATCACGATGTGCCCTTCTCAGTCTTCGGCTGCGCTGTACGTACGATCACACTCGGTGCGGCGGGCAGCCGGACGTCGTCCGCCACGGAGATGGCCGTCCTGATGCCGTAGTTCTCCTGCAAGGCGTTCAGATACAGACCGTCGGCGCTGTCCTGGAACCTGGTGCTGAGGTTCTTCCCGTCCCCCACCGCGAGCACGGTGTACGGCGGGACCAGCGGTTTGTTGTCGACCAGTATCGCTTCGCCCGCGGCCCTGATCGCCGACAGCGCCGTCAGCCGCTGCCCGTTGATGGAGACGGCCTCGGCGCCCGACGCCCACAGCCCGTTGACCACGCGCTGCATGTCCCGGTCCCGGACCCGCCCGGTGTCGGAGAAGCCAGAGGTCTCGCGCGGGTCACCGTCACCGCCCGTGGTGGCTTCCTTGGCGTCGTCCACGACCAGCTTCACGCCGGGGCCGTGCACCTCGACGGCGCCCGACAGGATGCTCACCAGATCCGCCTGGTCACTCCCGCCGCTCTGCTTGAGCGCCTCCTGTTGCCGACCGCTCACATCGTCGCGCAGCTTGTCGACGGTACTTTCGAGATCGTCGGCCGCATCGGTCTCACGATCGATACGGTCGATGAGCTCCTCGCGCTCTTTGGCGACGACCGGCGCCGCGACCCGCGCCTGCGCCGCACCGACGGTGACCACGAGGGCCGCGAGCACCAGGCCCACGGCGAGACCCAGCTTCGCCCGCACCGTCCTGGGCAGGCCACCGGCGCCCTCGGCCTGCTTACGGGCGGCGGCCTCGGCGTAACCGTCGTCGAGGCTGTGGTCCATGACGTTGGTGAGCAGCGACATGGACGCGTCCGGGCGCGACACGCGCGCGGGTGTGCTCCGAACGGGGGGCTGCTGCGGCATGCCGCACATCGTCGCACGTCGCGCCCAGTACCTCCGAATGGCCCCACCCGCGTGCCGGACGGGCCCCCTTGGGGACACTTGTCCGGCACGCGCGCGTGCGCGTGATTCAGCGTCCGGCGCTGTCCACGACCGCCGACCACTCGTCGAGCAGGGCCTGCGCGGACGCGTCGTCCGGCCCCTCGGCCCACAGGTGGGTGACAGCCTCGGCCGGGTCCGGCAGCACCATCACCCAGCGCCCGTCCGTCTCCACCACCCGGACACCGTCGGTGGTGTCCACGAAGCGGTCTCCGGCCACCTCCACGACCCGCCGCATCACCAGGCCCTTGACCGCCCACGGGGTCGCCAGATCCCGCTTCAGGACGTGCGCCCGCGGAATCCGCGCGTCGATCTGGCTGAGGGTGAGCTGCGTCCGCGCCACCAGCCCGATCAGCCGCACGAAGGCCGCCGTACCGTCGAAGACGCTGCTGAACTCCGGGACGATGAATCCGCCCTTGCCGTCGCCGCCGAAGATGGCCGTCTCGTCCCGGCCGACCCGCGTGAGGTCGTCCGGCGACGTCGTCGTCCACTCGACCTGCGTGCCGTGATACGCCGCCACCTGCTCGGCGATCCTCGTCGTGGTCACCGGCAGGGCGACCCGCCCGCTGCGCCGCTCCGCGGCCACCAGGTCGAGCAGCACCAGGAGCGCCCGGTCGTCCTCGATGATCCGGCCCTTCTCGTCGACGAGGGAGAGCCGCTCGCCCACAGGGTCGAACCGCACACCGAACGCGGCCCGCGAGGAAGCCACGATCTCTCCGAGCCGGACCAGCCCGGAGCGCCGCTGATCGCCCGTCTCCGTGGGCCTGGCCTCGTTCAGACCGGGATTGACGGTCAGCGAGTCCACCCCGAGCTTGCCCAGGAGACTCGGCAACACCAGACCGGCGCTGCCGTTCGAGGCGTCCACCACGACCTTCAGCCCGGCCTCGGAGATCCCTGTCGTGTCCACGTTCCGCAGCAGCGACCCGGTGTACGAGTCGAAGACACTGGCCGGGAAATGCAGGTCTCCGATCTCTCCCGGGAACGCCCGCCGGTACTCCTGCCGCGCGAACACCCGGTCCAGCTTGCGCTGACTGCCTTGCGACAGGTCCGCGCCCTGCCCGTCGAAGAACATGATGTCGACGGAATCCGGCACCCCGGGCGAGGTCCGGATCATGATCCCGCCGGCGCTCCCCCGCGCCGTCTGCTGCCGCGCCACGGGCAACGGCACGTTCTCCAGGTCCCGAACGTCGATGGCACTGGCCTGGAGCGCGGAGATGACCGCCCGCTTCAGCGCACGGGCACCACGCGAGTGGTCCCGGGCCGTGGTGACCGTGGACCCCTTCTTGAGAGTCGTGGCGTACGCGCCGGCGAGGCGCACGGCCAGCTCGGGCGTGATCTCGACGTTCAGGATCCCGGACACCCCACGGGCGCCGAACAGGTGCGCCTGCCCACGCGACTCCCAGATCACCGACGTGTTGACGAATGCGCCGGCTTCGATCGTCTTGAACGGATAGACCCGCACATTGCCCTGCACGATCGATTCTTCACCGATCAGGCACTCGTCGCCGATGACGGCGCCGTCCTCGATCCGGGCCGCCCGCATGATGTCGGTGTTCTTACCCACGACACAGCCACGAAGGTTGCTGTGCTGACCGATGTACACGTTGTCGTGCACGACGGCCTTGTGCAGGAAGGCCCCGCTCTTCACGACGACGTTGGACCCGATGACCGTGTGCTCGCGGATTTCGGCGCCGGCCTCGACCTTCGCGTAGTCCCCGATGTAGAGAGGGCCGCGAAGTATGGCGTCGGGATGCACCTCAGCGCCTTCGGCCACCCACACGCCGGGCGAGATCTCGAACCCGTCGATCTCGACGTCGACCTTGCCTTCGAGCACGTCGGCCTGAGCCTTCACGTAGCTCTCGTGCGTGCCCACGTCCTCCCAGTAGCCCTCGGCGATGAAGCCGTAGACCGGCTTGCCCTCCTTCATCAGCTGCGGGAAGACATCTCCGGACCAGTCGACGGGCACATCGGCCTCGACGTAGTCGAAGACCTCGGGCTCCATGACGTAGATGCCAGTGTTCACGGTGTCCGAGAAGACCTGGCCCCAGGTCGGCTTCTCAAGGAACCGCTCGACCTTGCCCTCTTCGTCGACGATGGTGATACCGAATTCCAGCGGATTGGGCACACGCGTCAGACAGACGGTGACCAGCGCACCCTTTTCCTTGTGGAAGGAGATCAGTTCGGTGAGGTCGAAGTCAGTGAGGGCATCACCGGAAATGACGACGAAGGCGTCGTCCTTCAACGCCTCCTCTGCGTTCTTGACGCTTCCGGCGGTACCGAGTGGCTTCTCCTCGTTGGCATAGGTGAGCTCCATTCCGAGCTCTTCGCCGTCACCGAAGTAGTTCTTGACCAGCGACGCCAGGAACTGAACAGTAACGACGGTCTCGTTGAGCCCATGCCTTTTGAGCAGCCTCAGAACGTGCTCCATGATCGGCCGGTTGGCCACCGGCAGGAGCGGCTTGGGCATGCTCGAGGTCATAGGGCGAAGGCGTGTGCCTTCGCCTCCGGCCATCACGACGGCCTTCATGTCGGAAGCGTCCTCCTAAAGAGATGACTGTCTAGCCGACTTCACCCGTCCAAATTGTCCCGCACTTTTCGTCCGCGGGCCATCGAGCCACTACGCAGCTGCCAAGCGGCGAGGTCAGTCGGCCATGGCGTCCGCACGAACCACGCGGCGGACCTGTACCACGTAGAGGACTCCTGCCCACCAATAGAGCGTTGTACCCCATCCGGCGAACGCCCATCCGAAAATAGCAGCGAGTGACGCCAGCCAGCCACTTCCGTCACTGAGCAGAAGCAGCGGGAAGGCGTACATCAGGTTGAACGTGGCCGCCTTCCCCAGGAAGTTCACCTGCGGCGGCGGATAGCCGTGCCGCCTGAGGATGCCGACCATCACCAGCAGAACCAGCTCGCGGGCCAGAAGTGCAGCGGTCAACCAAACGGGCAGAATCTCCCGCCAGGTGAGACCGACCAACGTCGAGAGAATGTAGAGCCGGTCCGCAGCGGGGTCGAGGAGCCGGCCGAGGCTGCTGATCTGGTTCCAGCGCCGCGCGAGCTTGCCGTCCAGATAGTCGGTGATCCCGCTGAAGGCCAGCACGAGGAGAGCCCAGCCGTCGCTCTGCGGGCCTCCGAACTCGGGCCGGAGGATCAGCCACAGGAACACTGGCACGCCGACGAGACGCGCCATGCTGAGGATGTTCGGGATGGTGAGGACCCGATCTGTCTGGACACGGGTCTCCTGGACCTCCACCCGGGGGCCTCCAGTAGAAAATGAGCCAACGATGCCCCCTGACCCTACCCCAACGCAAAAAAGCTCTGGCTCTCGGGCTGTTTGCCCAAGAGCCAGAGCTCTAAAAGGAGTTCGGCGGTGTCCTACTCTCCCACAGGGTCCCCCCTGCAGTACCATCGGCGCTGTAAGGCTTAGCTTCCGGGTTCGGAATGTAACCGGGCGTTTCCCTCACGCTATGACCACCGAAACACTATGAAACACATGCAGCCGCACCATACCGTGACCATGGCATGGGGCCGTTCGTGGTTTCAGAACCAACACAGTGGACGCGAGCAACTGAGGACAAGCCCTCGGCCTATTAGTACCAGTCAGCTTCACCCATTACTGGGCTTCCACATCCGGCCTATCAAC
>NZ_JBIWMA010000001.1:361331-1027687 GCF_044766465.1 Streptomyces sp. NPDC102259 | reverse complement strand
TCTGGAGCGGCATGATCCAGTTCGTGAAGCCGGCGAACAGCGGCGTCGCGAACATCAGCAGCATGATCGTGCCGTGCATCGTGAACGCCTGGTTGAACTGCTCGTTCGACATGATCTGCAAGCCCGGTCGGGCGAGCTCGGCGCGCATGAGGAGCGCCATCACGCCACCGATGCAGAAGAACGCGAACGACGTGACCAGGTACAACGTACCGATGGTCTTGTGGTCCGTGGTCGTCAGCCACTTCACCACGACATTGCCGGGTTGCTTGCGCCTGACCGGCAGCTCGTTCTCGTACGAGTCCTCAGCTGCGGCGGCACCCTGGGGTTCGTTGAGGATGCTCACAGGTTGTTCGTCTCCCGGTTCTTCTCGTGGCTCGTCTGCTCGATGCCCGCGGGAACGTAACCGGTCTGCCCCTTCTTCACGAGGTCCTTGAGGTGCTGCTCGTAGCGCTCCTGGGAGACGACCTTCACGTTGAAGAGCATCCGGGAGTGGTCGACGCCGCAGAGCTCGGCGCACTTGCCCAGGTAGGTGCCCTCCTTGTTGGGGGTCACCTGGAAGGAGTTGGTGTGGCCCGGGATGACGTCCTGCTTCATCAGGAACGGCACCACCCAGAAGGAGTGGATGACGTCACGCGAGGTGAGGACGAACCGGACCGTCTTGCCCTCAGGGAGCCAGAGGGTCGGGCCGGGGTTGTTGGTCTGCGGGTTCCGCTCACCGGGAGTACCGCAGGTGTAGACGCCGCCGGCGTTGTCGGGGAAGTCCGTCTTGAACCGGTCCGGGATCGCGGCCAGGTTCTTGTCGGTCTTCGCGTCCCCGTCGGAACCGTCGACGCTCTCGATGTAGTTGAAGCACCAGCTCCACTGGAAGCCGACCACGTTCACCGTGACATCGGGCCTCTTGTCGAGGCTGAGCAGCTTCGACTCGTCACGGGCTGTGAAGTAGAACAGCACCGAGACGATGATGATCGGAACCACCGTGTACAGCGCCTCGATGGGCATGTTGTACCGGGTCTGCGGAGGAACTTCGACCTTTGTGCGGCTGCGCCGGTGGAAGAAAGCACTCCACAGGATCAGGCCCCACACCAGCACGCCGGTGGCCAGCGCGGCTGCCCAGGAGCCCTGCCACAGGGAGAGGATCCGCGGAGCCTCTTCTGTGACGGGGGTGGGCATACCAAGGCGGGGGAAGTCCTTGTATGTGCAACCGGTGGCGGTCGCCAGGACCAGGCCCGCGGTCATTGCCTGGAGCAGCTTCCGCCGCATCGGGCGCCGCGGCGAGCGGTCGGAGCCGTTGGGACTCACGTAGCGCCTTCCCGAGAGTCTCGCCCGCGCGGTTGGCTGCGGCCTGCCTTCTCGCGGGTCGGTCGCCGCCCTGCGTCGGGCAGGGGTTTGGATGTTTATGCGGACCAAACCCTAGCCGACGCCCTCCGGGGGTTCGCGGGGAGGGTGGCATACGCGCCGCCGGTCACTCCGAAGGGGTGGGGACGGGCGCCTAATAGGTCGTCAATGCGGGTTGTGTGGCGACTCCGGGCCGGTGGGGGCCGCTCCCGCCCCGCGCCGGAGCCGCGTACCGGCACAGTCCCGCGCCCCGGACAGCCGGCCCACGTTCTACCGTTGACCCGTGTCCTACTTCGACGCCGCTTCGGCCGCTCCCCTGCATCCCGTCGCCCGTCAGGCGCTGTTGGCCTCGCTCGACGAGGGGTGGGCCGATCCCGGTCGGCTGTACCGGGAGGGGCGGCGGGCACGGATGCTGCTGGACGCCGCCCGGGAGGCGGCCGCCGATGCGGTGGGTTGCCGACCGGACGAACTGGTCTTCACCTCCTCGGGGACGCGAGCCGTGCACTCCGGGATCGCGGGCGCGCTGGCCGGACGTCGGCGGATCGGACGTCACCTGATCGTGTCAGCCGTCGAACACTCCTCGGTACTCCATTCGGCCGAGGCGTTCGAGGCGGAGGGCGGGACGGTGACCCGGGCGCCGGTCGCCCGGACCGGCGCGGTCACCGTCGAGTCGTACGCCGACGCCCTGCGGCCGGACACCGCGCTCGCCTGTCTCCAGTCGGCCAACCACGAGGTGGGGACCGAGCAGCCGGTGGCCGCCGTGGCCGAGCTGTGCCGGGAGGCGGGAGTGCCGTTGCTGGTGGACGCCACCCAGTCGCTGGGGTGGGGGGCCGTGGAGGGCCCCTGGTCGCTGCTGGCGGCCTCCGCCCACAAGTGGGGCGGGCCGGCCGGTGTCGGTCTGCTCGCGGTGCGCAAGGGGGTGCGGTTCGCCGTCCAAGGGCCGGTGGACGAGCGGGAGTCGGGACGCGCGGCCGGGTTCGAGAACATTCCGGCGATCGTGGCCGCGGCGGCCTCGCTGCGGGCGGTGCGGGCGGAGGCGGCGGCCGAGGCGGTACGGCTGCGGGAGCTGACGGCGCGGATCCGGGCGCGGGTGGGGACCGTCGTACCGGATGTGGAGGTCGTCGGGGATCCGCTGCGCCGGCTGCCGGGGATCGTCACCTTCTCCTGTCTGTACGTCGACGGGGAGGCGCTGCTGCACGAGTTGGACCGGGAGGGGTTCTCCGTCTCCTCCGGGTCGTCCTGCACCAGCAGCACGCTGACGCCCAGCCATGTGCTGAAGGCGATGGGGGTGCTGAGTGAGGGGAACGTGCGGGTCTCGTTGCCGACGGGCGTGGCCGAGGAGGACGTCGAGCGGTTCCTCGCCGTGCTGCCGGGGGCGGTGGCGGGGGTGCGGGAGAAGCTCGGGGCGCCCGCCGCCGCGGCCGACGCCGCCGTACGCGGCGACGTGCTCGTCGTGGACGCGCTGGGCAAGCGCTGTCCGATTCCCGTCATCGAGCTGGCGAAGGTCATCGGGGAGGTGCCGGTCGGGGGCACGGTGCGAGTGCTGTCCGACGACGAGGCGGCCCGCCTGGACATCCCCGCCTGGTGCGAGATGCGGGAGCAGGAGTACGTGGGTGAGGAGCCGGCGGACCGGGGCTCGGCCTATGTGGTCCGCCGACTGTCCTGAGTCACGCCAGGTGCTTGCGGACCTCGGTGGCGGCCTCGTCTCCGTAGGCCTTGGTGAAGCGGTCCATGAAGTGGGCGCGGCGCAGCTGGTACTCCTGGGTGCCGACCGTCTCGATCACGAGGGTGGCGAGCATGCAGCCGATCTGCGCGGCGCGCTCGTGGGAGACGCCCCAGGCCAGGCCGGAGAGGAAGCCGGCGCGGAAGGCGTCGCCGACGCCCGTGGGCTCGACCTTGGCCTCCTCCTCCGGGCAGCCGACCTCGATCGGGTCCTCGCCGGCCCGCTCGATACGGACGCCGCGCGAGCCGAGGGTGGTGACGCGGTGGCCGACCTTGGAGAGGATCTCGGCGTCCGTCCAGCCCGTCTTGGACTCGATGAGGCCCTTCTCGTACTCGTTGGAGAACAGGTACGTCGCGCCCTCCAGCAGTATCCGGATCTCGTCGCCGTTCATCCGGGCGATCTGCTGGGAGAAGTCGGCCGCGAAGGGGATCGACCGGGTACGGCACTCCTCGGTGTGGCGGAGCATCGCCTCCGGGTCGTCGGCGCCGATCAGGACCAGGTCCAGGCCGCCCACCCGGTCGGCGACGGTCTTCAGCTCGATGAGGCGGGCCTCGCTCATCGCGCCGGTGTAGAAGGAGCCGATCTGGTTGTGGTCGGCGTCGGTGGTGCACACGAAGCGGGCCGTGTGCAGGGTCTCGGAGATGCGGACCGACCCGGTGTCGACGCCGTGCCGGTCCAGCCAGGCCCGGTACTCGTCGAAGTCCGCGCCCGCGGCGCCGACCAGGATCGGGTCGGTTCCCAGCTGTCCCATGCCGAAGGCGATGTTCGCGCCCACCCCGCCCCGGCGCACGTCCAGGTTGTCGACCAGGAAGGAGAGCGAGACCGTGTGCAGCTGGTCCGCGACGAGCTGGTCGGCGAAGCGGCCGGGGAACGTCATGAGGTGGTCGGTGGCGATGGAGCCGGTGACTGCGATGCGCACGGCGTGGACTCTCCTGAGGGGAGGGGGATTGACAGTTCACGCTACCCGGTCGACCCGCGCCACTGAAGCAGCCGAAACTACCCGATAGTAGATCTTTCTTCACGGGCTCAGGCGTGCATACGGTTCGGCTATGACGAACCTCAAGGTCCACGCCCCCTCTCCGGCCGACCTCGACGGCGACCTGGCGTCGCTGCGCGGTGACGGCGCCCGGACGGCTCGGCACTGGGCCGCCCCGGAGAAGATCGCTTCCCGTCCGGTCTCCCCGTCACTCATCCTCGGCGTGACCGTTCCGGCCACGTCGGCGCGGCTGCTGGAGGCGATGCCGGACTACGGCAACTAGGGGTAATCCCTCGATTTCCTTCGGAACGGCGTGCGGAAGGGAACCGTGCGCTCCTCCGTCGCGTCCCATCGCCGTCCCCCGTAAAGGGGATGGGGGGTACGCCAGCAGGGCAGCCGAAGGAGCGATGCGGTGAACACCGAGCGACCCGAGAACGACGACGCCGCGCGCGAGCCGGAAGAGACGGGTTCGGAGACGACCGAGGCCGAGGAGGCCGAGGTCCGGGAGGCGCGGGCCGAGACCGAGGAGGCCGAGGTCCCGGAGGCGCGGGCCGCCGAGGACGCGCCCGCCGAGGTCCCCGAGGCGCGGGCCGAGGACGCGCCCGCCGAGGAGTCCGGCGTCCCGGAGAAGGAGGCCGGCCTTCCCGGCGCGCCCGCCGGCTCCGATGCCGAAGCTCCCGCCGTCTCCGGGACCGACGCCTCCGGCGACGCCGACGAGGCGGCCGTCGGGCCCGGCTCCGGTGCGGACGAGCATCTCGTCGGGCCGGTGGCCGAGAACGCGCCCCCGGCCGGCCCGCGGCGCCGCTCCCCCGTCCTCATCGCCTCCGTGGCGGCCGCCGTGCTGCTGGTGGGCGGGGGCGGGGCCTATCTGACCTCCAGTGCGGTCGGCGGCTCCGGTGGGGACGCCGGCTCCGGGTCGCCGTCCGGGGACGGCACGCCCGCGGCGCTGCTCCTGGACGACTACGCCGGGGGTACGGGTACCGGTGCCGATACCCCCGAGGGCGGGACGAGCGGCATCGCGCCCGGTGAGCCGAACCCCTACGGGGTGACCTACAAGGCCGACGGCACCCTTCCCGACGGCCCCGGCTCCGCGCCCGTCTACTGGGCGAAGGGCGAGGTCACGAAGGACGAGGTGGCCCGGCTGGCGAAGGCGCTGGGAGCAGAGGGGACGCCGGTCGTCGACGGGGATGCCTGGAAGGTCGGCGCGGGAAACGACGGTTCGGGCCCGGTGCTGCGGGTGAACCGGCAGGCGCCGGGGATGTGGACGTTCGCCCGGTACGCGCCCGGCACCGACAACTGCACCGCCGGCACCGACAAGTGCACCGTGACACCCTCTGCCGAGTCCGTCGCCCCGGTGAGCGAGGCGGCGGCGAAGAAGGCGGCGGCGCCGGTCCTGAAGGCCGTCGGACAAGGCGGCGCCGAGGTGGACGCGAGCCAGGTCATGGGCAGCCAACGGGTGGTGAACGCCGACCCGGTGTTCGGCGATCTGCCCACCTACGGCTGGACGACCGGGATCAGCGTCAGCGCCCAGGGCGAGGTGGTCGGCGGGAACGGGCAGCTCGAAACGCCGGTGAAGGGCGACACGTACCCGCTGCTGAGCGCGCGGGAGGCGCTGGACGCGTTGAACGCGGCGCCGGGGACGGACCACCGGATGGGCATCGGCGGCTGTGCCAGTCCGGTGCCGCTGAAGGACCGGCTGGAGAGTCCCTGCGGTGCGTCGACGGCCGCTCCCCAGGCGCAGACGGCGACGGTCGAGGACGCGGTGCTCGGACTCGCCCCGCACACCTCGGGCGGACAGCAGGTGCTCGTACCGTCCTGGCTGTTCGACGTGAAGGGCTCGGGGGCCGCGGACGGCTACACGGTGACGCAGCCGGCCGTCGAGCCTGCCTATCTGAAGTCCGCCACGACGCCCTCACCGGCGCCCACGCCGAGCGCCTCCTCGGGCACGCGGGACGTGAAGGTGGACGGCTACACCGCCGAGGGCGACGACCTGGTCGTGAGCTTCACCGGCGGGGTCTGCGGCGACTACGAGGCCACGGCGACCGAGAGCGGTGACGAGGTGAAGGTCACCGTGACCGAGACGCCCTGGAAGGACAAGGTCTGCATCCTGATCGCCAAGGAGTACCACCAGACCGTGCATCTGAACGAGTCGCTGGGCAGCCGGAAGGTCGTCGGGTCGGACGGCGGCGCGATCCCGCTGGAGAAGACGGGCGCGCGGCTGCCGCAGGTCCAGTAGCGCCCGGCGGCAGCGGTTCGCGCGGCGCGAACGCGAAGGCGGCAGCCCCGTTGGAGGGGGCCGCCGCCTTCGCGTTCGTTCAGCGGTGCGAACGGGCGACCTAGCTGAAGGAGTCGCCGCAGGCGCAGGAGCCCGTCGCGTTCGGGTTGTCGATCGTGAAGCCCTGCTTCTCGATGGTGTCGACGAAGTCGATGGAGGCGCCGCCCAGGTACGGGGCGCTCATGCGGTCGGTGACGACCTTGACGCCGTCGAAGTCCTTCAGCACGTCACCGTCGAGCGAACGCTCGTCGAAGAAGAGCTGGTAGCGCAGGCCGGAGCAGCCGCCGGGCTGAACGGCGACGCGCAGTGCCAGGTCCTCGCGGCCTTCCTGGTCGAGCAGGGCCTTGACCTTCGCCGCGGCGGCGTCGGACAGGAGGATGCCGTCGCTGACAGTGGTCTTCTCGTCCGATACGGACATCTACATCTCTCCCGGGTTGTACGGAGACTGCTTGCCGACGTTTCCAACCGTCGGGGCCGCGGATTCATTCCGGGCCGAGGAGTCGTGTTTCCACTTCTTTCCTCTTCTTGCCTTTCATGCTCGCACACGTGCGGTGCGGCGGACAGCGGCCCGCGGAGCGGCGCCGGCCGGGCCGCGGGATTCACGTCACATCGACGCGATGACCATCGTCAAAGTGACATGAAGCGGGTTATGATAGATAACGTCAGATCGACGAAAAGTAGAAAGGGTGCGTGTCGTGACCACCGCCCAGACCACGGAGCTCGACGTACAGCCGACTCCGCTCGCCCTGTTGCTGCTCGGCCGTGAGGCCGACCCGAGGAGCGAGCGGGGCGTCGAGTGCCCCGGCGACCTGCCCTCGCCCTCGGACCCGGACCTGGTCGCGCGGGCCCGCGCCGCCAAGGAGAAGCTCGGTGACAAGGTCTTCGTGCTCGGCCACCACTACCAGCGCGACGAGGTCATCCAGTTCGCCGACGTCACGGGCGACTCCTTCAAGCTGGCCAAGGACGCGGCCGCCCGCCCGGAGGCCGAGTACATCGTGTTCTGCGGTGTGCACTTCATGGCCGAGTCCGCGGACATCCTGACGTCCGATGACCAGAAGGTGGTCCTCCCCGACCTCGCCGCCGGGTGCTCGATGGCCGACATGGCCACCGCCGAGCAGGTAGCCGAGTGCTGGGACGTGCTGACCGAGGCCGGCATAGCCGAGCAGGTCGTGCCCGTCTCGTACATGAACTCGTCCGCGGACATCAAGGCGTTCACGGGCAAGCACGGCGGCACGATCTGCACCTCCTCCAACGCCCAGCGGGCCCTGGAGTGGGCCTTCGAGCAGGGCGAGAAGATCCTTTTCCTGCCCGACCAGCACCTCGGCCGCAACACCGCCGTCCGGGACATGGGCCTGTCCCTGGAGGACTGCGTCCTGTACAACCCGCACAAGCCCAACGGCGGGCTGACCGCCGAGCAGCTGCGCGACGCGAAGATGATCCTGTGGCGGGGCCACTGCTCGGTGCACGGCCGCTTCAGCCTGGAGTCGGTCGAGGACGTCCGCGCCCGGATCCCCGGCGTGAACGTGCTCGTGCACCCCGAGTGCCGGCACGAGGTCGTGGCCGCGGCGGACTACGTCGGCTCGACCGAGTACATCATCAAGGCGCTGGAGGCGGCCCCGGCCGGCTCGAAGTGGGCCATCGGCACGGAGCTGAACCTGGTGCGCCGGCTGGCGAACCGTTTCGCGCCCGAGGGCAAGGAGATCGTCTTCCTCGACAAGACGGTCTGCTTCTGCTCGACGATGAACCGGATCGATCTGCCCCACCTGGTCTGGACCCTGGAGTCCCTCGCCGAGGGCAAGCTGGTCAACCGGATCCAGGTCGACCAGGAGACCGAGACGTTCGCGAAGCTGGCGCTGGAGCGGATGCTGGCGCTGCCGTAGCCGCACCGCCCCGGCTCCCCCGACGTCGCCGGACGCCGTGGGCCCGGTTCACCCCGCCGACGGATCCTGGTCGGGGTGGGCCGGGTCCAGCGTGAAGACCGTCCCGTCGGGGCTGAGCACCACCAGGGCGCCCTCGACGAGGAACACCCGTGCCGTGGCATAGCCGACCCCGACGACCTGCTCGGCCCGCGCGGGCGACTCCCACAGCAGGTCGCCCGTCCCGATGTCGAGGGCGGCGACCCGTCCGGAGGCGCTGGCCGCGAACACCGCCTGCCCCTGCCCGTCGGCGACGGGTGTGCCGGGCTGCTGAAGGGTCGTCGAGGTCTGCCACAGCTGCTCGCCCGTCTCGGGCGAGTGGGCGGTCATCTGGCCGCTGGAGGAGGCGAAGCAGAGCACTCCGCCCACCAGCGCCACCTCGCCGCGCGGGTCGCCCGCCAGCTTCCTCGTGCGTACGGCCCCGGTGCCCGGGTCGATCAGCAGAACCTCGCGGTACGCCGACTCCGCGGAACGCCCGGCGTCCCGCGGGGTGTACATCACGAACGCCAGATCGCCGCCGACGGTGCCGACGTACTCGACGTCGCCGTCCGGCACGCTCACCTTCCGGGTCGAGCCGTCGGCCGGGTCGACGGCGTAGAACACGGTGCGCGACGGGGTACCCGCGTCGGAGCAGCCGGCGTACGGGACGCTGTCGACGTCGTAGAAGCGGCATCCGTAGCTGGACGCGACGGGCAGGGTGGCCGTCCAGCGCTCTCTGCCGTCGCGCAGCTCGCGGGCGGTCACGCGGTAGCCGTCCGCGGTCATCAGCAGATCGCCCACGACCGCGGGGTCGACACGGCCCGTCTGGTTCAACGTGCGCGACCAGATCCGCTTGCCGGTGGCGGAGTCGAGGGCTACGACGGTGCCGGTCGTGTCGTCGCCCGCGCTGTTCACGACCAACTGGGTCATGAGCAGCACGCCCTTGTGCACCCCGAGGAGCGCGCTGCCGTACTTCTCCTGTGTCACGCCCGAGGGCAGGGAGTCGGCCCGCCAGGCGAGCCGGCCCGTCGTCCCGTCGACCCTGACCGGGAGGGTGTCATTGCCGCCGCAGTACAGGGCCCCCTCGCCCATGACGCAGGACAACAAGGTGTTGCTGTCGGAGGCGCCGCTGCCCAGCGGCTTCGCCACCCCGCTGACGGCGGTGCCGTAGACCGACGTCCGCCAGGGCTTCCAGCCGTTGGGCAGGGGGTCCCAGGCCGTGGACTCGGAGCCCGTGCTGTCGGACTGCCCCGACCTCCCGCTGCCGGCGAACGGACCGAGGTCGAGCAGATAGCCGGTGAGGGTCACGGTCAGCAGGCCCGCCACTCCGGCGAGGACCGGCCACCGGCGCAGCCGGGAGCGCCGGCCGGTGCGGGGCGCGGCGACGGCCGGGCCCGGCTCCTCGTCCGCCGCGGGCGCGGGCGGCAGCCGCAGGGTCACCGTCTCCATGTCACCCGCCGCTGGTTCGGGCAGCGCCTCCGCGAACTCCCCGGCCAGCTCCTCGAGTCCGGGCCGGTCGGCGGCCTCCTTGGCCAGACAGCGGGTCAGGATCGCGCGCAGCGGCTCGGCGACCGCGTCCACCGTCGGTTCCTCGTGCATCACCCGCCACGCCGTCAGATACGGGCTGTCGGCGTCGAAGGGACCGCGACCGGTCACGGCGAACACCAGCAGCGCGCCGAGGGAGAAGACGTCCGAGGCGGGGCCGACCGACCGGGCGTCCTTGAACTGCTCCGGGGACATGAACGGCGGGGTGCCGATCGCGTGACCGGTCTCGGTGAGGGTCTGGTTCTCGGCGGCCCGGGAGATGCCGAAGTCGATGACCCGGGGGCCGTCCCCGGCCATCAGGACGTTGGAGGGCTTGAGGTCGCGGTGGACGACCCCGGCCCGGTGGATGTCCCGCAGCGCCTCCACCAGGCCCAGGGCCAGCAGGCGCAGCTCCGCTCCCTTCAGCGGGCCGTTGCTCCGGATCCGGGCGGAGAGCGCGGGTCCGGGCACGTACTGGGTGGCCATCCAGGGCCGTACGGCCTCCGCGTCGGCGTCCACGACCGGGGCGGTGAAGGCGCCGCTCACCTTGCGGACGGCGTCGATCTCCTGCCGGAAGCGGGCCCGGAAGACCTTGTCCTCCGCGTACTGGGCGTGCACCACCTTGACGGCGACCTCACGCCCCGAACGGGACCGGCCCAGGTAGACGACGCCCATGCCACCGGTTCCGATCCGGTCGACGATCCGGTATCCGCCGAGCGCCTTCGGGTCGTCCTTGTGCAGCGGCAACGCCCCGGTCCCCTTCCCCCGTCGAGCAGTGCGAGCAGTGCGAGCTCACAGGATATGTAACCCGTACGGAGGAAGGGGGTTCGGCGCGGCGCTGTCAGACCCCGGCCGGTTCCGGGGTCTTCTCGGGCTGCGCCGGCTGCCGCTTCGCGGCACGCTTCGTCGCCCGGCGCTCCTTGCGGAGCTCGAGCATCGCGTACAGCGTCGGGACGAGCAACAGGGTGAGCAGCGTCGAGGTGATCAGACCGCCGATCACGACCACCGCCAGCGGCTGGGCGATGAATCCGCCCTCGCCGGTGACGCCCAGGGCCATCGGGAGCAGGGCGAAGATGGTCGCCAGCGCCGTCATGAGGATCGGGCGCAGCCGGTGCCGGCCGCCCTCGATCACGGCCTCGACCACGCCGTACCCCTGCGTGCGGTACTGGTTGACGAGGTCGATCAGGACGATCGCGTTGGTCACCACGATGCCGATGAGCATCAGCATGCCGATCATCGCCGGGACGCCCATCGGGGTGCCGGTGACGAGCAGCAGGCCGATCGCGCCGGTCGCCGCGAAGGGGATGGAGACCAGCAGGATCAGCGGCTGGGCCAGCGACCGGAAGGTCGCCACCAGCAGCATGAAGACGATCGCGATCGCCGCGAGCATCGCCAGGGCGAGGTTCTTGAACGCGTCGTCCTGGTCCTGCGAGACCCCGCCGATCTCGGCCGTGGCGCCCGCCGGGAGCTTCAGCGCGTCGAGCTTCGAGGTGAGGTCGGCGCTGACCGCACCGGTGTTGTCGCCGGTCGGCTTCGCGGTGATGGTGGCCGCGCGCCGGCCGTCGATGCGGGTCATCGAGACCGGGCCGTCGACCAGTTCCACGGTGGCGATGTCACCGAGCTTCACCGCGCCCAGGGGCAGGGCCTTGAGCTGGGCGAGCGTCGCGGCGGGCTTCGCCGAGGTGATGACGACATCGCGCTCGGTGTCGTCCAGGACCGCCTTCGCGGCCGTCGTCCCGCGGACCGCCTGGGCGACCGCCGCGCCCAGCGTCTGGTCGTCGAAGCCGGCCGCGGCGGCCTTGGCGTTCGCCCTGACCGAGATGCGCGGCACGCTCTGCGAGAGGTCGCTGGTCACGTCGGTGACGTCGTCGAGGCCGGCCACGGCCCCGCGGACCTGCTCGGCGGCCGTGCGCAGCACATCCGCGTCGGCCGCCTTCACGACCACGCTCAGGTCCTGGCTGCCGAAGCCGTCGCCGGCGGCGACGGTGGTCGTGCCGATGCCGTCGAGCTTCTTCAGCCCGTCCTCGATCCGCTTCTGGACGTCCTTGTACGAGACGGAGTCCTTGAGCATCACCTGGTAGGAGGCCTGGTTGGTGTCGGTGCCGCCGCCGAAGGCCGCCATGAAGCCGGAGGAGCCGATGGTGACCTGATAGTCCTTCACGCCGTCGGTGCCGGCGAGCAGCCGCTCGACCTTCTTGGCCTGGGCGTCGGTCGCGGCCAGGCTCGTGCCCGGCTTCAGCTCCTGCTTGACCGTCAGGACCTGCTGCTCGCCCTGGTCGAAGAAGTTGGTCTTCAGCAGGGGCGCCATGGCGAAGGTGGCGATCAGCACGACTGCCGCGATCGCCACGCTGGTGAGGCGGCGCCGGGTGGCGAAGCGCAGCACGGGGACGTAGAAGCGCTGGAGGCGGCTCTTCGCCTCCTTCTCCTCGGCCGCGCGGCGGGCTTCCTCGGCGTCCTCGGGGGTGCCCTTGGGGGCGCGCAGGAACCAGTACGACAGGACCGGGACGACCGTCAGCGAGACCAGCAGGGAGGCCAGCAGAGCCGCCGTCACGGTGAGGGAGAACGCGCCGAACAGGGCGCCCACCATGCCGCCGACCAGGCCGATCGGCAGGAACACGGCGACCGTGGTGAGGGTGGAGGAGGTGACCGCCCCGGCCACCTCGCGGACGGCCGCGATGATCGCGGACTGCCGCTCCTCGCCGTAGCCGAGGTGGCGCTTGATGTTCTCCAGGACGACGATCGAGTCGTCGACGACCCGGCCGATCGCGATGGTCAGCGCGCCCAGCGTCAGCATGTTCAGCGAGAGGTCCCGCGTCCACAGGACGATCAGCGCCAGCACCACGGAGAGCGGGATGCTGACCGCCGTCACCAGCGTCGAGCGGATCGACGCCAGGAAGACCAGGATGACGAGGACGGCGAAGAGCAGACCGAGCGCGCCCTCCGTGGTCAGGCCCTCGATGGCCTTCGCGACGGCCGGACCGCTGTCGCTGACGACGGTGATCGTCGCGCCCGAGCCGAGGTCCTGGCGCAGGTCGGCCAGCTTGGCGTCGACGGCGTCGGAGATGGCGACCGCGCTGCCGTCGTGGTCCATGGTGACCATGACGGCGAGGCTGGGCCTGCCGTCGGTGCGGGTGAGGGAGTCGGCCGGGGCCTCCTCCTGCCGCACCGCGGCCACGTCACCGAGCCGGACCGGCTTCCGGCCGGCGAGCCCCACGATCCGCAGGTCCTCGATCTGGGCGACGGAGGTGTAGCCGCCGCCGACCCGGACCGTGCGGTTGCTGCCCGCCTCGTCGAAGGAGCCGGCCGGGACGGTCGCGCCGCCCGCCTGGAGCGCCTGGGCGAGGGACTGCGTGCTCAGTCCGGCCTTCGCCAGCTTCGCGTCGTCCGGGGTGACGGAGACCTGGAGATCCCGGACCCCGGTGACGGTGACCTGACCGACGCCGTCGATGTCCCGCAGCGCCGGGACGACGCTCCGGTCGAGCTGATCGGCGAGGGCCTGCTGGTCCTTGTCGGAGGTGACCGCGAGGACGACGGTCGGCATGTCGTCCGTGGAACCGGCGACGACCTGCGGGTCCACGGCGTCGGGGAGCTGGGCGCGGGCCCGGTTGACGGCCTGCTGGACGTCGGCGACGAGCTGCTTGGTGTCGTTGCCGTAGTCGAAGGACGCCACGATCAGGGCGTTGCCCTCGCTCGCCGTGGAGGTGACACCGGTGATGCCGTCGACACCCTCGAGGTTGTCCTCGATCGGCTCGATGACCTGCTTCTCGACGACGTCCGGGGAGGCGCCCTGGTAGGGCGCGAGGACGGAGACCATCGGGAGTTCGATGGTGGGCAGGAGCTGCTGTTTCAGTTGCGGGATCGCGATCGCGCCGAAGGCGATCGCGACGATGGACATGAGGCCTATCAGGGCCCGTTGCGCGAGGCTGAAGCGGGACAGCCAGGACATGGGTACGGGTCTCGTCTCTGTGAGCGGCAGAAGCGGTGCCAGGCGTGGCGGGTGTGGACCACGCGTGACAGGCGTGACACGCGTGACGGGTGTGACACGTGTGGCCTCTTCACCCTGGGCCATGCCGGTACGGCGATCCGTACGCTCCAGGTCTATTTACTTATCCCGCGCATACTCCGGGCGCAGTACGGGTGGGCCGGGCTCACTCCACCCTCGGACGTACCAGCCCCGACTCGTACGCGATCACCACGAGCTGTGCCCGGTCGCGGGCGCCCAGTTTGGCCATGGCCCGGTTGACGTGCGTCTTCACGGTGAGCGGGCTGACCTCGAGGCGTTCGGCGATCTCGTCGTTGGAGTGGCCGCCGGCGACCTGCACGAGGACCTCGCGCTCGCGCACGGTGAGCGCGTCCAGCCGGGCCGAGCGGGCCGGGTCGTGGTCGTCGTCCAGCGCGCCGCCCTGGGCCAGGAAGCGGGCGATCAGGCCCTTGGTGGCGGTCGGCGAGAGCAATGCCTCCCCGCCGGCGGCGACCCGTATCGCGCTCAGCAGCTCCTCCGGCTCACTGCCCTTGCCGAGGAAGCCGGAGGCGCCGGCCCGCAGCGACTGCACCACGTAGTCGTCGACCTCGAAGGTCGTCAGGATGACCACCCTGACGTGCGCGAGAGAGGGATCGGCGCTGATCAGCCGGGTCGCGGCGAGGCCGTCCGTGCCGGGCATGCGGATGTCCATCAGGACGACGTCGGCGCGCTCCTCCCTCGCCAGCCGGACCGCCTCGGCGCCGTCGGACGCCTCGCCGACCACTTCCATGTCGGACTCCGAGTCGACGAGCACGCGGAACGCGCTGCGCAGCAGTGCCTGGTCGTCGGCGAGCAGGACACGGATGGTCATGCGTTCTCCCCCGTGGTGGCCGTGCGGGTCTTGACCGGCAGGATCGCATGGACGCGGAAGCCGCCTCCGTAGCGGGGACCGGTGGTGAGGGTGCCGCGCAGGGCGGTGACGCGCTCGCGCATGCCGAGCAGGCCGTGGCCGCCACCGGCCGCCGGGGGCTCGTCGTCCGCGGGATGCCCGTCGTCGAGGACCGTGACCTCGATGTTCGGTCCCACGCGCACGACGCTGACCTCGGCCTTCGCCTCGGATCCCGCGTGCTTCTGGACGTTGGTGAGGGCTTCCTGGATGACCCGGTAGGCGGCCAGGTCGACGGCGGCCGGGAGCTTGGTCCCGTGGTCGGTGCGGGCCACCTCGACCTGGAGGCCCGCACTGCGGAACGTGCCGGCCAGTTCGTCGAGCCGGTCCAGGCCGGGTGCGGGTTCGGTGGGGGCCTCGGGGTCGCCGGACTGGCGCAGCAGGCCGACGGTGGCCCGCAGTTCGTTGAGCGCGGAGCGGCTGGCATCGCGGACGTGCGCGAGGGCCTCCTTGGCCTGGTCCGGCCTCTTGTCCATGACGTGCGCGGCGACTCCGGCCTGCACGTTGACCAGGGCGATGTGGTGGGCGACGACGTCGTGCAGGTCGCGGGCGATGCGCAGGCGCTCCTCGGCGACCCGGCGGCGGGCCTCCTCCTCCCGGGTGCGTTCCGCGCGCTCCGCGCGGTCCCGGATGGCCTGGACGACGGCCCGGCGGCTGCGGACCGCGTCGCCCGCGGTGGCGCCGATGCCGGTCCAGGCGAGGATCCCCAGGTTCTCCTGGGCGTACCAGGGCAGCGGTCCGGCGAGCATGGCCGCGCCGGTGAGGACCGTCATGGTGAGCAGGCCGGCGCGCAGGGTGGTGGAGCGGTCGGTGCTCGCGGCGACGGTGAAGAGGGCGATCACGGCGGACATGGCGACGGGGGCCCGGGGGTCGCCGGTGACGGACTCGGCCACGGAGGCGGCGCCGGTGAGGGCGAGGACCGTCATGGGGGCGCTGCGGCGGAAGACGAGGGCGACGGCGGAGAGGGTCATCAGCAGCAGGCTGAGCGGGTCCGGGCTGCGGATGCTCCAGCTGACGCTTTGCTCTCCGTGCGGGTCGACGAAGGAGCCGGCCAGCATGCAGAGCAGTACGCCTGCGGCGAGCGTCGCGTCCAGGGCCAGTGGGTGGGCCTTGAGCCGGCACTCGGCCCGGGAAAGGAGGGTCACTTTGTAGTTGCCGTCGCTTTCCTTGCCGTAGCTGGGGGCTGCCGCCCCCAGACCCCGCTATCGGCCCTGAACGGGCCTCGTCCTCAATCGCCGGACGGGCTGAAGTGACCGTGACCGGCACTGACAAGCCGCCGGCCTCAAGCCCCCGCCATCGGCCCAGAACAAAAATGACCGTGATCGGCGCTGCGGGGTCGGCTGAGGTCTCAGCCTGGGATCAGGCCGTCGTCGCTGAGCATGTCCCGGACCTCGTCCAGGCTCGCTTCCGGGGCCGGGAGGATCAGTTCCGACGGTTCCAGGGCGTCGTCCGGCAGGGGCTCGCCGAGGCGGCGGACCGCGTCCAGGAGGGCGCCGAGGGTGCGGTGGAAGCCGTCCTCGTCGCCGCTCTCCATCTCCGCGAGCAGTTCGTCGTCCAGCTTGTTCAGTTCGACGAGATGGGAGTCGGCCAGCGTCCACTGGCCCTCCCCCATGATCCGAACGATCATGTCGCCCTCCTCGGCTCCGGTCCCCGGCGCCGGGCTACTGCTTGTCGAAGCGCGGGGTGTCCTGCGGCTGCTGCTGGGACTGCGGCTGGTTCGTGCCGCCTTCGATGGCCTGCTGCCCGGCCGAGCTGCCTCCGGCGAGCTCGGCCTTCATGCGCTGCAGTTCCAGCTCTACATCCGTACCACCGGAGAGCCGGTCCAGCTCGGCCTGGAGGTCGTCCTTCGCGATGCCCGTCGGGTCGTCCAGGGCGCCGGACGCCATGAGCTCGTCGAGGGCGCCCGCGCGGGCCTGGAGCTGGGCGGTCTTGTCCTCGGCGCGCTGGATGGCGAGGCCGACGTCGCCCATCTCCTCGGAGATGCCGGAGAAGGCCTCGCCGATGCGGGTCTGGGCCTGGGCGGCGGTGTAGGTGGCCTTGATGGTCTCCTTCTTCGTACGGAAGGCGTCCACCTTGGCCTGGAGGCGCTGGGCCGCGAGGGTGAGCTTCTCCTCCTCGCCCTGGAGCGTGGAGTGCTGCGTCTCGAGGTCGGTGACCTGCTGCTGGAGGGCCGCACGGCGGGAGAGCGCCTCGCGGGCGAGGTCCTCACGGCCGAGCGCGAGCGCCTTGCGGCCCTGGTCCTCCAGCTTGGAGGACTGCGACTGCAACTGGTTCAGCTGGAGTTCCAGGCGCTTGCGCGAGGTCGCGACGTCGGCGACGCCGCGGCGGACCTTCTGGAGGAGCTCCAGTTGCTTCTGGTACGAGTAGTCGAGGGTTTCGCGCGGGTCCTCGGCCCGGTCAAGGGCCTTGTTCGCCTTCGCGCGGAAGATCATCCCCATACGCTTCATGACACCGCTCATGGGCTTCGCGCGCCCCCTTCTGACGTCCAGCTCCAGCTCTGCGACAGAACCCACAGTACGGGCCCTGCATCCATTGACGCACTGTTCGGGGACGGATGCGCTCATCCCCAAGGACGACTGACCAAGACCTTGCTCCGGCGTAGGGAGTAGGTGACCTTCAGGGTGAGCGATAGGTCACCCTGCGCCCACTCTTCCCCGCTCCTGTCCCGGTCTGTCCCCTGTACAGACGTCTGGTGTTGCCGGATCGTTCCCGTCCGGGCTGGGGTCCATGCCCGCGAGCGCTTACCCTTGGGTTTTGTGTTCCGTAGCCGTGCCAAGGAAGAGAAGGCCCCCGCCGACAAGGCCGTGGTGACCGACTCCATGCAGCCCCGTGACCCGCAGGCCAAGAAGGGCAGGCCCACGCCCAAGCGCAGTGAGGCCCAGTCCCAGCGCCGCAGCGTCGCCAACACCTCGACGTCCCGCAAGGACGCCGCCAAGCGTCAGCGCAGCGAGCGCCGTGCCCAGATGGACAGGCAGCGCCAGGCGCTGGCCGGCGGGGACGAGCGGTATCTGCCGGTCCGTGACAAGGGCCCCGTCCGCAAGTTCGCGCGCGAGTTCATCGACTCCCGGTTCAACGTGGCGGAGTTCTTCCTGCCGATGGCCGTGGTCATCCTCGTGCTGAGCATGGTGCGGGTGGGCTCGCTCCAGACCATCGCGTTGCTGCTGTGGCTGGTCGTGATCGTGCTGATCGTGCTGGACTCGTTCGTCACGAGCTTCCGGCTGCGCAAGCAGCTCGCCGAGCGCTTCCCCGACCAGAACAGGCGGGGCGCGGTGGCCTACGCGCTGATGCGTTCCCTCCAGATGCGTCGGCTCCGGCTGCCCAAGCCGCAGATCAAGCGCGGAGCGCGGCCCTGAGCACTGCTGCTTTCTCCGGGGGTGCGGCCGAGGCCTGGCTCAACAGGCTGGGTGGGCTGCGTGACGTGGTGCGACAAGAGCTGGTGGCCCGGCAGCTCGACGAGCAGATAACGGGGCGCTACCCGGTCGGGCAGCGGCTGCGGGTGCTGGACGTGGGGATGGGCCAGGGCACGCAGGCGCTGCGGCTGGCCCGGCTCGGGCATCAGGTCACCGGGCTGGAGCGGGACGCGACGATGATCGCCGCGGCCCGTGACGCCCTGTGCGGCGAGCCCGAGGGCATCCGGGAGCGGATGCGGATCATCGAGGGCGACGGCCGGGACACCGGTGTGCACTTCCTGCCCGGCAGTTTCGACGTGGTGCTGTGCCACGGCGTGCTCATGTACGTCGAGGAGCCGGACGCGCTGCTCGCGGGGCTCGGGCGGATGCTGGCCCCGGGCGGCCTGCTGTCGCTGCTGGTGCGCAACGCGGACGCGCTGGCCATGCGGCCGGGACTGTCCGGCGACTGGACGGGCGCGCTCGGCGCCTTCGACACCGTCGCCTACCGCAACCGGCTGGGGCTCGACGTACGGGCGGACCGGCTGGCGAGCCTGACCGGCGCGCTGGCCGGGATCGGGGCGCCGCTCCAGGCCTGGTACGGCGTGCGGGTCTTCACGGACACAGCGGCGGACGGGGCGGAGATCCCGCAGGACCCGCAGCAGCGGGAGAGCCTGCTGTCCGCCGAGGAGCGGGCCGGGCGGACCGACCCCTACCGGCAGGTGGCGGCGCTGCTGCACCTGTGCGGGGTGCGCGGCTGAGTACGGGGTAGGGCCGGACCGGCGTTCTTCACTCGTCCGGGTGAGCGGTGGCCGGGGTGGCCGTGCGGCGACCACCCCGACGGAGGGCTACGCCTCGTTCGCCTGCAGACTCATCGGGCCGTAGATCTCGGTGGAGTCCTCGAAGAGCCGCACCTGGTCCGCGCCGCCTTCGAGGAGGTCCTTCCACACTTCCCCGATCCAGGACTCGGCGTCCCCCTGCGTGGTGAACTCCTCGGGCTCTACCGCTGGTTGGACCTCCGTCCCGTCGGCCTTCTCGAACCGCCACGTCCATGCCGCCATGTACGCCTCCCAGCTGTGACCACGTGCAGAGCAGAAGCCGGATCTTGGTCCGGCTTCTGCTGTGCAGCCTAGCCGGGTGCGCAAGACCTGCTCGGACACGCGAAAATCAGCTCCGTGGAAGTCACTCTGCTCGGTACCGGCGCCCCCGCGGGACTGCCCCGCCCCGACTGCTCCTGCGCCGTGTGCGCGACCTCGCTCGGGGCTGACGCGCGGGCGGCGACCGCGCTGCTCGTCGACGGGGCCCTGTTGCTCGATCTGACGCCGGGTGCGGCGTTCGCGGCCGCGCGGGCCGGCCATTCGCTGGGCGGGGTGCGGCAGGTGCTGTTGACGCATCCGCACGACGGGCCCCCGGTGGAGGTGCCGGCCGGGTTGCCGCAGCCCGGCCGGGGGGTTCCGGACGGGCCGGAGTCGACGCTGCCGACGGGGCATCGGGTACGGGCGGTGGCGATGGACTCGCCCGGTACCGGGTACGCGGTGACCGGCCCGGACGGGCAGCGGCTGCTGTATCTGCCGCCCGGGGGCGCGCCGGCCGGGCTGGAGGAGGGGTCGGGGTCAGCCGAGCGGTACGACATGGTCCTGGCGGATCTGGTGGGGCGCCCGGACGCGCTGGCGAAGCTGCGGGCGGTGGGTGCGGTGGGCCCGACGACCGACGTGGTCGCCGTCCACCTGGACCATGACGTGCCGCCGGGCGCGGAGTTGCGCCGACGGCTCGCGGCGGCCGGCGCGCGGGCGGTGCCGGACGGTTCGACCCTGGTCGTGGGGGTGTACGAGGACGTGCCGGACGTGTCGCGGCGGACGCTGGTGCTGGGCGGGGCCCGGTCGGGGAAGTCGGTGGAGGCGGAGCGGCGGCTGGAGTCCTTCCCGGACGTGCTGTACGTCGCGACCGGCGGGACCCGGGGCGGCGACACCGAGTGGGCGTCCCGGGTCTCGGCGCACCGCGACCGGCGGCCGGGGTCGTGGCGGACCGTGGAGACCTGCGATCTGGTGCCGCTGTTGGCGCAGGACGGCGCCCCGCTGCTGATCGACTGTCTGTCGCTGTGGCTGACGGACGTCATGGACGCCGTCGGGGCGTGGGACGACGCGCAGTGGGCGGACGGCGGCGAACGGGCGCTGCGCGCCCGGGTGGTGGAACTGGCGGAGGCGGTGCGCTCGGCCCGGCGGACCGTCGTGCTGGTCTCCAACGAGGTGGGGTCGGGGATCGTGCCGGCCACGGCGTCGGGCCGGCGGTACCGGGACGAGCTGGGGCGGCTGAACGCGGCCGTCGCCGCCGAGTGCGAGGAGGTGGTCCTGGTGGTGGCGGGCCAGGCACTGGTGTTGCGGGGACCGGCGGCCGGCGTCTGACGGTCAGTTCCTGCGCGCGACGACCTGGTAGGCGTTCGAGAAGCGGGTACGGCGCAGGGCGGGGGCCAGCAGGTGGTCGAGTACGGCGGCCAGGGCGGTCAGGGGCGCGGCCGTCCGGCGCAGCCGGGTCCTGTTCAGGTAGAGCGAGGCGGCCGTCGCCAGGTCGTGCGGGGTGTGCGGGGTCCTGCGGTCCGTCATGACGATCTCGCAGCCCTGGGACTCCAGTTCGGCCCGGAGGTTGGCCGGCGGGATCAGATGGAGGTGGCGGGGCTGGTCGTAGGAGGGCCACCACTTGCCCAGCACGGCCGCGGACGCGCTGGCGGGGTCCGGGAGCTGCACGAGGAGGTGTCCGCCCGGCCGCAGGGCCGTGAGCGCCGCCGCGAGTTCCCGCTTCGGGTCCCGGGTGTGTTCCAGGTGGTGGAGCATGCTGACCACGTCGTAGCGGCCGCGCAGGCGGGACAGGACCTCCGGTGCCGTCAGCGGGCCCAGGTGGGCCTCGTCGAGCCGGCCGGCCGCTCGCGCGCGCTCCACTCTCGGGGTCGGGTCCACCCCGTCGAACGCCGTGTAGGCGAACAGCTCCTTCGCCGCCTCGGGGAAGAACGCGTCCCCCGTGCCGACGTCCAGCCAGCTCTCCGGCTCGGGGAAGGGCAGCATCGCGCGGGCCGTCGCCCTGAGGTGCCCGCGGTCGGACCGTTCCTCACCCTCGGCGCCGTACAGCGCCAGGCCCTCTGCGGTCAGGCGGGGGTTCTGGAAGGCGTGCGCGCAGTCCCGGCACTCGTCGACGACGAAGGTGCCCGGCCTGCGGTGGCGCAGGTCGGGTGCGCGCAGCCGGGTGCGCAGGCGCTTCGAGCCGCACCAGGGGCAGTCGTCTCGGCGCGGCTCGTGGACGGGCCTGGGGGGCATGAGCGGCTCCGGGGATGACATCGAGAGCGAACGACAATTAGCTGCAAAACGGAACGTATGGGATCCCGATCTTGGGTGCAATGACGTCACGCGGGTGTGGTGGCGATGTGGCGCGGAACCGTTCGATCGGTGCCGGTACTGTTCGGCGAATGAGCTCGCTTAATCTCGACGACTTCACCGATCTGATCGAGCGCCCCGACGGTGGGGTGCGCCGCGACGCGGAGGCGCGTCGGGAGCGTCAGATCGTGCCGCCCGGATCGCTGGGGCGCCTGGACGACCTGGGCGAGTGGCTGGCGGCGGCGCAGGGCTCGGCGCCCGTGCGGCCGGTCGAGCGGCCGCGGGTGGTGCTGTTCGCCGGCGACCACGGCATCGCCGAGCTCGGCGTCTCCGCCCGACCGGCGGGCAGCGCCTCGGAGTTGGTGCGCGAGGTCATCGAGGGCGGCCGTCCGGTCTCCGTGCTCGCCCGCCGCCTCGGCGTGCCCGTGCGCGTCGTGGACATGTCGCTGGACTGCGATCCGGACCTGTTCCCCGAGGACGTCGTACGGCACCGGGTGCGGCGCGGCAGCGGCCGTATCGACATCGAGGACGCGCTGACGCTCGAGGAGGCCGAGGCGGCCTTCCGGGCGGGCGTGGCCGTCGCGGACGAGGAGGCCGACTCCGGCACGGACCTGGTCGTGCTCGGCGACGTCAGCGTCGGCGGGACGACGGCCGCGGGCGTGCTGGTGGCCGCGCTGTGCGGGACCGACGCGTCCGTGGTGACCGGGCGGGGCGGCGAGGCGATCGACGACCTGGCGTGGATGCGCAAGTGCGCGGCCGTCCGGGACGCGCTCAGACGGGCGCGGCCGGTGCTCGGGGAGCAGTTGCAGCTGCTGGCGACGGTGGGCGGCGCCGACCTCGCGGCCATGACGGGCTTTCTGCTCCAGTGCGCGGTACGGAAGTTGCCCGTCGTGCTGGACGGCGTGGTGGCGGCCGCCTGCGCGCTCGTCGGGCAGCGGGTCGCGTTCCGGGCGCCGGACTGGTGGCTGGCCGCGCACAAGAGCGGGGAACCGGGACAGGCGAAGGCACTCGACCGGATGGCCCTGGAACCGCTGCTGGACCAGGGCGTGAAGGTCGGAGAGGGCGCCGGGGCCCTGCTCGCGCTCCCGTTGGTGCAGGCCGCCGCCGCACTGGCGGCGGAACTCCCCGAGAAGCCCGAAAAGCCGGAAGAGCCCGCGGAGGCCGCGGAGCCGGAAGCGTCCGAGGCGTCCGCCGCTGCCGGTGTCTCCGAAGTTTCCGAAGTTTCCGAAGTTTCCGACGAGAAGCGGGAAACGGAGTAACCAAGCGGCTTAAAGGGACAGGCGGCACCAAAAGAGCGGATTCCCTGAAGTGCACCCATATGATCACCACTCATGGGCAACACCCGGGGCGCCGCCGCCTTCGCCGTCTGGTACCTGCGTGCCGTCGCGTTCGTCAACTTCCTCAGTGCGGTGTGGGTCTCCCTGGGGCAGGACGTCCGGCGGCACAACCAGGAGAACCTCTTCACGCCGTATCTGCTGACGGCCGGCTTCGCCTCCGGGGTCTTCACCGCGTTCCTGGCCGTCACGATGCGGCGGCGCAAACGGGCCGCGTGGATCCTGAACCTCGGTCTGAGCGGGGCGTTCCTGGGGCTGTTCACGCTGGCGATGGCGTTCCCGGAGATCCGGCGGCACCCGCAGAACTGGGTCTCGCTCGTGCTGACCGCCGTCTTCGTCGTGGCGCTGGTCGCCGGTCGGCGGGAGTTCTACGCGAAGGGCGACCGGTCCAATCCGAGGCTCGCCGCGGCCGTCGGCGCCGGCGGGCTGCTGGGCGCCTCGCTGCTGGCCGCGCTGCTGGTGACGGTCACCAACCGGGCGTCCGCCCCCTCCACCTTCCTCGAACGCTGGCGCTACGGTACGCTCCGGCTGGTCTCCGTGGCCGCCGACGAGTACCGCGTCCCCGGGATCGCCCCGCCCACCTGGGTCGACGTCGCCGTCAACGTGCTGAGCACGGCGCTCGTCCTCGCCGTCCTGTACGCCGCCTTCCGATCCCGGCGGGCCGTCGACCCGCTCACCGAGGACGACGAGAAACGGCTGCGGGAGCTCCTCGACCGGCACGGTGAGCGGGACTCGCTCGGCTACTTCGCGCTGCGGCGGGAGAAGAGCGTGTGCTGGTCGCCGACCGGTAAGGCGGCCGTCGCCTACCGCGTCGTCGGCGGGGTGTCGCTGGCCTCCGGGGACCCGCTCGGGGATCCGGAGGCCTGGCCGGGGGCGATCGGGCCGTGGCTCGCCGAGGCGCGGGCGCACGGCTGGATCCCGGCGGTGATGGGCGCGAGCGAGGAGGCCGGGACCGTCTACGCCCGGCACGGACTGGACGCGCTGGAGCTCGGGGACGAAGCCTTGGTCGAGGTCGCGGATTTCACCCTCGAGGGGCGGGCCATGCGGACCGTCCGGCAGGCCTACAACCGGGTCCGGCGGGCCGGTTACACGGTGCGGGTACGACGGCACGAGGACATCCCGGCCGACGAGATGGCGGCGCTGCTCCGGCGCGCCGACGACTGGCGCGACGGGGCCACCGAGCGCGGGTTCAGCATGGCTCTGGGGCGGCTCGGGGACCCGGAGGACGGGCGCTGCGTGATGCTGGAGTGCGCCGACGCCGGCGGTGAGCTGCGGGGCCTGCTCTCCTTCGTTCCCTGGGGACCGCACGGGCTGTCCCTCGACCTGATGCGGCGGGACCGCGACTGCGACAACGGGCTGATGGAGTACATGGTCATCGAACTGCTCCGGCACGCCCGGGAGGAGGGGGAGGAGGGGGACGACCGGCTGGACCCCGGGAGCCCGGCGGGCCCGGCGGACCCGGAGAACAGGGCGGTCCGGATCACACAGGTCTCGCTGAACTTCGCCGTGTTCCGCTCGGTCTTCGAACGGGGCGCGCGGCTCGGCGCCGGCCCCGTGCTGAGGCTGTGGCGGTCGCTGCTCTGCTTCTTCTCCCGCTGGTGGCAGATCGAGTCGCTGTACCGCGCCAACGCCAAGTACCGGCCCATCTGGGAGCCCCGTTTCC
The DNA here is from genome assembly GCF_044766465.1 of Streptomyces sp. NPDC102259. Classification (NCBI taxonomy): domain Bacteria; kingdom Bacillati; phylum Actinomycetota; class Actinomycetes; order Kitasatosporales; family Streptomycetaceae; genus Streptomyces; species Streptomyces sp. NPDC102259. Next base: position 1,003,307 of record NZ_JBIWMA010000001.1, on the reverse strand, counting down.
TGCTCTTCGAGAAGAGCGCGGACCTGCCCCGCATCGGTGTCGCGTCGGCGCGCGCGGAGGGGTTCCTGGAGGCGCCGGGGCTGCCCGGGTGGCTGCGCCGGGGGCGCCTGGAGACCCACCGGTGAACGCGGTCGCCCGCCGGGCCCGCGCCGAATGGGGGCCGCTGTACGAGGCCGTACGCGCGCCCTTGGTGCGGCGGCGGTGGCGGGCGGTCCCGCTGACCCTCGGGGCGGTGTGCCTGACGTCGGTGACCCAGGTCGCGCAGAACCGACCGTGGGGCTACGGGCCGGTCCAGGCGGTCGGAGCGGTACGAGCCGAGGACCCCTTGTGGCTCGCCCTGCTGCGCACCCCCCTCTCCCTGTTCGTGCCCGCGCTGGATCTGCCGGTCTGGGGCGCCCTCGCGCAGATCCTGCTGGTGTTCGGGATCGCGGAGCTCTGCCTGGGCTGGTGGCGGACCCTCGTCATCGCCTACGCCGCCACGCTCGCCGGCACGCTGTACGCGCGCGTGGGCATCGCCCTCGGCCCCGGCAGCCCGCTCGGCCTGCCCGCCGCCGACGCCCGGATCGTGGACACCGGCCCGTCGGCGGCCGTGGTCGGCCTCGCGGTGTTCCTGGGCTGGCGCTACCGCGCCTATGCGACGGCGGGGGCGGTGATCGTCGCGATGGTGGTGGAGGTACTGCTGAAGGACAACCTGGCGGGCAAGGAGCACCTGGCGGCGATCGCGGCGGTGCTGGTGCTGTGCGCGGTGGCGGAGACCCGCGGGCGCCCCCGGGGGCCAGGACGGCCCACCCGGGGGACACGGGGCGGCACCGGTGCACGGCTCCGCCGGGGGACGCGGGGCGGTACCGCTTCGCGGCTGCGCCACGGGGCGCGACCCGCCACGAAGCCCCGCAGCCGTCGTACGGACCACGCGTCCTCAGGCCCGGACCGGGTGCCTCAGCTTCGCTCCTCGGACTGAGCGAGCTCGGCGGTCGTCTTCCCGCCCAGCCAGTCCCCCACCATCCGGCGCGGCCCCGCCCAGCGGCGGTCGTGGCGGTAGGCCCGCAGCAGCGCCTTCGCCCGGGCCCGCGGCCGCCGCCGGTAGAGCCGGCGGGCCCACGGCGAGCCGGGCCTGGCCACCCGGACCAGGGCCAGCAGACCCAGGAACGGGATGAAGACGCTGAACACGGCCATCTTGGCCTTGCCCTTGCTCAGCACGGCCAGGGAGAACAGGAAGTTGAGCACGACGGTCGAGATGACGCTGCCCCGGTCCTGGAGCTCGTCCTGGCTCATGTCGTTGACACCGAACGGCGAGAAGCCCACCAGCAGCAGTCCGCCCAGCGCCGCCGTGAGGACCACGGCCTCCACGCTCTTGCGGCCCGCCTCGGTCCAGTACACGTCGTCGAGATGCAGGATCAGCGCGAACTCGTCGAGGACCAGGCCGGTGCCGATGCCGAAGACCACCGCGAAGGCGCCCGCCCCGAAGCCGTGCCGGCCGCTGGCCACCGCGCCGAAGCCGCCCGCGACGGTCAGGACGATGCCGGGGACCACGTGGTGGATGTGCACCCCGCCGGAGCTGATGTTGCCGAAGGGGCCCTTGCCCGCCCGGATGAGGCGCGTGATGACCCGGGTGATCAGAAAGGTGAGGACGAACGCGGTCAGGGCGAGGAGCAGCGGGACCTTGCCCGGTTCGACGATGTTGCGCTGCACCCACTGGCCCATGCCACCAGTCTCCCGGGGCGGGGGGCGGGCTGCCTCGCGGGCGGGGCGTCCGGGCTAGTCTGCCGCCGTGTCCACGACCTCGCCCTTCGACGGCCTCCGCTTCGCCTTCGGCACCCTCACCGCGCTCCCGGTCAGGGTGACCCGCTGGGACCGGGAGGCCGCGCGCGGGGGCATGCTCACCGCCCCCGTGGTCGGGCTGGTCGTCGGCGGCTGCGCGGCCGGGCTCGGAGTGCTGCTGCTGTACCTGGGCGCGAGCCCGCTGCTGGCCGCCGTCGCCTCCGCCGCCGTGCCCGCCGTCCTCACCCGCGGTCTGCACCTCGACGGGCTGGCCGACACCGCGGACGGGCTCGGCAGCGGCAAGCCCGCCGAGGACGCGCTGCGGATCATGAAGCAGTCCGACATCGGCCCGTTCGGCGTGCTCACGCTCGTCCTCGTGCTGCTCGCCCAGGTGGCCGCGCTGACGCAGCTCTACGACACCTCGTGGGCGCTGGGCGCGGTGGCCGCCGTCGTCTCGGCCGCCGCCGCCCGGCTGGCGCTGACCCTGGCGGCCCGCGCCGGGGTGCCGCCCGCGCGGCCGGAGGGGCTGGGGGCGGCGGTCGCCGGGGTGGTCCCGGTGCGGGGCGCGGTGCTCACCGCCGTCGCCGTCACGCTGGCGGCGGCGGTCGCGGGCGCGTGGTGCGGACCGTACGAGGGCGGGGTGGTCGTCCTGATCGGGCCCGTCGAGCCGGGCGCCCTCTTCGAGCCGTACGACGCCGTCCGGCCGGCGCTCGCGGTCCTCGCCGCCCTCGCCGTCGCCGAACTGCTGCTGCGGCACTGCGCGCGGCGCTTCGGCGGAGTCACCGGGGACGTCTTCGGCGGCCTGGCGGAGACGGCGGCCACCACCGCGCTCGTGATGTTCTGCCTGGGCGGTTGACCGGCTAGCAGGCTTCCCGCCACACCCCCAGCTCGTACTTCTTCAGCAGTGAACTCAGGCGCAGCCGACGGGAGTCGGCGCAGAACGCCCTCGTGGGGAGTTCGTACTCGACGTGGAAGACGGCCTTGCCCGCCTCGATGAAGGGGGTCAGGTCCGCGCACTCGTCGTACTGGGCGCACTGTTCGTTGACCGCGAAGTCGAAGTCGTCGACGAGTTCGGGGATCTGGTCGAGGTCGTTCTTCAGTCCGACCGACATCCCCCGGTCGTGGGCGAGTTCGGCGACGAGGCGGTTGTAGCGGAGCTGGTCGGCGGCGGTGACCGGGAAGCCCGTGGTGTTCTTGTAGCCGTCCATGTTGTCCGGCTCGACCGCGTCGAAGCCCTTCTCCCGGCACATGTCGAGGCGGGCCGCGATCAGGGGCTCCAGGACGTCCAACGCGCGGATGTCGAGCCAGCGTTCGCCCTCCCAGCCGTTGCCCTTGCCGATCACGGCCGCGGGGAAGTCCGCCGCGTCGGGGCGCCAGTCCTCCCAGGCGCCGGTGGAGAGGTAGCAGATGACCTTGCGGCCGTCGTCGTGCAGGCCGGCGACCGTGGCCGCGGTCTGGTCGAAGCCGTCGATGTCGTAGACGGCCACGTCCACGGCGGTGTCCAGACGGCCACTCAGCTGCCACTGCCAGTCGATGCCGGGGGCCGGCTGCCAGAGCTTCCCGTCCGCCGTCCCGACGCCCGCCTCGCCGCTCCGCTCGTCGTCCCGTGCGTCGTCCGGCGCGGCGGCGCAACCCGCCAGCAGCAGGGCCAGCAGCGGCAGCAGCAGGTTCGGGCGTCTCACGCGGCGGGCTCCAGGATGGGGGGCGAGTTACCCGACGATGATCGCCCATGACTCCCGTGCGCCGCCTCCCCACCCCGACCCGAAGGGTGTGACCCGGCCCATGGAATGCGAGGATCGGGAAGTGGCTACGACGCCACCGACAGGTGAACACGCGCGTGCATGAGCGACCGCACACGCACGCGTACGCTCATTCCGGGATTCGCCACGCCGGTTCGCCGCGCCGGTGGGGCACACCCCCGGATACGACCGCACCCACGGCCCGGATCTAGGGTCGGCTGTCGGGCCCGGTCGACCCACACATTCCGGCCACCGCAACTCCACATCGGAAGCGAGATTTCACCACCGTGACTGCTCTCACTCTCAGCACCGCCGCGGCGCCCGGCCTCCGGGCCGACGCGATCGTGATCGGTGTCGCCAAGGGCGCGAAAGGCCCGATCGTTGCCCCAGGCGCCGAAGCCGTCGACAACGCCTACGACGGCCGGCTCGCCGGCATCCTGGAAACCCTCGGCGCCTCCGGGGCCGAGGGCGAGCTGACCAAGCTGCCCGCCCCGGCCGGTTTCAAGGCACCGCTCGTGCTCGCGGTGGGGCTCGGCCAGGAGCCCGAGGCGGACGCCGGCTTCGACCTCGAGGCGTTGCGCAAGGCGGCCGGCGCGGCCGCCCGCACCCTCACCGGCGCCAAGAAGGCCGCCTTCGCCCTGCCGGTGACCGACGCCGCGGACATCGGCGCGATCGGCGAGGGCGTGGTGCTCGGCGCGTACTCCTTCGACACGTACAAGCACAGCGGCAACGATGCCAAGGCCAAGAACGGCAAGGCGCCGCTCGCCGAGGCCGCCCTGCTCGGCGGGAAGCCGCGCGACGCCGCCCACAAGGCCGCGCTGCTGCGTGCCGCCGCCGTCGGCGAGGAGCTCAACCGCGCCCGCGACCTGATCAACATGCCGCCGAACGACCTCGACCCCGAGGCGTTCGCCGCTCTCGCCCAGACGGCGGCCAAGGAGCACGGCATCAAGGTGCAGGTGCTCGACGAGAAGGCCCTCGCCAAGGGCGGCTACGGCGGCATCCTCGGTGTGGGCGCCGGCTCGGCCGCGGCCCCGCGTCTGGTGAAGCTGTCCTACACCTCCTCCAAGGCCAAGAAGAGCCTCGCCTTCGTCGGCAAGGGCATCACCTACGACTCGGGCGGCATCTCGCTGAAGCCGGCCGGGCACAACGAGACGATGAAGTGCGACATGAGCGGGGCGGCGGCGGTCTTCGCCGCGGTCGTCGCCGCCGCGCGGCTCGGGCTCGAGGTGAACGTCACCGGGTGGCTGGCGCTGGCCGAGAACATGCCGTCCGGCTCCGCCACCCGCCCGGGCGACGTGCTGCGCATGTACAGCGGCAAGACCGTCGAGGTCCTCAACACGGACGCCGAGGGCCGGCTGGTCCTCGCGGACGCGCTGTGGGCGGCCTCCGCGGAGAAGCCGGACGCGATCGTCGACGTCGCGACCCTGACCGGCGCGATGATGCTGGCGCTGGGCAGCCGGACCTTCGGGATCATGGCGAACGACGACGCGTTCCGCTCCGTGCTGCACGAGGCCGCCGAGGAGGTCGGTGAGCCGGCGTGGCCGATGCCGCTGCCGGAGCACCTGCGCAAGGGCATGGACTCCACGGTCGCCGACATCGCGAACATGGGTGAGCGGATGGGTGGCGGGCTGGTGGCCGGTCTCTTCCTGCGCGAGTTCGTGGGCGAGGGGATCACCTGGGCGCACCTGGACATCGCCGGGCCGGCGTTCAACGAGGGCGGGCCCTTCGGGTACACGCCGAAGGGCGGCACCGGCACCGCGGTGCGGACGCTGGTGCGGCTGGCCGAGCTGACCGCCTCCGGCGACCTGGGCTAGTCCTCCGGGAGGAGGGGACTGTGCGCCTGATCACTCGGGTCCGTCCGTCATGTGACGGATGCGGGCCGAATGTGGCCGGTCGCGCAGTTCCCCGCGCCCCCGGGCGGGGCCCGTCCCCCATGTCACAGGTGAGCGTGGGGTGTCTCACACCCCGGCCCCGCGTCTCGTTCGCCTCCCGCAAGTGCGAAGATGGGCCTCGGCAGGACAGGGCCCCCACCACAGGGCCGGAGAAAGAGCGGCCGGACACCAGCCGCCGGCGGTCAGCGACGACCGGCGCACGGCACACATGCATGGAGGACGTGACGTGGCGAACGACGCCAGCACCGTTTTCGACCTAGTGATCCTCGGCGGTGGTAGTGGCGGTTACGCCGCGGCCCTGCGCGGGGCGCAGCTGGGCCTGGACGTCGCCCTGATCGAGAAGGACAAGGTCGGCGGCACCTGCCTGCACCGGGGTTGCATCCCCACCAAGGCCCTGCTGCACGCGGGCGAGATCGCCGACCAGGCCCGCGAGAGCGAGCAGTTCGGCGTCAAGGCCACCTTCGAGGGCATCGACGTCCCCGCCGTCCACAAGTACAAGGACGGCGTCATCTCGGGTCTGTACAAGGGCCTTCAGGGGCTGATCGCCTCCCGCAAGGTGACGTACATCGAGGGTGAGGGCCGCCTGTCCTCCCCGACCTCCGTCGACGTCGGCGGACAGCGCGTCCAGGGCCGCCATGTGCTGCTCGCGACCGGCTCCGTGCCGAAGTCGCTGCCGGGCCTGGAGATCGACGGCAACCGGATCATCTCCTCGGACCACGCGCTCGTCCTGGACCGCGTGCCGAAGTCCGCGATCATCCTGGGCGGCGGCGTCATCGGCGTCGAGTTCGCCTCGGCGTGGAAGTCCTTCGGCTCCGACGTGACGGTGATCGAGGGCCTGAAGCACCTCGTCCCGGTCGAGGACGAGAACTCCTCCAAGCTTCTTGAGCGCGCGTTCCGCAAGCGCGGCATCAAGTTCAACCTGGGCACCTTCTTCTCGAAGGCCGAGTACACCGCCGACGGCGTCAAGGTCACGCTGGCCGACGGCAAGGAGTTCGAGGCCGAGGTCCTGCTGGTCGCGGTGGGCCGCGGGCCCGTCTCCGCCGGTCTCGGCTACGAGGAGCAGGGCGTCGCCACGGACCGCGGTTACGTCCTGGTCGACGAGTACATGCGGACGAACGTCCCGACCATCTCCGCCGTCGGCGACCTGGTCCCGACCCTCCAGCTCGCGCACGTCGGCTTCGCCGAGGGCATGCTGGTGGCGGAGCGTCTGGCCGGTCAGAAGGTCGTCCCGATCGACTACGACGGTGTCCCCCGGGTGACGTACTGCCACCCCGAGGTCGCCTCCGTGGGCATCACCGAGGCCAAGGCCAAGGAGATCTACGGCGCGGACAAGGTCGTCGCTCTGAAGTACAACCTCGCGGGCAACGGCAAGAGCAAGATCCTCAACACCGCGGGCGAGATCAAGCTCGTCCAGGTGAAGGACGGTGCCGTGGTCGGCGTCCACATGGTCGGCGACCGCATGGGCGAGCAGGTCGGCGAAGCCCAGCTGATCTACAACTGGGAGGCGCTGCCCGCCGAGGTCGCGCAGCTCATCCACGCCCACCCGACGCAGAACGAGGCGCTCGGCGAGGCCCACCTGGCCCTGGCGGGCAAGCCGCTGCACTCGCACGACTGACCCTCGGTCGACTAAGCGACGACTCAGACTTCCGCAATTCGTAAGGAGCAACCGAAACCATGGCGGTTTCCGTAACCCTTCCGGCGCTCGGCGAGAGCGTCACCGAGGGCACTGTCACCCGCTGGCTGAAGGCCGAGGGTGAGCGCGTCGAGGCCGACGAGCCCCTGCTCGAGGTCTCGACCGACAAGGTCGACACCGAGATCCCCTCCCCCGCCGCCGGCATCCTGGCCTCCATCAAGGTCGCCGAGGACGAGACGGTCGAGGTCGGCGCCGAGCTGGCCGTCATCGACGACGGCACCGGCGCTCCGGCGGCCGCTCCGGCTCCGGCCGCCGAGCCGGTCGCCGAGCCCGCACCGGAGCCGGCCGCTGCCGCGCCGTCCACCGAGCAGGCGGCCCCGGCCCCGGCTCCCACCGCCGAGGCCGCCACCGGCGCCGGCTCCGCCGAGGGCACGGACGTCGTCCTGCCCGCGCTCGGCGAGTCCGTCACCGAGGGCACCGTCACCCGCTGGCTGAAGCAGGTCGGCGAGGAGGTCACGGAGGACGAGCCGCTGCTCGAGGTCTCGACCGACAAGGTCGACACCGAGATCCCGGCGCCCGTCTCCGGCGTGCTGCTCGAGATCACGGTCGGTGAGGACGAGACCGCCGAGGTCGGCGCCAAGCTCGCCGTCATCGGCGCCCCGGGCGCGGCTCCGGCCGCCGCCCCGGCCCCCGCAGCTCCGGCCCCGGCTCCCGCTGCCGCCCCGGCTCCGGCTCCGGCTCCCGCCGCCCCGGCCGCTCCGGCACCGGCTCCGGCCGCCCCGGCGCCCGCCCCGGTCGCCGCCGCCCCGGCTCCGGCCGCCCCGGCCCCCGCGCCGGTCGCTCCGGCTCCGGTCGCCCCGGCCGCCCCCGCGCCCGCCGCCCCCGCGCCCGCCGCCCCCGCGGGTGACGACGGCGCCTACGTGACCCCGCTGGTGCGCAAGCTCGCCGCCGAGAACGGCGTCGACCTGGCCGCCGTCAAGGGCACCGGCGTCGGCGGTCGTATCCGCAAGCAGGACGTCCTCGCCGCCGCCGAGGCCGCGAAGGCCGCCGCTCCGGCTCCGGCCGCCGCGGCTCCTGCCGCCGCGAAGAAGACCCCGGCGCTCGAGGTCTCCCCGCTGCGTGGCCAGACCGTCAAGATGCCCCGCATCCGCAAGGTCATCGGCGACAACATGGTCAAGGCGCTGCACGAGCAGGCGCAGCTGTCCTCGGTCGTCGAGGTCGACATCACCCGGCTGATGAAGCTCCGCGCGCAGGCGAAGGACTCCTTCGCGGCCCGTGAGGGCGTCAAGCTCTCCCCGATGCCGTTCTTCGTGAAGGCGGCGGCCCAGGCGCTGAAGGCCCACCCGGCCGTCAACGCCCGGATCAACGTGGACGAGGGCACGATCACCTACTTCGACACCGAGAGCATCGGTATCGCGGTGGACTCGGAGAAGGGCCTGATGACCCCGGTCATCAAGCACGCGGGCGACCTCAACATCGCCGGCATCGCCAAGGCCACGGCCGACCTGGCGGGCAAGGTCCGCGCGAACAAGATCACCCCGGACGAGCTGTCCGGCGCGACCTTCACCATCAGCAACACCGGTTCGCGCGGCGCGCTGTTCGACACGATCATCGTGCCGCCGAACCAGGTCGCGATCCTCGGCATCGGCGCCACGGTCAAGCGTCCGGCCGTCATCGAGACGGAGGAGGGCACGGTCATCGGTGTCCGCGACATGACGTACCTGACCCTGTCCTACGACCACCGTCTGGTCGACGGCGCCGACGCGGCCCGTTACCTGACCGCGGTCAAGGCGATCCTGGAGGCCGGCGAGTTCGAGGTCGAACTCGGCCTCTGACCTCCCAGGGCTCGACAGCGGTGCCCCCGTCCGGAACTCTCCGGGCGGGGGCTTCCGTCTGTCGGCTCCGGGCGGCAGCTGTCCGGTACTGGTCTTTACAGGCGAGTGCCGCTGTGAACGTGTAAGTCTCGTCTCACCTGCTCGAAAGCGCCCCCGTGCGCCTCTCCTGCGCGGGTCCCCGGCCGTATTGTCTAAACGGCAAACGCCCCCGGAGGCCCGTGCGGCCCCTCCTCGAAGGAGCCCTCATGACCGCGCCCGTCGTCCACTCGCTGCGCGAACAGATCCGCGAGCACATCGTGGAGGGGATCGTCAGCGGGCGCTGGAAGCCGGGCGAGCGGATCGTGGAGCGCCGGATCGCGACCGAGCTGGAGGTCAGCCAGACCCCGGTGCGGGAGGCGCTGCGCGAGCTGGAGTCGCTGCGGTTGATCGAGTCCGCGCCGAACAAGGGCGTGCGGGTGCGCAACCTCACGGCCGCGGACCTGGAGGAGAGCTACCCCGTCCGGGCCGGGCTGGAGGCGATCGCGGCGGAGCTGGCCGCGCAGCGGCTGGCCGAGGACTGCTCGGCCCTCGAACCGCATGTCGCCGCGCTGTACGAGGCGGACCGCGACGCGGACGGCACCGCCCAGGTGCGGCACACCGTCGGTTTCCACCGGGAGATGGTCCGGGCGGCCGGCAACTCGGTGCTGCTGCACACCTGGGAGGGCCTCGGCATCGAGGTGTTCACGGCGCTGTCGATCCGCTGGCTGGGGACCGTGCAGCAGTCGTACGCGGAGGAGCACGACGAGCTCGTCCAGGCGTTCCGGCGGCGGGACCCGAGGATCGCCGAGCTGGTGAAGGCGCATGTCCTCGGATGTGCTCCCCGGCCGTAGGGCCTGCCCTGGTTCAGTGGAGCGCACACGCGCTCATACGTGGGCTCCGACCTGCGAAAACCCCTGATCGACGCGGCACGGGGTGCCTGTCCGAAAGGCACGCCGTGCCTACTTTCTCGCAATCGAGAGGTTTTGCCCTTCAACCCTTTGATCGATCATCGATCAGGGGGTTACAGTCGCCGACGGGCCACGGACGGAGCCACCCATGGCATCGCGCCGGAGCCCACGCCCTGTCCTGCCAAAGACCAAGGGCACCCCCAGGATCACCCTCACAGGGAACCCCCTTCGACTGAGGAAGGCGGCGACATGACCGACCCCCAGGCCATCCAGCCGAGCGCGCTCGACCAGCTCCCCGACCGGGACCCGGAGGAGACCGCCGAATGGCAGGCCTCCCTGGACGCGGTCGCCAAGGCGGCCGGGCCGCACCGTGCCGCATACCTGATGCGCCGCACGCTGGAGCGTGCCGAGGGCAACGGCATCGCGCTGCCCAAGCTGCTCGAGACGGACTACGTCAACACCATCCCCACCGCCGCCGAGCCGTCCGCGCCCGGTGACGAGGAGATGGAGCGCCGGATCACCGCGTGGAACCGCTGGAACGCGGCCGCGATGGTGACCCGAGGCAGCAAACACGGCGTCGGCGGCCACATCGCCACCTTCGCCTCCGCCGCCTGGCTCTACGAGACCGGCTTCAACCACTTCTTCAAGGGCAAGGAGGCCGACGGCTCGGGCGACCAGCTCTACATCCAGGGCCACGCCTCCCCCGGCATCTACGCCCGCGCCTTCCTCGACGGCCGGCTGACCGAGCAGCACCTCGACAACTTCCGCCAGGAGGCGGGCGGCGAAGGCCTCCCGTCGTACCCGCACCCGCGCCGGCTGCCCTGGCTGTGGGAGTTCCCGACGGTGTCGATGGGCCTCGGCCCGCTCTCCGCCATCTACCAGGCGCGCTTCAACCGCTATCTCACCAACCGCGGCATCAAGGACGTCTCCGCGTCCCACGTGTGGGCGTTCCTCGGTGACGGCGAGATGGACGAGCCCGAGTCGACGGCGGCACTCGCACTCGCCTCCCGCGAAGGTCTCGACAACCTCACCTTCGTCATCAACTGCAACCTCCAGCGCCTCGACGGCCCGGTCCGCGCGAACTTCAAGATCGTGCAGGAGTTGGAGGCCCAGTTCCGCGGCGCGGGCTGGAACGTGGTCAAGTCGCTGTGGGGCTCCGCCTGGGACGAGCTGTTCCAGCTCGACACCACGGGCGCGCTCGTGCGCCGGCTGCGCGAGGTACCGGACGCCCAGGTGCAGACGTACCAGACGCGTGGCGCCGCCTACATCCGCGAGGACTTCTTCGGCAAGGACCCGGCGCTCGTCGAACTGGCGAAGCTGCTGAGCGACGACAAGATCCTCGAGTGTTTCCACCTCTCCCGCGGTGGTCATGAGGCGCGCAAGGTGTTCGCGGCCTACAAGGCGGCCGTGGAGTTCAAGGGCGCCCCGACGGTCATCCTGGCCCAGACGGTCAAGGGCCACACCCTCGGTGAGGGCTTCGCGTCGAAGAACGCCAACCACCAGATGAAGAAGCTCTCGGTGGACGAGTTCAAGACGATGCGCGACCTGCTGGAGCTGCCGATCTCGGACAGCCGGTTCGTCGACGGCGTGGTCCCCTACGGCCACCCGGGCGCCGACTCCCCCGAGGTCCGCTACCTCCAGGAGCGCCGCGCGGCCCTCGGCGGCCCGGCCCCGGCCCGCCGTACGCACGCCCTCGCCCCGCTGCCGGCCCCCGCCGACAAGGCGTTCGCCTCCTTCGACAAGGGCTCCGGCGCCCAGAACATCGCCACCACCATGGCCTTCGTCCGCCTGGTCAAGGACCTGGTCCGCGACAAGGAGACCGGCAAGCGCTGGGTGCCGATCGTCCCCGACGAGGCGCGCACCTTCGGCATGGAGAGCCTGTTCCCGTCGCTCGGGATCTACTCCCCCAAGGGCCAGACGTACGAGCCGGTCGACCGCGACCAGCTGATGTACTACAAGGAGGCCAAGAACGGCCAGATCCTCAACGAGGGGATCACCGAGGCCGGTTCGATGGCCGACTTCATCGCCGCGTCCACCGCGTACTCCACGCACGGTGAGGCGATGATCCCGTTCTACATCTTCTACTCGATGTTCGGCTGGCAGCGCACGGCCGACCAGATGTGGCAGCTCGGCGACCAGCTCGGCCGCGGCTTCCTCGTCGGCGCCACGGCCGGCCGTACGACCCTGACGGGCGAGGGCCTCCAGCATGCCGACGGCCACTCCCCGGTCATCGCCGCGACCAACCCGGCCGCCCTCAGCTACGACCCGGCGTTCGCGTACGAGATCGCGGCGATCGTCAAGGACGGTCTGCGCCGGATGTACGGCGAGGCGGCCCCGGGCGAGGACCAGAACGTCTTCTACTACCTGACGGTCTACAACGAGCCGATGCCGCAGCCGGCCAAGCCGTCCGCCCCCGGTGTCGACGAGGGCATCCTCAAGGGCCTGTACCGCTTCAACACGGCGGAGTCGGCGGGCGTGGAGGTGGCGGCGGCCAACGCCCCCCGCATCCAGCTCCTCGGCTCCGGAACGGCGATCCACTGGGTCCTGAAGGCACAGCGGCTGCTCGCCGAGGAGTGGGGTGTGGCCTCCGACGTGTGGTCCGCGACCTCCTGGACCGAGCTGCGCCGTGACGCGCTGGAGGCCGACGCGGCCCTCCTGCGCGGCGAGGAGCGCCTGCCGTACGTCCGTCAGGCCCTCCAGGGCGCCGAGGGCCCGGTCCTCGCGGTCTCCGACTACATGCGCCAGGTCCCGGACCAGATCGCGCAGTGGGTCGAGCAGGACTGGTCCTCGCTGGGCGCGGACGGCTTCGGCCTCTCCGACACCCGTGAGGCGGCCCGCCGCCACTTCGGCGTCGACGCGCAGTCGATCGTCGTCGCGGCCCTGGCCCAGCTCGCCCGCCGCGGCGAGGTCAAGGCCACCGCGGTGAAGGAAGCGCGCGAGCGTTACGGGCTGTAGGCCCGGGGTTCTCGGTGAAACGGTGAAACGGTGAAACGGTGAAACGGTGAAGGGGCCCGGCGGCTGAAGCTCGCCGGGCCCCTTCGCCGTATCGCCGTATCGTCTTCTTCCCGGTGGGCGCCGACGACCCGGCAAGATGAGCGCATGCGCGCTGCCCGCCTCATCAAAATGGTGCTCCTGCTCCAGTCCCGGCCCACCATGACCGCGTCCGAACTGGCCCGGGAACTGGAGGTGTCGGAGCGGACCGTCACGCGGGACGCGCATGCGCTGTCCGAGGCGGGCGTGCCGGTGTACGCGGAGCGGGGGCGGGCCGGGGGTTACCGGCTCGTCGGGGGATATCGGACGCGGCTCACGGGGCTGGGGCGCGGTGAGGCCGAGGCGCTGTTCCTGAGCGGGGTGCCGGGGGCGCTGCGGGAGATGGGACTCGAGGACATCGCGTCGGCCGCGCGGCTGAAGGTGTCGGCGGCCCTGCTGCCCTCCCTGCGGGACGCCCCGCGTACGGCGGCGCAGCGGTTCCATCTGGACGCGCCCGCCTGGTTCCGGGAGCCGGCGGCGCCGACCCTGCTGCCGGTGATCGCGGAGGCGGTGTGGGACGACCGGTGCCTGCGGGCCCGCTACCGGCGCGGGGAGAGTGAGGTGGTGCGGGAGCTGGAGCCGTACGGGCTCGTGCTCAAGGCGGGGGTCTGGTATCTGTGCGCCCGGGTCGGCGGGGCGGGAGCGGGGACGGGGACAGGAACGGGGACGGGGGCGGGGGCGGGGACAGGAACGGGGACGGGGGCGTTCCGGACCTACCGCATCGACCGGTTCGTCGGGGCCGACGTCCAGGAGGATCGTTTCAGCAGGGACGAGGGCTTCGATCTGCCCGGGTTCTGGGGTGCGCAGGCCGAGCGGTTCGCTCGCTCGATCCTGCGGGCCGAGGTGGTCCTGCGGCTCTCCGCGGCGGGGGTGCGCGACCTGCCGTACGCCGTGGATCCGGTGGCCGCCCGGGACGCGCTGGCGGGTGCCCCGGAGCCGGACGGGACGGGCCGGGTGACGGTCACCCTGCGGGTCGAGTCGGAGGAAGTGGCGCACACGCAGCTCGCGGCGCTGGGGCCGGAGGCCGAGGTGCTCTCCCCGGCCACGCTCCGGGAGCGGTTCGCCGCGGACGCGATACGGCTGACGGAGCTCTACGGGCGTCGGGAAGGGTGAGGATCCCGCCGGAATCCCCGGCACTCCGGGTGCGTGGCGCACTGCGAGGCACGATGCTGGACGCGTGATGGACGAGACGGAGTTCTGGGAGCTGGTCGACGCCTCCCGCGAGGCCGCCGGGGGCGACCCGGAGGAGCAGGCGGATCTGCTCGTGGAGCGGCTGCTCCGGCTGGACCCGGAGTCCGTGCTCGACTTCGCCCGGCACTTCGAGTCCCGCTACAACCGCGCCTACCGCTGGGACCTGTGGGGCGCGGCCTGGCTGCTGCTGGACGGGGCCAGCGACGACGCCTTCGACTTCTTCCGGTGCTGGCTGATCGGACAGGGCCGCGAGGTCTTCGAGGGGGCCCTGCACGGCGACCCGGACTCGCTCGCCGATCTGCTGGACGACTTCGACGAGGAGATCGACGGGGACGCCGAGGAACTCGGCTACGCGGCCGACGAGGCCTACGAGCAGCTCACCGGGACCGTCGCCCCGGACCTGGGCATCCCGCCCGCGCCCGCCGAACCCGAGGGCACGCCGGTCGCCTTCGAGAACGAGGGGGCGCTGGCCGAGCGGTATCCCCGGCTGTGGCAGCGCTTCAAGGAGTGACGCTCCACGGAGTGACCCGCGTCGGCCCTCACACGGCGAGCTTGCGGCGGGTGCTGTCCGTCGGGATGTACGCCTGCGACTGATCGACCCGCACCGCGTGGTGCATCGGCGCCCTGTTGGCCTGCTCCAGGGCGGAGGCGGTGGTCGCGGCCGGGCCCAGGACGACCGCTGCGACGGCGCAGAGCACGGTCCAGGGGCTGCGGGCGGCCCTGCTCCAGCCCGGGCTCTGCTCCGCGGGCCGCGCGTCGGCCGTGGTTCCCGCGTCGGCCGTGGTTCCCGCGTCGGCCGTGATCTCCGTGGACCGGTTACGACTGCTGTTCATGATCCCCACCCCTCCGGTCGGTTTGTGTTGTGCATGACCGTAGAACGCGGGAATGGGAGAACCCTGAACGTCGCCTAAGGCGTTCCTGTGAGAGTTCCGGCTGCCGTTCCGGCGGTGGTTCCGGCGGTGGTTTTGGCGGTGGTTCCGGCGGCTGTTCTGCCCTGGAGGCGGGCCGCCGTCGCGCGGATCTCCGGAAGGCGGGCGGTGAGGGCGGCGCCGGGGCAGCTGGTCATGTAGCCGTCCCGGTGCCCGGCCAGGGCGGGCAGGGTGGCGCTGGTGCCGGAGGCGTACCGGCTGCGGCTGTTGCTGGAGGTGAGCCGGACGTCCGTGCGCGGGTCGACGTCGGACAGCCCGAGTTTCCACGCGGCCAGGGCGGCGATCGAGTCGACCATCGCCTGCGGCACCGGCACCCCGGCGGTGAACGTGCCGAGCGCGGCGATGCCGGCCGTGCGGTGGTTGAAGCCCTGGGTGTGAGCGCCGGTGACGGCCCGGTCGACGCCGCCCGCGCGGCCCTCGTAGATCGTGCCGCAGCGGTCGACGAGGAAGTTGTAGCCGATGTCGTCCCAGTCCCGGGCGCCGGTCTGGCCCGCGTACAGGTAGCGGATGATCCGGGGCGCGTCGGCGCAGGCGTAGCCGTTGGGCGAGTCGGTGTGGTGCACGAAGACGGCGACGACCTTGTCGTCGTAGCGCGGGGGCGGCTGCGCGTGCCGGGCGAGGCCGTCCAGCCAGGCGGCGCGGGGCACGATGGGCGGCCGGAGCGCCGGATGGGCGGTGGCGGGCCGGGCGGCGGGCGGGCGGGCGCCCGACGCGGCCGTGGTCGCGTGGTCGACGCCGCCCGCGCACAGCCCCAGGGCGGCCACCGCGGCGAGCCCGGGCAGGCAGCCCAGGAGCACGAGGAGCGGGCCCGGTATCCGCGCCGGGCGCCGTCCCCGCGTTCCCCGCGCGCCGCGGGCGGCCGGTCGGAGCGCACACATGAACCCACTGTCGACCGGTTCCGGCCCGTCCGCGATGTGTGCTGTGCCACCTGGTGGAACCATCCTCCCGGTCCACGACGTTTTTCGGGGTACACGCACGCGTGGCCGATTCGGACGGTCACACGCGCGTGATCGATGGGTAGCTGATCACTGGGCCCTTCCCGCACGTACTCACCGACCGGGGGTTCCAAAAGAAAGGCGGCCGTGTGGACCTGCTCGACATCCTGCTGGTGCTGGTGATCCTGGCCTACGCCGGATCCGGCTACCGGCGTGGACTGGTGGCCGGCTGTGTCTCGCTCGCCGGGTTCGTGGGCGGCGCGGTGATCGGCGTGTGGGTCCTGCCGTGGCTGATGGACCTGGTGACGCCGGGCACGACGGCGTCGACGGTGACGGCGGTGGTCACGGTCCTCCTCCCCGCGGTGGCCGGGCACGAGCTGGCGGGGCGGCTGGCGCTGCGGTTGCGGCGGGAGCTGGACCGCGGTCCTCTCAGGGTGGCCGACGGGGTCGGCGGGGCGGCGGCGAACGCGGTGGCGGTGCTGATCGTGGCGTGGGTCGCGGCGAGCGTGCTGGGCGCGTCCTCGTCCCCGGTGGTCACGTCGTCCATACGGGACTCCCGGCTGCTGGGGGCCGTGCAGGACGCCATGCCCGACACCACGCCCAACTGGTTCGCGCGGGCCACCTCGGCGCTGACCCAGGCGGGCTTCCCGCAGGTCTTCAACCCGTTCGAGAACGAGTCGACGGCCGAGGTCGCCAAGCCCACCGGCGACAGCGTCACACCGAGCGCGACGGAGGCGGCCAAGCTGAGCACGGTGAAGATCGAGGGCGTCTCGGGCGACCAGGGCCGCGAGGGCAGCGGCTTCGTGTACGCGAGCGAGCATGTGATGACCAACGCGCACGTGGTGGCGGGCATCGACGACCCGACCGTGCGGATCGGCGGCGTGGGCCGGTCGTACGACGCGCGCGTGGTGCTCTTCGACCCGGACAAGGACGTGGCCGTGCTGTACGTGCCGGACCTGAGGGCCCCGGTCCTGAGCTTCGACGACGACGCCTCGCGCGGGGACTCCGCCGTCGTCGCCGGCTATCCGCAGGACGGCGACCTGAACCTCCAGGCGGCGACGGTCGCGAACCGGGTGAAGGCGACCGGCCGGAACATCTACAACGACGAGATCGTCACCCGGGAGATCTACTCGATCCGCTCCACCGTCCGCCCCGGCAACTCCGGCGGCCCGCTGCTGACCACCGCGGGCCGGGTCTACGGCGTCGTCTTCGCCCGCTCCACCTCCGACGACGAGACGGGGTACGTGCTGACGGCGGCCGAGGTGGCCGGCGACGCCGAGCGGGCGGCGAAGGCGACCGAGCCGGTGGACACGGGCAAGCTGGCGACCTCCTGAGCCGTGCGCGGCACCCTACAGCGGGCGCCCCATGAACACGTCGTCCACGTACTCCCCGGCCAGCAGGAACTCCTCCGGCAGGACGCCCTCCACCACGAACCCCTCGGACTCGTAGAGCTTGCGGGCCGGGGTGTTGTGGCCGAGGACGCGCAGGGTGATCCGGCGGGCGCCCTGTCGGCGGGCCTCCTCGAAGGCGGCCCGGATCAGCGCCCGTCCGACGCCCCGGCCGCGCCCCTCGTCGAGGACGGCGAGGCCCTGTATCTGCCGCACGTGTGCGTTGCAGGCGAGCGGGGTGGGCGGGGCGAGGCGGACGTAACCGATGACACGGTCGTCGAGTTCGGCGACCAGATAGTCCTCGGGGACGTGGCGCTCGTCGAAGAAGGGGGCGTACGGCGGCTCCGGCTCGGGCATGACCGCGTGCAGAGGGGACCAGGTCAGACGGTCGACGAGGGCCAGCGACTCGGCGTCGGCGGGCCGTGCGGTGCGGATACGGGGCGCGGAAGGTTCGGGCATGGCCGTCACCCTATGGCGGGGAGCCGACGACCGGACCGGGGTTTTGTCCGGCCACCGGGCAGGATGGCCGCATGGAACGTGAGCGAATCGCGGTGGCCGGTGCGTCCGGCCTGATCGGCAGTGCCCTGGTGCGGTCCCTGACCGCGGACGGACACCAGGTGGTACGGCTCGTGCGCCATGCGCCCCGGGGCGCGGACGAGGTGCGCTGGGATCCCGAACGGGGGCGGGTGGACACGGCCGGGCTCGCCGGGTGCGCCGCCGTGGTCAATCTGGCCGGGGCGGGGGTCGGCGACCGGCGCTGGAGCGACGCGTACAAGAAGCGGATCCACGACAGCCGGGTGCACGGTACGACGGCGCTGGCGAAGGCCGTCGCCTCGCTCGACGAACGGCCGCGGGTCTTCGTGAACGGCAGCGCGATGGGTCTGTACGGCGAGACGGGCGAGCGGGTGGTGGACGAGGACTCACCCGCCGGGAGCGGCTTCCTGCCGGAGCTGTGCGTGGAGTGGGAGGCCGCCGCGGGGCCCGCCCGGGAGGCGGGCGTCCGTACGGTCCTCACCCGGACCGGGCTGGTCGTGGCGCGCGGCGGGGGGGCCTGGGGCAAGCTGTTCCCCCTCTTCACGGCCGGGCTCGGCGGGCGGATGGGCGACGGCCGGCAGTACTGGTCGTACATCGCGCTGCACGACGAGGTGGCGGCGATCCGGCATCTGCTCGACCGGGACGACCTGTCGGGACCGTTCAACCTGACCGCGCCCGAGCCGTTGACGAACCGGGAGATCACCGAGGCGATGGGGCGGGTGTTGCGTCGGCCGACGCTGTTCGCGGTCCCGGCGCCGGTGCTGCGCTCGGTGCTGGGCGAGATGGCGGGGGACGTGCTGGGCAGCGCGCGGGTGGTGCCGAAGCGGCTGCTGGAGTCCGGGTTCACCTTCGCGTTCCCCGGGATCGAGGACGCCATCCGGGCAGCCTGATCCTTCACGTGACCATATGCGACCGCCGTGCGACCGTGCCCTGTCCATGCGCGACTGTTCCTGACCGATCACGGCCCTAACCTCGACCCGAACTCGGGTATCCGGGACGGCTGTTGGGGGCATGACGTCTCCACCGGCCGCGCAACCTCGAGGAGGGGCACGTGCTTGAGCCCGCGTACCAGGCAGACGTCGTCGTAGTGGGAGCCGGTGTCGCCGGACTCTCCGCCGCGCACCGGCTGGCCAGCGCAGGAGTAACGACCGCAGTCCTGGAGGCCGCTCCTTACGTAGGCGGCCGCATGTCGACGGAGAAGGTCGACGGGTTCCGGCTCGACCGCATCGGGCAGCTGCTGTCCACGGCGTATCCGGAACTGGCCCGGACACCGGGGCTGGACGCGCTCGTCCTGCGTCCGTTCGCGCCGGGGGTCCTGCTGCACAGCGACGGGCGCCATCACCGCGCGGGCGCGCAGGCGGGCGCGGGGAGCGCAAGGGGCGCATTGCACGCCGTGCGCGCCCTGGCGAGCGTTCCCCGGTCGGGCGCGCTGCCCAGGCCGCGCGCCGGCGGCTCCCCGGCCGCGCAGCTCCGGCCGGCGCCCCCGCCCAGGGTGCGGGCGGGGGCGCCGCTGGGCACCGCCGTGGACCAGGCCCGGCTGGGCGCCGCGCTCACCCGGCTCGCGGCGACCCCCGCCGAACGGCTGATGCGCCGCCCGGAGTCGCCGGCCGCCCAGGCCCTCGCGGCCCGGGGTCTGCCCGCCCGCACGATCGACGGCTTCCTGCGTCCGCTGCTCGCGGCTCTGCTCTGCGACCCGGACCTCACCACCTCCAGCCGGTGCGCCGACCTCGCGCTGCGCGCCTTCGCGGCCGGCCGGCTGTCGCTGCCGGAGGGCGGGGCCGAGGTGCTGCCCGAGCTGCTCGCCCGGACGCTGCCGCCGGGCACCGTGCACACCGGGGTGCGGGTCACCTCGGTCTCCACGACCTCGGTGACCACCGCCGAACACGGCGAGTTCCGCTGCCGCGCCGTGCTGGTCGCCACCGACGCGCGCACCGCGGCGGAGCTGCTGCCCGGCCTGCGGGTGCCCGACTTCCATCCGGTGACGGTCGTCCACCACACGACGGACGACCCGCCCGCGACCGGCGCGTCGCTGCTCCTCGACGCCGACCGGAGCGGGCCCGTCGCGCACACCGCCGTGGTCAGCCGGGTCGACCCCAGCCGCGCGCCCGCGGGACGCGCGCTGATCTCGTCCACGGTCCTCGGCACACCGCCGCCGGGCGTCGACACCGCCGTACGCATGCATCTGTCCCGGCTGTACGGCACCTCGACCGCGCGCTGGGAGACGCTGGCCGTGCATCACACCGCCGAGGCCGTGCCCGCGATGCGGGCGCCGCACGATCTGCGGCGGGCGGTGCGCTTGCTGGCGGGCCTGTACGTGTGCGGCGACCATCGGGACACCAGCACCGTGCAGGGCGCGCTGCACTCGGCGTACCGGGCCGCGGCGGCGATCGTCTCCGATCTGGGCGCCGCCGGTTCACTGCACGCCGCCGAACCGTTGCCGACGGTCCAGCGGGAGCAGGCAGCGGCCTGAGCGGTGGCCGGCGCCCCCCTCCTGGGGCTCCGCCCCCAGACCCCGGCCTGTGCCACCCACCACCCGTCTCGGTCAGTGGAAAGGCGAACGGCCAGGGGCCGAGGGTCTGGAGGCGGAGCCCCGGGGTGGGGGTCAGCCCAGGGCCGCGACCTTGTCGCGGTAGGTGCGGGCCGGGGCCGCGTCCTTGTACGGCTCCAGCCTGCGTTCGAAGTCCCGGACGTACTCCAGGGCGCGTACGGACCGCATCTCCGCCGCCTGCCCGGCGGCCTCCGCGGCCAGCTGGCAGGCCTGGTCGAGTTCGCCGAGGCCGAGCCGGGCGGAGGCGAGGACGACCCGGCAGAACAGCCGGCTGCGGGCGTGCGCGGCGGGACGCAGCTGGAGGGAGCGTTCGGCGTGCTGGGCCGCCGCCCTGAACTGCTGGAGGTCGCGGTGGCAGTGCCCGAACTCGTCGGCGAGCTGCGCCTCGTCGAAGAAGCGCGCCCAGTGCGGCACCTCGTCGCCGGACTTGGCCGCCTCCAGCGCGCGTTCGGCGCGGACGAGGGCGGCGGTCGAGGCACGCACCTCGCCGAGCACCCCGTGCCCGCGCGCCTCCGCCGCGTGCAGCAGCGCCTGCACGACGGCCGGGGCGCCCGTGCCGACCCCCTGCTGGGCCACCCGCGCGAGCTGCACGGCCTCGCGCCCGTGGCCGAGATAGACGGCCTGGCGGCTCATGGTGACGAGGACGAAGGAGCCGTACGCCCGGTCCCCGGCCGCCTGGGAGAGGCGCAGGGCCTGGACGAAGTAGCGCTGGGCCAGGCCGTGCGCGGCGATGTCGAAGGAGGTCCAGCCCGCGAGGCGGGTCAGGTCGGCGGCCGCGCCGAACAGCCGCCGGCCGGTCTGCTCGCCGTAGGCGCCGCGCAGCATCGGCTCGCACTCGTGCTCCAGGTAGCGCACGAGGGCCTGGCGGGCGTGGCCGCCGCCGTACCGGTCGTCGAGGGTGCGGAAGAGCTCGCCCACCGAGCGGAGCGCGGAGATGTCGCCGCCGGTGACCCGTTGGCCGAGGTTCCGCTCGCTGCCCCCGCCTCGCTGCCGGGGGACGGCAGCCGTACCCGCAGGCACCTGGGCCGGCGCCACCATGGGCGGCGCGGACGCGAGCTGCTGGGACGCGGGGGGCCGGAGCGCGGGACGGCTCTGGACGGGTACCCGGGCGGGCGGCTCGCTGCGGGCGACCTTCTCGTCGGCCCGCCCGATCAGCCAGTCCCGGCTCGGCACGACGAGCCCGGCCGGGGTGAAGGAGATCTTGCGCAGCTCGGCGTGGCTGCCGGAGTCCTTGCGCCAGAGTCCGCCGACGATGTCGATGGCCTCCTCCGGGGTGCCGGCGAACTCCAGGCCCGCGTAGACGGGGGCGCAGGCGTCCAGGCCGAGATCCTGGGCGGTGAGGCGGCGGCCCAGGCGCCGGGTGAAGACCTCGGCGATGAGCGCGGGGGTGGTGCCCCGGGGCTGCTGCCCGCGCAGCCACCGGGTGACGGACGTCTTGTCGTATCTGAGGTCCAGCCCGTGTTCGAGGCCGAGCTGATCGACGCGACGGGCCAGTCCCGCGTTGGAGAAGCCCGCTTCTGCGATGAGCGCGGCGAGCTGACGGTTGGGAGTGCGCTGGGCGGGTCGTTCCGTCATCTGCGGTGCGGTCTCCTGCCTCCCGGGCCTTTGACGTGCCCGGATGAAGTGCCCTGCTGCGGTGAGCAGCCCTTTTGGCCTCGTGAACGGCGCGAATGTAGCGGAGCGTAAGCAGCCGGTCGCACATATCGACGTTCATTCATCCGATCGTGTGAGGATTGACCCCAGGGCTGACGCGGAGCGCGCGGACGTACAGTGGCGTGGGCGCGGTTCGTGCCTTACGACTTTCCAGGGAGGCGCTTGCCGTGAGCGAGCTGCGGTTCGTCCGGATGGGGTTCGGCGGGGACGCTGTCGAGTACCAGGAGGCGTGGGACGAGCAACGCCGCGTGCACGCGGCGCGGTTCACCGACGAGGTACCGGACACCGTGCTGCTCCTGGAGCATCCCCCCGTGTACACGGCGGGCCGGCGCACCGCCGATGACGAGCGCCCCCTGGACGGCACCCCGGTCGTGGACGTGGACCGCGGCGGCAAGATCACCTGGCACGGGCCGGGCCAGCTGGTGGGCTACCCGATCCTCAAGCTGCCGCGGCCGGTGGACGTCGTCGCCCATGTGCGGCGCCTGGAGGACGCCCTGATCCGGGTGTGCGCGGAGTTCGGCCTCGAGACCTCCCGGGTCGAGGGCCGCAGCGGGGTGTGGGTGCTCGGCGATCCGGTGGAGCGGCGCCCTTCGCTCGGCGGCCTGGCGCTGGACTTCGACCCCCGGCTCACCGACGAGGAGTTCGACCCGCGGCTCAACGGCCCGGAGTACGCCCCCTCGAACGCGGGCCAGCGGCGCGAGGACCGCAAGATCGCGGCGATCGGGATCCGGGTCGCCAAGGGCGTCACGATGCACGGTTTCTCGTTCAACGTGAACCCGGACAACAAGTGGTTCGACCGGATCATCCCGTGCGGGATCCGGGACGCGGGGGTCGCCTCGCTGGCGAACGAGCTGGGCCGGGACGTCACGATCGACGAGGTGCTGCCGGTGGTGGAGCGGCATCTGAAGGACGTCCTCGAAACCGCGGAACCGAAGCCGCGGGAGATCGAGAAGGCGACCGCCTGACCGGGAATGGGCCCCTCGGCTCTGAGGTTGGCCTCACAGCAGAACCCGCTAAACACGGGCGTACCCTGGTGTACGCCGAAGAATCGAAAGTCTACGCAGACAGGCAGGGAGCCGACGTGTCCGCAGTCGCACCCGACGGACGCAAGATGCTGCGCCTGGAGGTCCGCAACAGCCAGACCCCCATCGAGCGCAAGCCCGAGTGGATCAAGACCCGGGCGAAAATGGGTCCCGAGTACACCAAGATGCAGAACCTCGTGAAGAGCGAGGGGCTGCACACCGTGTGCCAGGAAGCCGGCTGTCCCAACATCTACGAGTGCTGGGAAGACCGTGAGGCGACCTTCCTGATCGGCGGCGACCAGTGCACGCGGCGCTGCGATTTCTGCCAGATCGACACCGGCAAGCCCGAGGCGCTGGACCGTGACGAGCCGCGGCGCGTCGGCGAGTCCGTCGTCACGATGGACCTGAACTACGCCACCATCACCGGCGTCGCCCGCGACGACCTGGAGGACGGCGGGGCCTGGCTGTACGCCGAGACGGTCCGGCAGATCCACGCGCAGACCGCCGAGCGGGAGGCCGGGCGCACGAAGGTGGAGCTGCTCGCCCCCGACTTCAACGCCGTTCCGGAGCAGCTGGCGGAGGTCTTCTCCTCGCGGCCCGAGGTGTTCGCACACAATGTCGAGACCGTGCCGCGGATCTTCAAGCGGATCCGGCCCGGCTTCCGTTACGAGCGTTCGCTGAACGTCATCACCGCGGCCCGCGACTACGGGCTCGTCACCAAGTCGAACCTGATCCTCGGGATGGGCGAGACCCGCGAGGAGGTCAGTGACGCGCTCCGGCAGCTGCACGAGGCCGGCTGCGAGCTGGTCACCATCACTCAGTACCTGCGGCCCTCCGTGCGGCACCACCCGGTGGAGCGCTGGGTCAAGCCGCACGAGTTCGTGGAGCTGAAGGAGGAGGCCGAGCAGATCGGCTTCTCCGGCGTGATGTCGGGCCCGCTGGTACGGTCCTCCTACCGTGCCGGGCGCCTGTACCGGATGGCCGTCGAGAAGCGTGGTGCGTTCATCGCCTCGCAGGCCGTCTGACGCGACGTCAGTCCTCTTGCGCCGTACGGCCGCAGGCCGAGTGTGTGAATTCACGCACAAGCTGCTACTCGCCAGTAGTGACCGATTTGACGCGGCTCCGGCCGTCCTCGCAGCTGAGGGCGTACGCCGGGGCCGCGTCAGCGTTTCGGCCCTGCGCATCAAGGTTTCATTCGTGTTTGACCGGTCGGTCACGCCCTGGTAACACCGAACAGTGACGCTGGTATCACGTCACGTAGAACACAGCCCCGAAAAACCCCGTACCCGAAGCCGTCCGAGGGGGACACCCACCATGCAGGCCGCGCCCGTTCGCGCCACCGCGATCCCGACCTTCAGCACCGCACTGCGCGCCGTCGAGTCGCTGCTCATGAGCAGCGGCCAGCGCACCGCCCGACGTAACGCGTGGACCTCCGTGCTGGAGGACCGCCGTCGCGCCAAGGACCGGGTCGAGGCGCAGCGCGTCCTCGAGGCGGTCACCTCCGCCCGTCCCTGACCCGCCCTCCTCCCCACACTCCCCACACCTCCCCTCCTGCCGTCGTAGGCGCTTCCGGGGCCACGTAGACTTTGCGGCATGGCGAGAAGTGACAGCGCGGCGGACGCCGCTAACCCCGGGCGACTGAAGCAGATCGCCCTGACGTTCAAGATGACCCATAAGGCCGACAAGACGATCAGTTTTGTCCTTGCGGGTGTCTTCCTCATCACCTTCGGCGTCTTTCTCGCGATCGGTTTCCTGATCGGCCACCCGGTCTACCTGGGCATCCTGGGCTTCCTGCTCGCCTTCCTCGCGACGGCGATCGTGTTCGGACGCCGGGCCGAGCGGGCCGCCTTCGGTCAGATGGAGGGCCAGCCGGGCGCCGCCGCGGCCGTCCTCGACAACATCGGCCGGGGCTGGACGACCACCCCCGCGGTGGCGATGAACCGCAGCCAGGACGTGGTGCACCGGGCCGTCGGCAAGGCCGGCATCGTCCTGGTCGCCGAGGGCAACCCGAACCGGGTGAAGAGCCTGCTGGCCGCCGAGAAGAAGAAGATGAACCGCATCGTCGCGGACGTGCCGGTGCACGACGTGATCGTCGGTACGGGCGAGGGCCAGGTCGCGCTGAAGAAGCTGCGCACCACCCTGCTGAAGTACCCGCGGGTCCTGGCCGGCCCGCAGGTGACGGCCACCAACGACCGGCTGCGCGCCATGGGCGACCTGATGAGCAACATGCCGCTGCCGAAGGGTCCGATGCCCAAGGGCATGCGCCTACCGAAGGGCGGCGGCAAGGCCCGCTGAGTCACCTTCTCCACGTCACGAAGGGGGCGCCCGGATGATTCCGGGCGCCCCCTTCGTCGTGGCGGAGACCCACTCCGTACCTCTTCGTCGTGGCGGAGACTCAGATCCGGACTTCCACCGTGCGGGCCAGGCGGTCGTGCAGGCCGCGGCCGTCCCGGTCCCAGACCAGGGCGGGGACGGCCAGGCAGAGCAGGATCGTGCGCGCCACGGCGCGCAGCGGGTTGACCGTGCCGGTCTCGACGGACACCACGCGCAGGCCGAACAGACGCTTGCCCGGGGTGGAGCCGACCGTACCGACCGTCAGGACGCTCAGCACGAAGAAGACGAGCAGAGCCCAGTTGCTCGTCGCCGGGCGGTAGCCGTCCGTGATCAAGCTGTATGCGATCAAGACACCGAAGCCCCAGTCCACGGCCAGCGCTCCGAGCCGACGGCCGGGGCGGGCGATCGAGCCCGGCCCGTGCTCCGGCAGACCGAGCTGCTCGCCCCTGTATCCGAAGTCGACACCGGCTTCCTCAGCGGCCGCGCGGGGGCCCGAGAGCCACGAGCCGATTGCATCCCTGTTGTCCACCCGACCACGGTACTGCGCCCGTTTCGCGATACGGACAGGTGGGGTACACCGGGCAGGCTCCGGTTAACTTGTGCGAAACAAATGGGTCACGCCCGAGAAATCACCCGTCCCTAGGGTCGATGACAGCGTGTGCCACCGCACTGGCCGCACGAACGAACTACCACCCCGGCTCGACGGCCGGGAGTAGGAGGAGCTGGATGTTCCAGAACGCCGACGAGGCCAAGAAGTTCATCGCGGACGAGGACGTCAAGTTCGTCGACGTCCGCTTCTGCGACCTGCCGGGCGTCATGCAGCACTTCACGCTGCCGGTCGAGGCGTTCGACCCGGACGAGGAGCTGGCCTTCGACGGCTCGTCGATCCGCGGTTTCCAGGCCATCCACGAGTCCGACATGGCGCTGCGCGCCGACCTGTCGACCTCGCGCGTGGACCCCTTCCGCCGTGACAAGACGCTGAACATCAACTTCTTCATCCACGACCCGATCACGGGCGAGCAGTACTCCCGCGACCCGCGCAACGTGGCGAAGAAGGCGGAGGCGTACCTGGCGTCGACCGGCATCGCCGACACCGCGTACTTCGGCCCCGAGGCCGAGTTCTACGTCTTCGACAGCGTGCGCTTCCAGACCTCGGCGAACGAGTCCTTCTACCACATCGACTCCGAGGCCGGCGCCTGGAACACCGGTGCGGTCGAGAACAACCGCGGTTACAAGGTCCGCTACAAGGGCGGCTACTTCCCGACCCCGCCGGTCGACCACTTCGCCGACCTGCGTGCGGAGATCTCCCTGGAGCTGGCCGCGTCCGGCCTCCAGGTCGAGCGCCAGCACCACGAGGTGGGCACCGCCGGCCAGGCCGAGATCAACTACAAGTTCAACACGCTGCTCGCCGCGGCCGACGACCTCCAGCTCTTCAAGTACATCGTGAAGAACGTCGCCTGGCGCAACGGCAAGACCGCGACCTTCATGCCGAAGCCGATCTTCGGCGACAACGGCTCGGGCATGCACGTCCACCAGTCGCTGTGGACCGGCGGCTCCCCGCTCTTCTACGACGAGGCCGGTTACGCGGGCCTGTCGGACATGGCCCGCTACTACATCGGCGGCATCCTCAAGCACGCCCCGTCGCTGCTGGCCTTCACCAACCCGACGGTGAACTCCTACCACCGTCTGGTCCCGGGCTTCGAGGCTCCGGTCAACCTGGTGTACTCGCAGCGCAACCGCTCCGCGGCCATGCGTATCCCGATCACGGGCTCCAACCCGAAGGCCAAGCGCGTCGAGTTCCGCGCGCCCGACTCCTCCGGCAACCCGTACCTGGCGTTCTCCGCCCTGCTGCTCGCGGGCCTGGACGGCATCAAGAACAAGATCGAGCCGGCCGAGCCGATCGACAAGGACCTCTACGAGCTGGCCCCCGAGGAGCACGCGGGCGTCGCGCAGGTCCCGACCTCGCTCCCGGCCGTTCTGGACCGCCTCGAGGCGGACCACGAGTTCCTGCTCGCCGGTGACGTCTTCACGTCCGACCTGATCGAGACGTGGATCGACTACAAGCGCACCAACGAGATCGCCCCGCTCCAGCTGCGCCCGCACCCGCACGAGTTCGAGCTGTACTTCGACGTGTGATCGGACCCGGGCCGACAGGCCCGTGCGTCTTCTGCCCTCCGCGCTGTGCCGACGCCCCCGTTCCTGTTTCTCAGGGACGGGGGCGTCGTCGTATGGTTTCTGGCACTGCTGTTCGAAGAAGACCTCGACAGAGGTGACGGGGGAGATACGGGAATGCCCGAACAGGACGATGTGGAGCGGGAGTTCGACCTCAAGTGGGCGGACGACGCGGCGCACAAGGAGCCCTCGGCGCGGGCCAGGATGCTGGCCGCCCGCTGGAAGGAGAACCCACCCGAGCCGGTCCCGTTCCGCGGCGACCCGGACCGGGTGGCATCGCCCCGGTCGTCATGGCTGTCGACGGCACTCGTGCTGGGCTGCGTGGCCGCGGTGATCCTCCTGCTGGGGTACACGCGGTTCCGGGCGCAGTACTGAGGTGCGGGGGGTGCGGGAGGACATCACGGGCGGGTCGGCGACGGCGGTGCGGCTCGCCGGGGGCACGCCCCTGCGGGAGGCGCTCGACTGCGGCGCCCCGGCCGCCTGGACGGCACTGGACGCGGGCGTCCGCCCGCTCCACTGGAACGCGCACTATCTGCCGGAATGGGAGTGGAACGAGGCCGGGCGCACGCTGACCGCCGCCATGCAGGCAGGCGAGCCGCTCAGCGAGTCGCAGCTCGCCCTCGCACTGTGCCACCGGG
This sequence comes from Streptomyces sp. NPDC102259, assembly GCF_044766465.1. Classification (NCBI taxonomy): domain Bacteria; kingdom Bacillati; phylum Actinomycetota; class Actinomycetes; order Kitasatosporales; family Streptomycetaceae; genus Streptomyces; species Streptomyces sp. NPDC102259. Next base: position 975,150 of record NZ_JBIWMA010000001.1, on the reverse strand, counting down.
ACGGCCGGATCCGGGCGGCGGCACTGTGGCGGATGGACGGGCACCCCGATCTGCTGCCGCTGCTGGTCGTGCGGTGCGCCGACTGGGTGGAACCCGTACGGAGACAGGCTCGCCTGCGGCTGGGCGAGGAGCTCGACGCCGGGCGGGCCGTGGCCCTCCTGCCCCTGATCCTGCGCGTCGGGCGTCGGGAGCGGGGCGAATTCGCCCTCGGCCTGGCCGACAGACGGCTGCGCGAGGCACCTCGTGAGGTCCTTACGACGCTGTTCACCGACTCCGATCGCACCGTACGCCGGTTCGCGTACCGGCTCGCGGTCGAGCAGCGGCTCCTCTCCCCCGGCGAGCTGGCCCGCGTCGCCGCGCAGGACGACGACACCGTCGTCCAGAACCTGTGCGCGGACGCCGCCCTGGCCGCCATGACGGACGAGGACCACGACGACGTACTCGAGCCGCTGCTCGCCGCGCGCGACCCGCGGGTCCGTTCCGCCGGGGTGACCGCGCTGCGGCGGGCCGGGCGGGCGGAGCGGGCCGTGGGGTTCCTGGCCGACCGGGCGGGACTCGTGCGGGCCTGCGCGCGCTACGTCGTACGGCAGCACGGGGGCGATCCGTCGGCCTGGTACCGGGAGCGGTGCGCGGAGCGGGGCGATGCCACCCTGCCGCCGGGCGCCGTCATCGGGCTCGCGGAGTGCGGGGAGCGGAGTGACGGGGAGGCGCTGTGGTCGCTGGTCCGGCATCCGGCCGCGGGCGTGCGGGCGGGGGCCGTGGCCGGGCTGCGCGTGCTGGACGCGGCCGACGCGCGGCGGCTGTTGCCGTTGCTCGACGACCCGGCGCCGCGCGTGGTGCGGGAGGTGACCGCGGCGGTGCTGCCCTCGGCGGGACTGGTGCCGCAGGAGTGGCTCGTCGAAAGGCTCGGCGCCGCCTGGCCCCGGCAGGTGCGGATCGCCGCCTTCCGGCTGGCCGTGGAGCGAGGTGGGGCCGTGGGGCGGCGTGCCCTGATCCCGCTGCGGGACGATCCCGACGACGAGCTGAGGCAGCGGGCGGCGCGGGCAGCACGGGCCGCACGAAGCTGAGGCCGGCCGGGGCGGATCCGCGTCGGCGTTCGCGCCGGCATTCGCGCCGGCGTTCGCGCCGGTTGTTCACAGGGAGCTTTTGCTCCGCCTAGGTTCGTTCGGGGACCGTTCATGGGCGTGGCACGGTGCACACTGGCAGTGGGACGAGTGCCTGACTGCGGGGTGATGCAGATGCAGAGCCGTTTCCGGAGCGACCGGCGGCTGACCGTGCGGATGACGGTCACGTTGTTCCTGCTCGGGCTGTTGTACGTGGCGTTCGTCGCCGCGTTGATCGTGTTGCTGAAGTCATGGGTGCTGGTCGCGGTCGTCGCGGTGGCGATGCTGGGCGCGCAGTACTGGTTCTCCGACCGGGTCGCGCTGTTCGCGATGCGTGGGCGGGTCGTGGAGCGCGAGGAGTATCCCGAACTGCATGCCGTGATCGACCGGCTGTGCGCGATCGCGGACATGCCGAAGCCGGTGGTCGCCGTCTCCCAGATGGGCATGCCGAACGCGTTCGCGACCGGGCGGAATCCCGACCACGCGGTGGTGTGCGTGACGACGGGGCTGCTGGGGCGGCTGGAGCCGGCCGAGCTGGAGGGCGTGCTCGCGCACGAGCTGTCGCATGTGGCGCACAAGGACGTGGCGGTGATCACGGTCGCGTCGTTCCTGGGCGTGATCGCGGGGCTGATCGTGCGGTTCGCGTTCTACTCGCAGGTGTTCGGCGGCGCGCGCAGGGACCAGAACGCCGCGGTCGTGTTCGCCGCCGTGATGGGTGTCTCGGCGGCCGTGTACGCGATCAGTTTCCTGCTCATCCGGGCCCTGTCCCGGTACCGGGAGCTGGCGGCGGACCGGGCGGCGGCACAGCTGACCGGCCGGCCCTCGGCGCTGGCCTCCGCGCTGACGAAGGTCTCCGGCGACCTGGCCCGTATCCCCACCAAGGACCTGCGGACGGTCCAGGCCTTCAACGCCTTCTACTTCACCCCGGCACTGGGCGCCGAGCCCGGTCTGGCGGGGCTGTTCTCGACCCACCCGAGCCTGGAGCAGCGGCTCGCGCAGCTGGGGCGGATCTCCGCCGAGCTGGGCGAGGCGGCCGCTCCGGGGAAGGCGGGCTGATCATGGGGCTGCTGGACATCCTGCTCGGCCGCACCAAACCGGTCGTGCCCGACCTGGACCAGCTGTTCGCGCTGCCTTCGGCTGCGGTGACGCTGGAGGCGGCGGCCGGGTTCACCCCGACCGGGCAGGGTGCCGTGTGCTTCGCGACCGTCGAGGGCTCGGCCTTCGAGCAGACGCACCGCGAGGTCCAGGCGCTCCTCGACGCGGACACCGAGCGCACCGGTCCCCCGGTGCGGCTCGTGCGGGACGACTACGGGTACTCCTGGCTGGTCTCGCAGCGCGCCCCCGACCAGCTGCCGCTCCTGGTCAACGACCTGCACGCGGTGAACAGCGCGATGGAGGTCAACGGCTTCGGGCCGCAGCTGCTGTGCTCACTGGCCGGGTTCGAGGAGCAGCGGGGAGCGGCGCGGGAGGCGGACGGTCGCCGACTGGCGCTCGTGTACCTGTACAAGCGGGGTTCCTTCTACCCGTTCGCGCCGCTGCCCGGTACGGGACAGCGGCGCGACGGCGCACTGGAGCTGCAGGTGCAGGCCACCCTCGCGAGCGACCTGCGGATCGAGCAGGACCTGGGCCGTTGGTTCCCGGTGTGGGGAGCCCCCGGCCTGTAGAGGGGCGTCGGGCGGCCTACTTGCTGCGCTCGCGCTCCTGACGGCGGGACTCCAGGGGGCGCTCGCGACGGTAGCGGCGCTCCCACTTGGCCTGCTTGTCACGGCGGTCGCGGTAGGCCTTGTACGACGTCGGCGCGGTTCCCGCGCTCGGCGCGGGGCCGGGCGCGGACGGCGCGGACGAGCCGAGCCCGTACCGCACGTACAGGAACAGCACGCCCGCCGCGGCGAGCCAGTAGAGCGGGTTTCCGAATCCCAGGACCACCAGGACGACGGCCCCGGAGAGAACGACGGTGCCCATGGTGTACCTCCTTCCTGGGCAAGGATGGTGACTGAGCGTGGTGAGAGGGGTGGGTGGGTGCCTTCAGCGTACGGACTCCGTCACTCAACGTGCATCTGCTTTTCTGCCCGAGCCCCGTAATGAGCGGGGCCCATGACTGAGCCGGGCCCATGAATGAATGGGGCCCATGAGCGAACTGTCTCCTTTCACGCACGAGTACGACGGCGAACGGCTCAGCGGGGTGCGCGGCGGGGGGCCGGGAACGGTCACCGTCGTTCTGCTGCACGGCGCCGGCAACGGCAGCAAGGAGCGACTCCTGCCGCTGGCCCACGAGTTCGCCGTCCGCGGCTGCCGCGCCCTCGCCCTCGACTTCTCCGGGCACGGCGAAAGCAGCGGCGAACTGCGGGAGTTGAGCCTGCGTCGGCGCTTCGAGCAGGCGGTCTCCGTGATCGACGCGTACGTCCCGGCGGACGGGGCGCTGGTGCTCGTCGGCTTCAGCATGAGCGGGCAGACGGTGGCCGACCTGGCCGCGTTCTACCGGGACCGGGTGACGGCCCTGGGCCTGTGCGCGCCCGCCGTGTACGCGGCGCGGGCGTGGGACGTCCCCTTCGGCGAGGGCGACGGGGAGTTCAGCGCGATCATCCGCAGGCCCGGGAGCTGGCGGGAGGCGCCCGCGTTCGACGTGCTGCGCGCCTACGAGGGCCGGGCGGTGCTCGCCGTGCCGGGCACGGACACGGTGATCCCGCCGCAGGTGACCGAGGCGATCCAGGACGCGCTCGCCACCCGCGCCCGGTACACGAGGTTCGAACTGCCCGCCGCGGGGCACCGGTTGGGCCAATGGTTCCAGGACCACGCGGACGACCGGCGCGCGTTCGTGACCGCCGTGCTGGCCGGGCCGGGCGGGCGCGGGTGGACGGCGACGCGTTCCTGACCGGCCGGGCGGCCGGCGCCGCTCAGACGCCCGGCGCCGCGCTCACCACGCCCGCCGCGATCGCCGTGCCCAGGATCGCGTGGTCGGCGGCGGTCCGGTCGGCGTAGGCCAGGGCGAAGTCGGCGACGGCGCGGTCGAAGGACTCGGCGCCGCCGAGGTAGCCGGCGATGGCGATCCGGTCGCCGGACCGGGCGTGGGCGCGGGCCAGGGCGGTCCCGCAGAGCCGGGCGTACGCGGCGAGGTCGGCCGGGGACATCCCGGCGACGCCGGCGGTGCCCTTCGGGTCGCGCAGCTGACGCCAGTAGAAGGCGCGGCTCTGCGGCCCGGTCATCCAGCCCAGGAAGACGTCCCCCGCGGCCTGGAGCAGCCGTTGCCCCGCGACGACCCGGTGGCCGGGATGCGCGTAGGGGCCGCTGGGCAGATGCTCCTCCAGGACGGACGCGCGGGCCTCCTTGATCTGGAGGAACAGGGGGTCGTCGGTGTCGCGCCCGGCGAGCAGCACGATGAAGCAGCGGGTGCCGACGCTGCCTATGCCGACGACCTTGCGGGCCGCGTCGACGAAGCGGTAGCGGTCCAGCAGCAGGCGGCGCTCCTCGGTGAGGGTGGAGCGGTAGTCGCTGAAGATCTTGCGCAGGGCGGCGCTGTCGGAGGCGCCGGCGGGTTCGATCAGCGGCGGGTCGTGGATGATGCGGCGGCGTCCGTCGACGACCTCGGTGAGTTTGCCGAGGGCCTGGAGGCTGGTGCGGCGGCGGGCGCGGGTGAGGCTGCCCTCGGTCCGTCCGCGGCGCCGGGCGGAGCGCAGCAGGGGCAGCAGCCGTTCGGCGTCGATGCGCTCGTACCAGACGGCGAGCTCGTCGAGCCGGGACAGCCGCCGGATGGCCGTGCGGTAGGCGGCCACGGCCTCCAGGGCGGCGCGGTGCACCTTCGGCTCGGGGTGGCCGTTCTCGCGGGCGGCCACCGCGACGGAGGCGGCGAGCCGTTTGACGTCCCACTCGAAGGGGCCGGGGAACGTCTCGTCGAAGTCGTTGAGGTCGAAGAGCAGCCCCCGCTCCGGGGAGGCGTACAACCCGAAGTTCAGCAGGTGGGCGTCGCCGCACAGCTGGACCGTCAGCCCGGTGTGCGGCTGGGACGCCAGGTCGGCGGCCATGACGGCGGCCGAGCCGCGCAGGAAGGCGAAGGGCGAGGCGGCCATCCGCCCGTACCGGATCGGCAGCAGTTCGGGCAGCCGGTCGCGGCCCTGCCGCTCCAGCACGGCGACGGGGTCGGGCCGGTCGACGGACGGGAGCCAGAGGGCGTGGGTGGAACGGGAGACGCGCTTACGGGCGTCCCGGCCGCGCCGGGCGCGGTCGGTGGGGGTGGTCATCCGCGTCGCCTTCGCACCACATCCGCCTCCCGGTCCACGACACTTCCCGGTTCACGACACTTCCGGCCTCCTGTTCGCAGTGAAGGCCGTGAGGGGAGCGTCCGCATGTCGGGTACGTCGAACGGGTGACACGGGCGGCGGACCCGATTGTCAGTGGTCTCGGGAAGGATGACGGACAGGGACGAGTGACGGACAGGGACGAGCGCCGGACGGCGACAGCGCCGATGGCGGGGCGACGACGGGTGGAGGCCGGTAATGGGTGACGCGCTGCGGTACATCGGTGTGGCGGAACGGCGGGCGCGGCTGGCCCTGCGGCACCGGCTGGCCCCCGAGGCGCGGGTCGCGACGCCCGAGGCGGTGGCCGACGCGCTTCTCGCCCTGCACGGCTCGGACCCGGCGACGGTGTACCTGGCGGTCGGCGCCCGCCTCGCCGACCCCGAGACGACGGTGGCGGAGACCGACAGGGCGCTGTACGCGGACCGGACCCTCGTCCGGATGCACGGCATGCGGCACACCGTCTTCGTGTTCCCGACGGAGTCGACGGCGGTCGTGCACGCCTCGACCGGCCTCGCGGTCGCCGCGCGGGAGCGGGCCTCCCTGGTGAAGGACATGGCGAAGGCCGGCGCTCCGGACGCGGCCTGGCTGCAGGAGGTCGAGGAGTCGGCGCTGGCCGCGCTGGCCCGGCTCGGCCAGGCGACCGCGGCCGAGCTGGCCCGCGAGGAGCCGCGTCTGCGGGAGCAGTTCGTGTACGCGGCGGGGAAGCCGTACGAGGGCGTCCACACCGTCGTGACGCGGCTGCTGAGGGTGCTGGGGGTGGAGGGCAAGGTGGTCAGGGGGCGCCCCCTCGGCTCGTGGACGTCGAGCCAGTTCCGCTGGGCCCTCGCCCCCGCGCATGCCGAACTGCCGGTGGCGCAGGCCCAGTCGGAGCTGCTGCGGCGCTGGTTGACGGCGTGCGGCCCGGCCACGGAGGCCGATCTGAAGTGGTGGACGGGCTGGAAGGTGACGGACGTCCGCCGGGCGCTGACGGCGATCGGGGCGCGGGCGGTCACACTGGACGAGGGGACGGGGTACGTCGTCGAGGACGACGTGGAGGCCGTGCCCACTCCCGGCGAACCGTGGGCGGCCCTGCTGCCCGGCCTCGACCCGACGGCGATGGGCTGGCAGGGCCGGGACTGGTATCTGGCCCCGGAACTGCGTCCCGGCCTGTTCGACTACAGCGGGAACGTGGGCCCGACGGTGTGGTGGAACGGCCGGGTGGTGGGGAGTTGGGCCCAGCGGGCCGACGGCGAGATCGTGTGGCGGATCCTGGCCGGCGAAGGCGAGGGGGAGCGCGACGGCAAGGGTGAGGGCGTGGGCGGCGAGGCGAAGGCGGCGATCGAGGCGGCGGCGGCGCGGCTGGAGGCGTGGTTGGGGGCGACCCGGGTGACGCCCAGGTTCCGCACGCCGGTGGAGAAGGAACTGGTGAGCTGACTCCCTGCCCCGACCCCCGGCCCAACTCCTGCCCCCGGCCCCCTCCCCCTCCTCGTCCCCCTCGTCCACGCCCTCGTCCACGGACGCCGACGCCGGGTGCCGCCACCAGGGACGGCACGCGGCGCCCGGTTCAGCGTGAGTACCGCAGCAGCGCCCGCACCATGTGGCACGTCGTGTCCGACGGCGAATGAACGCCGATCAGCTCCGCCGTGCTGCGGATCTTCTCGTTGCGGGCCTGGTTCGGCATATACACGCCCAGGTCGAGCAGGGCGATGGCGAGGCGCATCGCCTTGAGGCGACGGTTGTGCGTGGCATACCACTCGCGCGGACGCCCGGGCGGCAACGGCCGCTTCTCGACGGGCACATAGGGCAGATCGAGCTGGACGGAACGCTTGGCGGTGGACTGGGTCGGCAACGGCTTCGGCTTCAGTGCGGCAGCGGGCACAGGCATCCTCCTGTCGCGGTCAGGGCCCGGTCCGGAACCTCCGGCGAACCCTCGAACACTGCTTCTATTCTACCGCCCACCACTGACAAACGCCCCTGATCACAGGGGTTTTCGCCGCCTCGGACCGCTACCGTGTGCCGCATGGAGATCTGGATCAACCCCGCCTGTTCCAAGTGTCGCAGCGCCCTCACGCTCCTCGACGCGGAGGGCGCCGACTACACCGTCCGCCGCTACCTGGAGGACGTGCCGAGCCAGGACGAGATCGCGGCCGTGCTCGACCGGCTCGGTCTGGAACCCTGGGACATCGCCCGCACCCAGGAGGCCGTGGCCGAGGAGCTCGGCCTGAAGGACTGGGCGCGGGAGGCGAGCACGCGCGAGCGCTGGATCACCGCGCTCGCCGCGCACCCCCGGCTCATCCAGCGCCCCATCATCACGGCGGACGACGGCACCGCGCTGGTGGCCCGCACCGACGAGGCCGTACGGGACGCGTTGTCCCGGTAGGACCCGTCCTGGCCGGACAGCCGACGGTTCGTCCGGCGGCGGGAGTCGGCGCGCCGCGCACTGCTACCCTCCGCCGCCATGACCTTCGGTGATCAAGGACTCGGGTTCCCTCCGGAGCAGCGGCGCATACGACGGCGTCGGCGGACCCGGCGCTCGGCGACCGTCGGGTCCTGCGCGGCCCTCGTCGCCGCCGTCGCCGCCGGCACCGCGCTGATCGCGGACGAGGACGACGGCGACCGGCCCACGTCCGCTCCCCCGGCGACGGCGTCCATGACCGCCTCGGGCCTCGCGGCCGTGCCGTCGCTGGGCGCGGGCCTCCCCTACGACACCCCGAGCGTGCCGCGCTCCCTGCTCGACCGCCCGGTCGTCCGGCCGGAACAGGCGTTCCCCTCGACGAGCGTCCGGCTGGAGGACGGCTCCCGGTACGCCCGCGTCGACCTGGTCACCACCGTGGACTGCGCACAGCGCACGTCGCCCGAACTCGCCCGGCTGATCCAACAGGGCGGCGGGTGCTCCCGGTTGACGGCGGCCCTGTTCACGGACGCCGAACGACGCTCGCAGGTGACGGTCACCGTGCTGAGTTTCGAGCGGGTGGAGGACGCCTCCCGGGTGTTCACGACGACCTCGAAGGACCCGGTGACGTATCGGGCGGTCTCGCTGGACCCGCCCCCGGGGGCCGGTCTGCCGACGGTCCCGCCGGGTTCGGCCGGGGTCCTCAGGCGGGCGATGACCGTCCGGTCGGTGGTGTTCGCGAACGGGCGGTGGGTCGACGGCACGAAGACCGGGGAGGCCGAACTCGTCGCCCGGACCGAGGGGTTGCTCCAGCGTGCCGACGACACGGTGGCGGCGTACGAGGAAGGGGGGAACGACGAGGGGAGGAACGGGGAGGGGAGGAATTGATGCCGGCTCCTCGCCCCGACTCGGGTGTGACGAACGCCACTTCGATTGTCTCCCGTAACCGCTGAGTAACCTCGTTCGGTATCTCGTACATAGCGGCGTACGCTCCCCTACCCCTCAGGAGGCGCGCATGTCGCGCAGGAGAAGTCTCGGCCCGAAGAAGAAGATCGCGCTGCTGGTCAGCGCCGCGGCCGTGGCGGGCGCCGGGGCCTTCGTCATGGCGTCCACCTCGAACGCCTCGCAGGACCCGCAGAACGCCAAGACGTTGTCCGCCGGGGACTCGACCGTCTGCGCGGGACTGGCCACGGCCCTCGGCAACAACGAGAAGTTCATCGAGGGCCAGAAGACCAGCCCGGACGCGCAGTCCGCGGCCCGGATCGCCAACCGCGAGGCGGTCATCGCGCAGATCAAGGTCCAGCAGCAGGCGTCGGGCTGCGTCGTTGGGGAGTCGGCTCAGGACTCCCAGGCGACACAGCCTTCGCAGGCCGCTTCCGCCCCGGCCGCTTCCGCCCCGGCCGGGAACACGGGTAACGCCGGGAACACGGGCAACGCGGGAAACGGCGGCGGTGCCGCCTCCGGCCAGCAGGTCTGCAACGGTTCCACGGTGACGCTCTCCGGCGAGGGCGGTGCCCCGGCCGCGTCGAGTAACCAGTTCCCGGCGGGGACCAAGCTGAAGGTCACCAACCTGGACAACAACAAGTCCACGACCGTCGAGGTGACCTCGGTCTCCGGCAGCTGTGCCCTGCTCAACAACGCGGCCTTCGAACTGGTCCGTGAGCCCGGCAAGTTCCTGATCCGCCGGGCCCTGATCGAGAAGGTGGGGTGAGGCTCCGCCGCCGGGCACCTCGGTGAACCGGCGGCGGCCCTTCCGGGGCATCCCGTAAGGGTGTACGTGTCATCGGTCCTGCTGCTCGCGGCCACGAGCAGCAGGACCGGCGCGTTTCCGGATCCGCGACGCCTCCTCGCACACGAACCACCGAAACGCCGAACCACCGACCGCCGAACCACCGAAACGCGGCTCACACCGTGAGCCGCACCACAGAACCACCAGGTAACACGGGGTTCACATTCGAGCAATGATCGGGAAATCGCCTGTTGACAAGCTGCCGGGCAAACAGGCGGCGCCCCAGTGCCGCAGCGCCGCAGCACCCGCAGTGCGTCAGACACACCCCGAAGGAAGTGGCCCGTGACCTTCAAGGCTGAGTACATCTGGATCGACGGCACCCAGCCGACGGCGAAGCTCCGTTCCAAGACGAAGATCATCGCGGGCGAGCCCGCCGGTCTCGAGTCGCTGGGAATCTGGGGCTTCGACGGGTCCTCCACGAACCAGGCCGAGGGCCACTCCTCGGACCGTGTCCTCAAGCCCGTGTTCACCTGCCCCGACCCGATCCGCGGCGGCGACGACATCCTCGTCCTGTGCGAGGTCCTCAACATCGACATGACGCCGCACGAGTCCAACACGCGTGCCGCGCTCACCGAGGTGTCCGACAAGTTCGCGTCGCAGGAGCCGATCTTCGGCATCGAGCAGGAGTACACCTTCTTCCAGGACGGTTACCCGCTCGGCTTCCCCAAGGGCGGCTTCCCGGCCCCGCAGGGCGGCTACTACTGCGGCGTCGGCGCGGACGAGATCTTCGGCCGTGAGGTCGTCGAGGCGCACCTGGACAACTGCCTGGCCGCCGGTCTCGCGATCTCCGGCATCAACGCCGAGGTCATGCCCGGCCAGTGGGAGTTCCAGGTCGGCCCGGTCTCCCCGCTCGAGGTCTCCGACCACCTGTGGGTGGCCCGCTGGCTGCTCTACCGCACCGCCGAGGACTTCGGCATCTCCGCCACCCTCGACCCCAAGCCGGTCAAGGGCGACTGGAACGGCGCCGGCGCGCACACCAACTTCTCCACGAGGGCGATGCGCGAGGGCTACGACGCGATCATCACCGCGTGCGAGTCGCTCGGTGAGGGCTCGAAGCCGCTCGACCACGTCAAGCACTACGGCGCCGGCATCGACGACCGTCTGACGGGTCTGCACGAGACCGCCCCGTGGAACGAGTACTCCTACGGCGTCTCCAACCGTGGCGCCTCGGTCCGTATCCCGTGGCAGGTCGAGCAGGACGCCAAGGGCTACATCGAGGACCGCCGTCCGAACGCCAACGTCGACCCGTACCTGGTGACGCGTCTGATCGTCGACACCTGCTGCTCGGCGCTGGAGAAGGCCGGCCAGGTCTGATCCGGTCCGAACCCCGGTTCTCCCCGGAATTCCCGGAAGGGGCGCCCGCCGACTCGGCGGGCGCCCCTTCCGCGTGTCCGAAGCCCCTCGCGACCGCCCAAGGCGTGGACCGACGACGACTTCACGCCAGGAAACGTCCAAGCTGTGAGAGGAGGCTCCTGTAACGGGCGGGTGTCTGCTTCAATGGGGCCATGGCCAGATTTCAGAAGTGCACCGCGACAGGTCGCCACGACCTCGAGCCCTTCTGGCCGTCCCGTCAGCACCATGACTTCGACCGGGTGTGTTGCCGCGCGATGAACGCGCCGGCCCTCTAAAGCCGTACACCCCGGCCTTCGGCCAGCGCGCACGACGTACGTCCTCGACGAGCCCGACCACGAATCGCGGCCGTCGTCCTCTCCGTCGAACTTCTCGCGCGAAAGAGCTGACCTCTCATGGCGAACACCCGTTCCCTCTCCTCCGCTCCCAGCCTCACCGCCGCCACCCCGAACGGCACCGCCCGCCACCGACTGCGGGCCGTCGACCGGGACGAGGTGGTCGACGTCGCCGACTTCCTGCCGCCGGGCGCGACCTGGCTGCCCGCTCCCGCGCACACCCTGCCCACCCTGCCGGGCCAGCCGCCGATGGTCGGCTACCTGGTGCTCGTCCCGGCCGACCAGCAGCCGCCGTTCCTGCCGGTGGCGGTGCCGGACCGGCCCGCGGCCGACGAGGCCGTCGAGGCCGAGGGCGCCGGACGTCCGCTCGTACGGATCGACCCCGTACAGCGCACGGCCGCCGTGGACGGACAGCAACTCGACCTCACCTACCTGGAGTTCGAGCTGCTCGCGCACCTGGTCGCGCACCCGAACCGGGTGCACACCCGCGACCAGCTGGTCACCACCGTGTGGGGCTATGGCCACGTGGGCGACGGCCGCACGGTCGACGTCCACATCGCCCGGCTGCGCCGCAAGCTGGGCGCACAGCACCGCCAGTCGATCCAGACGGTGCGGCGGGTCGGCTACAAGTACACCCCGCCGACCGGCCACTGACCCGCTTCGTCTGCCGACGGCAGAGCGCGGTTCCGTACCGTGTCCGGACCGGGCACAGTCACCGGCATGAGACTTCTGGTGCTGGGTGGTACGGAGTTCGCGGGACGGGCCGTCGTCGAGGCGGCCCTCGGGCGCGGCTGGGACGTGACGGTCTTCAACCGGGGGCGGCACACGACCGCCCCCGGCACCCGGTCGCTGACCGGGGACCGCGGCGCGCCCGGCGGTCTCGACGCCCTGGCCGAAGGCGAGTGGGACGCCGTCGTCGACACCTGGTCGGCGGCGCCCCGCGCGGTGCACGACGCGGCGCGGCTGCTGCGGGGCCGCGCCCGCCGGTATGTGTACGTGTCGAGCTGCTCGGTGTACGCCTGGGCCCCGCCCGCCGGGTACGCGGAGGACGCGCCCGTCGTCGAGGGCGCCGAACCCGACGCCGGGCAGAGCGACTACGCCCGGGACAAGCGCGGCGGCGAGCTGGCCGTCGTCGACGCCTTCGGCGCGGAGGCTTCCGTCCTCGTACGGGCCGGGCTGATCCTCGGCCCGTACGAGAACGTCGGCCGGCTGCCCTGGTGGCTGACCCGGATCGCCGACGGCGGCCCGGTCCTCGCGCCCGGCCCGCGCGATCTGCCCCTGCAGTACGTGGACGTCCGCGATCTCGCCGAGTGGATCCTCGGCGCGGTCGAGCAGGAACTGAGCGGGCCGTACAACCTGATGAGCCCGCAGGGACACGCGACCATGGGCGAGCTGCTGGAGGCGTGCGTACGGGCCACCGGCTCGGACGCCGAACTGCGCTGGACGGCACCGGAGATCATCCTCGACGCGGGCATCGAACCGTGGACCGAGCTGCCCGTGTGGGTGCCGCCGGGCACCGACATGCACGACGCCCTGCACGCGGCCGACGTCTCGCGGGCGATGGCGGCGGGGCTGGTCTGCCGTCCCGTCGAGGAGACCGTCGCCGATACCTGGGCCTGGCTGACCTCGATCGGCGGTAGGGCGCCCCAGCGCCCCGACCGCACCCGCAAGGGCCTCGACCCGGAGGTGGAGGCGAAGGTCCTCGCGGCGGGATCCGGCTGACCGGACCCCCTCAGGTGTACCTGGCACCACCCCCCGACCGGGGGCGTCGGGCCAGTGACCACCGGCCCGCGGCTCGGCCAGACTGACGCCATGAACACCAACACGAAGAGCGGCCAGGGCGGTTCGAGGGCACGCGGGACGGTGCTCGCCGCCGGGCGGGGGCTCGCGCTGGCCGTCGGGTCGCTGCCGCTGAGCATCCTGGGCTTCTGCCTCTCCCTCGTGTCCATGGCGCTGATACCGATCGGGGTCGGGGCGCTCACCACGCCCTACGTGGTGAAGGGTGTGCGCGCCTACGCCGGGTGGCGGCGGGCGCTCGTCGAGCGGTGGGGCGGGGTGCGCGTCCCGTCGGCGTACCGGCCGGTCCCGGAGACCGCCAACCCGTGGAAGCTGACCTATGCGCTGCTGCGCGACCCGGCGACCTGGCGGGACCTGCGCTGGCTCCAGGTGGACATGACGGCGGGGTTCGTGACCGCGCTGCTGCCGGCCGTCCTGGTCGTCTATCCGGTGGAGGGGCTGGCGCTGCCGGCCGGGCTGTGGCGGGTGTACGTCGAGACGCCCGGCGTCGCGTACTGGTACGGCTTCGTACCGGTCACCGGCCAGGCGTCCGCGTTCGGCGCCGCGGCCCTGGGCGCGGTCCTCCTCGTCGTCGCCCATCGGTACGCCGTGAGCGTCCTCCAGGTCCACTTCCGGCTCACCCAGGCCATGCTCACCCCGAGCCAGGCCGAACTGGCCGAGCGGGTACGGGTGTTGACGGAGACCAGGCAGGACGCCGTGGACACCTCGGCCGCCGAACTGCGCCGCATCGAGCGGGATCTGCACGACGGCGCCCAGGCCCGGCTGGTGGCGATGGGCATGGACCTCGGCACCGTCGAGATGCTCGTCGACAAAGACCCGGAGAAGGCCAAGGCCCTGCTCGCGCAGGCCCGTCAGTCGTCCGCCGAGGCGCTCTCCGAGCTGCGCGACCTGGTGCGCGGCATCCACCCGCCGGTGCTGGCCGAACGCGGACTCGGCGACGCCGTACGGGCGTTGGCCCTGCGGCTGCCGGTCGCCACCGAGGTGAGCGTCGAGCTCGAGGGCGGCCGGGTGGAGGCGCCCGTGGAGTCGGCGGCCTACTTCGCGGTGAGCGAGCTGCTCACCAACGCGGTCAAGCACTCCGGCGCCGGCCGGGTCTGGGTCGACCTCCATCACGGGTCGGGCCGGCTGCGGATCTCGGTCACCGACGACGGCGCGGGCGGCGCGGCGATCGGGGCGGGCTCGGGCCTCGCCGGCGTCGAGCGGCGACTGGGTACATTCGACGGCGTCCTGGCCGTCAGCTCTCCCGCGGGCGGTCCCACCATGGTGACCATGGAGATCCCTTGCGTGTTGTCCTAGCCGAGGACCTCTTCCTGTTGCGGGACGGTCTCGTCCGGCTGCTGGAGGCCTACGACTTCGAGATCGCCGCCGCCGTCGAGAGCGGGCCCGAACTGGAGCGGGCGCTCGCCGAACTGGAGCCGGACGTCGCCGTGGTCGACGTCCGGCTCCCGCCCACGCACACGGACGAGGGCCTCCAGTGCGCGCTCCAGGCCCGCCGCAGGAGGCCCGGACTGCCGGTGCTCGTCCTCTCCCAGCACGTCGAGCAGCTGTACGCGCGCGAGCTGCTCGCCGACGGCACCGGCGGGATCGGCTATCTGCTGAAGGACCGGGTGTTCGACGCGGAGCAGTTCGTGGACGCCGTACGGCGGGTCGCGTCCGGCGGTACGGCGATGGACCCGCAGGTGATCCAGCAGCTGCTGGCCCGGCGCTCGGGTGACGGTCGGGGGCCGGTGGACCGGCTCACCCCGCGCGAGCGGGAGGTGATGGAGCTGATGGCGCAGGGCCGGTCGAACGCGGCGATCGCGGGCAAACTGGTCGTCACCGAACGGGCCGTGGCCAAGCACACCGCGAACATCTTCGTGAAGCTGGGTTTGGAGGTCGCCGGTGACGACAACCGCAGGGTGCTGGCGGTGCTGGCCTATCTGGACCGGGATCGCTGACCGTGCCAACTGGTGGGTTGTGTGAGGGTGTTGGGGTTGTTTTGTCATACGGAGCTCTCATCAATTTCTGAGCGGGCTGAACACCTATGAGGCGACGTGCGTAAAGGAGGGGGCAGCTTCAGCTTCACTCCTGTCGGGCGCCTCGATGCTGCCCCGCAAGGAAGTCAGAGGAGTTCCATGGGACGCAACATACGTAAACGCCGTTCGTCGATGGCCACGAAGGCCGTGGCAGCATCGGCGGCCCTAGCGCTCGGCGGGGGCGGGCTGATCTGGGCGAACTTCTACGCTTCGGCGCACGAGTCGAACTCGGGCCAGAACTCGACCAAGGCCGCCACGGCGGCCGCTCAGGTCGCCACCATCTCCTGCCCGGACGTGGGGCAGAAGCTGACGAACGTACCCAACGGGGCGAAACAAGGCGTCGCGACCGAGCTGGCCAACCTCGACAAGCAGATCACCGAGGCCTACACCCGGCTCGCCTCCACGCGTCAGGCCCAGGCGAACGACGCCAGCTTCGTGCAGAACGCGATCACCGGCCCTCTCAAGGAGAAGCGCGCCGCCACGATCGACCGGATCCGGATCAACATCCAGCGCTCCGGTGGCCAGTTCAACAGCTCGCTGAGCCAGTTGGCGGCCTGCACCACGCAGGCGGCGAACACCAACGCCGGCCAGGCGGGCAACGGCCAGCAGCAGAACGGCGGCCAGCAGCAGAACGGCGGCCAGCAGAACAATGGCGGCCAGCAGCAGAACGGCGGCCAGCAGAACGGCGGCAACGCCGGCCAGGCGCAGAACGGCCAGGGCGGCAACGGCCCCGTCGCCGCGGACTTCGTCGACATCACGAAGGTCCAGGCCAACGCGCAGCTGGGCGTGGGCGCGAACGGCGCCGCCGCCAACGGCAACAGCGGCTCCCGGGGCACCTTCACCTCGAGCTGCGGCACCAACGGCAACGACAACCACAACACGGACAACGTGATCGTCGCCCCCGGTGTCACCAACGGCGCGCACCACCTGCACGACTACGTCGGCAACCAGAACAACGACGCGTTCGCGAGCGACCAGGAACTGGCCGGCGCCGGTACCAGCTGCCAGAACCAGGGCGACAAGTCCTCGTACTTCTGGCCGGTGCTGCGTGTCCAGGACGGCAGCCAGGACTTCGACCAGAACAACGACGGCGGTGGCAAGGAAGGCAACGTCGGCAAGATCCTCCAGCCCGCCCAGGCGCAGATCAAGTTCGTCGGCAACAAGAAGGGCAAGGTCGTCGCGATGCCGACGGCCCTGCGCATCATCACCGGTGACGCGAAGGCCTTCGTCAACGGCAACGCCAACGCGAACGTGAACTGGAGCTGCACCGGCTTCGAGAACAAGGTGCAGCTGGAGACCCAGTACCCGATCTGCCCGCAGGGCAGCCAGGTGGTGCGGACGACCAACTTCCAGAGCTGCTGGGACGGTCAGAACATCGACAGCGCCAACCACCGCACGCACGTGGCATTCGCCCAGGCCGACGGCACCTGCGCCAACGGCTTCAAGGCGATCCCCCAGCTCCAGGTCCGGCTGGTCTACAACGTTCCGGCCCCGAAGCTCCAGAACGGGACGGTCGTGAACCCGTACGCGGTGGACACCTTCCCGGAGAACCTGCACAAGCCGATCACCGACCACAACGACTTCATCAACTTCTTCTCCACGAACCTGATGAACAAGATGGTCAACTGCATCAACACCGGCAAGAAGTGCAAGTGACCCGCTGAGCGGGACACCCGGTAGGACCGACTGAGAAGGCCGGCGGTGAGGATTCCTCACCGCCGGCCTTCTGGTGTGCGCCGGGTGCGCGGGGCGCGCAGCGTGCGCCGGGTGCGCGGGGTCCGGTCAGTGACCGGAGTGCGAAGCGCCTTCGGAGGGCTCGCCCGACACGTGCGCGGAGTGGTCCGTGCCCTCCTCGATGTCACCGCCGAGCGTCTTCCGCAGCGCCGTCACGGTGGTGGTCTCCTCACCCACGACCACCCACTTGCGGCCGACCAGGTAGTGGCCGCCGTAGTCCTTGGCCCCGTTGATCCACTCGCGCTGACCGCGGTCGGTGGCGAAGGTCAGCAGGATGAACTTGCCGTCGGCGTTCTTGCACAGGGCCTGGCGGAGTTCGTCGGCGTCGGTCTGCATGTCGGGCGTGCACTTCACCTCGGCGGCCAGGTGCTCCAGGCTGCCGGTCGCCGTCACCGGGACGGTCTCCTCGGCCCCGTCGGAACCGCAGCCCGTCAGCACCAGCGCCGCGGCGGCGGCGGCCACCGCGAGCATCGGTCGGGTCATCTTCATCCGTTCCTCCCTGCAAGAGCCTCGCCCTGGATACGGCTCTCACGTGCGGTGCGCTCAAAATACCCGTGCCCGGTGGGGACACCCGTGCGAGAGTGTGCCGGTGAACCAAGAGTGGGAAGATCGCGTGACCGCCGCCTGGGCCGGCTTCGACGAGTATCCGGAGGAGCGTGCGGCGGAGTTCCGGGCCGTGATCGACAAGCTGACAGCCGAACTGCCCG
The DNA here is from genome assembly GCF_044766465.1 of Streptomyces sp. NPDC102259. NCBI lineage: Bacteria > Bacillati > Actinomycetota > Actinomycetes > Kitasatosporales > Streptomycetaceae > Streptomyces > Streptomyces sp. NPDC102259. The sequence continues at coordinate 957,657 of NZ_JBIWMA010000001.1, read as the reverse complement.
AGGACAGTCCGCTGGGCTCGTTCGAGCGGGCCTGCGCCTGGGACTCGACCGGCCACTCGGACCGGGCCGCCCCGCTGTACCGGGAGGCGCTCGCGCGCGGGCTGAGCGAGGTGAGCGGCTACAAGGGCAGGCGGGCCAAGATCCAACTGTCCAGCTCCCTGCGCAACATCGGACAGGCGGAGGAGGGCGTCAAGCTGCTGACCCCCGAACTGGACGCCCCGTCGGACGAGTTGGACGACGCCGTACGCGCCTGTCTGGCCCTGTGCCTGTCGAGCCTGGGCCGCGACCGCGAGGGCCTGTCCCTGGTGCTCGGCGCCCTGGCCCCCCATCTGCCGCGCTACCAGCGGTCGATGGCCAACTACGCGAAGGCGCTCCGGGCGGACTGACCCGCCCGGGGTGACCATCCACCGGCTCGCTCGTTCTGCTGGACGTGCAGTCACAGGATGTCGCCCCGCGCCCCGCACCCCGATCCTCCGCCGACCGGATCGTCGACGTCGAGCAGGCCGAGGCCGCGCTCGTCGAGCACTACCCGCGGCTCGTCCGGCTCGCCTATCTGGTGCTGCCGCCGGGCCTCGGCCGCAGTCGGCGCGTCCTGACCGCCCACGCCCTCGCCCAGCGCGCCCTGCCCCGCGGCAGCGCGTCGACCCCCGTCATCCCGGCCCAGAACGGGGGCGCGGGGGACGGCCGTGACGGCGACCCCGGGTACGCCTACATCCGCCTTCAGGTGGTGCGTACGGCGTTGGAGGCGGGGCTGCCGCTGAGGCTCCTGGCCCGGCCCAGGCGCGCGCAGCTCCCGCCGCTGCTCCCCCAGGTCTGGGGCCTGCGGCTCTTCCCCCGCTCCGGCGGCGCCGACGAGCTCGCCCTGGACCAGCGCCTGGCCGCCCTGTCGGGTCCGGCCCGGGCCGCCTACGTGCTGCGCGGTCTGGAGCGGCTCCCCGACGGCGACGTCCGCGAGGTGCTGACCGGGTCGGGCGTCGCGGCCGCCGAGGTGACGGCGGCCCTGCGTGAGGCGGGCCGGATCCCCGCCGCCCAGTACGCCCTGCTCGACTCCTCCGAGTTCGACGCCTGCTCGCTCCAGGCCCGGCCCACCGACCTCATGCGCCGCCGCCGGTACACCAGGGCCGCGCTGGCCGCCGCGGCCGCGCTCGCCGTGTGCGGCACCCTGGTCGCGCTGCCCGGCGGCGGCTGGGGACCCGACGGCGCGGCCGCCCCGCCGTACGCGCAGAACCCGGCCGCCGAGGCCGCCCTCGACCCCGGGCGGCTGGTGAAGGTGTCCCCCGCCGCCTGGAAGACCTCCGCGCGCACCGACTTCTCCGTCTGGCCCGCACGCGGCCCCCTCGTCCGCGACAGCGCGCTGCTGCGTCGCGCCCTCGCCGTCTGGGCCCGCCCCGGGAAGGCCGTGCACGTCTCCGCCACCCCGGACACCCCGTTCGGCGGCCCCGCCGGACCGCCCCAGCTCCTCTACGCGGGCGAGGTCGACAACGCGCGCGTGGTGATCCTCTACGACGGTATGCGCATCGCCCGCTACGCCGAGCCGCAGGACGGCACCGCCGGGGCGGCCCTCGACTTCGCGCGGGTCGACGGCGCGACCGGCCCCGAGGCGGCCGCGCTGGTGCTGGGCCGGGCCGACGGCAACGTCCGCTATCTGACGGCGCCCTGGGTGACGAAGGCCGGCGAGCGGGACCTGTCGAAGCCGGGCGCCGGGGTGATGGACCTGACGCTGACCGACGGGATCACCTCGCCGCTGGCCAGCCCGGCCACCCACACCGGCACGTGCACGACGTGGAACGTGCTCCAGCTGACGGACGCCTCCGGCACCCACCTGCTCAGCGACCTCGGCGAGCTCGTCCCGGCCCGCCTCACCGCGGGGCGCCCGGCCGCCCCCAAGGAGGCGAGCGGTGCGACGGCGCTGCGGACCTGGGCGCCGTTCGCCTGCTCGCTGGCCGACGCCCGCGGACAGGGCGTGCGCACGGTCAACGCGTGGGGGTACACCCGGCAGCGGCTGCCCGACGCGAGCGGTGCGGCGACCTGGGTGTGCACCCGGGCCGAGACCTGGCGGGGCGACGGGAGCAGGGTGCTGGCCCAGTTCCACACGCCGGGCGGGCTGTGGGGGGCGGCCGTGGCGAAGGCCGGGGACGTTCCGGCGTGCGGGCCGCGCGATCCGCATGTGCTGGCCGGGGTGCTGTGGAAGTCGAAGGGCGGCGACTGGTACCTCCTGGCCGCGGGCGACAAGGCGACGGCGTCCATCCGGGCGACCGGCGGGGTGACCGGGTCCGGGCAGGGCAACCTGCTGGCGCTGCCGACGAAGCAGGGCGCGCAGGCCGGCCTGGAGGGCAGGCTGAAGGACGGGCGGTCGATCAGCGGGCTGCGCTGACCCGTCGGCGGGCACATCGGGCGGGCGAGTTGTCGCACAGGGGTTCACCCCCGCCCTACCCGTCAGTACATTGACACCATGTCTAACAAGCCCGAGGGGCGGCCGGACGAGCGTGTCACGCTCAAGGCACGCAAGGTGTCCTTCTCCTGGGAGGGCACCCCGCTGCACTGGGTGCCGGGGGACCCGTTCGCCACGCACACCATCAACGTGCTGCATCTGCTGCTGCCGGCCGGCGAACGCTGGTTCGTGCACGTCTACCGGCAGGTGCTGCCGTACATCCGGGACGAGCGGCTGCGCGAGGACGTCATCGGGTTCATCGGGCAGGAGGCGACGCACTCCCAGGCCCACGACGAGGTGCTGCCGCATCTGCGGGAGCAGGGGCTCGACCCGACGCCGTACACCGCGCAGGTCGACTGGTTCTTCGAGAAGCTCCTCGGTGACCGGACCCTGCCGCCGGGCCGGGCCCGGCGCTGGTGGCTGATGGAACGGGTGGCACTGATCGCGGCCATCGAGCACTACACCGCGTTCCTCGGCGACTGGGTGCTGAACGCGCAGGAGCTCGACCGGCGGGGCGCCGACCCCACCATGCTGGACCTGCTGCGCTGGCACGGGGCCGAGGAGGTCGAGCACCGGTCCGTCGCCTTCGACCTCTTCACCCACGTCGACGGCGGCTACCGCCGGCGGGTGCGGACCTGGGCGACGGCGTTCGCGGCGCTGGTGTTCCTGTGGCAGCGCGGGATCCGCTTCTTCATGGAGAACGACCCGACCCTGACCGACGGCCGCGCCTCCTTCAAGGACTTCTACGTCCGCGGCAGACGGGGCACGCTGCCCGCGACCGGCGACCTGCTGAGGTCGGTCCCGCGCTATCTGAGCCGCGCGTACCACCCCTCGCAGGAGGGTTCCACCCAGCAGGCGGTCGCCTACCTCGCCTCCTCCCCCGCCGCGCTGGCCGCGCTCGCCGCGGAAGAGAGGGCCTCGTGATGCCGAAGTCGCTGACCGCCGTGGCCGTCGCGGGCGCGGCGCTGCTCGTCCGGCGGGCGATGCGCCGCCGGATCCAGGCCTCGCCGCTGTGGCCGATGCCCGCGCTGGCGGAACCGGTCTCCGGCCGGCCCCGGTCGCGGGCACTGCGGCTGCTGGTCGCCGCACGGCGGACGGTCGCCGAGGGGGTCGTCGAACTACGCCTCGAAGGGCGCGAGTTGCCGCGCTGGGAGCCGGGGGCCCATCTCGACCTGGTGCTGCCGTCCGGGCTGGTGCGGCAGTACTCGCTGTGCGGGGACCCGGAGGACACCTCCTCCTACACCGTCGCCACGCGGCTCGTCACCGACGGGCGGGGCGGCTCGCGCGAGGTGCACGAACAGCTGCGGGAGGGGACGGAGGTCGAGGTGCGGGGACCGCGGAACCGTTTTCCGCTCGTCGAGGCGCCCTCGTACGTCTTCGTCGCCGGGGGCATCAGCATCACGCCGATCCTGCCCATGCTGCGGGCTCTCGCCGAAGGCGCCGAGTGGCGGCTGCTCTACGCCGGTCGGACACGGGCCTCGATGCCGTTCCTGGAGGAGGTCGCCGAGCTCGGCGGCCAGGACCGGGTGACGGTGGTCGACGGACGGCCCGAGCTCGACGCGCTGCTCACGGACCTGCCCGAGGGGACGGCCGTCTACTGCTGCGGCCCAAAGGGGCTCATGGCGGCGGTGGAGGAGCGCGTCCCGCACGTCCGTCTCGAGCGGTTCACGGCGCGTACCGTCCGCGACGGCGACCCCTTCGAGGTCGAACTCAGGCGCACCGGGCGGGTGGTGACGGTCGCGGCCGACTCGACCGTACTGGCCGCCGTGCGCGCCGAACTGCCGGACACCCTCTACTCGTGCGAGCAGGGCTTCTGCGGGACCTGCCAACAGCGGGTGCTGGCGGGCGAGGTGGAGCACCGGGACGAGTTGCTCACCGACGCGGAGCGTGACGACTCGATGCTGATCTGTGTCTCGCGGTCGCGCGGCGAACGACTGGTGCTGGACATGTGAGACGGCACGCGACCCGCCATACGACCCGACGCCTGACGCGAAAGGTGACGCGAAAATTGACTGACATGTGACCGGACAAGTCGCCGGATACGTGATGGATCGGGTGAACGTCTGCGCCGGTCCGGTCCGTTCTGGGCCGGAACCAATCGGTAAGGTGTTCGCATGACTACCGGGGTTCGTCGCAGAATGGGAGTCGAGGAGCGTCGGCAGCAGTTGATCGGCGTCGCCCTCGAACTGTTCGCCCAGCGCTCGCCCGACGAGGTCTCCATCGACGAGATAGCCGCGGCCGCGGGCATCTCGCGCCCCCTCGTCTACCACTACTTCCCCGGCAAACTCAGCCTGTACGAAGCCGCGTTGAAGCGGGCCTCGGAGGATCTGGCGGGCCGGTTCGCCGAGCCGCACGAAGGACCGCTCGGCTCCCGGCTGCTCCGCGTGATGCGCCGCTACTTCGACTTCGTCGACGCGCACGGCCCGGGTTTCTCCGCCCTCATGCGCGGCGGCCCGGCGGTCGGCTCCTCGACCACGAACGCCCTCATCGACTCCGTACGCCAGAACGCCTACGAGCAGATCCTGTCGCACCTGGGAATCGCCGACGCGCCCCCGCGCCTGGAGCTGATCGTCCGCTCCTGGGTCTCGCTCGCCGAGTCGACCGCGCTGATCTGGCTGGACGGGCGGCGCATCCCGCGCGAGGAGCTGGAGGTCCAGCTCGTGCAGGACTTCGCCGCGCTGACGGCCGTCGGCGCCGCCCACGACGACGAGCTGCGCGCGCTGCTGCGCCCCGTACTCGGCGGCGAGCCGGCCGACGGCCCCTTCGGCGACCTGGTCACCCGGCTCATCGCCCTCGCGTCCTGAGGCCGTCCGGGCCCTGGCTCAGCTCTCGTACTTGCGGTACGACGGGTCGAGGTCGCGCACCTCGGCGGAGGCGTGCACCGACGTGACGCCGTCCGTAGGACCGACGTGCTTGCGCAGCAGGTCCAGTACGGCTTCGGTGAGCTCGGCCTTGGTCTCGTCGGAGCGGCCGGCCAGCAGCGCGAGCGTGACGTGCACGATGGCGGGACCGCTCGATCCCGTCGCCCCCACCACTTCGTCCTCGGTCCGCAGGACCCGCGTCTTGCACGCTTCGAGCCGCGCGGCCGCCACCTCGACGACCACCGGGTGCAGCGCGAGCGCGAACGCGTTCCAGTCGACGTGGTCGAGCCCTGGGGAGCGTTCGACGGTGATCTGCGGCATGGGAACTCCTGTTCTGGGGCGGCAACGGGACTCACCCTAATTCGTCAGCCGCAGGACCAGCATCGCGATGTCGTCCTCCCGGTCGTGACCGAAACTGGTGAGGAGCGTGTCGCACAGCGCGTCCAGGCCCGGCATGGAGCCGATGGCCGCCGCGCGCAGGTGCTCCATCGAGACCGCGAGGTCGGTGCCCCGGGTCTCGATCAGACCGTCGGTGACCATGAGGAGCCGGTCGGTGGGCTCGAGGAACAACTCGGTGGGCGGCGGGTGGGGCACGCCGAGGCCGAGCAGCGGGCCGGCCGCCTTGGCGTAGTCGGCGCTCTGGTTGTCCCGGACGATCAGCGGCGGGATGTGCCCCGCGTTGGCGATCCGGGTACGCCCGGTGGCGGGGTCGATCAGGACCAGACAGACGGTGGTCGTGACCTCGGGGTGGTAAAGCTGGAGCATCCGGTCGAGGCGCTCGACGAGCACGGCCGGGTCGCTCTCGTCGACGCAGTAGGCGCGCAGCGCGTGCCGTATCTCGACCATGACGGTGGCCGCCTCGAGCGAGTGCCCGACGACGTCCCCGACCGCGGCCAGCACCCCTTCCCCGGTGCGCAGGGCGGCGTAGAAGTCGCCGCCGATCTCCGTCTCCCGGGACGCGGGCACGTACCGGACGGCGACGTCGACGCCCGGCAGGTCGGGCAGCTCGTGCGGCCGTGGGAGGAAGCTGTGCTGAAGGGTGAGCGCGACATGCCGCTCGGCCTGGTACATGAGCAGCGGCTCGGCGGCGAGCGCGGTGGCCTGGGCGAGCCGGGCCAGCCGGGACTCGCTCTCGGGGTCCACCCGGCGGACCCCGCGGGTGGGGGTGGCCAGACACACCGAGGATCTGCCGTCCTGGGTGGGGATCAGCACCAGTCGGGCGTCGTGCGCCGCCCCGGGCCGGAAGAACCCGGCCGGCCACAGCGGCGCGGGCACCGTGGTGATCCGCACGCCCGCCTGGCCGTGGGTGAGCCGTCGCAGCAGTGCCACGACGGCCTGGTGGGCGTCGTGGTCCGGCAGCGCGAGCGAGGTGCGGTTCCTGGAGGTGCCGCGGTGCAGCGCGTCGTCCGGGCCGAGGACGAAGGCGGCGGAGGGCGCGCCGGTGAGCCGTGCGGTGCCCTCGGCGGCGGCGTCGGCGAGTTCCTGCGGGGAGCGCGCCGCCTGGATGCCGACGATCGCCTCCGACAGCAGGGACAGCCGCCGTGCCGCCGCCTGGTCGTCGGCGCGCAGCCGTGCGGCCCGTACGGCCGCCCGGACCACCGCGTCGATCTCCTCGGGCTCGGCGGGCATCGCCAGGTGCGCCTCAGCACCGGCGTCCAGCCCCTGCCCGCGGTCGCCCGGGGCCACGTCACCGGCCGAGAAGTGCACGACGGGCAGCCCGGCCATGTGCGGCCGGGCCTTGAGCCGGCGGCAGAGCTCGAAGCCGCTCATGTCCGGCAGCTCCACGTCGACGAGGGCCACGTCGGGCAGGGCGCCCTTGCGCCGCCGTACGTCCAGTTCGACGAGCGCCTCGTGACCGGTGCCGACCGCGACGACCTGGTGACCGGCGCGGCGCAGCACCACGCCCAGGGCGAACCGGCCGGCTGCCGTGCGGTCCACGACCAGCACGGTCGTGTCGGTCCGTCTGTCGCTGACGTCGGCGTTCATCTGTGGTCGACCCTCGGACTCACCGGTGGAGCAGACCGGATGGAAGGCCTGCTCCACCAAGGTAATGCCCCTGTCTAGGGGGTCGTCCGGGAGAACACCGCGACGGTCCGGCCCGGCACGGCGAACGTGCCGGTCCCCGTCGCGTACGACGCGGCCCTGACGGTGGGGTCCGACCCCGCCGCCTGCACCGGGTGCAGCCGGTATCCCGTCCCGGCGAGCGCGTCGACGGTCTGCTTCGTCGCGGTCGGCGTCGCGTTGAACACGACGACCAGGTCACCGAGTTCCATGGTGATCACCCCGGGCGTCTCGTCCTTCCCCGACAGCGGGAAGGAGAGCGCCGACTGCACCCGCTCGGTCGTCCCGAGGGAGAACGCCTGCTCGGTGGTACGGATCCGCAGCAGATCCCGGTAGGCCGCGGAGGCCGAGGTGATCTGCGGGCAGCCGACCCCTACGGCGGTCAACAGGGGCTTGGCGTAAGGCCATTTGGAGGCGTTGTCGACGGCCGGCGGCAGTCCCCGGCCGAAGCCGTTGCCGGCGGCGCAGTTCCAGTGGATCGCGTTGAACCAGTCCCCGCTGTCGTAGGAGTTGCGGTCCAGGGACTTGGAGCGCAGCAGGTCGGTGCCGGCCTGGGACAGGGCCGGGCCCTGGGAGAGCGCGGCGGTGGCCATGGCGAGGACCTGCATGCGGGAGCGGTCGGCCGCCGAGGTGTCCCCCGGCAGCTTGTACGCCAGCGCGTCGAACAGCGACTCGTTGTCGTGCGCGTCGACATAGGCGAGGGCGTCGCCGGGCGCGTCCGCGTATCCGGCCGGGGCGCCGTTGTAGTCGACCTCGGCGCCGGTGACCTCCTCGCCGTCGGTGTCCGTGAAGCCGTACGAGGCGAGGTTGCCGCTCAGCCCGACCTTGATCAGGTCCTGGTAGTGCAGCAGCCGGGCCTTCTGCTCGGCCGAAGTGCCGTTGTTCTTCGACGAGTTGGGGTCGGTGTAGAGCCCGGACGCGAAGCCCTGGACGCCCGGGTCCTCGTCGAACGGCCCGCCGCCGCGCACGGCGTCACGCGCCCGGTCGGAGAAGGTCGCGACGCCCGTGCCCGCCATGTTCTTCTGGGTGGCCTGGACGAACCGGGCGTCGTCGGCGACCTCGCCGAAGTTCCAGCCCTCGCCGTAGAGGATGATCTTCTTGCCGTCGACGCCGTCCTTGGCGAGGGTCAGCGCGTCCAGCGCCTTGCGCACCGCCAGGATGTTGGCCTTGGGGTGGTGTCCCATGAGGTCGAAGCGGAAGCCGTCGACCTTGTACTCCTTGGCCCAGGTGACGATCGAGTCGACGACCAGCTTGCCCATCATCGCGTTCTCGGTCGCGGTGTTCGCACAGCAGGTGCTGTTCGCCACCGAGCCGTCGGCGAGCAGCCGCTGGTAGTAGCCGGGGACGATCCGGTCGAGGACGCTGGTCGCCGCCTGGCCGCTCGCCGCCGTGTGGTTGTAGACGACGTCCATGACGACCCTGAGGCCCTCCTGGTTCAGCGACTTCACCATCCGGCGGAACTCGACGGTGCGGGCGGTCCCGTCCGGGTCACCGGCGTACGACCCCTCGGGGACCGTGTAGTGGTACGGGTCGTACCCCCAGTTGTAGGCGTCCTTCGCGGCGGTCGCGGCCACGCACTCCTGCTGCTTGTCGGAGTCGGCAGCGTAGGAGGCCAGGTCGCAGTCGGGCGTCGACTGCGCCGCCTTGTCCTCGGCGATGGTGGCGATGTCGAAGACGGGCAGCAGATGGACGTACGACGTGCCCGCCGCCGCCAGCTCCCGCAGATGCTTCGAGCCGTCGCTGTCCCGGTCCGCGAAGGCCAGGTAGGTGCCCCGGTCCTGGGCGGGGACGGTCGGGTCCGCGACGGAGAAGTCCCGGACGTGCAGCTCCTGGATCTGGGCGTCCTTCAGCGGGACGGCCTTCGGCTTGGTGAGCGTGGACCAGCCGCCGGGGGCGAGGGCCTTGTCGTCGAGGTCGACGACGAGACTGCGGGCGGAGTCGGTGGTGAGGGCGACCGAGTAGGGGTCGGTGACCTTGTTGGTGACGACCTTGCCGACGCTGGGCGCCCACACCGTCACCACGTACCGGTAGGGCTTGTTCTTCCAGGAGCGGGGGCCGGTGACGGACCAGACGCCGGTGGTGTCGTCGCGCCTCATCCGCACGGTGGAGCCGTCGAGCTCCAGGGAGACCTGCTGGGCCGTCGGGGCCCAGACGGCCAGGGTGGGACGGCCGTTGTGGAACGTGGGTCCCAGGCGGGCCTTGGTCGCACCGCTGTACAGGTCGTCCAGCACGCCCGCGATCTGGACGCCCGTGGCCGCCAGTACCGCGCCGTTGACGGCCCGCTGGGAGGCGACGACCTGACCGCTCAGTGCCTCACGTACCCGGTTCCGGTCGCGCGGGTCGACGGACCAGGCGGTGTAGGCCTTGAGGTGTGGGTACGCGGCCTTCTGGGCGTCGGTGAGGGTGGTCCTCGTCAGCCGCAGCCACTTGGCGGCCCCGGTGAGCGTGCCGTTCTCGACCGCGATCGAGCCCTTCGCGCTGTACAGCAGCTGGGTCGAGGCGGCAGCCTCGGAGCCGTTCCAGGCGACCGTGTTCCGGTCGATCCAGACCGCCTTGGAGGTGGTCAGGTCGAGGGCCGCCGCGGAGCCGGCCGGCTGCGGGAGCAGGTACTTCTCCTGGCCGCTCAGCAGCCACACCTCGTGGCCGTTCGCGGTGAGGTCCAGCGACTGGTCGGACGGGAGGTCCTTCTCGTCGCCCTTGTGGAGGATGTAACTCAGACTGGTGGCGCCGGCGGTGAGCGGCACCTCGAAGACCGCGCCGTACGCGTCGGTCGTGGTCGGCTTCATCGGGTTCGACCACTCGGTGGGGTTCGCGGCGCCGGTCCAGGTGTGCAGACCCCAGCCGGTGTAGTCGCCGTCGGCGCGGTGGTAGTGCAGCACGGCCTTGGCGGCGTCCTGGGCCGGGTAGTCGGGCCTCTCCGTGCGGACGCCGTCCTTGCCCTGCTCGATCCAGACCTCGCCGGTCTTGGTGACGTCGATCGTGCGGTCGGCGGAGACGTCCTTGTTCCCGTCCTTGTCGATGACGAGGAACCCGACGGACGAGGCGCCCGGCTTCAGCTTGACGTAGGCGAAAGCGCCGTACGCGTCCCGGCCGACGAAGGGATGGCTGTCCGGCCAGGTGGTCGACTCGCCGTCGGCCAGGTCGCCCCAGGCGTACAGGCCCCAGTCGGCGTAGTCGTCGTCGGTGCGCTGGTAGTGGACGATCGCGTAGTCGCGCGAGGAGGCGGTGGGAATCTCCTCGGCGGGCGGGGCGCCCGTGACGGAGGACCCGGTGGCGCTCGCCGTGCGTCCGGCCGAGTCGACGACGACCGCCTTGTAGCGCAGGGCCGTGCCCGCGGGCACGTCCGCGCCGACGGTCTGCGTGACCCGGTAGGGGGCGTGGTCGGCGGAGCCGAGGGTCTGCCACGTGCCGTTGCCGGTCTGGGCGGCGAAGACGACCCGGTTCAGCTGACCGCCCGCCACGTCGGCGCTCAGCTCGACGGTGCCGGTGGCGCCGGCGACGGGAGCGTGCAGGGTGACGGTCGGCCTGGCGGCCGGGGCGGGCAGCTTGCGAGCCGCCTTGAGAACGACGGCCGAGCCCGCGGGAACGGTTACCGTGATTTTCTTGTCGGCGCCGGCGGCAACCGTCTTGTCGGTGCCGTAGATCCCGCGGAACGCGGTGTTCGCGGAACCGGTTTCGAAGGTCGCTTCCTGCGCCGTGCCGGCGTTGTTGAAGGCGACGACGTACTCGGTGGTGTCCTTGCCGGTGCCGTTGCGGGAGAAGGCGTAGACGCCGGCGCCGTCGGCCGCGTAGCGCTCGGTCTGGACGCCGTCGGTGAGGGCGGGGTTCGCCCTGCGCAGCTGGGACAGGGCGCTGATCTGCCGGTACAGCGGCGCGCCGGTGTCGTACGCGTCGCTCGCGTGGGTGCGGTCGGTGCCGATCTCGTCGTCGTCGAGGTAGTCGGCCGTCTTCGACGCGAACATCGTCTGGCGGGCGTCCTTGTCGCCGCCGGAGCCGGTGAAGCCCTGCTCGTCGCCGTAGTAGACGACCGGGTTGCCGCGGCTGAGGAACATCAGCTCGTTGGCGAGCCTGTCCTTGGCGAGGAGTTCGGCGTCGGTGGCCTTGGGGTTGTCCTGGTTCAGGAAGTACCCGACGCGGCCCATGTCGTGGTTGCCGAGGAAGGTGACCTGCTCGTAGGCGTTGGCCTTGTCGGTCGTGTACTTGTAGTCGTCGGCGAAGACCGAGGCGAGCTTCTGCGCGCTGCCGCCCTGGGAGGCGTACTGGCGGGCCGCCTCCTGGAAGGGGAAGTCGAGCGTGGCGTCGAGGCGGCCCTGGGTGACGTACGGGGACGTGATCGAGGTGTCGGCGGAGTAGACCTCGCCGAACATGAAGAAGTCGTCCCGGCCGTGCCGGGCCGCGTAGGCGTCGAGGGCCGTCGCCCACTGGGTCCAGAACTCCATGTTCACGTGCTTCACGGTGTCGATCCGGAAGCCGTCGATGTCGAAGTCCCGCACCCAGCGCTGGTAGATCTTCTCCATCCCGCTGACGACCTCGGGGCGCTCGGTCCACAGGTCGTCGAGCCCGGAGAAGTCTCCGTACGTGGTCGACTCACCGGCATAGGTCGAGTCGCCGCGGTTGTGGTACATCGTCGGGTCGTTGAGCCAGGACGGCACCTTCACGTTCTGCTGCGCGGCGGCGACCGTCGGGGTGCGCGGGAAGGAGCCGGCGTCCACGGCCGGGAACTTCGTGTCGCCGTCCGCGTAGTCGGCGTCGTCGAAGGGCTCGCCGTCCTTCGTCAGGTACGGGAAGGCGCCCTTGGACAGGTAGTCGTAGGACTTCTCCTCGTAGTCGACGACATCGGCCGTGTGGTTGGTGATGACGTCGAAGAAGACCTTCATGCCCTTGGCGTGCGCCTTGGAGATGAGGGTCTCCAGGTCCTTGTTGGTGCCGAAGTGCGGGTCGACCTGGGTGAAGTCGGTGATCCAGTAGCCGTGGTAACCGGCAGAGGCTCCCCCAGAGCCAATGGCCTGGGAGGTACCCCCACTGCCGGCGCCCTGCACGGGACGGTTCTTGAAGATCGGCGCCATCCAGATGGAGGTGGTGCCGAGGCCCTTGATGTAGTCGAGCCGCTGGGTCAGGCCCTTGAGGTCGCCGCCCTGGTAGAAGCCCTTGTCGGTGGGGTCGTAGCCGGTGGTGAGGCGTGAGCCGGTCAGTCCGCCCTTGTCGTTGGCGGTGCTGCCGTTGGCGAAGCGGTCCGGCATGACGAAGTAGAACTGTTCACGGGTGTCGTCGTGGCGGGCCGGGGCGGCGGCCAGCTTCGTGTCGGACGGCGGTGCGGGCGGGCTGTCCGCGTGCGCCGCGAGGGGCTGCACGAGGGCTGCGGCCAGTGCGGCCACGGCGACGGCCGCGACCCGTCGGGCAGGTGGCGCGGTGCGGCGCGTGGGGGGCGCCCATCTCGGTATCACAGGCGGGAACTCCTCGCGATTGCGGCTCTCTTGGGTCCGACCCCAACGCCGCGGGACGGCTTCGTCGCCGGGCGCCCGCGTGGACCGTATCGCTGAGGAAAGGGTTGCAGCAAGAGGCTTGCAACTCACAGCAAGAACTTTCACCAGCACCTTGAGGCGCCCTTCCCGACCGTGCTTCGGTACGCCAGGAAGGAGGGTCTGGTCGGCGCCGGCGCGGAACGTAGAGCCCTGTCACGAAAAACCGTCGACCCTGCGCGCACCACTACCGCGTACCGCGCACCGCCTGTGGCGACGGTGCGCGGTCGCGTGGGGGCGGCTCAGCAGCTCGACTTGCCCGCGTAGACCGCCAGCGCCGTGTTCGCGCCGAGGGTCGCCGTGAACTGGCCCGATCCGTTCACGGTCACGGTCGTGTTGCTCTGCACGTTGCAGTACGTGCCGGCGGCGAGGGACGTCTGGTACGTCCGGCTGAGGGAACCGCTCTCATGGTTGATCGCGACGTACCCCTTGCTTCCCCGCCCGAAGGCGATCGCGTCGCCCCCGTTGTCCCACCAGTCGCTCATCGCCGCGCCCCGCGTGGCGTTGCGGAAGGCCACCATGCGGAGGATCTCCGGCCAGGCGTGCTGGCATTTCCAGCCGCCCTGCCAACAGGCGCTCACCGCACCGCCGTCGGGCGGCCCGGCGTCCGCGTCCGACCACTCGTATCCGGAGTCGACGTCCGGGGCGCCGTACGGATACGCGAGCATGAAGACGTTGGCCAGCGTGTAGTTCGCGCCGTCCTTGTAGGTGAGGGTCGATCCGTTGCGCTCGGTGTCGTGGTTGTCGACGAACACACCCGCGACGGAACTGCTCAGATACCCCCAGCCCTCGCCGTAGTTCTTCAGGTAGGCGAGGTTCTCGTTGTTGAAGACCCGCTTGAGGTCGTAGGCGTACCAGAACTCCTGGACGTCGCCGTTGCCGGTGTACTCGGTCGGTTGGACGGCCTCTCCGCTGCCGTAGATGACCTCCTGCTTCCAGTACACGCCCGGGTTCGTCAGCCGCGACTTGATGTTGGCGAGGTCGGCGGTGTCGATGTGCTTGGCCGCGTCGATGCGGAAGCCGTCGACCCCGAGGGTGAGCAGGTCGTTCATGTACCCGGCGACGGTCTTGCGGACGTACTCCTCGCCGGTGTCCAGGTCGGCGAGGCCGACCAGCTCGCAGTGCTGGACGTTCCAGCGGTCGGCGTAGTTGCTGATCTGGGAGGTGCAGTCGTCGAAGTCGTACGAGGAGTACAGGCCCGGGTAGTTGTACTTCGTGTACGACGAGCCGCCGGTGCCGGTGCCGCTGCCCGCGGCCATGTGGTTGACGACCGCGTCGACGACGACCTTCACACCGGCCGCGTGGCAGGTGTTCACCATGCTCTGGAACGCCGCCCGGTCGCCGAGCCGGCCCGCGATCTTGTAGCTGACGGGCTGGTACGACGTCCACCACTGCGCGCCCTGTATGTGCTCGGCGGGCGGGGAGACCTGCACGTAGCCGTATCCGGCCGGGCCGAGGGTGTTGGTGCACTCCCTGGCGACCGAGGCGAAGTTCCACTCGAAGAGGACGGCGGTGACGTCCTTGGTGCCGGGCGGGGCGGCGGACACGGCGGTGGGGGCCATGACGACAGCCGCGGCGGCCAGGGCGAGGGCGCCCGAAAGGGGTCTGCTGCTTGCCATGTGGGGAAGTCCTTCTCCGTTGAAGGCTCTTGCTGAAATATTTCAGCAAACTTGCGGTGACGGAGATGTTAAAGGCCCGCTGCCTGAAAAGGCAGCGGGCCGTGTGAAGTTGATGCAAGAACTTTCAGGGGTGCTTCGGGCGGTCGTGAACCACGCGCCCCTCCCCCGAGATCACCCTCGGGCGGCAACCACGCTTCGCTCCCGGCGGCGCGTTCAACCCACCTGAAGAATCAGTCGGAAGTGTGCGCCCTTCAGGATGGGGTGCCCATGGGAGCGTGCGGCCAGCACGAGGGCGCCATCCGCCGCCTCGGCAATGCGTCGGGCTCGGTGCAGGCCGTCTCCTCGGCCCTCCCCCCTGGTGGAACGGGCCGCGCGAAACACGAGATCCTCACGTCCTTCGGGATACGAGATTCCGGGGCCGCTGTCGCGGACTTCCACGAGCCAGTCCTCGCCGGACTGTTCGACCTCGACCGAGACGCGCCCGCCGTCCGAGTCGGCAAGCGCCTCACCCGCGTTCGCCAGCAACTCGTGCAGGACGACCTGGGCGGCCCGGCCACTGATCCTCGCGACAGCCTTGGGTGGCGCGCTGAGATCCATCTGCCGGCCTCGAAGGGCCTGCTGCCACAGACCCCGCATCTCACGGAGCAGGGGTACCAGGTCAGTGGCTCCGGCGACCTGCTGCGGGTCCACCGCGACCTCAGCGGTGTGTCGCGCCAACCGGGCAAGCCTGTCGTCGAGGTCGGCGGCCGGGACGGAGTCGGCCAAGGCGGCCAGGTACTCCTCGTATCCCGGGCTGAGCCCGTACCGACGGGCCTCCCACTCGCGTACGGCCTGGCTCTCCTCCTCGGGCGCGTCCTGCTCCGCGCGCTCCGCCCAGTCCCGCAGGGCCTCCTCCAGTCGCTGCCCCGCCCGGTCCCGCAGGGCGATGAGCACCCCGCACTGCCGGAGCCGGACGCGATCCGCGGAGGCTTCCTCGGCCAACCGAAGCCGGCCGAGGCCCACCATGGCCGCACCGAGTGCGGCGGCGTCGGGGACCAGATCGGCCGCGTACTGGGTCTCCCGCATCAGCTCGTCCGCCGTGACGTCCTCGCCGGCCGGCGCCGCCGAGAGCGCGGCCCAGAACGCGATCCGGGCACCGACGGACGGTCCCAGCGGCCTGAGTACCGTGTCCTCGACGGCCGCCGTGAACTGTCGGTGCTGACTCCACCGCGGCAGCCATCCCGGGCCGCCCGCGGGCAGGGCCTGCCGCTCGGCCAACGCCTGGAGGAACAGCGTGAGCAGCGCCGGATCCCAGCCGGTCGCGGAGGCGAGGGCGTCGGCGACGGTGATGCCGCCAAGGCCGGTCAGGTCGAGAATCCAGCGCAGCGTCATCCACCACGCGCCCTCGTCCGGCCCCAGGAGCTCCGCCAGTTCGTCCGCCGTGGCACCGGCGAACATCGCCAGCGGCCACTGCGGTCCCAGCACCCGCAGCAGCGCGGTGGACCGCCCCGTACGCAGGGTGGCCAGTTGCAGCAGGGATCGCAGGTCGAGCACCGAGCACCGGCCGCGATCCGCCCGGGGCTCCAGACACGGGCCGACCGCGGCGAACGGAGGCACCTTGCCCATGCCTTCCGGCTCGCGGGTGTCGGGCCCGCCGATGAACAGATCCAGATTGTCCCGCGGCCGGAAACGGGCGGTCTCCGGGTCGGCGAAGACCCGTGACACGGTCGCGAGATATCCGCCCTGGACCTCGTCGGGTCTCGTCTCCTCCGTGTCGTCGGGAAACAGGAAGGCGTTGAGCGCCGTCGTGAAGCCCTGCGCGGCGACGAAACCGCCGTCGGAGAGGGAGTAGTACGCCTCGAGCAGATGTCTGGCCGAGTCGTCGGCCGGCGCCCAGTCGCGGTAACGCACCTGCCGCTGCTGCTGAACGGGGTCGAGGTGCCACTCCAGGAGCCGCTCCGGGGAGACCTCCAGATTCCAGGCGGGCAGGGCGGGTACGCGTTCCGGGCCGGGGCTCCACGTCCCGTCGTCGATCTGGCGAGCCGCGGCCCGCAGCAGCCCTTCCTTGATCAGCGCACGGCTCGACTGCGCCCACGCGGGATCGGTCGCCCCCTGGGCCTCCTTCTCCGCCAGCCTGGTGCTGAGGCGCTCCCGGCCGGCGTCCAGCCCGGTCTCGATCGTCATCCTGGCGGTGTCCAGCAGCTCCTCGGTCTCAGGCCAGGACACGGCGCATCGCCGTTCCAGCTCCGCCTGGTCCAACTCGGGCGGGAGGGGCAGGTCGGCCGCCTCCGCCAGCTGCTTCAGGACGGCGAAGCGGGATCTGAGCTCTTCCTGAAGCTCATGTTGGCGCGCCGTGATCCGGTGCCTGTTGTGGGCGGGTTCGCTGAGCGGGCCGTTCTCCAGAAGGTACTCGGCGGCTTCCAGCCGCCCCTCGCGCAGGAGGCTGTCGAAGACCGACTGTTCGTCGTCGTCCTCGGCGATGCCGCGCAGTACGGCGTCGGTCAGGAACGCGTCGTCCAGCCCCTCGGGGTCGCGCAGCGCCACGGCCAGCCGACCGAACCGGAAACGGCCCGGCCAGCGGGCCAGCAGGTCGTGCAGGGGGTCGGCGGTCATGTGCGCACCCTCGCCCACTGGGCCACCGGCTCCAGTCGCTGCAACAGCGCCAGTGCCGGATACCGGTACGGCGGCGGGAGGACGTCCGCCTCACTGAACAGGCCGTCCCAGAGGTGGGCCGTCAGCAGGGCGTAGCCCCTCGTGGCATCAGGGACCCTCTCGTCGGAGTGGGCTCGGCTCACGGCGGCGGCGGACAGCAAGCGGGCCTCCCGGACCAGTTCCTCGATGCGGTGCAGATGTGACATCTGCTTGCGCCACTGAATGGGTTCCTCGCCGGCCTGTGCGACCAGCTTGTCCACATGACGCCGGACGTTCGCCGGAAGGCCGGGCCCCAGATCGTGGCGCAGATCGGGGTTTCCGGTCGCCGCGTCGATGCGGGTGAGGATGCCGTCCGGCGCGAACATCCCGTCATGCCATGCCTGTCCCGCGTCGAAGTTGAAGCGCTGGCGGCGCCGCCGGATCTCGTCGATCGTCCGGGTCAGCCGCGCCCAGCCCTCCTCCACATCGGCGGCGCTCATGACCGTGGCCAGCTGAGCGGCGAACGTGTCGAGCGGCAGACCTCGCCCGTCAGGGAGCGGCAAATCGTATGTGGCGTCGGCCAGTTCACCCCAATGCGGCGACAGGATCCCCCGGTGCAGGTCGATCAGTTGCCGCCCTGAGGGGCCACCCCACAGGAGCAGTTCGGCGAACCCCCCGACGGCCGCGACCGCTTGGTCCCGCTCGTCCTCGACTTCCAGGGCGCAGGTCTCCAAAGTGCTCCCCACCGGGCCGCATTCGAGCGGCAGGGCCACCGTGCACACCGCCGTCGTCAGGGCCGAATCGCCGTTCGGCAGCAAGCGCCCGACCAGCGCCGCCTCGAAGAACGCGTGCCGTCTCCAGGCGTCCCCGACCAGCCAGCGGCACCAGCGCTCGCGATGCTCCGACGGCACTCGGTCGCCGAAGCGCAGCAGCGTGGCGGCGCCCCGGCGGAGATCGGTGGCGGAGACGTTGCGCTGTTCCCAGACCTCCAGGACCCGCCAGGGGTCGTCGAGATCACGCAGAATCGTCCGCAGCACCTCGCCGTGCCGACCCTCGCCGTGTGCCTGGCGTGCCGTCACCAAGGCTCCGTACGCGACGGTGGCGCCGTCCGTGACCGGCGGATCGGTTGGCGCGTCCGGCCCGGGCACATGCGGCTCCTGCTCGACACCGAGACGGCAGAGCAAGTCGGTGACGAACCGGGCGCCGTGCACCCGTACCCCCAGCTGGCTGGCGGTTCCGATGCCCTCGGCGCGAGTCGATGTCCGCCCCAACGGAGCGAAACTGCCCAGTTGGACGGTGTCGTCGCAGGCGACCAGTCGCACGCCGGAGCGCCGTCGGTGCACGATGACGCCCTGCGTCCCGTCGATCAGCTTGGTGAATGCCTTGACGGCGTCGGAGTCACGGGCCGGGGTGGGCTGCACCAGGTGAACCGCGACGCCGTGCTCGGCGCGCTCCCGCAGGGCGGCGGCGACACGTTCGGTGGCCGCCCGGGGGCTGATGCGATCGTCGGCGAGAACCAGTCGGCCGACCGCGCCGTGCAGCGTCTGCCAGAGGAACTCCTCGTGGACGCGGTCCTCCACCACCTCCACGCTGGGCGCCTCGTCCGTGGCCTGCCGTACGACCCGGGCGAGCGCGATCCGGTGCTCGCGCCAGCTCGCGGCCCAGATCTGCAGCATCTCCGGAGTGTCGTCGGCGGGCCCCGGCGGCAGCGGGGTCTCGGCGATCTGGAAGATGTCGGGTTCGACGTCGTCGACCGCGGGGAAGTCGTCATGGCGGGCCAGGACGCCCAGCCGCTCGGGGGCGGCGAACGCAGCCCGGCGGACCCACAACAGCAGGTCCACGACGCATTCGGGCGCGCCGGGACCGTACTTCGACGGTTCGATCAGCAGTCCCGTCATCCGGCCGCCGACACCGCCGACGAGGTCGAGGGGACCGTACGCGCCGACGTAGACCCTTACGTTGTCCTGGATCACCAGGCAGGCCGCGGTGCGCACGCTGGACGAGGAGAGCATGACCCGCTTGGGGTACTTGGCGGCCAGCTCGCTCAGGGCGGTACGCACCGCGGGATCGAGCGAGTCGTTGATCGTCCGGCCCCAGGAGACGACCAGCCGGACCCCCCGTTTGAGCATCGCGTGCAGGGCAGGCAGTAGCCCGCTGAGGGTGGAGTAGCGAATCGACGGGGAGACGATGACGACCTGCTTGCGCGCCTGGGACAGCAGGTCCTTCAGCACCCACTCGTGCCCCTGGGCGTTCTCGATCGGCTCCAGCTGGGCCCGCGCCTGGAGCAGCCCCCGCAGCCGCTGCTGGATCTGCCGGCCGACGTCTTCCATGCCCTTTTGTGCCTGCGCGGTGTTCTTGGCCTCGACCCGTGACAGTTTCTCGGCCTGGGCCGCGAGACGGGCCAGGAGCTGCGGGACGCCCTCGGGTTCGAGCAGGCCCCGACTCGCCTTCCCGCGCAGTGCCCGCACCAGACCGCTGTCGGGCTGTTCGTCGCCGAGTCGGGCGAAGTACTCCTGGAAGCGGGCCTCCGCACGAGCGTTCCAGAACCGCTTGCCGGGATCGGCGACAGCCACGGTCAGCCGGCCACTGTCCTCGTCGGACCGGACCTGGACGCCGACGGTGTACCAGCGGATGTCGTCGGGCGGCGCGAGGAGCGGGTTGCCGAAGCCGACGTTGAGGATGCGGCGCCGGTAGCCGGGGCCGCCGCCGAACCGGGTGGCCGCGCGGACCGCGGCGAGCAGATCGCGCGGCGGCAGGTCCGCCGCCTTCAGCCGGTGGTCGACAGGGGCGCGCAGGGCACCGGCCGGCGCCTTGGCGCTGCCCTCCCGCTCGACGAAGAAGCTGCCGGTGATGGGCTCGTAGAGATATTGCCGGGTCTCCGACATCCCGCTCTCCACGGCCGCCGAGGTGCCGGCCTCGGCCCCGAGGCCGTCGCGGCCACCGTCGCTCAGTTCGAGGTCGCCGCTGTGCAGGTCGATGGAGACCAGCCCTCGTCCCCACAGCGACGCCACCACGTCGAGCACTACGCGGTACGGCAGGACGAACAGGTCGGCCAGGTCCTGCACCTTGGTCAGTCCGGTGCCGATGGCCTTGGTGACGAGCGTCTCGAGTCGGGTCGCACCGTCCTCGGGGCCGACCTCCATCTTCAGCGTCAGCACCCGGCAGGGGAGCGCCAGTTGGATGACTTCGTTCATCACGACCCCACCTCGTCGGCGGAGACCACGGTGCCGTAGTGGCGCAGTACCTTGGCGACGGTCGCCCAGTGCTCACCGCCGTACGTGGTGAAGTGCTGGAGGTTGCCCACCACGATCAGCAGGCGTTGGGCCCGGGACATCATGACGTTGATCAGCTCGCGGCGGCCGACGTGGCCCATGTTGCGTTCGATGCTGCCGCCCGGCACGGCCGTGCTGCGCACCAGCGAGACGATCACGCGATCGGCCTCCCTGCCCTGGAAGGCGTGCACGGTGTACTCGCGGCCGCGCAACGCGTCCCGGCCTCCGAGCAGTTCCAGCTGTGCCTTGTACGGGGTCAGGATCGCGAGACTGCCGTCGGCGTCGAGTTGGTCGGGCGGGGCGGAGAACGGCTCCAGCAACTGGGCCAGCCGGTCCACCAGCTCCACCTCGCCCGGGTTGCGCCAGCGCGGTTCGTCGCCGAATCCCTCGCAGCCGCTGGTGTCGACCCACACGAGCGGGCGGCCGAGGAGGAACCTGGGCGCGGTCAGCCCGTGCGGCTTGTGTTTCTCGGTGTTGAGGAAGCTGACGGGCAGCCCGATCTCCTCGACGGCCGGTACCCGTGGGTAGAAGGCACGGCTGACCGGCTCGGCGATGGTCTTGTCCATGCGGAACTGGTTCTCGATGCGCCCCACCGCGGAGTCGGCCTGTTGGTAGTCCTTCGCGGTCTTGCCCACGAAGACCTGCTTGAACAGCCGCAGGGCGCCGAGATGCCCGTCCTTCTGCTCGTACTCCATGGCGACCAGCGGGTCGGGGTGGGTGCGCAGGGAGGTCAGGAAGGACTCCAGCTCCTCCTCGCGGTGCGGGCCGAGCTGGAAGTGGTCGCCGATGAGGGTCCAGCGCACGCCGAGGACCAGCGGGACGATGATCTCGGTGGACCAGGCCTTGGCGGCCTCCTCGACGATCACCCAGTCGAACAGGTCCTTGGGGTCCCAGCGGCCGTCGTTGACGATCGCGGCGATGGAGCAGGTGGCGAGGATGACGCTGGCCCCGCTGCGGATCCGGTCGCCGAGTTCGATCTGGTCGGAGGTGATGTGCTCCAGCCACTGCGTGGCCAGCTCGCGGCGCGCCTCGTCCTCCTTCAGCGGGAGCAGGTGTTTGAGGTCGATGCCCCATTCCTCGGCGAGCTTGAGGAGCTCCTCGGTGTAGGGCCTGTCGGCGTAGGGCGGCTGTTCGTACTCCTTCCGGTCGAGCCGGGCCTTCAGCAGCCGGGTGGATGCGTCGCGGACGGTTCTGGTCAGGTGGGTGAGCGTGTGCGCCCGCACCAGGGGGTCACGGACCTCGTCCTCCTTGCCCGCCGCGGTCTCGCGCAGGATGAGCGTGCGCGGCCCCTGCTGCTGGATCAGCTTGCGGGCCAGGCCGTCGAGGGTGTGGTTGGACTGCGAGGTGACGAGGATCCGCGCGCCCTGCTCCACGGCCAGGTTGCGCCGTACGGCGGCGGCCGTCAGCGTCGACTTTCCGGAGCCGGGCGGTCCCTGGAGGGCGAAGAAGGGGTGCGTGCCCAGCAACCGCTCGATGAGTTTGCGGGAGGCGCCGTCGAACTTCACTTCGCCCGGGAACGGGTGGCTGTCGATCCAGCGGCCACGCCCCAGGTCGAACGAGAAGGGGGCCCGCAGGGACTCGATCAGCAGCGGCTGGACCCGCAACTGTTTCAGGGCGCGTTCCTGCCGGTCGAGTTGGGGGCCGGTGCCGGCGTCGTCGGTGTGCCGGATCCAGCCCGTCTGCGGGATGGATCCGCCGCCCTGCACGGTGACGCGGATGGTTTCGGCGTCGACCTGCTCCCGGAAGACGGCCGTGACGCCCGTACCGCCGAAGTACGGTTCGCGGCTGGAGCCGCGGCGCACGACGTTCAGCACCGTGGCCTTGCCCTCCCGCTCACTGTGCAGGGAGGTGAAGAAATCCCCGAACCGGGGCCGACGCCGCTCGTCGAGGGCGTAGGCCGACAGCATGGGGGAGGCATGCCGG
This sequence comes from Streptomyces sp. NPDC102259, assembly GCF_044766465.1. NCBI lineage: Bacteria > Bacillati > Actinomycetota > Actinomycetes > Kitasatosporales > Streptomycetaceae > Streptomyces > Streptomyces sp. NPDC102259. The sequence goes on along the minus strand of NZ_JBIWMA010000001.1, from coordinate 935,361 downwards.
CGTTCGGCGTCGGCCGCCTCGTCGAACTCGATGGTGACCGTGCCCTGGCGCTGTCCTACCGTCCGGAAGGGATAGGAGCGTGACTTGAGCACGACGTGCTGGTAGCCGAGAAGGAACTGCAGGGAGCGCAGGTACATCTCGTTGAGCGTGTCGATCTTGGCGCCCGCGCGCACCCCCTCCTGGAGGTCGGTCCATGGGCGGTGTCCGCGGACGGCTCCGGAGAGGTCCTGTCCGGGCCGGAAGGGGATGACCTTGAGGCCGCCCTCGATCTTGCGTCTCCGCTGGTTCGTCACCAGTTCCAGGGTGATGTCCTTGTCCCGCAGGTACTTGATGAGGAGGACCTCTTCGAAGTGCTTGCGCTCCGTCGACATGGGGACGGGGTCGAAGAGGACGGCACAGAACCAGACGGCACGCTGCCCGATCAGCACCCACTCGGCTTCCTTGAGGGTGTCGTCCGGCCCGGTGGCGTAGCCCAGGGCGCCACGCGGGGAGTGGACCAGCTCGGCCTCGGCGAGTTCCTGCTCCAGGAAGAACCGCAGTTCCTCCTGTCCGGCCTGGGTGGCCGGGGAGTGCTGGATCCACTTGCGGTCCTCGTGGAGCATCTGCACGCTCCAGTCCGGCAGGAAGGCCACCAGTCGGGGGGTCTTCTGGTCCGGTGCCGCCCAGTGGCCGCGGATGTCCTGCCAGTGGGTCTCCAGGTGCTTGGCCGCCTCGTAGGCGGTCCACCGGCTCTTCGGGTGGGGCTCCAGCATGCGGCGTAGGGCCTGGGCCAGTTCCGCGGGCAGATCGGCCGAGGGCAGGTGGGAGACCATCGCGCGCTGGAGCCGGCCCAAGGCGGTCTTGCGATCCGTCGGCAGGGCCTGCTTCACCTGGGCGTACTGCTCGGGCAGGACGTCGGGTACGGGTCCGCAGAACCACTCCCACACGGTGGCCGCCAGCCCGAAGATGTCCGTACTCACCCAGTCCCGTCGCACGCTGGTGTGCTCGTCGAACAGGTACGAATGCAACTCGGGTGCCAGGAAGGCGAGATGACGCTCGGGCTCGATGCCGACGGGTGCCGTGTAGAACTGGCGGACCTCGTCGGCGTTGTCGGGCCCGCTGCCCGCGCCCACGGTCCGGATGACGTTGCCGATCAACGTGCTCATCTCGAACCGGGAGAGGATTATGGCGACCTCGTCCGGATCCTTCTCCACGTCGATGACATGGGTGGTGAGCGAGCCCGCGGTGAGGTTGCGGTGGATGATGCCCGCCGCGTGCAACTCCTTGAGGGCGTCGAGCAGGATGCTGAAGTGCTCGAAGGCCCTGACGGGGTTGCGCTCGGCCCAGGCGACGGTGCGGTCGATGTCGATCGGTCTGCCGCGCTCGCGGGTGAGGGTGAAGGCGATGTCCTCGCTCGGGACGAACTTGCCCATGGCGATCTGCGGCAGCGCGGGATGGTTGAGCGCACCCACCCGCAGCAGGTTGCGGGCGGTGTGCTCCCACAACTCGCCCGCGAGGCCCGTGATGTGGCGGAAGACCGTGAGCTCGTACGTGTCGTGCCGATCGTCGGCGTCCGTACGGCGGTTCAGGGTCGCGCGGACCAGGCGCTCCGGAACCACGACCTCCGGTTCCCCTTCGAGGGTGTAGCCCTCGAACTGGGCGTTGTCACTACAGAAAAGCCGGTCTATGAGTGCTTTGCACTCTTCCACCTCATTCACCACGTCCCGCCCCCGTTCGTCGTCGGATCAGCATTCTCAGGCGACACCCGACGGTCTGTCAGCCCATTCGGCAAACGGCACCCGGGCCTCGTCCGCCAGGTCCGCGTCCGGTGGCCCGGTGCCGGTCCACGTGTGCGGGTCGAGGTCGAGGGCGAGGACTCCCTCCTGGGTGCCCACCGCCACTCCGGTCGTGTCCAGGGCGGCCAGGGCGTGGCAGCGCAGCCCCAGCCGCACGGTGTGCAGGAGCCTGGTGCCGGTGGTGTCCCAGACCTGGAAGACGCCGTCCGGGCTCACGGAGACCAGCGTCCCCTGTCCGGTCCCGGAGCCCCCGACGGCCGCCAGCGCGGCCACCCGCCCCGGCTCGTTCGTGAGCATCTGGGTCCACGGCCCCTCGGGGGCGCCGGACCACCAGACGCGATGGCCGCCGTCGCCCACGACGGCCAGGGCCGTCGTGTCACCGCGGGGAATCGCCGTCATCGTGGTGAACGGCCCGGTCAGCCCGGTGCCGACGCACCATAGCGGGGTTCCGGTGCGCGCGTCCCAGGCGCACAGGTCGCCGGCGGCGGTGAGCGCGGCGAAGGCGGGCTGTCCGCCGGTGAGTCGGAGCCCGGCCATGAACTGCACCCGCGACCCGGCTGTGAGGGCCACATCGAGCTGCGTCCAGCGGCCGGTGGCGCCCCGGATGCCGACGCTCCCGTCGACATGTGCCGTCGCCAGCAGATGTGCGCCGTCCGCGAGGGCGAGCGACGCCATGGCCACGACGGGGCTGTCCGGCTTCGGTCCGGCGTGGCGGGCGTCTTCGGTCGCTCCGAAACCGGCGACGCCGCCGTCGGCATACGCCACACACAGGGTGCCGCCGGTCTCCGTGAGAGCGCGCACCGCGGACGACAGGCCGACCGCGTATCCGTCCGCACATCGTCCCAGCGGGTCCCACAGCCGTACGGTGCCGTCCTGACCCGCCGTCGCCAACACCACCCCGCTCTCCTCGTCGGAGTACGCGGCCACCGCGTACACCGGCCCGTCGTGCCCGGTCAACCGACCCAACTCCGCCTTCGCACACGGATCCCACAGCCGTACGGTGCCGTCCTGACCCGCCGTCGCCAACACCACCCCGCTCTGCGCGTCGGAGTACGCGGCCACCGCGTACACCGGCCCGTCGTGCCCGGTCAACCGGCCCAACTCCGCCTCCGCACACGGATCCCACAGCCGTACGGTGCCGTCCTGACCCGCCGTCGCCAACACCACCCCGTTCTCCCCATCGGAGTACGCGGCCACCGCGTACACACCGGACGCGTGGCCCTGCCAGCTGGCGACCGGCCGGCGGCGCCCCGGCCGCCACACCAGTACCCACCCCTTGCCGTCGACGGTGACGAGCCGTTCGGACTCGCCGTCCGCCTCAGTCCGCGCGTAGACACTCATGCCGTGTACCGGCCCGTGGTGGCCGGTCAGGACAAGGGGGGACTCGCGGCCCTCGGCGGGGTCGAAGAGCCGCACCCGGCCCTGGAGATCACCGACCGCCAGTTTCCCCGCGAACGGCGCCATGGCCCGTACGGCATCCCCCTCCAGCGAGTACGCCCTGGCCGCCGGGCGTCCGGTCGCCACGTCCCACAGTCGCAGGGTGCGGTCGTCCCCGGCCGCGGCGAGCCAGTCCGTGCCGTCCGTGCCGCGCAGCGGGGCGAGCACCCACTGCGAACCGTCCTGCGGACCGCCGCGCAACGCGGGTGCCGTCTCCAGACCGGTGCTCAGGTCCCAGGCGCGCACCACACCGGCGTCCCCGGCGCCTACGAGCAACTGGCGGCCGTCGTCCCTGCGGGGCAGCACCCGCAGCGCCCGCATCGGAACCTGGAGGTCGGCGAGGGTCACGTGCGGAGCCTGGGGCGTGAGGGCGGCCCACCGGACCGTCCAGGCCGCCGCCGGCCCCTGATGGCCGGCCGGGGGCGCGGCCGGCGCGGCGCCGGTGGTGCGCCACGTCCCGAGCTCGCGCAGCCCCTTGCGATCCTCCGGTCCCGAGGTGACGCCCAGATGCGCGGTGGCCAGTGCCCCGGTGATGGCGGAGGGAAGCGCGGCGAGTTCCGCGCCGGACCGCAGCACGGCGCTGGTCAGCGCCGCCGGGTCGAGGTGGTCCAGCACCCCCGTGTGAGCGGCCAACGCCCGCCATCCCTCGGCGCCCGCCTCGGCGGCGTGATCGGCCAGGTGACTCACGAGATAGGGATGCGGCCGTGGAAGGGCTGTCATCCCCCCGTCCTTCGCCGCGGCCAGGCCGGTCAGTGCGGTGACGACGCGCAGCCGGTCGCCCGTCGGCCGCGTCGAGGGCGCCTCGGGCGCTCCGGCGCTCTCGAGGAGGAAGTCGCGAAAGCTACGGTGCGCCAGCCGGTAGACGGCCTGGCCGTCCTCGGCGTCCATCATCACGTACGGTGCCGCGGCCTGTGCCACGACCTCCAGGAGTCCGGCGTCCACGACCGTGTCGTTGAGGGCCGACGCGACCGTGGCCCAGATCCGTTCGGCTCGGGGCAGCCCGTGGCCCCGGGCGAAGGCCAGCGCGCGCAGGACCGCGATACTTCCCGGCAGCGTGACCCGCAGCCGTGCGACGACGGCGGCGAACAGCCGCCGGTGGTCCTTGCCGAGCAGACCGGCCAGGTCCTCCCGTCTGCTGTCGAGCAGCAGCGAGGGATCGGCGATGATCTCGTGCACGGCCAGCGACGCGTAGAGGAAGTCGTGCTCGGTCCCCGGACGCGGGGCGCAGACCAGGGCGCCGACGCGCTGCACGGCCGCCTCCAGGTCGAGGTCGAGGTGCTGGAACGCCACTCGTTCGGACAGCAGGGCCTCACGCACGTAGATCGAGAGGTCCTGCGGATCCGGGGTCAGGCGGAGCGTGCTCTCCTCGTCGGTCGCGCATCCCAAGGCGTTGAGCAGGTCCTCGGTCACGGCCCTCGGTACGTCGAGGGTGTCCGCGGACGAGGGTCTGGTGCCGACCACGACCCGGACGCCGGGGAGCGCGCCCAGGGCCCGTAACAGGTCGGCCAGCCGGTTCGGGTCGGACGACGCGTCCAGTGCGTCGGCGAACAGGGTCCGGGGCTCGTGTGGCGTGCCGACGTCGTCCAGGAAGGCACGGATTCGCTCGTCGTCATGGGCGGTGTCCGGCGGGACCGGAACGGCGAACACCTGGGCCAGTTGCCGGACGATCTGCCGGACCGAAGCACCGGTCAGGTTGAGGAAGGCATCGGCCCGAGGCCGCGGAACGTCGTCGGGCCAGGGCTCGTGTCGCGGTGCGCGGCCGGCCGGAGGCGGTACGTCGGGTCGGCCGGCCTGCAAGAGGATGTGCCCCAGAAGCGCGGACTTGCCGCAACCGGGCGGCCCGGTCACCGCCAGCACCCCGTGGTCGGCGGACGCCAGCCAGTCGGCGATCCGGTCACGCGCCTGGGCCCGGCCCACGAAGAACCACGAAAGCTCACCGCCGGGGGATCCGGTCTCCAGCGGAGTGGGCGGGGTGGGCGTGGTGGGCGGGGTGGAGACGGCCCGGCCGACAGTCACCTCCGGCGGCCGGGGCGACGGCAGCTCCCGCCGCGGTCTGGCGTAGTCCTCCAGGGTCATGATGACGGGGCCGGCCGCCCGGCCCCGGCGGACCACGTGTTCGTCCCCCTTGAGAAGGCACAACACCTGGCCGGGTGACAGCAGGTCCTGGATGCGCTGCGCCAGGTCTCTGAGCCGGATGTGGCTGTAGTTGTCGGAGAACTCGGCCAGCACCGTGGTGAGCACTTGGCGGATCGAGGCGACGTAGCCCCTGCCCTGGTCGGCGCCCGACCCGACCAGCAGGAGGCGGACGGCGGCCCGACGCCGCAGCACGTACGAGAGCAGGAGGTCGACGAACCGGGCGGCACCGCAGGCTTCGACGACCACCACCGCCCAGCAGCCCTCCTCCCGCGCCCGGCCTCGGAACTGGCTCACGAGGTACCGGCCCAGCTCCTCGGGCGTGATGTGGTCGTCCTCGCCGTCGGCGCCGTCGCCGCGCACGGCGAGCAGCGCGTCGTCCTGGTTGGACTCGCCGTGGCCGAACCACAGAAGCATGGAATTGCGCGGAGGACTCGCCCTGGACCACTGCCGCAGGCGGACCTGGGTGGCGGCGAGACCACGGTCCTCGCCCTCCCAGGCCTGGTGCTCCCCGCCCCACCTGCCGAGCAGCTCGGCCACGGCGTCCGCCTCCGCCACGACCTCGCCCACCTCACCGAAGCGGCGAGCGTCCACGTACTGGTCCATCGGCAGGGTGACGATGGAGAAGCCCTCGTCCTGTTCGTCCATGCGGCCGGCCCCCGTGTTCGTCCGATCTCTTCGCCCCGCCCGTCAGCCCACCATGACCAGCCGGGTGACCGGGTCACTGCCGCCGCCCACCTTCACCCGGTACAGACCGGCCTCGTCGAGCAGCACCCGGTCGCCGAGCAGGCCCTCCGAGCCCGGTAGCGGGGTCAGCAGCGGTCGGCGCACCGGCTCTTGCGGGCCGACGGTCTCGGCGTCCTCCACCACACAGCTGACCCACGCCGGATCCTGCTCGGTGCGCACCACCACGTCGAACGCGGTGCCCAACGGAACCCGGTCAGGGGTGTCGAGTCCCACGTCGGTGCCGCCGAGCCGGGCACCGCGCCGTCCCTCGACGAGCAGCCCGTGCGCGAAGTCCAGGACCGACGTGGTGACGGCGAGGGCGGCGTGCTGCTGGGCCACGGGGTAGGTGTCCACCTCCCCGTGCGTGGTCGAGTAGCGGTACACCGTTCCGTCGCCACCGTGGTCGATCTCGACGAGCCGTCCGATCTCGTCACGGAGGAGTTCGTCGTCGTCGTGCCGGTCGAAGCCGAGGTGAAGGGCCTCGACCATCCCGTCGCGGATACGGAGCGACTGTGTGGTGCTCTGTGCGGTGCCCTCCACGATCCGGTGGCCGGGCAGCACGGCCCGCTCAAGGCTCGCGTGCAACGCGAAGGAATCCCGGGCCAGTTCACGGTCCCCTCCGATGCTCTCCACGTCGCCCGGCGTCAGGGCGACCACGTCGTCCCCCGAGACGAGACAGCGGTAGCTGGGGAGCAGGTCGTGCAGGCCGGGCAGGGTACGCGCCAGCCGGGACAGGTTCTTCGCGGGCAACCCCAGCATGCCGCGCCCGGTGTTGAGCATCTCCGTCGCCTTGACGGCGCCGTGGAACGGCGTGCCGATCGTGAGGACGGCGCGGACGTCGTCCAGGGCACCGGGGATCAGCGACAGCGCCGCGGTCAGCAGACCGCCCATGGAGTGCGCGACGAGGACGATGCGCGCGGGCCGTTGGTCGGGGGCTCCGGCACGCGCACGGACACAGTCCGGGTGCGCCTGCCAGGCGGTGAGGTGCCGGTCCACCTTCTCGGCCAGCAACTTCGCGTTGTGCGCGACGGGAAGACGCCAGTCGTAGCCGAACTCGGCGACGGCGTCGGGGTGGACGACCGCCGTGCGCAGGCTCTTGACGAGCGGCGTGTACGGCTCGAATCCGTCGGTCAGCGGCATCCAGGCCGGAGTCCGAAGCAGTCGGCCGGGCACCACGCGGCCCAGGCGACCCGCCCGCTCCTCCTCGGTGAGCGCGAGCGCGTCCATGCCCTTCTCGAGGTCCCAGCGGGCCACGTACTCAGCCGCTTTGGACATGCCCCAGAGCAGGCGCCCCGTCTCCGCTTCGTACAACTCCGTGCCCATGATGCCCGGTACGACCAGAACGGCGTCGTGCGTGCGTCCCGGCCGCACCGGGGGCCTGCCCCAGGCGATCGCTGAACTCATGACACGAAGTTACTGGACGAACGTACAACGAGATGCGGACTTGCTCAGGTCTCGTACCCCGGCGCAAGGACCGCCCCCGTACGAAGGCCCGCCGCTCGGCCATCGAGCGGCGGGCCTTGCGACCGTCGTCAGGCGGTCGTGAACCACACCGTCGTGTCCGCCGGGAGCTTGGCCTCGCCGTCGTTCGTCTCGGTCACCTCACCGCTCGCGAGCAGCACCCGTCCGTGGGCCGGGGTCGTCACCGACTCCCCCGTCGTGTTCGCCACGCACACGAACTCCCCGCGCCGGAAGGCCAGTACGCCCGCCGGGGCCTTCAGCCACTCCACCGAGTCGCCCGCGCCCAGGTCGGGCCGCGCGCGGCGGATGCCGAGCGCGGAGCGGTACAGCTCCAGCGTCGAACCGGGCACCCCCTGTTGCGCCTCCACGCTCAACTCGCCCCAGCCGGACGGCTGGGGCAGCCAGCTGCCGCCCTCGCCGAAGCCGTACGACGAGCCCCCGCGCGTCCACGGGATCGGGACGCGGCAGCCGTCACGGAAGCCGTCCTGGCCGGCGCCGCGGAAGTACGCCGGGTCCTGACGCACCTCGTCGGGCAGGTCGACGACGTCCGGCAGGCCGAGCTCCTCGCCCTGGTAGACGTACGCCGAGCCGGGCAGCGCCAGCAGCAGCAGCGTGGCCGCCCGCGCCCGCCGCAGACCGACCTCGCGGTCGCCCGCCGTACGGATCTGGGTGCCGAGGCCGGGCGGGTTGGCGAAGCGGGTGGCGTGCCGTGTCACGTCATGGTTGGACAGCACCCAGGTGGCGGGGGCGCCGACCGGGCGCATCGCCTCCAGGGTGCGGTCGACGACCTCGCGCAGCTGCTCCGCTTCCCACTCGGTGGCCAGGTACTGGAAGTTGAAGGCCTGGTGGAGTTCGTCGGGGCGGACGTAGTTCGCGGTGCGCTCGACGGTCGGGGTCCAGGCCTCGGCGACGAAGATGCGCTCGCCCGAGTACTCGTCGAGGATGAGCCGCCACTGGCGGTAGATCTCGTGCACGCCGTCCTGGTCGAAGAACGGCATGACATCGTTGCCCAGCAGCTTGAGTTGGTCGTGGGCGCCGAGGTCCGGCAGGCCCGGCGCCTTGACCAGGCCGTGGGCCACGTCGATACGGAAGCCGTCGACGCCCATGTCCAGCCAGAAGCGCAGGACGGAGCGGAACTCGTCCCCCACCGCCGGGTGTTCCCAGTTGAAGTCGGGCTGCTCGGGGGCGAAGAGGTGCAGGTACCACTCGCCGGGGGTGCCGTCCGGCTCCGTGACCCGGGTCCAGGCGGGGCCGCCGAAGATCGACTCCCAGTCGTTGGGCGGGAGTTCGCCGTCCGCGCCCTTGCCGGGCCGGAAGTGGTAGCGGTCCCGGAGGGAGGAGCCGGGGCCTTCCCTGAGCGCCCGCTTGAACCACTCGTGCTGGTCGGAGGAGTGGTTGGGGACCAGGTCGACGATGATCCTCAGGCCCAGTTCACGGGCGTCCCGGATGAGCGCGTCGGCGTCCAGGAGGTTGCCGAACATGGGGTCGACCGCGCGGTAGTCGGCGACGTCGTAACCGGCGTCCGCCTGCGGGGAGGCGTAGAAGGGGCTGAGCCACACGGCGTCCACGCCGAGGTCGCGCAGGTACGGGAGACGGGAGCGTACGCCTTCCAGGTCGCCCATGCCGTCGCCGTTGCTGTCGGCGAAGCTGCGCGGGTACACCTGGTAGATCACCGCGTCCCGCCACCAGTCACGGCGCTTGGCGACGGTGGCGACAGCCGAGGTGGGGGTGGGGGCCGGGGCTGCGGAGGGCTGCTGGCTCATGGCTTCCTTGATACGTAACGGAGTCATTTGGTCAGGGGTAGGCGACGGGTGACGAGGCGGCCGCGATCACAGCGGGGTCGGATGGTGACCGCGACCGCCTCGGGTCTGCGGGGGCTGAGCGGGTCCGGCGAAGTCACCGCGGTTCGGCCGCCCCCCGCAGGGGCGCGACCGGCCACGTTGGCGCCGCGGACGGCCGACGGCCCAGCGCGGTCCTCCCGGCGGAGCGTCACCCCTTGGTGCCGCCCGCCGTGAGGCCGGTCACCAGGTTCTTCTGCACGAGGTAGAAGAACACGGCGGCGGGTATCGCGATCAGCACCGCGGTGGCGGCCATGAGGTTGCGCTGGGCGTCGTGCTCGCTGACGAAGGACTGGAGACCGACGGCAAGGGTGTACTTGTCGTCGCTCAGCATGAACGTCGAGGCGAAGGCGACCTCGCTGAAGGCGGTGAGGAAGTTGTAGAAGGCGGCCACCGCGAGACCGGGCTTGGCGAGCGGCAGGATCAGCCGGAAGAAGGTGCCGAACGGGGTGAGCCCGTCCACGCGTCCCGCCTCGTCGATCTCGAAGGGGATGGTGTCGAAGTACCCCTTGAGCAGCCAGGCGCTGTACGGGATGACCGTCGTGCAGTAGACGAGGATCAGGCCGAAGTAGTTGTCGATGAGCTGCAGGTCCGAGAGGATCTGGTACATCGGCACCATCAGCACGGCGACGGGGAACATCTGGGTGACCAGCAGCACCCACATGAACTTCTTGTAGCCGGGGAAGCGCATCCGGGAGACGGCGTAGCCGGTGGTGGCGGCGATGAGCACGCCGATGGCCGTGGTGCCCAGCGTGACGATGAGCGAGCTCTTCAACCAGTCGAAGAACTGGGTGTGCTGCAGGACGAACGTGTAGTTGTCGAACGTCATCTTGTCCCAGATGCCGCCCGGGTGCAGATAGTCGTCCGTGTCCGGGCCGAGGGACAGATAGACCAGCCACCCGATCGGGAAGAGCGCGATGACGCTCGCGACGATCAGGACGCCGTGGGAGGCGAGGGAGCCGGCGAGGCTGTTCTCGCCGCGGCGCCGGGGCCGGCGCGGGGTCTTGGAGCGCTGCTCGCTCACGGGGGCGGAGGTCTCGGCGGTGGTGCTACTCATGGGAACTCCTGCCTCAGATCGCGAGCTGCTGCTCGTTGCGGTTCAGCCAGCGGCGGTAGAACGAGGTGAAGACGATCAGGATGGCCAGCAGCAGGATGCCGTAGGCGGCGGACTGGGCGAAGTCACGTGGCTGCTGTCCGAAGCCGAGGTAGTACGCCCAGGTGACGAGGATCTGCGCGTCGGGGGCGGTGTTGCCGAACAGCAGGAAGATCACGGCGAACTGGTTGAAGGTCCAGATGATGCCCAGCAGGACGACGGTGGAGCTGACGGACCGCAGCCCCGGCAGGGTGACGAACCGGAAGCGCTGCCAGGCACTGGCGCCGTCCATCTCGGCGGCCTCGTAGAGAGAGGCGTCGATGGCCTGGAGGCCGCCGAGCAGCGAGATCATCATGAACGGCACACCGCACCAGGTGTTGACCATGATCGCGGCGAACCGCTGCCAGAAGGTGTCCTCGAGCCACAGGGGCGAGGGCAGGTGCAGGGCGTCGAGCGCGGAGTTGATGACGCCGCCGTCGGCGAGCATGAACCGCCAGCCGAAGACGGTGACGAAGGTGGGCACCGCCCACGGCAGCACCAGGATCAGCCGGTACAGGGTCCGCCCGCGCAGCTTCTGGTTGAGCAGGAGCGCGAGGCCCAGTCCGATGCCGTAGTGCAGGGCGACGCAGGCCGCCGTCCACGCGATCGTCCAGATGAAGTGCGACCAGAAGCGGTCGTACGCCGTCGGGCCCCAGAGGATGTCGGCGTAGTTGTCGAGGCCGATGAACTTGTAGGTGGCGTCGATGTGGTTGACGCCGATCGTGCGCGCGGTGTTCAGGCTGTTGGCGTCGGTCAGCGTCAGGTACAGGCCGTACACCAGCGGGTACAGCACGAGCACGCCGAGGACGACCGCCACCGGGGCGATCATGACGTACGCGTACCAGTGCTTCTGGTACGCGCGCCTCAGGCGCCCGGCCGGCCCGGGCTTCGGCTCACGTTCACCGCGGCGCTTGCCGGTCGCGCGGTCGATGGCGACTGTCATGGTTCGACACCTTCTGGATCTTCACGCTGGATCGTCGAGGGGGGTACGGCTCACAGGCCGGTGGCCGCCGGATCTCCCGCCCCGCCGAGCGGGAGATCCGGCGGCCACGCGGGCTCACTTGCTGAAGTCCGGCACCAGCTTGGCGATGGCGAGTTCAGCGGCGCTCAGGCCCTTGTCGAGGGTCTCCTTGCCACCCGCGATCTTGGGCAGTTCGGTGTCGAGCGGACCCCAGAGGGAGCTGTACTCCGGCAGCGCCGGGCGCGGCTGGGCGGCGGACAGGACCGTCTGGTAGCCGGCGATGCCCGGGTCGGCCTTGACGGCGGCGGTGTAGGCGTCGTCGCGCGTCGGCAGCGTCGAGTTCTTCTGGGCGATGGTCGCCTGGCTCGTCGCGGAGGTCATGAAGTTGACGAACTTCAGCGCGGCGGCCTGGTGGGCCTTGTCCGAGCCGGCGTAGACCGAGAGGTTGTGGCCGCCGGTCGGAGCGCCGGCCGTACCGGCGGAGCCGGCCGGGACGGTCGCGATGCCGAGGTTGGCCTTGTCCTTGAAGGCGCTGCCCTTGTAGAAGTTCGTGATCTCCCAGGGCCCCTGGACGATCGCGGCGACCTTGCCGTTGACGAACGCGTCCTGGATGTGGGCGTACGCGTCGGCGGTGGTGTCGGCCTTGTGCAGGCCCTTGCCGTCGAAGAGGCCCAGCCAGGTGCCGTACGCCTTCTTCGCCTCCGCCGAGTTGACGGTGATCTTCTTGGCGTCGGCGTCGACGGTGTCGGTGCCCTCGCCGTAGAGGAAGGACTGGGCGTAGTAGGCCTGGGTGGAGCCCCAGTAGCCGTCGACGCCGGTCTTGGCCTTGACGGTGGCGGCGGCGGTCTTCAGGTCGTCCCAGGTCTTGGGGGCCTCGGCGATGCCGGCCTTCGTGAAGAGGGCCTTGTTGTAGACCAGCGCGAGCGTGTCGGTGACGATCGGCACGCCGTACGTCTTGCCCTCGTACTTGGCCTGCTCGATCAGGTTCGACTTGAACTTGGCCTGGTCCTTGAGCGCCTCGGTGCCGTCCAGCGGCAGGAAGAAGCCCTTCTTGGCGAAGGCGGGGGTCCAGCCGACCTCGGAGCGCAGCACGTCCGGGGCGCCGGAGGCGCCGGCGGCCGTGTCGAACTTGTTCTGCGCCTGGTCGAAGGGCACGTTGACGTACTTGACCTTGACGTCCTTGTTGGCGGCCTCGAACTGCTTGACCAGGGCCTGGTACGTCGGCGCCTCATTGGTGGCGTTGGAGGTGTCCCACCAGGTGATGGTGACCGGCCCGGACGAGTTGTCGCTGCCGCTGTCGTCTCCGCCGCAGGCCGTCGCCGCGAGGGCGAAGGACGCCACCAGCGCGGTGGCCGCTATGCCACGCCGCATGAGTTTCTCCTTGAGGGTGAGAGCCCGTTTAGCTACAGGAAGCGGTCCCGTCCGCTGTCCTGCCGACTCCGACCGCGCCGTTGCTGCCGTCGGGCGACGTGAACGTAACAGCGATGTAAGCGGCACGAAAGACCTTGCAGAAAAAAAGTGCAAGAGAACTCCGAAGTTATCCGTGCGTGACTCGTGCGTGACCTCCCCTCGACCGCTGTGAGACCGTAGTTGTCGCGGTTGAGGGGCCTACCAGCAAGGCACAGGGCCGCTGTGCAAGACTCTGCAAGCTCTTGCCATCACTTTCATGAGGGAGCGCGATGACGCAGCAGCCCGCGGGCCGTTCAACAGGTCGCCCACGGCGTCCGATTGGTGTGCAAGTCAGCACCCGACCGGTACAGTCCACCCCTGTGACCACACGGCTTGCCGACATCGCTGCGCAGGCGGGGGTGAGCGAAGCGACCGTCAGCCGCGTTCTCAACGGCAAGCCCGGCGTCGCCGCCACCACCCGTCAGTCCGTGCTCGCCGCTCTGGACGTCCTGGGCTACGAGCGCCCCGTCCGCCTGCGCCAGCGCAGCGCGGGTCTGGTCGGCCTCATCACGCCGGAGCTGGAGAACCCGATATTCCCGGCCCTGGCCCAGGTCATCGGCCAGGCGCTGACCCGCCAGGGCTACACCCCGGTCCTCGCCACCCAGACCCCGGGCGGTTCCACGGAGGACGAGCTGACCGAGATGCTGGTCGACCGCGGGGTCGCCGGCATCATCTACGTCTCGGGTCTGCACGCGGACACCACGGCCGACATGCAGCGCTACGAGCAGCTACGGGCGCAGGGCGTCCCCTTCGTGCTGGTGGACGGCTTCTCGCCGAAGGTCCAGGCGCCGTTCATCTCCCCCGACGACCGGGCGGCGATGACCCTGGCGGTCACCCACCTCGTCTCGCTCGGCCACACCCGGGTGGGACTGGCGCTCGGCCCCAAGCGTTTCGTGCCGGTCCAGCGCAAGATCGAGGGCTTCGTCCGGGCGGTCCAGGAACAGCTGGGCCTCAACCCCGCGACGATCGAGACCGACCTGGTCCAGCACTCCCTCTACACCCTCGAGGGCGGCCAGGCGGCGACCACGGCCCTGATCGACCGGGGCTGCACGGCGATCGTGTGCGCCAGCGACATGATGGCGCTGGGCGCGATACGGGCGGCCAGGCAGCGCGGTCTGGCGGTGCCCCAGGACATCTCGGTGGTCGGCTTCGACGACTCCCCGCTGATCGCCTTCACGGACCCGCCCCTGACGACCGTCCGCAAGCCGGTCCCGGCGATGGGCCAGGCCGCGGTCCGCACCCTGCTGGAGGAGATCGGCGGCACTCCGGCGCCCCACAGCGAGTTCGTGTTCATGCCGGAACTGGTGGTGCGGGGTTCGACCGCTTCGGCGCCCGGGGACCGGAATCGTCCGTAGCCCGGGGACCGGAATCGTCCGCAGGGCGGAGACGTCCGGGTGCCACCCCGTGCGCCGGCAGTAGACGAAGAGGTCCCGTCGGCGTAGAAAGTGCGCGTCGAACCCGACCGAGGGATGATCGGGCGAAGAGGTCTTTTCTGGCAGACTTTGTGTCCATGGGTGAATCGACTGTGACGCCATTGGAAGGCCGTGACCAGGCCCTTCCAGACCCCGTCACGGCCGCGCCCCGGCAGCGCCGCCTCCACCGGCTGCGCAGCCCCCGCCGCCCCCGCCTCTGGTTCGAGATCCTCCTCATCGCGGTGAGCTACTGGACGTACTCACTGGTGCGCAACGCGGTCCCGGAACAACGCTCCGAGGCGCTGCGCAACACGGACTGGATCTGGCGCGCCGAGCACAGCCTCGGCATCGCCGTGGAGGGGTCGGTCAACCACGGGGTGAACTCGGTGACCTGGCTCATCGTGGGCATGAACTACTACTACGCGACGCTGCACTTCATCATCACGCTGACCGTCCTGGTCTGGCTCTACCGCAGCCACCCGGGGCGCTACGCGGCGACGCGCCTGGTGCTCTTCGCCACCACGGCCGTGGCCCTGGTGGGCTACTACCTGTATCCACTGGCGCCCCCGCGCCTGATGCCGGGCGGCGGCTTCGTCGACACGGTGATGATCCACCAGACCTGGGGTTCGATGGCGTCCGGCGACCTCAAGCACATGTCGAACCAGTACGCGGCGATGCCGTCCATGCACATCGGCTGGTCCCTGTGGTGCGGTCTGACGGTGTTCGCGCTGGCCGAGCTGCCCTGGGTGCGCATCCTGGGCCTGCTCTACCCGACGGCGACCCTGGTGGTGATCGTCGCGACGGCCAACCACTTCTGGCTGGACGCCGTGGGCGGCCTCCTCTGCCTGGCGTTCGGCTTCGCGGTGGCCCGTGTCTGGTACGGGACCATGCCGTACGCCCTGCCGAGACGGGTGCCGCCGAAGGGGCAGGGCAGGCCCCTGCTCCCCACGAAGGCCTGACCCTCGGCACGAAGGCCTGACCCTCGGCGGCGCAAGGCCCGACCCGTGCCGTACGGGACGGTCACGACGCCCCCGCCGCTCCCTTCAGCGCGTCGATGAACGCGTCCAGGGCGGGTTGCGCGGGCGCCGTCTCCCTGACCACCGCCTGAATGGCGCGCACCGGCACCGGATCACGCACCTCCCGGACGACGACCCCCGGATGCCGGCTGCCGAGCCCCAGCCGTGGTACCAGGCTCACGCCGAGCCCGGCGGCGACGAACCCCTGGGCGGTCACGTAGTCCTCGCTGTGCACCGCGAACCGGGGCCGGAACCCGACCGCCGCGCACGCGTCCAGCTGAGCGTCGAGACAGGGCCCCGGCCACTCGCTCCCCACGAACGCCTCCTCGGCCAGCTCCGCCAGCCGCACACTCCGCCGCCCGGCGAGCCGGTGCCCGCGCGGCAGGACGGCGAGATAGGGATCGTCGAGCAGGTGCAGCAGCCGTACGCCACTGGCCTCCCGCCCCGCCCAGCTCACCAGCAGCGCCAGATCGGCCCGCCCCTCCCGGACCTCCGCCAGCGGGTCCTCGCGATCGACCGTCAGCTTCAGCTCGATCCGGACGCCGGGATGCGCCTCCCGCATCCGCGCCACGGCCGGCGCCACCAGCCCGGCCCCCGCGGTGGCGAAGTACCGCACCCCCAGCCGCCCGGTCCGCCCGGCGAGCAGGTCGGCGAGCGCCGTCTCGGCCTCGGCGACCTGCCGCCCGATGACATCCGCGTACTCGGTGAGCAGCAGTCCGGCGGCCGTGGGCCGTACGCCCCGCCCGACCCGCTCCAGCAACGCGGCCCCCGCCTCCTTCTCCAGGGCGGCGATCTGCTGACTGACGGCGGACGGCGTGTACCCCAGCACGGCCGCGGCCCCCGTCACGGACCCGTTCCCCACGACCGCCCGCAACACCTGCATCCGCCGCATATCAAGCATGCAGTACAGCTTAACGAATCATCCAGAACATTTCACTTGTCCTCATAGGTCGGACGGCCGACCGTAGGAACATGCCCCTCGCCTCCACGCTCCGCATGGCCGCGCTCGCCCTCTTCTGGGGTTCCGGCTTCCTCTGGATCAAGCTGGCCCTGACCCACGGCCTGACCCCCGCCCAGATCACCATCGTCCGGTGCGCCCTGGGCACGACCGTCCTGCTGCTCCTGGCCCGCCGGGCGGGCCAGCGCCTCCCCCGGTCCCGGACCGCCTGGGGCCATCTCGCCGTGGCCGCCCTGTTCTGCAACGCGCTGCCCTTCGCCCTCTTCGCACTGGGCGAGCAGCACCTCGACTCGGGCATCGCGGGCGTCCTCAACGCCACGACCCCGCTCTGGTCGCTCCTCATCGGCATCGGCCTCGGCACGGACCGGGCCCTGGGCCCCGTACGCCTGACCGGTCTCGTCCTGGGCTTCGCCGGCACGGTCCTGATCTTCGCTCCCTGGCACCACGAGGGCCTGCTCAGCCTGCCCGCCCTGTACCTGCTGGCCGCGGCCGCCAGCTACGCCGTGGCCTTCGCCTACATGGCCCGGCACCTGACGGCCTCCGAGACGCCCATGGCCATGTCGGCGGCCCAACTCCTCGCCGCCACGGCCTGGAGCACCCTGGCCCTCCCCGCGGCCGGCCCCTTCCGTCCGGACGTCACCGCCCTGCTCGCCGTCGCCGCGCTGGGCGTCCTCGGCACGGGCCTGACCTTCTATCTCAACTACCGCCTGATAGCGGACGAGGGCCCCACCACGGCGGCGACGGTCGGCTACCTGCTCCCGGTCGTGTCGGTCGCGCTGGGCGCGGCGGTCCTGGACGAGCAGATCGGCGTACGCGTTCTCGCGGGCATGGCGGTGGTACTGGTGGGCGTGGGACTGACCCGCCGGAACACGGCGTCGCGTACGGGCGGTTCGGCCGGTGCGACGCGGGACGGAGCGACGCGGGACGGGGCGACGCGCGACGGCGCCACGCGGGACGGGGCGACGCGCGACGGCGCCACGCGGGACGGGGTGACGCGCGACGGCGCCACGCGGGACGGGGTGACACAGCCCGCCGCCTAGCCCCGCCTGCGGAGCCAGGCGGAGCCGGGGAACGGTCGCGGTGGGTGACCTAGCCGCTGTAGAACAGCTCGTCCACCACGCCACGAGCCCGGCGTGCGATCCGGCGGTAGTCGTCGAGCATGTCGCCCACCCGGCCGGGCCCGTAGCCCAAGTACCGCCCCACCGCGACCAGTTCCCGGGGGTCGGACGGGAAGGTGTCCCCGGCCCGCCCGCGCACCAGCATCACCGCGTTGCGCACCCGGGTCGCCAGCACCCACGCCTCGTCCAGCGTCGCCACGTCCTCGCCCGGGATGAGCGCGGCGTCGCGCGCGGCGGCGAGGGCCTCACGGGTGCGGGTGGTCCGCAGCCCCGGATGCGTCGAACCGTGCCGCATCTGGACCAGTTGCACGGTCCACTCGACGTCGGACAGGCCGCCCGGCCCGAGCTTGGTGTGCAGCTTCGGATCGGCGCCCCGGGGCAACCGCTCGGACTCCATCCGGGCCTTCAGCCGCCGGATCTCCCGCACGGCCTCCTCGCCGAGCCCGTCCGCCGGATACCGCAGCGGGTCGATCAGTTCGATGAACCGCCGCCCCAACTCCTCGTCCCCGGCGACGACTTCGGCCCGCAGCAGCGCCTGCGACTCCCAACCGAGCGACCAGCGCCGGTAGTAGGCCTCGTACGACTTCAACGTGCGGACGAGCGGCCCGGACTTGCCCTCCGGACGCAGGTCGGCGTCGATGAGCAGCGGCGGATCGGCACTCGGGAGCTGGAGCAGTCGGCGCATCTCGGAGACGACCTTGTTCGCGGCCTCCCCGGCCTCGCGCTCGTCGACGCCGTCCCGGGGCTCGTGCACGAACAGGACGTCGGCGTCGGAGCCGTAGCCCAGTTCATGACCGCCGAAGCGGCCCATGCCGATGACGGCGAAACGCGTCGGAAGGGTGTCGCCCCAGCCGTCCCGCACGACCGCGCGCAGTGTGCCGGCCAGTGTGGCCGCCGTGAGGTCGGACACGGCCCCGCCCACCAGGTCCACGAGCGCGCCCTGATCCGCCTCGACCGGCTGCGCCTCGGTGCCGTAGGAGGCGACGATGTCGGCGGCGGACGTGCGGAACAGCTCACGCCGACGGACCCCACGCGCCGCGGTGACCGCCTGCACCACTCCGTCGGCCCGTCGCACCGCGGCGAGTATCTCCTGCTCCAACTGCGCCCGTCCGCGCGGCTCGAGCCCTCCGCCGTCCCCGTCGCCGAGCAGCGCCACCGCCTCCGGCGCGCGCATCAGCAGGTCGGGGGCGAGCCGCCCGGCGGACAGGACGCGCGCGAGGTTCTCCGCCGCCGCCCCCTCGTCCCGCAGCAACCGCAGATACCAGGGCGTCTTGCCGAGCGCGTCCGACACCTTGCGGAAGTTGAGCAGGCCCGCGTCAGGGTCGGCGGAGTCCGCGAACCAGCCCAGCAGAACCGGCAGCAGGGTGCGCTGGATGGCCGCCTTGCGCGTGACGCCCGAGGCCAGCGCCTCCAGGTGGCGCAGCGCGGACGCGGGGTCGGCGTACCCGAGCGCGACCAGCCGCTCCCGGGCCGCCTTCGGGCTCAACCGGGTCTCGCCGGAGGCGAGTTGGGCGACGGCGTCGAGCAGCGGCCGGTAGAACAGCTTCTCGTGCAGCCGACGCACCACGGCCGCGTGCCGCTTCCACTCCTGGCCGAGCTCGGCGACCGGGTCGGTGCGCAGTCCGAGTGAGCGGCCCAGCCGCCGCAGGTCGGCCTCGGCCTCGGGGACCAGATGGGTCCGCCGCAGCCGGTAGAGCTGGATCCGATGCTCCATGGACCGCAGGAACCGGTACGCGGCGTCCAGTTGCTCGGCGTCGGCGCGTCCGACGTATCCCCCCGCGGCGAGCGCCTGGAGGGCGTCGAGGGTGGTGCCGCTCCGCAACGACGCGTCGGCCCGCCCGTGCACCAGCTGCAACAGCTGCACGGCGAACTCGACGTCCCGCAGGCCCCCGGGCCCGAGCTTCAGTTCCCGCTCGACCTCGGCGACCGGGATGTTCTCGACGACCCGCCGCCGCATCTTCTGCACGTCGACGACGAAGTTCTCCCGCTCGGCGGCCTGCCAGACCAGGGGCCCCACGGCGGCGACGTACTCGGCCCCGAGTGCCAGGTCGCCGGCCACCGGGCGGGCCTTCAACAGGGCCTGGAACTCCCAGGTCTTGGCCCACCGCTGGTAGTAGGCGAGATGGCTGGACAGCGTCCGCACCAGCGGTCCGTTGCGCCCCTCGGGCCGCAGATTGGCGTCGACGGGCCAGATGGACCCTTCCACGGTGGTCTCGGAACAGATCCGCATCAGGTGCGCGGCCAGTTTGGCGGCGGCCCGCAGCGCCTTGCCCTCGTCGGCCCCGTCGACGGCCTCGCCCACGAAGATCACGTCGACGTCGGACACGTAGTTCAGCTCGTGCCCGCCGCACTTGCCCATCGCGATGACGGCGAGCCGGCACAGGGCGGCGTCGTCGGGCGCGGCGGCCCGGGCGAGGCCCAGGGCGGCCCGCAGTGTGGCGGTGGCCAGATCGGCGAGCTCGGCGGCGGTCTCGGCGAGGTCGGTCGTCCCGCACACGTCACGCGCCGCGATGGACAGCAGGCAGCGCCGGTAGGCGACGCGCAGCGACACCGGGTCCGTGGCCTCGGCCAGGCCCCGCTCGAACTCCTCCACCCCGGGATGCAGGTCCCGCGGCTCGTACGTGACCAGCGCCTCCCAGTCCCGCGGATGCCGGGCGAGGTGGTCGGCGAGGGCGGCGGACGCCCCCAGCACCCCCAGCAGCCGGTCACGCAGGGGCTTGGCCGCTATCAGCGTGTCGAGCAGTTCCCGGCGGGCGGCGGGGCCGGGCTGGGCCTCCAGCAGCAGGACGAGACCGTGCAGGGCGAGATCGGGATCGGCGGTGCCGCCCAGTGCCTCCAGCAGAAAGGGATCGTTGCGCACCGGCGACAGCTCGGGCCCGTCCAGGAGCCGCTCGGCGGCGGACGGGTCGGTGAAGCCGTGCCGCAGCAGCCGTGTGAAGGTGCTGCTCCTGCGCCCCGGCGCCATCATCCCCGGCCCTCCCTCGGATCAAGGTCGTACGCACCTGAGCGTAACCTGCGCGTTTCGGTGGCGCCCCGGCCCGGTTTCCGGTTCTGTGGTACTTCGGGTTCTGCGGGACTTGGTCGGGTGAAGAACGACGGCCGCGACGATGGAGTCAAGGGAGTCAAGCCATGGACATGACCCTAGAGGTGATCCTGCTGCCGGTGTCCGACGTGGACCGGGCCAAGGAGTTCTACCGCGACAAGGTCGGCTTCCACGTCGACCTCGACGGCGAGGTCATGGAGGGCGTACGCATCGTCCAGCTCACCCCGCCCGGCTCCGGCTGTTCGATCGCCCTGGTCGACGGCCTCCAGGTCCCGACGGGAACCCCGCAACCGGGCACCTACCACGGCATGCAGCTCTGCGTGACGGACGCGAAGGCCGCGTACGAGGAACTGACGGCCCGCGGCCTGGACGTCAGTGAACCCCAGCAGTTCGCCCCGCAGGACGGCGCGACCTTCATGTACTTCAAGGACCCCGACGGCAACGGCTGGGCGATCCAGGAGTACCGCCGCCGAGCAACAGAACCCCTCCACCAGGTCCTGGCGAAACTCAAGGCGTAGGGGGCTGCGGCAGGGGCCCGGGGGTTCAAGCACACTCCACGGTTAGAGTTCCGCGCCCAGGTCGGAGCGCATCGCTACCGAGGCCTGCGTCTCGCGTGCCATCAGGCTGCACGCGTGCCGCGCCCTGGCCAGGGCCGCCAGGTATGAGCCGTACAAGGCGCGGCGGGCCTCCGTGCGCTGCTCGCCGCGCTCCCGCCGCCAGCGTCGGCGCTCCATCACACCGGCCGACATGGTGGCGATCCCGCCGCCCACCACGGTGCTGGCCAATGCCACCCACTCCACAGGCGTCCCCCTCCCCGCAGACCACGTAGCCGCAGAGCAAGGCACGCGCGGCCCCTCCGCCGAGACCGGGGCGCGCCCGGCGAGTGCCAGGCGCTCTGCGGTCCCTGGCGGGTCCTGGGCGGCCCGCTGCTTCTTGCCGCGCCCAGGGTGCCGTCGCCGCCCTGTGCGGGCAAGGGGCGGTCTCGGCCAGGTCTGTGGCGGGGACGCCGTCGCCGCTCCGACGGCCCACAGCCGGGCCAGGGGCGGTGAGACGCCGAGGGGCCGGCGGTCGATGACCGTCGGCCCCCTGAGTCGTCGCTGCGGGAAACCCGCTCCGACCAGCGCTTACAGCACCGGCAGGTTCTTGCGGAGTTCGAAGGCGGTGACCTCGGAGCGGTACTCCTCCCACTCCGCCTTCTTGTTGCGCAGGAAGAAGTCGAAGACGTGCTCGCCGAGGGTCTCGGCGACGAGGTCGCTGCGCTCCATCAGGCCCAGGGCCTCGCCGAGGTTCTGCGGGAGGGGCTCGATGCCCATCGCGCGGCGCTCGGCGTCGGACAGCGCCCAGACGTCGTCCTCGGCGCCCGGCGGAAGCTCGTAGCCCTCCTCGACGCCCTTGAGGCCGGCGGCGAGGAGCATGGCGTACGCCAGGTACGGGTTGGTGCCGGAGTCGAGGGAGCGGACCTCGATGCGCGCGGAGCCCGTCTTGCCGGGCTTGTACATCGGCACGCGGACCAGCGCGGAGCGGTTGTTGTGGCCCCAGCAGATGTACGACGGCGCCTCGCCGCCCGCGCCGGCCGTGCGCTCGGAGCCGCCCCAGATGCGCTTGTAGGAGTTGACCCACTGGTTGGTGACGGCGGCGATCTCGGCGGCGTGCTTCAGCAGACCGGCGATGAAGGACCGGCCGACCTTGGAGAGCTGGTACTCCGCGCCCGACTCGTAGAACGCGTTGCGGTCGCCCTCGAAGAGGGAGAGGTGCGTGTGCATACCGCTGCCCGGGTGCTCGGAGAACGGCTTCGGCATGAAGGTCGCCTGGACCCCCTGCTCCAGCGCGACCTGCTTCATGACCAGGCGGAAGGTCATGATGTTGTCGGCCGTGGACAGCGCGTCGGCGTAGCGCAGGTCGATCTCCTGCTGGCCGGGGGCGCCCTCGTGGTGGGAGAACTCGACCGAGATGCCCATCGACTCGAGCATGGTGATCGCCTGGCGGCGGAAGTCCATGCCGACGTTCTGCGGGGTGTGGTCGAAGTAGCCGGAGTTGTCGGCCGGGGTCGGGCGGGAGCCGTCGGTCGGCTTGTTCTTCAGCAGGAAGAACTCGATCTCGGGGTGGGTGTAGAAGGTGAAGCCCAGGTCGGAGGCGCGCGCCAGGGCGCGCTTCAGCACGTACCTCGGGTCGGCGAAGGAGGGGGAGCCGTCCGGCATGAGGATGTCGCAGAACATGCGGGCGGTACCGGGGGCCTCCGCCCGCCAGGGCAGGACCTGGAAGGTGGACGGATCCGGCTTGGCGATCATGTCGGACTCGTAGACCCGGGCGAAGCCCTCGATCGCGGAGCCGTCGAAGCCGATGCCCTCGTCGAAGGCCTGTTCGAGCTCGGCCGGGGCCACGGCGACGGACTTGAGGAAGCCCAGCACGTCCGTGAACCACAGCCGTACGAACCGGATGTCGCGCTCCTCCAACGTCCGGAGCACGAACTCCTGCTGCTTGTCCATCTTGCGCTTCCCCATCCTTGCTGGTCAGGCCGCCTGTTTCCCGTCCCACGGAGAGGCGGTCGGGCACCTGAGCATCACACCACAACACCGTTTCGTGCGCGTTGCCGACCATGATCGCCTCGGCGACCCGGGTCTGAACACCTCACGTCCGGGAGATGCACTGCCGTCCGGCAGGTGTACTGCTCCACCGCCCATCTTGCCTGCTCGCACCGACATCCGTAATGCCCCACCCCCTCCATCCCCCCTCACCCATTTAATTTGCATCTCAGATGCAAGTTTAACTAGCGTGCCGGACAGCAGAACACCGAGTGAGCTTTGAGGAGCCCCGATGCTGTCCGAACAGTCCGCTGCCACCGTCCGCGCGACCCTCCCCGCCGTGGGCGCGGCCATCGGTGAGATCACCGAGCGCTTCTACGCCGGCCTCTTCGCGGCGCATCCGGAACTCCTCCGCGACCTGTTCAACCGCGGCAACCAGGCGGCGGGCACCCAGCGCCAGGCGTTGGCCGGGTCCATCGCCGCCTTCGCCACGCGTCTCGTCGAGGACGCACCGGATCACCCTCGGGACGACGCCGGCAGCCGCCCGCAGGACCGCCCCGACGCGATGCTCACCCGGATCGCCCACAAGCACGCCTCCCTCGGCATCGCGCCCGAGCAGTACGAGGTCGTCCATGAGCACCTCTTCGCCGCCATCGCCGACGTCCTGGACGAGGCGGTCACCCCCGAGGTCGCCGCGGCCTGGGACGAGGTCTACTGGCTGATGGCGAACGCGCTGATCGCGATCGAGCGCCGCCTGTACGAGGAGAGCGGGGGCGACGCGTGGCGCGAGTGGGAGGTCGCGGAACGCGTCCGGGAGACCGACGACGTCGTCACCTTCGGCCTGCGCCCGGTCGACGGCGCGCCGGTACGGGACTTCCGCGCCGGCCAGTACGTGTCCGTCCGCGCGCAACTGCCCGACGGCGCCCGCCAGATACGGCAGTACAGCCTCTCCGGCGCACCGGGGGCCGACGTGCGCCGGATCAGCGTCAAGCGGGTGTCCGGCGGGGCGACGACACCGGAGGGCGAGGTCTCGAACCACCTCTACGCGCGCGTGCGTGCGGGCAGCGTGCTGGAGCTCTCCGAGCCGTACGGCGACCTCGTCCTCGACGACGCGGCGGGAACCCCTCTGCTCCTCGCGTCGGCCGGCATCGGCGTCACCCCGATCGTGGCGATGCTCGCCGACCTCGCCGCCCACGGCCACGACGCGCCGGTCACGGTCGTCCACGCCGACCGCTCCCCCGCCGACCACGCCCTGCGCACGGACCACGAGGCGTACGCGGCGAAACTGCCGGACGCCTCCGTGCACCTCTGGTACGAGCGGGAGGCCCCGGCGCACGCCCGAACGGGTCTGGCCGACCTCACGGACGTACCCGTGGCGCCGGGCACGCGCGCGTACCTGTGCGGTCCGCTGCCGTTCATGCGGGCCGTGCGGGCGCAGCTGATCGAGAAGGGGGTCGCCCCGGCGGACGTGCACTACGAGGTGTTCGGCCCGGACCTGTGGCTGGCCCGGACCTGAGCCATGCGACCGGCTCCCCGACGACGCTCTGCGGGGCGGGGCGGGGCGGTCGGGCGGGGCGAGCCGGATCACGTCCGCCGACGTACTCCGTGACCGTCCGGCGGCCCGGCCCGTCGCCCGGAGCCGCGGAGCACTCCTCCGGGGGCAGCCGTACGCACCCGGTTCGGGGTGCGGGCGCCGGCCGGGGCGTCGAGCGGGCGACGGCCGGGCGTGGCACGGGCGGCCCGGCTCAGTACGGCCGCCGGATCTCGTGCTCGTCCAGCGCGGTGCCGTAGCGCTCCAGCATGGCGTCGAGTCCGGCCAGGAGAAGCCCGGCGGCGTCGCGGGCGTCGCCCAGGTCACCTCGGTCGCACGCCTCCACCAGCTCGGCCATGTCGGTGCGGAGGATGTGCAGGGAGTCGCCCTGGACCAGAACTCCGGGGAAGCGTCGGCCGGGCAGGCGGACTACGGCGTTGTTGCCGCCATCAGTGAAGAGCTCTGCTTCGATGCGTTCCATCGGGCCATCCAATCCGGCCCGGCGACGTCGCTACAAGCGCATTGCCGGGGGGAAGCGTGAAGGATGAGCCGCGCGAGGCCCGGAAACCGTGGCTGACGTGGGGTGGAGTCACGGGGTCCCGCTCCGGTCAGGCGAGCCTCGAGATCCCCAGCAGCAGCGGCCCCGTGGGTTCCGCCACGATGTCCGCGACCGTGATCGGGTCCAGGGACGCGAAGAACGCCTCCTGGGCCTGCCGCAGGGCGCCGCGCAGGCGGCAGGCCGAGGCCAGGGGGCAGGGGGTGGCGCCTTCGCAGTCGACGACGTCGCCGTCTCCCTCGAAGGAGCGGACCACCGTGCCGACGGACGCCGCGCGGCCCCGGTCGGTGAGCGCCAGGCCGCCGCCCCTGCCACGACGGGCCTCCAGCAGGCCCATGTGCTGGAGCTCGGCCACGACCTTGGCCGCGTGGGTGTAGGGCACCTCCATGGCCTCCGCCACGTCACGGGTCGTGGGGGTGGCCTCCGGGGTGTCGCCCGCCACCGCGAGTCGCATGAGGACGCGCAGTGCCAGGTCGGTGGATCGCAACAGCCGCATGGGAGGAAGCGTAGATAATGCGCATCTCCGGTTCAAATTATCCGCTCTCTTCTTGGCTGTGACCTGTCTACGACTTTCCCCATCGCCCCCATTACGATCAGCGGACTCGAGCACCCCGACCGTCCCGCCCCTTTTCCCCGAAGGACAGGCCTCATGGGTTCCGCCAACCAGACCGGCAGCGCGGCGCGCAAGGCGCGCATAGAGGAGATGCGGCGGGCCGAGCAGGTCCGGGATCGGCGTAACCGGTTTCTCGTGATCGGCGGCAGTGTCGTCGCCGTGGTCGCGCTGGTCGCCGGTGGGGTGTTCGTCGTGAAGTCGCAGTCCGGCGACGACAAGGACACCGCCGCCGACGGCAAGGCGGCCTCCGGCCACTTCGTCACCGGTGCGGACGGGGTCAAGACGTGGAAGGGCACGCTCGGGCGCACCCATGTCACCAAGACCGTGAAGTACCCGACCGAGCCCCCCGTCGGCGGGGACCACAACCAGGTCTGGATGAACTGCGACGGCGAGGTCTACACCAAGGCCCTCGACAACATGAACGCCGTGCACTCGCTCGAGCACGGCGCGGTCTGGGTGACGTACAACAGCAAGGCGAGCAAGGCGGACGTCGACGCCCTCGCCGCCAAGGTCAAGAAGACGCCCTACACGCTCATGAGCCCGGACGACGCCCAGCCCGACCCCATCATGCTCACCGCGTGGGGGCACCAGCGCACGGTGACGGGCGCGAGCGACGCGAACGTGGACACGTTCTTCGAGAAGTTCGTGCAGGGCGAGCAGACGCCCGAGCCGGGCGCCGCGTGCACGGGTGGTCTGGCGAAGTGAGGTACGCGGGGGTGGCGGTCGCCGTGGCCGGAGTGCTCGTCGCCGCCGGGGCCGTCACCTACTCCGTCGCCGAGGACGGCGCGGCGGGCGCCGCGCCGCCCGCCGCCGACTCCGCCGACGCCGGGTTCGCCCGGGACATGGCGGTGCACCACCAGCAGGCCGTCGAGATGTCGTACATCGTGCGGGACCGGACCGCCGACGAGGACGTCCGGCGGCTCGCCTACGACATCGCGCAGACGCAGGCCAACCAGCGCGGCATGCTGCTCGGTTGGCTGGATCTCTGGGGCCTGCCGAAGGTGTCGTCCGACGGACCCATGTCCTGGATGGGCATGGGCAAAATGACCGACGGCGAGGACGGTGCGCTCATGCCCGGCATGGCCACCGACACCGAGCTGAAGAAGCTCGGCACGCTCGACGGCAGGCAGGCCGAGGTCCTCTACCTCCAGCTCATGACCGACCACCACAAGGGCGGCATCCACATGGCCGAGGGGTGTGTCGCCAAGTGCGCGGTGGGGGTGGAGAAGCGGCTCGCGCAGGGCATGGTCGAGGCGCAGCAGTCGGAGATCGACCTGATGACGGACATGCTGAAGGCCCGCGGGGCCAAGCCGTAGCCGACGCCCCCGGTCCAACCCATAGGGTTTTCCCTCGATTTCACGGACGTTTCCGTCAAATCAGCCCAGCAAGCGGTCACTTGGGCGCTTCTTGGTTTACGCATTCCCCTGGCATGAAGCGTTCGTCGCAAGAGTGGCCCGCACGTCGAGTGATCTACTCGCGTCGAACCACATACAGGGGGTCCTATGAGATCCAACCGCGCCGCGCTGCGCGCCGGAGCGAGCATGGCAGCGACACTGCCCATGATCGCCGGCGCGCTGGCGCTCGGCATACCCGCCGCGCACGCCGCGGACGGCCCGACCCGTGACACGCTGGCCGGGACCAGGCCCGCGTGGGCCACGGCCAAGGCGGACAAGGGCTCGACCTCGGACAGCGCCCAGGTCTCCGCCCGCGTCTACCTCGCGGGACGGGACGCCGCCGGCCTCGCCGCCTACGCGAAGGCCGTGTCCGACCCCGCCTCGCCCGTCTACGGCAAGTACCTCTCCGCCGCGCAGTCCCAGGCCCGCTTCGGCGCGACGGCGGCCCAGGTGGCGGCCGTCAAGTCGTGGCTGACGGCGGCCGGTCTGAAGGTCACCGGCACGACCGAGCACTATGTGTCGGTCAGCGGCGCTGTCGCCGCCGTCGAGAAGGCGTTCGGCACCCAGCTGCACAACTACACCAAGGGCAGCAGGACTTACCGCGCGCCGTCGAAGGCGGCCTCGGCTCCCGCCAGCCTGGACGGCGCCGTCCTGACCGTAACCGGCCTGGACAACGCACCGCACAAGGCCGCGTCCAAGGACCAACTTCCGGGTCCGGACGCGGTGTTCAAGAACTCCGGGCCGTTCTCCTCGTACTACGGCTCCAACACCGCGAGCACCCTCCCCTCGGCGTACGGCAAGAAGATCCCGTACGCCGTGCAGGGGTACACCGGCAAGCAGCTGCGGGCCGCGTACGGCGCGGGCGGCTACACGGGCAAGGGGGTGCGCATCGCCATCACCGACGCGTACGCCTCGCCGACGATCGCCTACGACGCGGCCACCTACGCGAAGGCGCACGGCGACGCGCGCTGGAAGACCGGGCAGCTGACCCAGGTCCTCCCCTCGGACTACACCAGGACCGAGGAGTGCGGGGCGGCCGGCTGGTACGGCGAGGAGACCCTCGACGTCGAGGCCGTGCACGCGGTCGCACCGGCCGCGAACGTCACGTACGTGGGCGCGGCGTCCTGCTACGACGACGATCTGCTCGACTCGCTCAGCAAGATCGTCGACAACCACCTGGCCGACATCGTCTCCAACTCGTGGGGCGACATCGAGGCCAACCAGACGCCGGACCTCGCGGCCGCCTACGACCAGGTCTTCCAGTTCGGCGCGGTCGAGGGAATCGGTTTCTACTTCTCCTCCGGCGACAACGGTGACGAGGTCGCCAACACCGGCACGAAGCAGGTCGACACCCCGGCCAACTCCGCGTGGGTGACGGCGGTCGGCGGTACCTCGCTGGCGGTCGGCAAGAACGACAAGTACCTGTGGGAGACCGGCTGGGGCACCGACAAGGCCTCGCTGTCGGCCGACGGCAAGAGCTGGACGGACTTCCCGGGCGCGTACACCTCGGGTGCGGGCGGCGGCACCAGCAAGACGGTCGCCGAGCCGTACTACCAGAAGGGTGTCGTCCCGAAGGCGCTCGCCACGGCGAACAGCGCCGCCGGCAACCGCGTCGTCCCGGACATCTCGGCGATCGCCGACCCGAACACCGGCTTCAAGGTCGGGCAGACCCAGACCTTCCCGGACGGGACCGAGCAGTACAGCGAGTACCGCATCGGCGGCACCTCGCTGGCCGCGCCGGTCATCGCGGCCGTGCAGGCGCTGGGCCAGGAGGCGCGCGGCGGCAAGGCGATCGGTTTCGCCAACCCGTCGATCTACTCCAAGTACGGCTCGCGGGTCTACCACGACGTCACGGACAACCCGACCGGGTCCGGGCTCGCGGTCGCGCGCGTCGACTTCGCCAACGGCTACGACGCGACGGACGGGCTGCTGACCTCCGTCCGCAGCCTCGGCAAGGACAGCTCGCTGTCCGCCGTGAAGGGCTATGACGACGTCACCGGTGTGGGTACGCCCGCAAGCGGTTACGTCGAGTCGTACCGGCGGCGCTGAGCAGATCGTCCGCGTGCTGCGCGGATGACGCGAACGATGAGGGGCGTGGGGTATCCAACACCCCACGCCCCCCATCGCGTCGCATTGACGATTACACTGATGCGCGTGCCTCAACTTCGTCTCGCTCTGAACCAGATCGACTCGCGCGTCGGCGACCTCGTCGGCAACACCGAAACGATCCTCCGCTGGACCCGGCACTCCGCCGAGCAGGGAGCGCATCTCGTGGCGTTCCCGGAGATGGCGCTGACCGGGTATCCCGTCGAGGACCTCGCCCTGCGCTCCTCCTTCGTCGAAGCCTCCCGCACGGCCCTGCGCGAGCTCGCCGTCCGCCTCGCCGACGAGGGCTTCGGCGAACTGCCGGTGGTCGTCGGCTTCCTCGACCGGTCCGAGGGCGGCCGGCCCAAGTTCGGCCGCCCGGCCGGCTCGCCGCGCAACGCGGCGGCGGTGCTGTTCGACGGCGAGGTGGTCCTCTCCTTCGCCAAGCACCACCTGCCCAACTACGGCGTCTTCGACGAGTTCCGCTACTTCGTGCCGGGCGACACCATGCCGGTGCTGCGGGTGCGTGGCGTCGACGTGGCCCTCGCGATCTGCGAGGACCTCTGGCAGGACGGCGGCCGAGTCCCCGCGGCGCACTCCGCCGGGGCCGGTCTGCTGCTCTCCATCAACGCCTCCCCCTACGAGCGCGACAAGGACGACACCCGGCTGGAGCTGGTCCGCAAGCGGGCCCAGGAGGCCGGCTGCACCACCGCCTACCTCGCGATGATCGGCGGGCAGGACGAGCTGGTCTTCGACGGCGACTCGATCGTCGTCGACCGCGACGGCGAGGTCGTGGCGCGGGCGCCGCAGTTCTCCGAAGGCTGTGTGGTCCTGGACCTCGACCTGCCCGCGGCCTCGGCCGACGCGCCCACGGGCGTCGTGGACGACGGTCTGCGCATCGACCGCGTCGTGGTGTCGCAGGAGCCCGTCCCGGCGTACGAGCCCGAGCTGAGCGGCGGGTACGCGGAGCGGCTGGACGACGCCGAGGAGATCTACTCGGCGCTGGTCGTGGGCCTGCGCGCGTACGTCGCGAAGAACGGCTTCCGCTCGGTCCTCATCGGCCTGTCGGGCGGTATCGACTCGGCGCTCGTCGCGGCGATCGCGTGCGACGCGCTGGGCGCGCAGAACGTGTACGGCGTGTCGATGCCGTCGAAGTACTCCTCCGAGCACTCCAAGGGCGACGCGGCGGAACTGGCGCGCCGGACGGGCCTGAACTTCCGCACGGTCCCGATCGAGCCGATGTTCGACGCGTACATGGGCTCGCTGGGCCTGACGGGCCTCGCCGAGGAGAACCTCCAGTCGCGTCTGCGCGGCACGCTCCTGATGGCGATCTCCAACCAGGAGGGCCACATCGTCCTCGCCCCCGGCAACAAGTCGGAGCTGGCGGTCGGCTACTCGACGCTGTACGGCGACTCGGTGGGCGCGTACGGCCCCATCAAGGACGTCTACAAGACGTGGATCTTCCGGCTCGCGGAGTGGCGCAACCGCGCCGCGGCGGAGCGGGGCCAGACCCCGCCGATCCCCGAGAACTCGATCACCAAGCCGCCGAGCGCGGAGCTGCGCCCCGGCCAGGTCGACACCGACTCGCTCCCGGACTATCCCGTCCTGGACGCGATCCTCGAGCTGTACGTCGACCGGGACCAGGGCGCGGACGCGATCGTCGCGGCGGGCTACGACCGTGAGCTGGTCGTCAAGACCCTGCGCATGGTGGACACCGCCGAGTACAAGCGGCGCCAGTACCCGCCGGGCACGAAGATCTCGGCGAAGGGCTTCGGCAAGGACCGCCGCCTGCCGATCACGAACGGCTGGCGCGAGTCGGTCTGACCGCTCCGAGCCCCGTACCGTGGCCGGGCCCAGTCGCGCGATGCGACCGGGCCCGGCCGCGATGGTGCGGTGCGTGTTACCGCAGGCCGCTCTTGGTGAACGGTTCGAAGGCGTGGCTGAAGGCCCAGGTGTCCTGGGCGATCCCGGAGCACGAGTCGGAGCCGCCGGTGCCCGGGCAGCCGCCGTTGTCGCGCTGAAGCGCCCAGAAGGAGAGCGTGTTGATCTTCTTGGCCTCGGCCCACTTCTCCACGGCGACCGCGTCCTTCGTGGTGAAGGTCTCCTCGGGGCCGTAGTCGTCGATGCCGGGCATCTCGATGACGCCGATCATGCTCCACAGCTTCGCGGGGCTCTTCTTCGGGTAGAGCGCGGCCAGTTGGTCGTGCAGCCCCTGGGCCGCCGTGGCCGTGTCGGCCGCCATGTCGTGGGTCGCGCCGTCGTAGTAGTCGAAGGTCATGAGGTTGACGACGTCCACCCGCGCGCCGTTGGCGACGGCGTTCTTCAGCAGGGCCAGGCCGCCTGCTTCGAGGCCGGTGACGGAGGTCGGCAGGGTGTAGGAGAACTGCACACTGCGGCCGGTGCGATCGGCCCAGCGCTGGACCTGTGCGATCGCCTTGTTGCGGCGGTCGACGCCGGCGGCGTTGTCGATGGAGTCACCCTCGACGTCGAGGTCGATCCGGGTGATGCCGTACGTCGTGACGAGGCTCTCGTACACCTTGGCGATGGCGTCGACGCTGGTGCAGCTGTCCGCCAGTTCGGTGCCGGTGGTGTCCGCGGACCAGCCGCCGAAGGACGGGACGGCGTTGCCGCCGCGTGCCTGGATCGTGGCGATGTCGCGGCCGAAGACCGCTTGGGAGACCGGCTGGTCGACCGCGCCGTTCCAGTACGCGGTGCACGAGCCCGCCGCGGCGGTCTGGAGGAAGGCCAGGGTGAGGTACTTGTTGCCGGAGGCGGCGGCGAGCGCGGCCGGGCTCTCGCCGGTCCACGCCTCGAAGTAGGGAGCCGCCACATGGCTCGGCATGGACTTGCCGGCGTCCGGGAGCGGCGCGGCGAGCGCGTTCCCTCCTCCGAGTGCGAGGAGCCCGGTGGACAGAGCGCCGGCGCTCAGACAGGACAGCAGTGCGCGAAGGTGACCAGGTCGTCTCACTGACGCTCCCAGGGGAAAAGGGCATGCGGGGACAGCGGAAGGACAGAACCGCGGAGGCGAGCAGTGACCATGTTTGGACTAGACCAGTTAACTGTCAAGGTTCTTTACAGTTAACTGACCATGGCCCGGCCAACCGATCGACAAGGACCCGACAAGGGACCCGACACGGCCCGACAGCGTTGCCGCCAGGCATCAGCGAGGGCGTCGGCGCAGGACGTCAGCGCAGGGCGGACTCGCCCGCCCGGACGGCACGCACGGCGCGCTCGACGGTCTCCTGGTTCTCGCCGACCGGAGCCACGTAGTCGAGGACGTCACGCGCGGCGTCCTCCCCGAGCGTCCGGGTGATCACCCACGTGGCGAGGTATTGCGACGCCAGGCAGCCACCCGCCGTGGCGATGTTCCCCTCGGCGTGGAACGGCGCGTCCAGCACGGTGACGCCGCAGGCTTCGACGAAGGGCCGGCTCGTCCTGTCCGTGCTGACCGGCATGTCACCCAGCAGCCCGAGCCGGGCGAGCACCAGCGCTCCGGAGCACTGCGCGCCGATCAGCTGGCGCGAAGGGTCGAGCGGCAGCCGGGAGATCAGCCGGTCGTCGGCGACCACGTCCCGTGTCCTCACCCCGCTGCCGATCAGCACGACATCGGCCTCGGTCACGAACTCCATCGGGCGCTGCCCGGTCACCTCGACACCGTTCATCGACGTCACCACCGGCGTCGGCGTCGTGACGAAGGCCTCCAGGCCGTCCTTGCGGCACCGGTTGATCAGTGCGGAGGCGATGAAGCTGTCGAGCTCGTTGAACCCGTCGAAGGTGACCACGGCTACCTGCATCGCAAACTCCCCAACCCCCGGCAACGGACCGCCAGTCTCCCGGCCGGAACCCCAACCGGTCGAGAGCCAATCAGCGGCTGGTGGCACGGCTCTCCCTTCTGGCCGTGACGACACGACGAGCCTGCCCGCCCGACCCGCGTGGATCCGGGCCTCCTGGACGACGTGGAGGACGCCCTCACAACCTGGCAGGACGCGGGATCACCTCCACAGTCGGAGTTCGGCATGACCGTGGAGGCCGGCGGCACGCAACGCGTCCGGGCGGGGAATCCCGGTGGGCCCTCATGGGAGCTGCCGGTCTGAGCACGCGCGGTCCGAAGGTCCGTATGCGTCGTCGACGCCACGTTCGGACCCGCCGCCGACGTCAGTGACCTACCCCCGCCTCCGCCCGCTGCGGGACGTGGGTGGCGACGATCCGCTCGCGGCCGGTCGGGGTCGTGGTCGTCCTGCGGCGGTCCACCGCGTAGGCCACCGAGGCCACGCCCAGACCGAGCACTGCCAGCGCCGCTCCCACCACCGCGGGTGAGGTCGCGCCGAAGCCGGCCGCGAGGGCCAGGCCGCCGAGCCAGGCGCCGCCGGCGTTGGCCATGTTGAACGCGGCCTGGTTGGCGGAGGAGGCCAGCGACGGGCCCGCGGCCGCCTTCTCCATCACCATCAGGTTGAGCGGCGAACCCGTCACGAACGCCGCCACGCCGAGCAGGACCACGGCCAGCGCGCCGCCCCACGCGGTCGTCATCAGCAGCGGGAACAGGGCCAGGACGACGACCAGGGACGTCAGGCCGGCGAACAGGGTCGGGCGCATCGCGTGGTCGGCGAGGCGGCCGCCCAGCAGGTTGCCGATCGTCGCGCCGACGCCGAAGAGCGCGAGCAGCAGCGTCACGCTGGAGTCGGCGTAGCCGGCGGAGTCCGTCAGCATGGGGGTGATGTAGCTGTAGGCGGAGAACAGGGCGCCGAAGCCGGCCACCGTCGTGCCGAGGGCCAGCCACACCGGCAGCGAGCGCAGGGCCGCCAGCTCGCGGCGCAGCCCGACGGCGGGCGCGTGGGTGTGGTCGCGCGGGATCAGCAGGGCCAGGGAGGCGATCGCCGCCAGGCCGATCACGCTGACGCCGAGGAAGGTGGCGCGCCAGCCCAGCTGCTGTCCCATGAGGGTGGCGACGGGGACGCCCGCGATGTTGGCGACGGTCAGGCCGAGGAACATCAGCGACACCGAGCGGGCCTTGCGCTCGGGGGCGACCAGGTTGGTGGCGACCACCGCGCCGACGCCGAAGAACGCGCCGTGCGGGAGACCGCTGAGGAAGCGGGCGGCCAGCAGGGAGTCGTAGCCGGGGGCGAGGGCCGACAGGGCGTTGCCCACGACGAACAGGCCCATCAGGGAGATCAGGACGGTACGGCGGGACATCCGTGCCGTGACCGCGGCCAGCAGCGGGGCGCCGATGACGACGCCGAGCGCGTATGCCGAGACCAGATGTCCGGCGGTCGGGATCGAGACATGCAGGTCGTCCGCGACGTCGGGCAGCAGGCCCATCATCACGAACTCCGTGGTGCCGATTCCGAAGGCACCCACGGCCAGGGCGAGCAGGGCCAGGGGCATGGAGAACTTGCCTTTCAGGGAGAGTGGGTTCCGTTCATCATACGTTTCGTATGTTCAAGTACGGAACAAAGTCTCCCCGGGCCGCTATTCCAGCGGGTGACCCCCTGATTAAGGTGTGGTGACCTTCACACGCGCCGCCACCGGCAGATGGTCGCTGCCCGTCTGCGGCAGCGTCCAGGAGGTGACCGGCTCCACGCCCTTCACCATGATCTGGTCGATCCGCGCCATCGGGAACGACGCGGGCCAGCTGAAGCCGAAGCCGCTGCCCGCCGCGCCCTGCGTGGAGCGCATCTGGGAGGTCACGGCGTTGAGCGAGCGGTCGTTCATGGTGCCGTTGAGGTCGCCGAGCAGGATCACCCGGGTCAGCTTCTCGTCGGCGATCGCCTCGCCCAGCGCGTCCGCGCTCTTGTCGCGCTGCCGGGCGGTGAACCCGGCCTGGAGCTTCACCCGCACCGACGGGAGGTGGGCGACGTAGACGGCGACCTCCCCCTCCGGCGTCGTGACCGTCGCCCGCATCGCGCGCGTCCAGCCCAGCTTGATGTCGACGGGCTTCACCCCGCCCAGCGGATACCTGCTCCACAGGCCGACCGTGCCCTGCACCGAGTGGTACTTGTACGTCGCCGCCAGCGCCTTCTCGTACACCGGCACCGCCGTGGCGGTCAGCTCCTCCAGGGCCAGCACATCCGCCTCGGACGCGGCCACGTCACGGGCGGTGCCGGCCGGGTCCGGATTCTCCGCGTTGACGTTGTGGGTGGCGACGGTGAGGTCGCCGCCGCTGCCGGTCCGGTCGACGAGGAGCCCGCCGAAGAGGTTCAGCCAGACCACGGCCGGGAGGACGACGGCGATCAGCGCGGTCGCCGACTTGCGCACCAGCGCCAGCACCAGCAGCACCGGCACGAACAGGCCGATCCAGGGCAGGAACGTCTCCGTGAGACTGCCGAGGTTGCCGTAGCGGTTGGGGATGCGCGAGTGCAGTCCCAACACCAGGGCGAACGCCAACGCGAACCCGGTGAGGACCAGGCCCCGCCGCCAGATGCGCGGATCACCGCGCCAGCCCGCGCCGATCCGGCCGAGCAGAGTGCCGATCAGGCGCCGGAGCCGAACTCCCCGAGGCTCGGGACCCGAGCCTCCGTTGTCGTCCGTCTCCGTCATGTACGCCTGCTGCGCCATACCGTCGCCTCACTGCCTGCCTTGCACACCGTCCGTCCCCCGGGTACGACCCTAGGGGATGATCGGCTTTGATCTCGCCGTCCCGTGACGGCCGTACGGGCACGAGGACGACCGGGGCGGTCTCACGGGTTCCGGTCCCGGGGCGCGGGGCCCGGTCTGTGACGAAACGCGCACATTCGGGTTACCGGGTCGCGGAACTGACGGGGCGTAGCCCTTCGAGCAGCGTGTCGACGATGCGCGCGGGGAGTTCCTCGGGGAGGTCGGCGTCAGGGCGCATGATCGCGCGAAGGAGCATGGGACCCGTGAAGATGTCGTTCATCAGTTCCACATCCAGGTCGGCGCGCAGTTCGCCGTTCTCCTGACCCCGGCGCAGGACCTCGACGGCCATCCTGCGCCGGGGTTCTATCGCCGTGTTGTGGTAAGCCGCCCAGATCTTCGGGCTGCTCTTCATCTGCGCGTGGACGTTGTGCAGGATCGCCGAGGAACGGTTGGCGAGGCCGCGCCGCCGCAACGCCTCGAGGAGCACGATCAGGTCGTCGCGCATGGACGTGCCGGGGAGTTCGGGATCCTGCGGTTCGGCGGCCCGCAACACGTCGACGAAGAGCTCCTCCTTGCCGCTCCACCGGCGGTAGATGGCGGCCTTGCCGACGCCGGCGGTACGGGCGATGCGTTCGATGGAGATCTCGGCGAGCGACACGCCGTCCTCCAGCAGCTTCATCGTGCCCTCGATGATGGCCCGTTCCACGGCCTCGCTCCGGGGGCGTCCCCGGACGGGCTGCTCCCCGCTCACGCCGGTGTCCCCGACGGCGGTCCCCCTGTCGGCGAGGCTCACGTGTTCGATCCTTTCGTCACAGTGCGGGAATTGTCGCCCGAGGGGCGGGTGGGGCGGCGATTCCCGGCCGCCCCCGCCACCACCCCTAAGGCTTCGTCCGCACCAACTCCCCCTCTTCCGTCGCGCCCTCGGGTGCGGGCTTCGGCCGGCCCGGCAGGAACACGGCCACCACGACCGCGCCCACGGCCGCGACCCCGGCCCCGCACAGGGCGGTGACGTGCATGGCGTGCAGGAAGGCGTCGTTGGCGGGGGTGACCAGCACCCTGCCCTGGTCGCCGAGTTTCGCGGCGATCCCGAGAGTCGCCTCGATGGACTCGCCCGCCGTGTCGCGCAGGGCCGCCGGCAGCGTGCCGAGATGGCCCTCGATGCCGTTGCGGTACGACGCCGACAGCACCGAGCCGAGGACGGCGATGCCGAGCGCGCCGCCGAGCTGGCGGAAGGTGTTGCTGAGCGCGGAGGCGGAGCCGGCCTTCTCGCGGGGCAGAGCCTGCATGATGACCACACTGGTGGGGGTCATGACGTGGGCCATTCCGGTGCCCATGAAGAAGAAGACGATCTCCAGGAGCCAGATCGGCGTGTCGGCGTCCAGCGTGGCGAACGCGACCAGGGTCGCCGCGAGGACGACCATCGCCGCGGTGGTCGTGGCCCGGACCCCGAAGCGGTCGACGACCAGCCGGGCGCGCGGCGCGAAGATCAGCTGGGCGGCGGCCAGCGGCAGCAGGAGCAGACCGGACTGCAGCGGGGAGTAGCCGCGCACGCTCTGGGTGTAGAAGACCGAGAAGAAGGTGACGCCCATCAGCGCGAAGAAGACCAGCGTGATGACGGCCATCGCGGCCGAGAACACCTTGTTCTTGAAGTAGTCCATGTCGACGGACGGGTGGTCGCTGCGCTTCTCGAACACCACGAACGCGACGAGGACGAGCAGACCGGCCCCTATGGTCGCCAGCACGGTCGGGTCCGTGAAGTCGGCCAGTTCGCCGCCCTTGATGATGCCGTAGACGAGCAGCACCAGGCCGACGACCGACAGGACGACGCCGACGAGGTCGACGCGGCCGGGGTTCGGGTCGCGGGACTCGGGCACCAGCCACAGCATCAGCCCGAACGCGAGCAGCACGATCGGCACGTTGATCAGGAAGACCGAGCCCCACCAGAAGTGGTCGAGGAGGAGACCGCCGGTGATGGGTCCGATGGCGATGGCCAGCCCGACGCCGCCCGCCCAGATGCCGATCGCCTTGGGCTGCTCCTCGCGCTCGAAGACGTTCATCAGGACGGCGAGGGTCGCGGGCATCACGAAGGCGGCCCCGAGGGCCATCACCGCGCGGAAGGCGATGAGCTGGGCGGGCGAGCCGGATTCCGCGGCGAGCGCGGAGCCGATGCCGAAGACGGCGAGTCCGCCGAGCAGGACCTTCTTGCGGCCGATCCGGTCACCGAGCAGACCGGCGGTGAACAGCAGTCCCGCGAAGACGAGCGTGTAGGAGTTGATCGCCCACTCCAGCTCGCTCTGGGTGGCGCCGAGGCCGGTGGGGGCGGGTGTCGAGATCGTCTTGATCGCGACGTTCAGGATCGAGTTGTCGAGCACCACGATCAGCAGGCTCAGCATCAGGACACCGAGGATCGCCCAACGACGCCGGTGCACCGCTTCCGGTATCCGCGGAGCGGTGGGGACGGCAGGAGTAGTCATGGCGTCGAGCGTAAGGCACTTCCGATACGAGACCGTCTCGTATCGATTCCTCTTACCGTTTTTCTTACTGAGGCTTTACCCACAGGGGGCGCTCTGGCTCTCCCTGGCACGAGGTGCCACCATGGGTGGTGGTCCGGGGACGCCGTGAGGGCGCCTCGAGATGACAAAGGAGCCGTTGCAATGACGCAGCTTTCGGCTGCCCACACCAATGCCCCCGACGGCAGCAAGGCGCTGTACGGAGGCAAGGGCACACGCCGCATCACCGTCCGCGACATCGCTCTCGCCAAGGAACGCGGCGAGAAGTGGCCCATGCTCACCGCCTACGACGCGATGACCGCCTCCGTCTTCGACGAGGCCGGGATCCCCGTGATGCTGGTGGGCGACTCGGCGGGCAACTGCCATCTGGGCTACGAGACGACCGTGCCCGTCACCCTCGACGAGATGACCATGCTGTCGGCGGCCGTCGTACGGGGCACCACCCGTGCGCTGATCGTCGGCGACCTGCCCTTCGGCTCCTACCAGGAGGGACCGGTGCAGGCGCTGCGCTCGGCGACCCGTCTGGTGAAGGAGGCCGGGGTCGGTGCCGTGAAGCTGGAGGGCGGCGAGCGCTCGCACCGCCAGATCGAGCTCCTCGTCGAGTCCGGCATCCCGGTCATGGCGCACATCGGCCTCACCCCGCAGTCCGTGAACGCGATGGGTTACCGCGTGCAGGGCCGCGGCGAGGAGGCGGCCCAGCAGCTGCTGCGGGACGCGAAGGCCGTGCAGGACGCGGGCGCGTTCGCGGTGGTGCTGGAGCTGGTCCCGGCCGAGCTGGCCGCCGAGGTCACCCGGGTGCTGCACATCCCCACCGTCGGCATCGGCGCCGGGCCGGAGACGGACGCCCAGGTACTGGTGTGGACCGACATGCTCGGGCTGACCGGGGGCCGGGTGCCGAAGTTCGTCAAGCAGTACGCGAACCTGCGCGAGGTCATGGGCGACGCGGCGAAGGCGTTCGCCGAGGACGTCGTCGGCGGAACGTTCCCGCTGGACGAGCACAGCGTTCACTGAGCCATTTCCGCACCACCGCAGCCCGCCGGTCTTCCCCCAGTCGGCGGGCTGCGCCCATTGTGCGCGTCGGGGGGATGTCGGTGCCGGCAGGTCGCTGTCGGCGGTCTGTCGGTGCTTTGTCGGTGGGGGGCGGCACAGTTCCTGTCATGACGCGAATCGACAAGAACCCCAGTGGCGCGGACAGCGCCGTGACCGTTCGGGGGCTGGTCAAGCACTACGGCGAGACCAAGGCGCTGGACGGGGTCGACCTGGACGTACGGGCGGGAACCGTGATGGGGGTGCTCGGGCCGAACGGCGCCGGGAAGACGACCCTCGTGCGGATCCTGTCCACCCTGCTCGCCGCCGACAGCGGGCGGGCGACCGTCGCCGGCTACGACGTGATGCGCCAGCCCCGGCAGCTGCGCCGGGTGATCGGCCTCACCGGTCAGTACGCCTCCGTGGACGAGAAGCTCCCCGGGTGGGAGAACCTGTACCTCATCGGACGGCTGCTCGACCTGCCCCGCAAGGAGGCCCGGACCCGCGCCGACGAGCTGCTGGAGCGGTTCTCGCTCACCGAGGCGGCCAAGCGGCCCGTGAGCACGTACTCCGGCGGTATGCGGCGCCGACTCGACCTCGCCGCGTCGATGATCGGCCGGCCGCAGGTGCTGTTCCTGGACGAGCCGACGACCGGCCTCGACCCGCGCACCCGCAACGAGGTGTGGACCGAGGTCAAGGCGATGGTCGGGGACGGGGTCACCGTGCTGCTGACCACCCAGTACATGGAGGAGGCCGAGCAGCTCGCCTCCGAGCTGACCGTCGTCGACCGGGGCAAGGTCATCGCCGGCGGCGGCATCGAGGAGCTGAAGGCCCGGGTCGGCGGCCGGACGCTGCGGGTGCGGCCCGCCGACCCGCTTCAGCTGCGGCCGCTGGCGAGCTGGCTCGACGGGCTCGGCATCACCGGGCTCGCCACCACCGTCGTGGACGCCGAGCGCGGTTCCGTGCTGGTGCCGGTGCTCAGCGACGAGCAGCTCACCGCCGTGATCGGCGCGGTCAGCGCGCGCGGCATCACGCTCACCTCCCTCACCACCGAACTGCCCAGCCTGGACGAGGTCTTCCTGTCCCTCACCGGCCACCGCGCGAGTGCCCCGCAGGACGCCCGACCCACCGAGACCCGCGAGGAGGTCGCCGTATGAGCGCGGCCACGATCGACGTCAGCACCACCGCCGATTCGCGCATCCCGTTGCGCAGCCACCTCCGGCACACCGGCGCCCTGATCCGCCGCAACCTGCTGTGGATCCGGCAGGACCCGGAGTCGATGTTCGACGCGGTCCTCTTCCCGGTGATCTTCACCCTGCTGTTCGTGTACGTCTTCGGCGGCTCGATCGGGCAGTCGCTGGGCGGCGGGCAGGAGGCGTACGTGCAGTACGTCATTCCCGGGCTGCTGGCCATGATGGGGATGAACATGGCGCAGGGCGTGGGCACCGGCTTCAACACGGACTTCAACTCCGGGGTCATGGACCGCTTCCGGTCGCTGCCCATCGGACGGGGCTCGGTGCTCTTCGCCAAGATAGTCGTCGAGCTGATGCGCATGCTGGTCGCCTGCGTGATCCTCATGGTGGTGGCCGTGCTGGTGGGCTTCGACATCACCCACTGGGCCGGTCTGTTCGCCGCCGTGGGGCTGGCCACGGTGTTCGGCTCGGCGCTGATGTGGGTGTTCCTCACCCTCGGCGTGGTGATGAAGAGCGCGCAGTCCGTGCAGGCGATGGGCTTCCTGGTGCTGATGCCGCTCCAGTTCGGCTCGTCGATCTTCGCCCCGACGCAGTCGATGCCCGGCTGGCTCCAGAACTTCACCGAGTACAACCCGCTGTCCTCGCTCGCGGACGCGGCGCGCGGACTGATGGTGGGCGGGCCGGTCGCACACGGACTGTGGGTGACGCTGGCCTGGTCGATAGGGCTCACGGCGGTGATGGCGCCGGTCGCGATCCACAAGTTCCGCACGAAGACCTGAGCCGGGGCGCCGGACGGTCACGCCAGGACGCGGCGGTACGCGTCCTGCCGCGTCAGGACGATCCTCACACCAGGGCGGTGGCCTCCTCGTAGGAGAGGCCGCCGCCCTCGGCGTACGCCCTCTCGAACTCCGCGTCGCCGAGCGCGCCGCGCGTGCGGGCCATGGCCAGGTCGCGCGCCTCGCGCTCCAGGCGCGGGAACACATGGCTCGGCGGCAGCAGGGTGTCGGCGGCGCCCAGGCAGCGGGCGGCGACAGCGGCGCGGCTGCCGCCGTCCACGCCGGACAGGGAGGTCGCCGCGATGAAGAGGTAGAAGGAACGCATGTGCGGGGCCATGGCCACGGAGAGCGGGTCCGTGGCCCGTTCCAGGGCGGTCCGGACACCGGTCAGGGCCTGGGTGAACCGGCCGTCGATCGCGTCCAGCCATGACTCCGCGCCCAGGATGAAGGCGTCGAAGACCGCGAAGTGACCGAAGTCGAACTGCTCGCGGAGGAGACGCAGTTGCTCGCGCGCTTCGGCGTGACGCCCGGTGACGCCGAGCCAGCCGGCCAGGAAGAGACGGGCGATGTGCATCGCCTCGTTGACCGTGCGCTCCTCGCCGACGATCACCTCACGGAGCATCCGCTCGCCCCGCTCCTCGTCGCCCGCCTCCAGCAGCACGCTGCCGAGCCGGGCCGCGAGGACCGCCGACTGGGAGCGGGCGCCGAGCCGTTCGGCGTACTCGATGGCGCCCTCGTAGTCGGCGGCGGCCTCGCGGTAGGCCCCCATGCGTTCATGGGCCTCGGCGCGGGCGGAGAGGGACTCCGCGGTGCCCCAGGCATCGCCCAGGCGCCGGAAGATCTCCAGGGCCTCGGCCGCGTCCCGGAACGCGCTTCCGGCCCAGTCGGAGCGGTTGGCGAGGATGTTGGCCCGCATCTGGAGGCAGGAGGCGAGCTCCCACTCGTAGCCGGGCGTC
Organism: Streptomyces sp. NPDC102259; assembly: GCF_044766465.1. Classification (NCBI taxonomy): domain Bacteria; kingdom Bacillati; phylum Actinomycetota; class Actinomycetes; order Kitasatosporales; family Streptomycetaceae; genus Streptomyces; species Streptomyces sp. NPDC102259. The sequence goes on along the minus strand of NZ_JBIWMA010000001.1, from coordinate 893,149 downwards.
CGACGGCAGGTGTCGACGTTGGCGTCGACGATGGCGCGGATGCGCTCCGGGTCACCGGTCATCATCACCGCGAAGAACCAGAGCAGGCCGGGTGCGCGGCAGGTCTGGGGCATGCCGGGCTCGTAGGCCGCGGCGATCAGGCGCAGCTTGGTCTGCGAGGTCTGGGTCTGCCAGGCCTCCAACTCGGTGTCCATACAGGCGAGATGGGCCAGGTGGACGCCGCGCCGGGCCTCCGCGAGGATCTCGCCGGTCATCGGCGGCGGGGCATCGATGCAGGACTTCCACACCGGCGCGGCCCGGCGCAGGGGTTCGGCGAACGGGTCGGGACCGAGGGCCATGACCTCGACGCACCAGGTGCGGGCCTCGATGCGCAGGTCGCGCATCTGCCAGTACCAGACGAGGGACAGGGTCAGGCAGAGCGCCTCCTGCTCGTCACGTGCCGCGACGGCGCGGCCCAGCGCGGTGCGCAGGTTCTCGTACTCCAGCTGCAAGCGGTCGATGGCGTCCCGCTGGCCGGGTCCGCGCAGCAACGGATCGATGGTGCGGGCGAGTTCGCGGTAGTACGTCAGATGCGCGCGCTCGGCCGCCGCCCGCCGCCCCGACTCGTCCAGCCGCTCGCCCGCGTACTCGGCGACGGTCTCCAGAAGCCGGTAGCGCATGTCGCCCCGGGGCCCCGGGGCGGCGACGACGAGCGACTTGTCGACGAGCGAGGCGAGCAGGTCGAGCGCGGCGAGGGAGTCGTGGCCCGCGCGTGAGTCACGGGAGTCGGCGGTGGCCGGGCCGCACACCGCTTCGACGGCGGCGAGGTCGCAACCGCGGGCGAAGACCGACAGGCGGGCCAGGACGTCGCGTTCGTCCTCGTCGAGGAGGTCCCAGGACCAGTCGACGACGGCCCGCAGGGTCTGCTGGCGGGGCAGGACGGTCCGGCTGCCGGAGGTCAGCAGCCGGAACCGGTCGTCGAGCCGGTCGGCTATCTGGCGGGGCGTCAGCATCCGTAGCCGGGCGGCGGCGAGCTCGATGGCGAGCGGCAGACCGTCGAGCCGACGGCAGATCTCCGCGCAGGCCGCCGCGGTCTCGTCGTCGGCGTCGGGCCGGAAGCCGGGACGGGCGGCCGCGCCCCGGTCGGCGAGCAGCCGCAGCGCCACCCGCTCCGGCAACGGAGCCAGCGGACGCAGCACCTCCCCGGGCACCCCGAGCGGCTCCCGGCTGGTGGCCAGCACCGTCACCTCGGGGCAGCGCGCCAGCAGCTCCTCGACGAGCCGGGCGGCGGCCTCGACCACGTGCTCGCAGTTGTCGAGGACGATCAGCATGCGGCGTCGGGCGCAGTGTTCGACCAGACGCTCCAGGGGGTCGTCGTGGCGCTCGGCGGCGACCCGCATCTCCTCGGCGCCGGCGCCGTACAGCACGGTCTCGCGAGCTCCCACGGCGGTGAGGACGGCCTGCGGCACGGCGTCCGGGTCGGCGACGGGCGCGAGCTCGGCCAGCCAGACGCCGTCGCGCGCGGTGTCCCGTACGGTCTCGGCGGTCTCCTGCGACAGCCGGGTCTTGCCGGCCCCGCCGGGCCCGAGCAGCGTCACGAGCCGCGCGCTCGCGAGGTCCCCCCGGATGGCCGCGATGTCGGCCTCGCGGCCGACGAAGGAGGTGAGGCGGGCCCGGAGGTTGCCGAGGGGCGGGGGCGACGGGGCGGGGGATGCCGGTGCGGGCGCCCGGCCCGGGTCCGCGGGCCCGACGGGACGGGACGGTTCCCCAGGGCTCGCCGGATCGCCGGGGCCGAGCAGCTCCGTGTGCAGGGCGCGCAGTTCGGGGCCGGGGTCGGTGCCGAGGCGGTCCGCCAGCAGCCGGCGGACCTCGTCGTACGCGGCCAGCGCCTGAGCGGTGCGGCCCGCCTCCCGCAGGGCGCGCAGCCGCAGGACCTGGAGGGGCTCGTCCAGCGGGTGGGCGTCGCACAGGGCGGTGAGTTCGGGCAGCGACCGCTCGGCCTGGCCGAGGGCGATCGCCGCGGTGTGCCGGGCGCGCACCGCGTCGAGGCGGCGGGCCTCCCAGCGGGCCGCCTCGGCGGCACGGTCGGGCAGGTCGGCGAGGGCCGGGCCCTGCCACAGGGCGAGGGCGTCGTCGAGGACGACGGCCGCCTTGGCGGGGTCCCCGTCGGTGAGGGCGCGGACGCCGTCGGCGGTCAGCCGCTCGAAGCGGTGCAGGTCGACGTCGTCCGGGGCGGCGGCCAGCCGGTAACCGCCGTCGGCGGAGTCGATCGCGCCCGCCCCGAGGGCCCGGCGCAGCCGGCCGACCAGCGCCTGGAGCGCCCCCGGCGCGTCGGCGGGCGGATCGCCGGCCCACACCTCCTCCACCAGCAGCCCGGCGGGAACGCTCCGGCCGGCCCGCAGCGCCAGCACGGCCAGCAGGGCGCGCAGCCGCGCTCCGCCGACGGCGACGGGGACGCCGTCCGGACGGAGTGCCTGGGTGGTGCCGAGAATGCGGTAGCGCACGGGGTCCATTCTCTCCGGTGGGATCGAGGTCGGTCACGGGGTTGCGGCGGGGTGGCGCGAGCCGGATGCCCTCACCTTCCGCCCGTCCGCGGAACCGGCGGCCGGTCGCGAGACGTTCTCCCGGTGCGCCGGGCCGGGTACGGTCGGGCAGTTCCACACCCGCGTACGAGCTCAGGGGGCCCCATGACCACCGCCACCACCCGCAGCGCCGAGCGGAGGATCAGCCCCGTCTTCCTCGGGATCCTGGCCGTGACGGCGGTCACCGGCTGGGCGACCTGGACGGGGTTCGCCGAGCGGCCGGGGGTGGCGGTGTTCCTGTTCGTGACGGCCGCCTGGATCGTCTCCCTGTGTCTGCACGAGTACGCACACGCGCGTACCGCCCTGCACAGCGGCGACATCTCGGTCGGCGCCAAGGGATATCTCACGCTCAACCCACTGAAGTACACGCACGCCCTGCTCAGCGTGGTGCTGCCGGTGCTGTTCGTGATCATGGGCGGGATCGGTCTGCCGGGCGGTGCGGTCTTCATCGAGCGGGCGCGGATCCGGGGGCGGTGGCGGCACAGTCTGATCTCGGCGGCCGGTCCGCTGACGAACGTGCTGTTCGCGGTGGTGTGCACGGCGCCGTTCTGGCTGGGCGCGCTGGACGGCGTGCCGGCCGACTTCCGGTTCGCGCTCGCCTTCCTCGCCCTGCTCCAGGTCACGGCGGCGATCCTGAACTTCCTTCCGGTGCCCGGGCTGGACGGCTACGGGGTCGTCGAGCCCTGGCTTTCGTACAACATCAAGCGGCAGGTGGAGCCGTTCGCGCCGTTCGGCCTGCTGTTCGTGTTCGCGCTGTTGTGGGTGCCGGCGGTCAACGGGGTCTTCTTCGACATGATCGACGCGGTGCTGCGCGTTCTCGGGATCGGCGACCTCGAGACGTACTGCGGTCAGTCCCTGTACCGCTTCTGGGAGGGCACGAACGAGTTCTGCGCGGTCAACGGCTGACGTCCGCCCCCGCGGCCCCGCGCGCCTTCTCCCGCTTCACGTAGTACCAGGTCATGTTGGAGGACAGGCCAGCGAGCAGCACCCACACGACGCCCAGGAAGCTGCCCTGGACGAAGGAGACGACCGCCGCGGCCACGGCGAGTACGCAGACGACGAGGGTGTAGAGGGCGAGCCGCCGGCTCGGGCTGGGCGCGGGCAGGGGGGACATGGGTCCGGCTTCTCCTGTCGGGGGGACACTGCTGGGCTGCTCCGACCAGTGTCCCCCATGCGCTCACACGTCCGTGACGCGCAGCCCGGCGTGGGCCTTGTAGCGGCGGTTGACGGAGATCAGGTTGGCGACCAGGGACTCCACCTGGTGGGCGTTGCGCAGCCGCCCGGCGAAGACGCCGCGCATCCCGGGGATCCGGCCGGCCAGCGCCTGGACGAGCTCGACGTCGGCCCGCTCCTCGCCCAGCACCATCACGTCGGTGTCGATCTCGTCGATCTCCGGGTCCTGGAGGAGGACCGCCGAGAGGTGGTGGAAGGCCGCGGCGACGCGGGAGTCCGGCAGCAGGGCGGCGGCCTGCTCGGCGGCGCTGCCCTCCTCCGGCTTCAGCGCGTAGGCGCCCTGCTTGTCGAAGCCGAGCGGGTTGACGCAGTCGACGACCAGCTTGCCGGCCAGTTCCTCGCGCAGGGACTCCAGGGTCTTGCCGTGGCCGTCCCACGGCACGGCGACGATCACGATGTCGCTGCGGCGCGCGGTCTCGGCGTTGTCGGCGCCCTCGACCCCGTGCCCGAGCTCGTCGGCGGCGGCCCGGGCGCGGTCGGCGGCCCGCGAACCGATGATCACCTTCTGGCCGGCCTTGGCGAGCCGGTAGGCGAGACCCTTGCCCTGCGGGCCGGTCCCGCCGAGCACGCCGACGACCAGTCCGGAGACGTCGGGGAGGTCCCACGGGTCCTTGGCGGGGGCCTTCGCCGGGGCGGCCGCGGCGGCGTTCTGTGCACTGTCGGTAGAGGTCATGGGCCGACTTTACGTGGGCGTGCGGAGCGGTCCTTCGTCATGTCGGGTGAACGAGGGGCGAACCCCGGGCGGGCGGCGGCCGGTTGCGGCACGATGCGGCCGCATGGACGCCGTACGGGTCGCGCTGCTGCGTGAGGTGCTCGCCGGGACCGAGTGGCTGGGGGCCACCCGGCGGTTCGGCGCGCTGCTGCGCGGGTCGGTCGTGTCGCACGGCGGCGGGCTGCTGCTGGTGGGCTCGGCGGCGTACGAGCCCTGGCACCTCGCGGCGCATCTGGTGGACGAGGCCGCCTGGTCGGGTACGCCGGAGCTGGCGCCGACCCTCGTACGGCATGACGCGCGTCCTTCCGACCCGGCGCATCTCGCGGTCGGCCTGGGCCGGATCGAGGCGGCCCGGCGGGGCGAGACGCTGCTGGTGGCGTCGCCGTCGGGGGACGCGCCGCTCCTCGACCGGGTGTCGGACGCCCGGCGGGCCGGCGTCATGATCCTGGCCCTCGGTCCGGGCGAGGGGGAGCTGACGGCCCTGGCCCACGAGACGCTGGCCGTGCCGGACGGCTCCGAGCTGGACCTGGACACCGTGCAGCACCTGGTGAGCGCGGCCGCCGGCGAGACGCCGCCCCCGACGCGAGGGCGCCGACGTTTCGCCGACCGGCTCTCCCACCTCGCCGAACGACTGACGGCACCGCCCCCTCCCCCCTGGTGACCCGCCCACCCGGCTGCCCCTCGGTGTCGTCGAAAAGCAGTTGCCCGACGCTCCGCTCCCGCCCGAGCATGGCCCTTCGTGATCGACGACGACGTCCCCTCCCCCGTGCCTCCCGCTCCCTCGGGTCTGCGGGCCCTGCTCCCCGATCTCGCCCCCTGGCGCGCCTCGCGGGACTTCCGGCGGCTCTGGGTCTCGGGCACGGTGTCGACCTTCGGCAGCTTCCTGACCTTCGTGGCGCTGCCGGTGCAGTTGAAGGAGCTGACCGGGTCGGCCGCGGCGGTGGGGGCGATCGGGGCCGTGGAGCTGGTGCCGCTCGTGGTGTTCGGCCTGTACGGCGGGGCCCTCGCGGACGCGTGGGACAAGCGCAGGCTCATCGTGTGGACGGAGGCCGGGCAGGGGCTGCTCAGCGCGGTGCTGCTGGTCAACGCGCTGCTGCCGGGGCCCGCGATCTGGCCGCTGTACCTCGTCGCCGCGCTGTCCTCCGCCCTCGTCTCCGTGCAGCGGCCCGCGCTGGACTCGCTGTGGCCGCGGATCGTCGCCCATGAGCAACTGCCGGCGGCGAGCGCTCTGAACGCGCTGCGGTGGACCGTGGGCGGGGTCGCGGGGCCGGCCGTCGCCGGTGTCGTCGTCGCGTACGCGGGCCTCGGCTGGGCCTACGCCGCCGACCTCCTCACCTTCGTCGTGTCGGTGGCCCTCGTCGTCCGCATCGCCGCCTCCCCCGCCGCGCACGAGGCGGCGAAGCCGTCCCTCAAGGCCATCGCCGAGGGGGCCCGGTACGCCTGGGGCCGCAAGGAGCTCCTCGGCACGTACGCCGTCGACCTCGCCGCGATGTTCCTGGCCATGCCGCTGGCCGTCCTGCCGTTCCTCGCGGACGAACTGGACGCCGAGTGGTCGCTGGGGCTGATGTACGCCTCCGTGCCGGCCGGGGCGCTGCTGGTGAGCCTGACCAGCGGCTGGACCTCGCGGGTGCATCGGCACGGGCGGATGGTGGTGCTGTCGGCCGCGCTGTGGGGCGGGGCGATCGCCGCCGCCGGACTCGCCGGGAACGTCTGGCTGGTGCTGCTCTGCCTCGCCCTGGCGGGCGCCTTCGACATGGTCAGCGGCATCTTCCGCGGGGTCATGTGGAACCAGACGATCCCGGACGAGCTGCGCGGACGGCTCGCCGGGATCGAGTTGCTGTCCTACTCCGTGGGGCCGACGGTCGGCCAGGTGCGCAGCGGTGGTCTGGCGGCCTGGCTGGGGGTGCGGACGTCAGTCTGGTCGGGCGGGGTGCTGTGCGTGGGCGCGGTGGGGCTGCTGGCGCTGTGCCTGCCGGGACTGATGAGGTACGACGTGCGCACGGACGACCATGCGGCGCGGCTGCGCGCCAAGAGGTCGGCAGCCGCACCGGCGGTGGACGTGTGACCGGCCGTGCGCTCGGCCGGGTGATCGCTCGGGTGGTCAGTCGTCGTCGGCGGCGCCGGCCGCCGGGGCGTCGTGCCACTTGGGGTCGTTCTCCCACTCGAGGTTGCGCTCGCGGGCGGTCTGCATCGCGTGCTCGGCCTCCGCGCGGGTGGCGTACGGGCCGAAACGGTCCTTGGCCGGGCACTCCGGCCCCTCCTCGACCTTCTTGTGCTCCAGGCAGTAGTACCACTCGCCCGGTTTCCCGACGGTCCGCTTCTTGAACAGGGGCATGACGGCTCCTCTCGCCATCGACATGTTCCCCCATGGCCGCTCGTTAGACTCACTGGCATGTCTGGCCAGTCGCTGCTCGTCCCGGGGGAGCTGTCCCCCCTCCGTTCGGTGCCCGGAAACATCCGCCGCCCCGAATACGTAGGCAAGCCCGCCCCGACGCCGTACACCGGGCCGGAGGTGCAGACGCCCGAGACGATCGAGGCGATGCGCCGCGCCGGCCGGATCGCCGCGCAGGCGATGGCTGAGGCCGCGAAGCTGATCTCGCCGGGGGTCACCACCGACGAACTGGACAAGGTGGCGCACGAGTACATGTGCGACCACGGCGCCTATCCGTCGACCCTGGGCTACCGCGGCTTCCCGAAGTCCCTGTGCACGAGCGTCAACGAGGTCATCTGCCACGGCATCCCGGACTCGACGGTCCTGCGCGACGGCGACATCGTCAATCTCGACGTGACGGCGTACATCGGCGGGGTGCACGGCGACAACAACGCCACGTACCTGGTCGGGGACGTCGACGAGGAGTCGCGGCTGCTGGTGGAGCGGACCCGGGAGTCCCTCGAGCGGGCGATCAAGGCGGTCCGGCCCGGCCGGCAGATCAACATCATCGGGCGGGTCATCGAGTCGTACGCCAAGCGGTTCGGGTACGGCGTGGTGCGGGACTTCACGGGGCACGGGATCAACTCGTCGTTCCACTCCGGGCTGATCATCCCGCACTACGACAGCCCGCACGCGACGACCGTCATCCAGCCCGGGATGACGTTCACGATCGAGCCGATGCTGACGCTCGGCACGCACGAGTACGACATGTGGGACGACGGCTGGACGGTGCTGACGAAGGACCGCAAGCGGACGGCCCAGTTCGAGCACACGTTGGTGGTGACCGAGACGGGGGCGGAGATCCTCACGCTGCCGTAACGGAACCGGAGGCCCGTCCCCTGCTGGGGGCGGGTCTTTTCTTGTACGCTTTTACCGACAGACCGTCGGCAAACCCATCGAACCCATTGACTTAGGTAAGCCTTACCTCAAAGGATGTGGGCATGGACTCGTTCTCGACACTCATCCGCACGGCGTCCCACGAGCAGCACATGGAGGCCGAGACCTCGACCTTCATGAGCGACCTCCTCGGTGGCCGGCTCGGCGTCGAGGCGTACACGCGCTACACCGAGCAGCTCTGGTTCGTCTACGAGGCGCTGGAGGCCGGCGCCGGGCGGCTGGCCGCGGACCCGGCGGCCGGGCCCTTCATCCGGCCCGAGCTGTTCCGGCTGCCGGCCCTGGAACGGGACCTCGCGCACCTTCGGGGCGCCGGATGGCGGTCGGGCATGTCGGCACTGCCGGCGACCGAGGCGTACGCGGCGCGGGTGCGGGAGTGTGCCGAGCGGTGGCCGGCCGGGTACGTGGCCCACCACTACACGCGCTATCTGGGCGATCTCTCCGGCGGGCAGATCATCCGCGACAAGGCGGAGCGGACCTGGGGCTTCGAGCGCAAGGGCGACGGCGTCCGCTTCTACGTCTTCGAGGAGATCGGCAACCCGGCGGCGTTCAAGCGGGGTTACCGGGAGCTGCTGGACGGGGTCCGCGCGGACGTCCTGGAGAAGCGGCGGATCGTGAGCGAGTGCAAGCGCGCCTTCGCGCTCAACACCGACGTCTTCCGGGCCCTGGGCGAGGAGTTCCCGCTCTCGGCGTGAGCCGGCCTCGCGGGCGGACGGAGACGGGAGCGGGCCCCCTCGCCGCACTCACGGCGAGGAGGCCCGGCGCCTGATCAGAAACGGTCGCAGTGCTTGCCGGCCCAGAAGATGTCGGCCGAGACCGTGTCGATCGCGCCGATGTACGGGCTGCAGACACCCTCGTCCCCACCGAAGTGGTGGTGCTCGCGAGGCTCCTCGTGGTGCTGGCGGGGACCCTCGTCGGCGGTGGCGGTCGTCGCGCCGGTGGCGGCGAGGGCGATACCCAGGACGGTTGCGGCCAGAACTGAACGGATACGCATGGCGTTCCTCTCACGGGGCTCAGTGGTCACGCCCAGAGGTCCCCGTTCGTCTCCTCCCGCACACGCCAGACCACCCGTACGGCCGCGTAAAAGTACGCGGACGCCCGCGATCGGCCCTAGGGTTCAGCGCTCCAGGAACACCCGGCCGCCCACCTCCACCCACCCGTACGGCTGCGGGGCCGTCAGGATCTGGGAGCCCGCGCCCTGGGTGATGTTCAGGGCACGGCCGAGCCGCTCGGTGAGCAGCAGCGCCGGCGCGCCCGCCGCCTCGACCTCGTCGATGCCGTCGCCGCGGCCGGGGAAGCCGCGGGCGCGGATCCGGCCGGCGGGCTCGTCCTCCCAGGCCCAGGCGTAGATCCAGTCGCCGGCCGGCGGCACGGGCAGGTCGTCGACCTCGGCGGCGGTGGCGTACCGGTGGAACACGCACGGCGGGACCCACTCCGCGCGCGCCTCGATCCAGGTGAACTCCCCGTCCAGGCGGGTGCCCACGGTGCCGGCCGGCGTGACGAGCTCGGGCACGTCGAGCAGCCAGGCGACGCCCACGCACGAGTGGTCCGCGAAGGACAGGCGCCGGGTGGGCGTGTAGACGTCGATGATCCCGCGCTCGGGGTCGTCGACGAACACCGTCTCGCCGAAGCCGAGTTTCGCCGCGAGGTCCTGCCGGTCCTCGCGGTCCGGCAGCACCGAACCTTCGCGGACCACGCCCAGTTCATTGCCGTAGCCGCCGTTCGGCGCGCAGAAGACGCGGAGCACGTCGTAATCAGTCACCGGGGAATTGAAGCACCGCCGGACGACCTCTCCACGGGTCGTCGTGCCGCACGATCCGGGGCTCGCCGCCGCCCGCGCGCACCGGGTCGTGATCCTGTGCGCCGGGCAGGTGGCGGCGGACGGTCCGGCGGGCGAGGTGTTCACCGGGCGAAGGCTCTCGGAGGTCCACGACCAGCCGGTCGAGGTGCTTCCGCGCCCCCGGACGGGAGCCGTGCCGGTGAGCCCGAAGCGGAATCTTTGAATCTCTTTTGACCAATTCATGGGGTCCGTTTTGAGTCACCGTGATCCGCTCGTGCTCTTACGGCGTCTATGAGAGCTGAATCACTGCACGGGCGGGTATTACGCAGGTAAGCCTTGGATAAGTTAGGCGAGGCTCACCAACCCTTGTGAGCCGCGTCACGACACTATTCAGCCATCGCTGGGAGCCCGAATGCGAGCCGCCAGACTGTCCGTCGTCACCGCCCTCACCGCCGTGACCGCACTGACCGCCGTCACCGGCTGCACCTCGAAGAGCGACGCGAAAGACGGCGACCGGGTCATCGGGGTGACCGCCACCGACGCCAAGTGCGTGACCTCCAAGAAGGAGATCTCCGCCGGACACGTCGAGCTCGCCATCGAGAACAAGGGTTCCAAGGTCACCGAGGTCTACATCCTCTTCCCGGACGACCGGATCGTCAGCGAGCGGGAGAACATCGGCCCCGGCACCAAGCAGCGGGTCACCGCCGAGGTGAAGGCCGGCGACTACCAGATCGCCTGCAAGCCCGGCATGAAGGGCACCGGCATCCGCCAGGACCTCAAGGTCACCGGCGGCTCGGTCGCCAAGCGTGACCCGCGCCTGGACAAGGCGGTCGCCGCCTACCGCGAGTACGCGCAGGAGCAGGCCGACGCCACGCTGCCGCTCGTCGCGACCTTCGTGAAGGCCGTCAAGGCCGGCGACCTCGAAGCGGCCAAGGCGGCCTACGCGCCCTCCCGCATCGGCTGGGAGCGCACCGAGCCGGTCGCGGAGTCCTTCGGCGACATCGACCCGAAGGTCGACGTCCGCGCGGACGGCCTGGAGGCCGGGCAGACCTGGACCGGCTGGCACCGGCTGGAGAAGGCCCTCTGGCAGGACAAGAAGATCACCGCCGCCGAGAAGACCCTCGCCGACCAGCTCACCACCGACCTGACCGACTGGCAGAAGCGGGTCGGCAAGGCCGAGATCACCCCGACCTCCATGGCCAACGGCGCCAAGGAGCTCCTCGACGAGGTCGCCACCGGCAAGGTCACCGGCGAGGAGGAGCGCTACTCGCACACCGACCTCGTCGACTTCAAGGCCAACGTCGAGGGCGCCGAGAAGTCGTACGAACTGCTCAAGCCGGTCGCCGAGGAGAACGACGCGGCCCTGGTCACCGAGCTGGACAAGCAGTTCGCCGCGCTGAACACGCTGCTGGACAAGTACCGCCCGAACACGTCCTCGTACGCGTTCACCGCGTACGACAAGGTCGGCGCCGCCGATCGCAAGGAACTGTCCGACGCGGTCAACGCGCTCGCCGAGCCGCTGTCCAAGCTCGCCGCCGCCGTCGCGAAGTAAACGAGGGGCCAGGACATGACCGAGACCCAGGGCAGCAGTCCGACGCGACGCTCGCTGATCGGCTGGGGCGGTGCCGGGCTCGCGCTCGGCGCCGCCGCGGCCGGCGGCGCGGTCGCCATGACCCGCACCGGCGACGACGTCGAACCGACGGCCGCCGACGCGGGCGCCGCGGTCGGCTTCCACGGCGCGAACCAGGCCGGCATCGCCACGCCCGTGCAGGACCGGCTGCACTTCGCCGCGTTCGACGTGACGACCACGGACCGCGCCGAGTTCGTCCAGCTGCTGAAGGACTGGACGGAGGCGGCCCGCCGGATGACGGCCGGGAAGGCGGTCGGCGAGGGCGCGTTCGGCGGGCTCGCCGAGGCGCCGCCGGACGACACCGGCGAGGCCCTGGGGCTCAAGCCGTCCCGGCTGACCCTGACGGTCGGCTTCGGGCCGTCGATGTTCGGCAAACTCGGCCTCACCGACCGGCGGCCCGACGCGCTGATCGCGCTGCCCACGTTCGCCGGGGACGCGCTCGACGCGGCCCGCAGCAACGGCGACCTGTGCATCCAGGCCTGCGCGGACGATCCGCAGGTCGCCGTGCACGCGATCCGCAACCTGGCCCGGATCGGCATGGGCAAGGTCGTCATCCGCTGGTCGCAGCTCGGCTTCGGCAAGACCTCGTCCACGACGCCCGACGCGCAGACCCCGCGCAACCTGATGGGCTTCAAGGACGGCACCCGCAACATCGCGGGGACCGAGACCGACCGGCTGAAGAAGTTCGTGTGGGTCGACGAGAAGGACGGCCCCGACTGGATGGTGGGCGGCTCCTACCTCGTCGCCCGCCGGATCCGCATGCACATCGAGACCTGGGACCGCACCTCGCTCCAGGAGCAGGAGGACATCTTCGGCCGCGACAAGGGCGAGGGCGCCCCGGTCGGCAAGGCGAAGGAGCGCGACGAGCCGTTCCTGAAGGCGATGAAGCCCGACGCGCACGTACGGCTCGCGCACCCGGACTCCAACCACGGGGCGACGATCCTGCGCCGCGGCTACTCCTTCACCGACGGCACCGACGGTCTGGGGCGGCTCGAGGCCGGCCTGTTCTTCCTCGCCTACCAGCGCGACGTGCGCGAGGGGTTCGTCCGCGTCCAGCGCAACCTCGCGTCCGACGCGCTCAACGAGTACATCCAGCACGTGGGTTCGGCCGTCTTCGCCGTCCCGCCGGGCGTCCGCGACACGGACGACTGGTGGGGCCGGACGCTGTTCTCCAAGGAGGCGTAGCCCGTGTTCTCCAACTACCTGATCGGACTGCGCGAGGGCCTGGAGGCCAGCCTCGTCGTCTGCATCCTCATCGCCTACCTGGTGAAGACGGACCGCAGGGACGCGCTGAAGCCCATCTGGATCGGCATCGGCGTCGCGGTGCTGCTCGCGCTCGGTTTCGGCTGCGTCCTCGAATTCGGCTCCCAGGAACTGACGTTCCAGGCGCAGGAGGCCCTCGGCGGCTCCCTGTCGATCCTCGCGGTCGGCCTGGTGACGTGGATGGTGTTCTGGATGCGGCGCACCGCCCGGCATCTGAAGTCGGAACTGCACGGCAAGCTGGACGCTGCCCTCGCGATGGGCACCGGCGCCCTGGTCGCCACCGCCTTCCTCGCGGTCGGCCGGGAGGGCCTGGAGACGGCCCTGTTCGTGTGGGCGTCGGTGCACGCGGCCGGCGACGGCACCCCGCGTCCGCTGATCGGCGTGGCCCTGGGCCTGGCGACGGCCATCCTGCTGGGCTGGCTGTTCTACCGCGGGGCGCTGAAGATCAACCTCGCCAAGTTCTTCACCTGGACCGGCGGCATGCTCGTCGTGGTCGCCGCGGGCGTGCTGGCGTACGGCGTCCACGACCTCCAGGAGGCCGACCTGATTCCGGGCCTGAACAGCCTGGCCTTCGACATCAGCGGCACCGTCCCGCCGGACAGCTGGTACGGCACGCTGCTGAAGGGCGTGTTCAACTTCCAGCCCGATCCGACGGTCCTCCAGGTCACGGTGTGGCTGCTGTACCTGGTCCCGACACTCGCGCTGTTCCTCGCCCCGGTAGGGTTCGCCTCCGGGAAGGGGAAGGTGAAGTCGCCTGATGAGCAGGGAACGCAGCCTGACGACCGGAGTTCCGCGCAGTCGAAGGCTCCGCGCACGTGACCGGTACGCACTCGTAGCGGCTTCGCTCACCGCCGTCTCGCTCACGGCGAGCGGCTGCGTGGTGGTCCACGGGGAGCTCGAACTGCTCCCCGCGGCCACGAAGGCGGAGGCCGTGAAGGCGGTCGAACAGTTCACGGCCGCGTACAACAAGGCGGACGCGGCGTACGACAGTTCCCTGGACGCCGACTACACCACCGGCGCCCTCGGGATCATCGACGAGGCGCGGCTGAAGGCGGGCCGGGTCAACAACCCGGGCGGCAACCCCCAGCACACACCGCTCGTGCTGTCGGACGTGAAGTACACGATCGTCGAGAAGGCGGGCTGGCCGCGCTGGTTCGTCGCCGACGCGAAGGGCAACAAGGGCGGCGACTCACGCTGGTTGATGGTCTTCACCCGGGGCGAGCGGGCGCAGCCGTGGCAGGCGACGTATCTGACGCTGGTGGCGCCCGGCTCGGTACCGGAGTTCAAGCAGACGGGCGAGGACGGCCACGCCGAGGCCCTGCCGGCCGACTCCGCCGAACTGGCCGTCGCTCCCGGGGACTTGAGCAAGGACTACACGGCGTACCTGCGGAGCGGCAAGGGCGCCTTCGCGGCCGGCGCGTACACCGATGCGCTGCGCTCCACCCGGACGAAGAACGCGACCAGGCCGGGCCTGGCCACGCAGTACGTCGACGAGCCGCTGACCGATGGCGACTTCGCGCCGCTGGCGCTGCGCACCGCGGACGGCGGGGCGCTGGTCTTCTTCACCACGCACCACTACATGAAGCAGACGGCCGCGACGGGCGCCGCCGTGCCCACCCCGAACAAGAACGTGGCCGCGCTGACGACCGGTGAGATCAAGCAGTCCCTGACGATGGAGTTCGTCGCCAACGAGGTCGCCCTGGCCCCGGCGAAGGGCTCGGGGACCGGCAAGGTGTCGATGCTCAGCCGTCTGGAAGGCCTGACGGCGGCGAAGGGCGCGTAGCGCTCCGCGGGGAGCCTGGCAAGCCACCTGCGGGTGCGTCGTGCGCTGCGGGTGCGTCGTGGCTGGGCGCGCAGTTCCCCGCGCCCCCTTGCGGGGCGGGGGCGCGGACGGGCTCGGTGGCTTCGTGCTTCTTACGGGTGCGAGGGCCAGGCCGTGGTCGCGTGGTCGGACTCCTGGCCGGCGTGGCGGGCGCAGGCGTCCGTGAGCGTTTCGAGGAGGGTCAGCGGGTCGGGCAGCTCGTGCTCGGGTCCGCGCAGCCAGTGCACGGAACGGCCGTCGTCGCCGGGGAGCCGGGCGGGCGGTACCAGGACGTAGGAGCCTCGGCAGTGCCAGCGCAGACCGGGATGCTCGTCCATGGTCTCGGGGTGGCAGTCCAGCTCGCACGGCCACCACTCGTCCTCGTCCTCGGGGGTGCCGCGGGTGAGGGTGAAGAACAGCATGCGGCCGTCGTCGCTCTCGGCGACCGGGCCGACCTCGACGCCGGAGCCGAGCAGCCGCTCCAGGGCCTGCCGGCCCGCCTCCAGCGGCACGTCGAGGACGTCGTGCGTCATGCCGGTGGCGGTGATGAAGTTGGCCTGCGGCTGGTGGCGGGCCCAGCGCTCGATCTGCGCGCGGTCGGTGGTGGCCTGCGTCTGCCAGGCGAAGGACACCGGGTGCCGGGCGGGGGTCGGACAGCCGACCCGGTCGCAGGAGCAGCCGTAGCCGGGGGCCGGGTGCGCGGCGGGCGCGAGCGGCAGTCCCGCGCCGGCGGCGGCCACCAGCAGGGCCTCACGGTCACCGCCGTCGGCGGCCTCCGTCGGGCCGCTCGTGCGCAGCCACTCCGAGATCTTGCCCCACAGGCCGGTCCGGCCGCCGAACTCCGCGCTCATCTGTCCCCTCGCCTCGCTGTGGTGCGGACAGCATGCCTCATGGTCCCACCATCCTGCGCATCGGGGGGCCCTAGCCGTGAATCGGGGCAGGGCGGACGGGTGGGGCCAGAGTGGCCCATGTGGTGCGGGGTCAACGCGGGGCGAGGCCGTGGAGGGCGTAGTCGACGAGGGTGTCGGTGTACTCGTACGAGATCGGACCCGTGTACTGGAGCCAGCGCTGGGCGAGCGGGGAGATGAAGAACTCGAGGGCGATGCGCGGGTCGAGGTCGGCGCGGACCTGGCCGGCCTCCTGGGCGGCGCGCAGCCGGTCGACGTACAGCTGGATGGAGGGTTCCATCAGCTTGGCCGTGAACTCGCGGCCGACCTGTTCGTTGACCACGCCCTCGGCGGCCAGGGCCCGGGAGGGCGCCTCGAACCGGGGGTCGGTGAGCTGGTCGACGGTGGCCCGCAGGACGGCCTTGATGTCGGCGGCCAGGTCGCCGGTGTCGGGGATGACGTACGGCTCCTCCTGCGACGCCCCCGCGTCCCGCGCCGCCTGTTCGCTGAGGTCGAGGAAGGCCTCCAGCAGGACGTCGGCCTTGGACCCCCACCAGCGGTAGATGGTCTGCTTGCCGACGCCCGCGCGGGCGGCGATCCCCTCGATGGTGGTCTTCGCGTAGCCGATCTCCGCGACGAGGGCGAGCGCGGCGTCGTAGATGGCCCGCCGGGACCGCTCGCTGCGGCGGGTGGTGTCGGGGGCCGGCTTACCGGGCTGGGTGACCATGGGTCGACGGTACCAAGCGGATGAGACGGGACGTCTCGTGAGCTGTCACGCGTCCTCGCCGGGGTAGCGCACGCCGATCCGCTCACGGACCGTGTCGAGGGTCCGCATGACCGCGAGGCTGCCGTCGAGCGGGACCAGCGGGGACTCGGTCTCGCCGGCCCGCAGCGCCCGCATGACCTCACGGGCCTCGTGCCGGAACGTCGTACGGGGTCCGTCGGCCGGGTCGGCTGCGAACTCCTCGGGGTCACGCCCGTCGCGGTGCAGGACGAGGCGGTCGGGGTGGAAGAAGCCGGACGGGATGTCGATCCGGCCGCGTGAACCGGTGACGGAGGCGGTGGTGCCCGTACCGCCGACGACGGAGCAGTGCAGGGCGGCGAGCGCGCCCGAGTCCCAGGACAGGGCCAGGACCGTCTGGAGGTCGACGCCCTCGGCGGACAGGACGGCCTGGGCGGCGATGCCCGAGGGCGCGCCCAGCAGGAGGTGGGCGAAGGAGACCGGGTAGACGCCGAGGTCGAGGAGGGCGCCCCCGCCCTGCGCGGGGTCGCGCAGCCGGTGCGAGGGCGGGAAGGGGCCTTCGAGGCCGAAGTCGGCCTGCACGGTGCGGACCTCACCGATCGCGCCGTCGTCGACGAGGGCCTTGAGGCGGCGGACGACCGGGTTGCAGTACATCCACATGGCTTCCATGAGGAAGCGGTCGTGCTGCCGGGCCAGCGCGACCAGTTCCTCGGCCTCGCGCAGGTTCAGGGTGAACGCCTTCTCGCACAGCACGTTCCGCCCGGCCTCCAGGCAGAGGCCGGCGGCGGTGCGGTGGGCGGCGTGCGGGGTGGCGACGTAGACGACATCGATGTCCTCGTCGGCGGCGAGCGCCGCCCAGTCGCCGTAGGCGCGGGGTATGCCGAACCGGTCGGCGAACGCCTTCGCGGCGGGCTCGGTGCGCGAGGCGACCGCGACGACCTCCGCGTCGGGCAGGTCGATCAGGTCCGCCGTGAACGCGGCGGCGATCCCGCCGGTCGCCAGGATCCCCCACCGCACCGTGTCCGTCGTCATACCCTGCCCCGCCCTCGTGCCGTCCCAGCAGTGTGTTCGAGCTGAGAGCATAGGTGGCACAGATGTCCGAGAGGGAGGGGCGGCCGGATGCCGGAGGGCGGGGCCATGTCCGACGCGGCGGCGAAGGCGGCGACGGACCGGGGCACGAACACGGGCACGGGCGAGGGAGCGGGGCCGACGCTTGCCGTCCGGCGCCGGGCGGGGCTGCTCGTCACCCTCGTCCTGGGCGGGCTGACCGCCACTCCCCCGCTCTCGATGGACATGTACCTCCCGGCGCTCCCGGAGGTGACCCGCACCCTGCACGCGCCGGCCGCGACCGTGCAGCTCACGCTGACCGCGTGTCTGGCCGGCATGGCGCTGGGGCAGCTGGTGGTCGGCCCGATGAGCGACCGGTGGGGGCGCAGGCGCCCGCTGCTGGCCGGACTCGTCGCCTACGTCGTGGCGACCGCCCTGTGCGCCCTCGCGCCCACCGTCGAGCTGCTGGTCGCCTGCCGGCTGGTGCAGGGGCTCGCGGGCGCGGCCGGGATCGTGATCGCGCGGGCCGTCGTACGCGATCTGTACGACGGCGTGGCGATGGCCCGGTTCTTCTCCACCCTGATGCTGATCTCCGGGGTCGCCCCGGTCGTGGCGCCGCTGATCGGCGCGCAGATCCTGCGGGCGACGGACTGGCGGGGCGTGTTCGTGCTCCTCACGGGCGTGGGGCTGCTGCTGGCCGGGGTGGTGTGGACCCGGCTGCCGGAGACGCTGCCCGCCGCCGAGCGGCACACGGGCGGGGTCGGCGAGGCCCTGCGCTCGATGCGCCGACTGCTCGGCGACCTGCCCTTCACCGGGTACATGCTCACGGGCGGATTCGCCTTCGCCGCGCTGTTCGCGTACATCAGCGCCTCGCCGTTCGTGGTGCAGGAGATCTACGGCGCCTCCCCGCAGACGTTCGGCCTGCTGTTCGGCGTGAACTCGGTCGGACTGGTGCTGATCGGCCAGCTCAACGGCCGGGTGCTGGTGGGCCGCGTCCGGCTGGACCGGGTCCTGGCCGCCGGTCTCGCCGTGGTCGTGCTGGCCGCGACCGCCCTGCTGCTCATGACGACGGGTGTGTTCGGCGAGGTCGGGCTGGCGCCGGTGGCCGCCGCGCTGTTCGTCCTGATGTCCGCGATGGGCGTCACGCTGCCCAACGCGCAGACCCTCGCCCTGACGCGGGTCCGGCACTCCGCCGGTTCCGCCTCCGCGCTTCTCGGTACGTCCTCCTTCCTCATCGGCGCGATCGCCTCGCCGCTCGTCGGGATCGCCGGCGAGCGCACGGCCGTCCCGATGGCCGTCGTCCAGTTGGCCGCCGCACTGGTGGCGTCGGCCTGCTTCGTGGGAATGTGCCGTCCCTGGACAAAGGCGGGCGCGGAAGGAGCAGCGAACTGAGCGCACCGAAACTGCGCGTCGACACACCGGAACGGGCCGGGCTCGACCCGGCGGAGACGCGGCTCCTCGTCCGTGACGTCGTGGACCTCACCACCGGCGACCGGCCCTGGGCGGCGGGCGCCGTCGTGCTGGCCGGACGCGGCCCGGTGATCGCCGTGCGGGAGGCGGTGGGCTGGGCGGTGCGGTACTCGGCGTACGACCCGGCGGCCGACGCGGGGGTGGAGCTGCCGGCCGGGGCACGGATCCCGATGACCGTCGACACCCCCTTCGACCTGGCGTCCCTCACCAAACTGTTCACCTCGGTGGCGGCGGTGCAGCAGATCGAGCGCGGCACCCTGGGCATCGACGCGCGGGTGGGCGCCTATCTGCCCGACTTCCACGCGGCCGCCGCCCATGGCATCACCGTCCGCCAGCTCCTCACCCACACCTCCGGGCTGCGCCCCGAGCTGCCCCTGTACGACTGCGCGGACGACGCCCGGCGCTGGGCGCTGCTACGCGCGGAGACGCCGGTCGGCGCACCGGGCACGTACATGTACTCGGACCTGAACATGCTGCTGCTCCAGCGGCTCCTGGAGCGTCTGACCGGCCGCACCCTCGACGTCCTCGTGCGGGAGGGGATCACCCGGCCGCTGGGCATGACCTCGACCGACTTCGGCCCGTGCCCCGGCGCGGCGGCGACCGAGGACCAGCGGCGGCCGTGGGCGAAGGCGGACCGGGGGATGCTGCGGGGCGTGGTGCACGACGAGAACGCCTGGGCGCTGGGCGGGGTGGCCGGTCACGCCGGGCTGTTCTCCACCGGCGATGACCTCGCGGTGTTCTGCCGCACCCTGCTGGCGGGCGGTTCGTACGGTCCCGCCCGCATCCTCGGCCCCGACTTCGTGGAACTCCTGCTGACCCCGCCGGGGCTGGGCTTCGCGGTGGACCAGTCGTGGTTCATGGGCGAGCTGGCGGGCGAGGGCGCGGCGGGGCACACGGGGTTCACGGGGACCTCGCTGGTGCTGGATCCGGCGACGGACACGTTCGTGGTGCTGCTGGCGAACACGGTGCATCCGAGGCGACGGGTGCCGGACAGCGGGCCACGGGCTCTGGTGGGGACGCGGCTGGCGATGGCGGTGCGGTGAGGGTGGGCGGCTAGGGCAGTGCGGTGAGGGCCGTGCGGTGAGGGCAGTGGCCCGGACCTGAGAAAATCCGGGGGTGAACGTCTCCGTATCCGTTTCC
This sequence comes from Streptomyces sp. NPDC102259, assembly GCF_044766465.1. Lineage (NCBI taxonomy): Bacteria > Bacillati > Actinomycetota > Actinomycetes > Kitasatosporales > Streptomycetaceae > Streptomyces > Streptomyces sp. NPDC102259. The sequence goes on along the minus strand of NZ_JBIWMA010000001.1, from coordinate 873,558 downwards.
GAGACCCTCCGCGGTGCCCTGACGGACCTGCTCGACGGGCTGCCGCCCAAGCAGGCCGGGCAGGCCGTCGAGCGGCTCATCGCCAACTACCGGGGCGCCACCCCCACCGACGCCCCCATCCTGCGCGACCGCGCGGACGTGGCCGCGTACGCCGCGTACCGGATGCCGGCGACCTTCGAGGCGGTGCGGTCCGCGCTGGAAGCGTTCGCGGACGCCGTGCCGCAGTGGTCGCCGGGCGGTCATGTGGACGTCGGCGGCGGCACCGGCGCGGCGACCTGGGCGGTGACTTCCACCTGGGACGGGACCCGCCCGGTGACCGTGCTCGACTGGGCGGAGCCCGCCCTGGCCCTCGGCCGCGAGATCGCCGCCGCGAACCCGGCGCTGCGCGACGCCCGCTGGCAGCGCGCCCGCATCGGCACGGCCCTCGCCCTGGACCCCACGGACCTGGTCACCGTCTCCTACGTCCTCAACGAGCTGGCCGCCCCCGACCGGGCCGTGCTGGTGGACGCCGCCGCGTCGGCCGCGCAGGCCGTGGTGATCGTCGAGCCGGGCACCCCGGACGGCTACGCCCGGGTGATCGAGGCCCGGGACCGGCTGATCGCCGCCGGGTTCCGGGTCGCCGCGCCCTGCCCGCACAGCGCGGCCTGTCCGATCGTGCCCGGCACGAACTGGTGCCACTTCTCGGCGCGGGTCAGCCGCTCCTCCCTGCACCGGCAGGTCAAGGGCGGCTCGCTGCCCTACGAGGACGAGAAGTTCAGCTATGTCGCGGCCGCCCGCTTCCCCGTCTCCCCCGTCCCCTCCCGGGTGGTCCGGCGGCCGCAGATCCGCAAGGGCCAGGTGCTCCTCGACCTGTGCGAGACCGAGGAGCGGCTGAGCCGTACGACGGTGACGAAGAAGCACGGCGACCTGTACCGGGCGGCCCGGGACGCCGACTGGGGCGACGCCTGGCCGCCGGCCCCGTGAGCCCGGTGACCCGGTCGTCGTGTCCTAGGCGGGCTTGAGCCCCTGGTCGCCGACCTCGGTCACGAACGACGCGGCCGTGGTGAGGGGCGCGCCCTGCGTGGTGACGTAGGGGACGGTCTTGAAGTCGGCGCGGGCGAGGTCGCGGCCGAGCGAGACGGTCGCGTAGCCGCGCAGGCCGTTGTAGAACCTCAGGTGCGGGTTGGCGGCCATGAAGGTGGCCCAGTTGGCGGGCTTCGCCGAGCCGTTGCCGCCGCTGGAGATCGACGAGGTGACGATCTCCGTGCCGACCGTCTTCGACGTCTGGTCGGCGAAGTCCCGCTTGATGTCGAAGCCGTAGTGCACATGGACGTCGCCGGTGAGGACCATCAGGTTCTCGACGCCGGCGGCCTGCGCGCCGGTCAGGATCCGCTCGCGGGAGGCCGGGTAGCCGTCCCAGGAGTCCATGGAGACCTGGGAGGGCGCGGTGGTGGAGTTGTACCGCTGGGCGAAGGTGACCTGCTGCGGGACCACGTTCCACAGGGCGCGCGAGCGGTGCCAGCCGTCGATCAGCCACCGCTCCTGGGTGTCACCGGTGAGGGTGCGGGCCGGGTCCTGCGACTCGGGTCCCGGGACCTTCCAGCCGTCGCCGTACGCCTGGTCGGAGCGGTACTGGCGGGTGTCGAGGACGTCGAACTGGGCGAGCCGGCCCCAGTGCAGGCGCCGGTAGAGCCTGAGGTCGGGGCCGTCGGGGAGCTGTGGGCGACGCAGCGGCTGGTTCTCCCAGTAGGCGCGGTAGGCGGCGGCCCGGCGGATGAGGAACTCCTCGGCGGGGTCGTCGTTCTCCGAGACCGCGCCCGCGTAGTTGTTCTCGGTCTCGTGGTCGTCCCAGGTGACGACGAACGGGTGGGCGGCGTGCGCGGCCAGCAGGTCGGGGTCCGACTTGTACAGCGCGTACTTGAGGCGGTAGTCGTCCAGCGTCACCATCTCGTGGTTGTAGACGGTCGGCACGGTCCCGGCCGGGTAGGCGCGGGCGCCGCCGACGCCGCTGACGGCGTACTCGTAGAGGTAGTCGCCGAGGTGCAGGACGAGGTCCACGTCCTCCTCGGCGAGGTGCTTGTACGCGGTGAAGTAGCCCTGGTCGTAGCGCTGGCAGGAGACCACGCCGACGGTCAGGGCGCTCGCCTTGGCACCGGGCGCGGGGGCGGTGCGGGTGCGGCCGGTGCGGCTGAGCCAGGTGCCCGCCTTGAAGCGGTAGTAGTACACGCGGTCGTTCTCGAGGCCGTCGACCTGGACGTGCACGCTGTGGCCGAACTCCGGGTGCGCGACGCCGGTGCCGCGCCTGACGGGCCGCCGGAAGGTCTCGTCGCGGGCCAGTTCCCAGTGCACGGTGATCCGCTCGGCGGGCAGTCCGCCGTCCGCCTGGTACGGGAGGGGCGCGAGGCGGGTCCACAGGAGGACGGAGCCGGGCAGCGGGTCGCCGGAGGCGACGCCGAGGGTGAAGGGGTCGTCGGTGAGCCGTGCCGGGTCGAGTTCGGCGGCGGCGGCGGTGCCGGCGGCGGGCAGGTTCACCGTGAAGGCGAGCGCGGCGGCGGCCGCGGTGCCGGTGAGGAAGCGGCGGCGCCCCACGTGGCGGGCGGTGGCGCGGAGTTCGGGGGTGTGTTGGGACTGGTGGGCTGCGGGTGTCATTCCGGTCCTCCCCAGAAAAATGGCGACAGGAGGCATTGGAGTGGCCGGAGACGGCTCGGGAGCGTCGCCAGGTTGGCGCGTACACAACAGTCGGATGTCGGACGCGTGAGTTCCGCATTCCGGATCCGAGGTGCGGGGCTCCCGTACGCTGCGGGCCCATGAATGCCGAGAACGCCCAGAACGCCGAGATCCCCCAGGACACCCAGGCCGGCCAAGCCCCCAGGCCCCCCCAGGCCGCCGGCCGGTCCGCCGGGCGGACGAAGATCGCGATCGTCACCGGCGCCGGTTCCGGGATCGGACGCGCGGTGTCCGTGGAACTGCTGCGCGCGGGCTGGTCGGTGGCGCTGGCCGGGCGGCGCGCCGAGACCCTGGAGGCGACGGCCGCGCTGGCGCCCGAGGGCCCGAGTCTCGCCGTACGGACGGACGTCTCACGCCCGGAGGAGGTGACGGCCCTCTTCGACGCCGTGCGGGACCGCTTCGGGCGGCTGGACCTGCTGTTCAACAACGCGGGCACGTTCGGGCCGGGTGGCGTGCCGTTCGAGGAACTCCCCTACGACGCCTGGCGGCACGTGGTGGACACCAACCTCAACGGGGCGTTCCTGTGCGCGCAGGGGGCGTACCGGCAGATGAAGGAGCAGGATCCCCGGGGCGGCCGGATCATCAACAACGGGTCCGTCTCGGCGCACACGCCCCGCCCGCAGTCGGCGCCCTACACGGCGACCAAGCACGCCCTCACCGGCCTGACGAAGTCCCTTTCGCTGGACGGCCGGGCGTACGGCATCGCGGTCGGACAGATCGACATCGGCAACGCGGCCACCGACATGACGGCACGGATGGGGACGGGCGCGTTGCAGGCCAGCGGCGACACCGCGCCGGAACCGGTGATGGACGTCGCCGACGTGGCGCGCACGGTGCGGCACATGGCGGAGCTGCCGCTGGAGGCGAACGTGCAGTTCGCGACGGTGCTGGCGACGGCGATGCCGTACGTGGGGCGGGGCTGAGGGCGCGCATCCAAGACGGGCCGAGGGCGCGCCGCGGGTGGGCCGCGGGTGGGCGATGGGCAGGCGATGGGCGGCACACCGGCCGCCCACAGGTCGTCAACTCCTCAACCTGCACAAGCGGAGTTTCTCCGTCCGCACCATTGCGGCCGGTGGCGGACTTATGCTCAACTCTTCTCCACGAGAACTTCACACTTGAGGCACGACAGTTCCGCACCCTGGCTCCACGCGGGACGACCACAGGCCACATCGAGGGGGAGGGGCAGCCGTCCCATGGCACCGGGTGGGGGTGGACCTCGCCGGGACCGCGAGGTACGCACCGGGGCCGTGGGACGGCTGTCGCACCATCAACTCGCGGGCGGCGCCTCGCCGGAACGTCGCCGACGTCGGCGCAGCGCGTACGTCCCGCCCGCCAGCAGCGCCACCGCACTCGCGGCCCCGCCGAGCACGCCCCAGCCGTCCGGACCGCCGCCGTCCCCCGCCGACGAGGCCTTCGCCCCGGCATGCGGCGCCCCGTCCGCGGACGACCCGCTCGCCCTGGTCCCGCCCTCGCTCAACGCCTCGACCAGCGTGCCCACCGCGCGCGCCGAACTCCCCTGCGCGAAGCCCCAGTCGAGCAGCGCGGCCGTCTCCTCGTAGACGGCGTTGTGACCGCTCTTCGGATGCAGCACGGTGACGACGAGGGTGCGCCCCGCGCGGGTCGCGGCGCCGGTGAAGGTGTTGCCCGCGTTACTGGTGAAACCGTTCTTCACGCCGATCATGCCCGGGTACGGCGTCACCCCGTACGTGCCCGACAGCAGCCGGTCGGTGTTCTCGATCCGGAGGGTCCTCCCGCCCTCGGCCGGGAACCTGGCGGCCTTGGTGCCGCAGTAGGCGCGGAAGTCGGCGTGGCGCAGACCGTGCCGGGCGAAGAGGGCGAGGTCGTAGGCGGAGGACAGCTGGCCCTCGTGGTCGTAGCCGTCGGGGCTGACGACATGGGTGTCCAGCGCCTGGAGGTCGACCGCTCGCGCCTGCATCTCGGCGACCGTCTTCGCGACCCCGCCGTTCATCCGGGCGAGCACCTGCACGGCGTCGTTGCCCGAGCGCAGGAACACGCCCTGCCACAACTGCTCGACGGTGTAGGCGACCCCGGCCCTGACGCCGACGAGGCTGGAGCCGGACGGGATGCCGGCCAGGTCCGCGTCGGTCACCAGGTAGCGCTCGGTGCGCTCGAACCTGTCCAGCAGGGTGTCCGCGAACAGCATCTTCAGCGTGGAGGCGGGCGCGACCCGCAGATGCGCGCGGTAGGAGGCGAGCACCTCGCCGCTGTCCTGGTCGGCGAGCAGCCAGGCCCGGGCGGTGAGCTTCCCCGGCAGGGCGCCGCCCCCGTTCACCTGGACGCCGTCGGCGACGAGCCGCGCGCCGCCGACCACCACGTCGGACGCGGCCGCGGCGGGTGTCGCGGCGAGCGGTGCGGCGGTCAGGGGCGCGGTGGCCGCGGCGCCCGCGAGGGCCAGCAGGGAGCGCCGGGACAGGCGCGGGGAAGGGCGCGAGAATGCGTGCACTGCGGGACCGTACAAGGGGATTCGGGGAAAAAGGAAATCCCCACTCAACCGCTGCCACCTGGGAAAAGCCCCTCCACAGCCTAGGAATCAGCTGTCTCAAGGAATTCTGATCCGGCCGCCCGCATTCTCAGTTCTTACACATCCTTTACTCAGGACGACTCAAAGGTTTCTCCCTAGGTTGTGGCCGCGCCCACAGCGGGCGCCAAGAACCTTAGGGAACGGGATGTTTGGCATCTATCTCAAGCGTGAACTGGGCCGGCGCAAGAAGGCCGCCCTGGTCATCGCACTGGGTCTGGCGCTCGGAATCGCGCTGGTCATCACCGTCAACTCGGTGTCGGCCGGCATGACACAGGCGCAGGACAAGGTCCTGCAGTCGCTGTACGGACTCGGCACCGACATGACCGTCACCAAGGCCCGTACGGCGCCCACGGCCAACAGTTCCGGCGGCCCCAGATTCGAGTTCGACGCGAAGGGCGAGGACGACGACGACACCGAGCAGAGCTCGGACCGGGTGTCGACGCAGGGCGGTCAGGTCCTGAAGGCCGCGCTCGTCACCCAGGTCGCGGACCAGAAGGGCGTGGCGGCCGCGGTCGGCGCGCTCACCCTGAACGTCACCAAGGTCGACGGCTCCTTCACCCAGGGCAAGGCGCAGAGCTCCAGCGGAACCAGCGGCAACAGCGGCCAGGGCGGCGCTCCCGGCGGCGGCAGTGGCGGCGGGTCCACCGCGGCCCCGCAGGTGCAGGGCGGCGGCGCCTCCTTCGACGTCAACTCGTACGCGGTGGCCGGCGTCGACGTCACCAACCAGGACCTCGGCCCGCTGGCGAGCTCGAAGATCTCCTCGGGCGTGACGTTCACTTCGGCGCAGGCGAACGCCAAGGTCGCCGTCGTCAGCAAGTCGTACGCCAAGGAGAACTCGTACAAGGTCGGTTCGACGCTGACGATCTCCAGCACCAAGTACAAGGTCATCGGCATCGCCACGCCCGACAGCAGCGACTCCACCACGGACGTCTACCTGCCGCTGAAGCAGGCGCAGACCCTCGGCGACGCGGCGAGCCAGGTCACCACGATCTACGTCAAGGCGACCGACTCCCAGCAGATCGACACCGTCAAGGCGACGATCCAGAAGAACATCTCCGGCACGACCGTGACGACCTCCGCCGACCTCGCGGAGACCGTCTCCGGCTCCCTCTCCACCGCCTCCAACCTGGCGACCAGCGTCGGCAAGTGGCTGTCGATCGCCGTCCTCATCGCCGCGTTCCTGGTGGCCGCGCTGCTCACCTCCTCGGCCGTGTCCCGCCGGGTGCGCGAGTTCGGCACCCTGAAGGCGCTCGGCTGGCCGAGCCGTCGGGTGACCCGGCAGGTCGTCGGCGAGTCCATGGTCAACGGCCTCCTCGGCGGCGCCCTCGGCATCGGCCTGGGCCTGGCGGCCGCCTACACGGTGACCGCGATCAGCCCGAAGCTGACCGCCGAGCTCGGCAGCACCGGCGGCGGTGGCGGCATGGGCGGCGGCCCCGGCGGCGGCGGCCCCGGTCAGCAGTCCGCGTCGAACACGATGGAGATCGCCCTCTCGGCCCCCGTCTCCGTCACCACCATCGCGCTCGCGGTGGGCCTGGCGGTCGCCGGCGGTCTGATCGCCGGCGCGATGGGCGGCTGGCGCGCCTCCCGGATGCGCCCGGCGGACGCCCTGCGCAGCGTCTCCTAGCCCGCGCGTCGCGACCGGTCGTCACCCCCGTCGCATCCCCTCGCACCCCCCGTCGCATCCCGTCACATCCCTCACGGAGAACACGGAGAACCCGGAGATCCCATGTACAACCTCACCGGCGTCACCAAGCGCTACACGCGCGGCAAGGAGACGGTCGAGGCGCTGCGCGGCATCGACCTCACGATCGCGGACGGCGACCAGCTCGTCATCCAGGGCCCCACGGGCGGCGGCAAGTCGACGCTGCTCCAGATGATCGGCGGCCTCGACCGGCCGACCGAGGGCAGCGTCGAGCTGGACGGCGTCGACCTCGCGCGCATCAGCGAGGCGAAGCTGACCCGCCTGCGCGCCGAGAAGATCGGCATCATCTTCCAGTCGTTCAACCTCATCCCGACACTGACCGCGCAGGAGAACGTCGAGACGGCGCTCGTCCCGCTCGGGGTGAAGCCCGCGGAGCGGCGCGAGCGGGCGGCGGAGGCCCTGCGCTCGGTCGGCCTGGGCGAACGCCTCACACACGCCCCGGCGGAGCTCTCCGGCGGCCAGCAGCAGCGCGTCGCGATCGCCCGCGCGCTGGTCAAGAAGCCGAAGGTGCTGCTCGCCGACGAGCCCACCGGCAACCTCGACGAGGGCATGCGCGACGAGATCATGGAGGTCCTCGAAGGCCTCTGGCACGAGTACGGGCTGACGTTCATCATGGTCACCCACGACTCGTCGATCGCCCGCCGAGCCCCGCGCCTGGCCACCATCAAGGCGGGCCAGCTCACCCTGACGGAACAGGCGACCGCCCGCTCCTGGTGAACACCCGCAGCCCGAGGGGCCGTTGACCGCCTACCCGGCGGTGAACGGCCCTTCGCCGTCGGCGGCCGCGGGCGGCTGGTGCCGGCGACCGGCGGCTGACGGCCGCTCGCCGGTCGCCGGTCGCCGCCGGTGTCTGATGGCCGGTGGCCGGTCGCCGGTGGCCGCTCGCCGCCGGCGGCTGGTGCTACGCCTGGCCGGTCTCGAAACGGGAGATCCGGCCGTCCTCCTCGACGACGAAGCTCCACCTGGTGCGCATCTCGCCCCAGGTGTCGTTGCGGTAGTCGGCGATGAGGGCGCGCCCGCCGGCCGACTCCTTGGTGACGTCCATGTGGCCGTGGGAGGAGAAGATCTCCCGGTCGATCCACTGGGCGAGGTCACGGTCCGAGCCGTCGTCCGCCATGGTCGCGTCGGGGGTGAGCAGGCTGCGGAACGCCCTCTCGTCATGGGCGTTGACGGCGGCGACGAAGGCCCGCACGGCCGGGTCGCTGAGTCTGTCGATCTGGATCGCCATACGGGTCACCCTCACACCGCGGTCCGGGGCCCGCCACCCGAACGGCGTCCAGGACGGGCCGGACGGGTGTGAAGGATGCGACGGTGGAAACGCGGAGGGGGCTGTTCCTGCTCCTCCTCCTGTCCCTGCTCCTCCTCCTGTCCCTGCTCCTGTTCCACCTCCTGTTTCTGCTCCTGTTTTCTGCTCCTGTTCCTGCTCCGCTTTCTGTTGCCGATCTGTTCCTGATCTGCTCCTGCTCTCCTACGTCCGCCGTTCTCTGCTCAGGGAGTCACCGTGACCTGTTACGACCGTCGTGATCTGGGACTGCTGCTGCTCCGGCTGGGCACCGGCGGAGTGCTGGCGGCCCACGGCGCGCAGAAGCTGTTCGGCTGGTTCGGCGGACACGGCCTGAAGGGCACCGGCCAGTTCATGGAGTCCGTCGGCTACGCCCCCGGCAAGGCCAGTGCCACGGCGGCGGGCCTGGCGGAGACCGGCGGCGGCGCGCTGCTGGCACTGGGCCTGGCCACCCCGGCGGCGGGCGCGGCGGCGGCCGGCGCGATGGCGGGCGCGTCCGCCGTGCACGTCCCCAACGGGTTCTTCGCGCAGAGCGGCGGCTACGAGCACGCGGCCTCCCTGGGACTGGCCGCCGCGGGCCTCGCCATCACCGGCCCGGGCCGCCTCTCCCTCGACCACGCCCTCGGCCACACGGTCGACCGCAACTGGATGGTCCCGGCGGCCCTCGGCGCGACGGCGGCGGTCACGGCGGTGGTCGTCGGCATGCGGAACAAGCGGCTGCGCAGGCAGGAGCAGGGCGAGCAGGAGGCGCTGTTCGAGGAGTGAGCCCCCGGGGAGCTGCCGAGGAGCCGCCCGGCAGCTGTCGGGTGCCGGGCCCGACCTGACACGCTTCCTCCATGAGCACCCAGCCCCGGCCCCTCGCCCCCAGGTCCGTGCCCACCGAACCCGAGGCCGCCGCACCCACCGAACCCGAGGCCGCCGGCCCCAACGATCTCTGGGCCACCGTCGACGCCCTGTGGGCCTGGCTTGACGCCGACGCGGCGCACAGCGGCCGCGAGGGCCTGCTGCTGCGCGTGCTGAAGCTGTCGGAGGAGGTCGGCGAGGTCGCCCAGGCGGTCATCGGCGCGACCGGCCAGAACCCTCGCAAGGGCGTCACCCACACGTGGGAGGACGTGCAGGGCGAGCTGTGCGACGTGGCCATCACGGCGCTGGTGGCGCTGCGCACGCTCACCCCTGAGGCGGAGGGGGTGTTCGCCGGACATCTGGCGCGGGTGGCGGAGCGGTCGGTGGGGCGCGTGGGAGAGGACGGGGCAGGCGCGCGCTGATCCCGACCGGCCCCTCTCTTCCGCGAACCGTCCGGCCACCGCCCGCGTCCCTCTGTACGATCACCGCACGCGAGGCGGGGGCCGTAGGCGGAGGGGGCGGGGATGGACGACAACACCGGTGGACGCAGGGTGGCTTGGCCATGGCGGGTCGCCGCGTCGGTCGCCGGGGTGGCCGTGGTGCTCGGCGGCTGCGGTTCCGGGGACAACGACGACGACAAGGCGGGCGAGCCGACCCCTTCGGCGTCCGCGGGGTCTGCGGGGTCCGCGGCTCCGGCCTCGTCCGGCTCTCCCTCGGCATCCGCGACGGGTGGTGACGCGTCGACGCTGACGCCGTTCCAGGCGGACCCCGCCCGGGTGCCCAGGACGAAGCCGCGGGCCGAGGCGCTGGCCAAGGCGGTCGCGCTCGGGCCGGAGGCGTGGGGCCCGGGCTTCCGAGCCCAGCAGCCGGCCGCGAGCACCCCCGGCACCGCCGCCGTGCTCGACGAACAGTGCCGGTGGGAGCGGCGGGCGCTCCCCCAGGGCGTCCTGGCCTCCCTGTCCCGCTACAGCGAGATTCCCGCCGCCGACGGCAAGGGCGAGATCAAGGTGACCGCGGCGGTCACCGTGCACGCCACCGTGCTCGACGCCGACGACCAGCTGTCCACCACGCTGGAGGAGCCGTTGCGCTGTCGGGAGCAGCAGGTCCGCACCGACGAGCGGATCTCCGGGCTCATGTCGACCGGCACTCCCTACGGTGAGGGCAACAACACCTACTCCGACGACCAGGTCGTGGAGATAGGTTCCTATGTCACCGAGGTGGGCAAGCAGACCTACTTCTGGTTCGTCACCCGGCTCGGCACGGTGACCCTGGCGGTGTCGGTGAAGGGCGCCAAGGGTTACACCGACAGCGAGTTGAACAAGTACGCATCGCAGGCCACCAGCACGATGCTCACCCGCGTGGAGTTCGAGCTCGGAGGGAAGAGCTGATGGAGCCACTGCGTTCGTCGGATCCCGCGCGTATCGCGGACCATCGTCTGCTCGGACGGCTCGGCGCCGGCGGCATGGGCGTGGTGTACCTGGCCCGCACGCCGGGCGGAGCGCTGGTGGCACTGAAGGTGCTGCTCGCCGAGTACGCCGAGGAGCCGGACTTCAGGGAGCGGTTCCGCCGGGAGGTCGAGGTCGCCCGGCGGGTCGACAGCCAGTGGGCGGTGCCGCTGGTGGACGCCGACCCGGACGCCGAGGCGCCCTGGCTGACGACGGCGTTCGTCCCGGCACCGTCGCTGGGCGAGGCGGTGGCCGCGTACGGGCCGCTGGCGGAGCACGGGGTACGGCTGCTCGGCGTCCGGCTGGCCGAGGCGCTGGGCGCGGTGCACCGGGTCGGTCTGGTCCACCGGGACCTCAAGCCGGGCAATGTGCTGATCGCCCACGACGGACCCCGGCTCATCGACTTCGGCATAGCCCGGGCGCCGCAGGACACGGCGCTCACGGCGACCGGTCTGGTGGTCGGCACTCCCGGCTATCTGTCGCCCGAGCAGGCCCAGGACGGCGGGGACGGCATCGGCCCGGCGAGCGACGTGTTCTCCCTCGGCTGTGTCCTGGCGTTCGCGGCGACCGGCCGGGCGCCGTTCGGCAGCGGGCCGGTGGACGCCCTGCTGTACCGGGCCGTGCACGATCCGGCGGACCTCGACGGGGTGCCCACGGAGCTGCTGGCGGTGCTGGAGCGCTGCCTGGAGAAGGATCCGGCCCGGCGGCCGGACGCCGGGGAACTGGTGCGGGAGCTGGCGGCCGAGGGCACGCCACTGGATGAGGAGCGGGGCGCGGCGACGGCCGACTGGCTGCCCGAGCCGGTGACCCGGCTGATCGCCGAGCGCTCGGCCGCCGCGCTCGCGCTGCCGGACATCGAGCACACGCAGGTGCCGTCGGCCGCGTCGGCCACCTCGGTGCCGGCGGTTTCCGGGCGGGCCGATCCAGGGCCCACGGATTCCGTGCCCGCCGACTCGGACCCGGCTGATGCGACCACGGCTGACGCGGACCCGACCGACGCGGACCCGGCGGACGCCGACACGCACGGGACGTCCCCGTCACCGCAGGACGCCCGTCCGGTCGGCCGGCGTCGCTTCCTCCTGCTCGCCGGTGGGGCCGTGGCGCTGGCGGCGGGCGCGGGCGGGACCTGGTGGGCGGCCGGCCGGGACGGTGACGCGGGAGACGACAGCCCGGCCGCCGCCGCGTCCTCGAACCGCCCGGTGCACACCGTCGCACTGCACGGTGACCTCAGCGGCCCGCATGCGGAGACGGGCCGGGCCCAGGAGCGCGGACTGCGGCAGGCCGTGGCGGAGTTCAACGCGCGCGGCGACGCCCCGTTCACCGTGAAGGTCAGGGCCGTCGACGACGGCGGCGATCCGACGGTCTCGGCCCGGCTCGCCGCGGAACTCACGGAGGACCCCGCGGTCCTCGCCGTGGTCGGCCCGACCACGGACGCCACGGCGCTGACGGCGCTCGCGAAGTACGACGCCGGGCTGCTGCCGGTCGTCGGTGTGTCCCCCGGCGCGACCAACCTCACCTACCTGGGGTTCCGGTCGTTCCTCCACGCCCGGCTGCCCGACTCCGTACTGCCCTTCTTCGTCAGCAACTACCTGCGGGGGACGGCGCGTTCACGCAAGGTCGGCATCGTCCTGGACCGCCCGTCCGGCACGTACGGGACGGAGCTGGGCAGCACCTTGAGCAGGTCCCTCACCGACGTGAAGCAGCCCTCGGTGCCGGAGGTGGTCAGCGCGATGCGCCGCGACTTCGGGAACACGGTGGACGCGCTGCTCGCCGCCGACGCCGACTCCGTCTTCTTCGCCGGTCTGCCCGACCGTGGGGCGTTGATCGCCGCGACGCTGCGGGAACGCGCCTTCGAGGGGGCGCGGGTGTCCGGCCCCGCGTTGCTCGACGGGCAGTTCCTGACGGCTGCTCAAGAGGCGGCCGAGGGCTGGGTGATGGTGGCCCCGGTCATCGACGCGACCCGCAAGCCCGAGGCGAAGAAGTTCGCCGCCGCCTACCGCGAACGCTTCAAGGAGGCGCCGCCCCGGTACGCGGCGGAGGCGTACGACGTGACCGGGATGCTCCTGAAGGCCCTGGCGGGGCTGCCCGCGAAGAGCCGGACCCGGGAGAGCCTGCTCGCGGCGGTGCGGGCGGGGAAGTACCAGGGCATCACGAAGACATTCGCCTTCGAGAAGACCGGCACGTTGGTGATCGACGGCACCGGTGGCTTCCTCTGGCGGGTCGAGCAGGGCGACTTCGTGTACGGCGGCCCCGCGCCGATCACCGTCTGATGGAACCGCTGCGCACCGGCGACCCGTCCCGGATCGGCCGCTACCGGCTGCTGCGGCGACTGGGCGCCGGCGGCATGGGGGTGGTCTTCCTGGCCCGCGCGCCGGGCGGGGCGGTGGCCGCGGTGAAGGTGGTCCGGTCCTCGTACGCCGACGAGACGGGCTTCCGGACCCGTTTCCGCCGCGAGATCGAGGCCGCCCGGCAGGTGCGCAGCCCGTGGGTGGTCCCGTTGCTGGACGCGGACGCCGACGCGGAGACGCCGTGGCTGGCGACCTCGTACGTGCCGGGGCCCTCGCTCGCCGAGACGGTGGACACCTTCGGGCCGCTGTCGCTCGCCTCCGTGCGGGTGCTGGGCCTGCGGCTCGCCGAGGCGCTCGACGCGGTGCACGGGGCGGGTCTCGTGCACCGCGACGTGAAGCCGGGCAACATCCTGCTGGCCCCGGACGGGCCCCGGCTCATCGACTTCGGCATCGCCCGCGCGCCGGAGGCCACCGCGCTCACCTCCAGCGGCGTGATCGTCGGCTCGCCCGGCTTCCTGTCGCCCGAGCAGGCGCGGGCCCGGGGCGGGGAGATCGGCCCGCCCAGCGACGTGTTCTCACTGGGCTGCGTGCTGGCGTTCGCCGCGACCGGCGTCCGGCCGTTCGGCGGCGGCGGGGCGGCGGGCATGCTGCTGCGCACGGTCTACGAGGATCCGGACCCGGCCGCGATCCCGGACGGCCTGGCGCCCCTGCTCAGGGGCTGCCTGCACAAGGATCCGCCCGGCCGCCCGAGTCTCGCGCGACTCCGCGAGGAGCTCGGGGACGGCACGGAGACCGACTCCGCCGAGCGGTCGGACTGGCTGCCCGCGTCGGTCACCCGGCTGATCAACGACCGGGCCGCCGCCGTGCTCACCCTCGGCTCGATCGAGCCGACCCGGCTGTCCGCGCCCGCGAGCACGGTGCCCACGGTGTCACCGGAGGCCGCGACGATGACAGCCGTCACGGCTGCTCCGCCCCCCGCCCGCGCCGTCGGCCGCCGGAACTTCCTGCGCCTCGGCTCGACGGCCGGAGTCCTGGCGGCCGGCGGTGGCGGGGCCTGGTGGTGGAGCACCCGTCCGAACCCGGGGACGACACCCCCGTCCGGAGCGGGCCCGCGTCCCGAACTGGTCGTGGCGTTCCACGGCGATCTGACCGGGGCCCGGAAGGAGAACGGGAACGCCCAGCTGAACGGCGCCCGACTGGCCGTCGAGCAGGTCAACGCCAAGGACACCCACCCCTTCCGGCTGACGCTGCGGACGTCCGACGACGGCGGCGACCCGAAACGGGCCGACTCGGTCGCCGCACGGCTGGTGAAGGACACCGCGGTACGCGCCGTGCTGGGTCCCACCACCGATGCCTGCTTCCTGGCGAGCGAGGCCACCTACACCAGGGCGGCGATGCCCGTCGTGTCCGTCTCGGTGGGCACCGACACACAGAGCAGGACGATCGACGACTACCAGTCCCACCACTCCCACGCGGCGCTGCGCGTCGCGGACCCGCTCCTCGCCGCCCCCTGCAGCCGCTACCTCAGCAACCACGTCGACGCGCAGAGGGTGTTCCTCGTGGACGACCGGGCCCAGGGCGACTTCGCCTGGTCCCTGTGCGACCAGACCCAGCGGGCGATGCGGCAGGCCGCGAGGGACGCCACGATGACCGAGGTCGCCGCCGGGAAGATCGACTACGCGTCCCTCGCCGCCCAGGTGATGTCCGCCCGCGCGGACGCGGTCCTCTTCACCGGCGACGCGGCCCGGGCCGCCGGACTCGCGTCGGCCCTGAAGAACGCCCGGTTCACCGGCGCCCGGATGGCGACGGAACGCGCCCTTGCCCCGACGTTCCTCACCTCGGCCGGCGCGGCCGCGACCGACTGGGTCTTCGCCACCTCCTTCACCGACCCGACAGTCCGCCCCTCGGCCCGCGCCTTCACCAAGGCCTACCGCGCCCGCTTCGGCACCGCCCCCGGCTGGTACGCAGCGGAGGCCTACGACGCCGTGATGTTCCTGGCCGAGGCCTGCGCCAAGGACGGCTCGGCGGTGACGGAACGGGGCGCGATCGCCCGCCGGATGCCCGAGATCACGTACTCCGGCATCACCAGGACCGTCAAGTACGAGCAGGGCTACGGCTACAACCACGACGCGATGTTCCTGTTCCGGGCCACGGGGGGCGCGTTCCGGTACCTGGGGCAGTACGAGGAGAAGGCGGTCTCCTGAGGGGTGCGCCGGGGCCTCTCCCGCCTGCTCGGCGAAACGGCCGGTCGCCGTCAACGGCCGGTCGCCGTCACCATCGCGTTCACTCCACGTCCGCGACGACCGACCCGACCCGGTCGGCCAGGCCCGGGTCGCGTCGGACCAGGAGGGCCGCGTAGCAGACGGCCGCGAGGAGGGTGGCCAGAGCCGCGTACGGGAACCAGCTGTACGGGGCGGGCTGGCCGGGCTTGGCGAGGTAGTAGAGCGGGACCAGGACGGCCAGGGCGCCGACCGCGGGCAGCACCAGATGCCGTACGGTCCGGAACTCCTGCGGACGGTATCTGCGGTAGTACAGCGGCAGCGCGATGTTGGACGCCAGGTACACCAGCAGGATCAGGATGGCGCCCAGACTGGAGGACTCGGCGAAGAAGACCACCGGGTTCATCTGGCCGCCGTCCCCGAGCACATGCCCGAGACCCCAGCCCGCGATGATCAGCAGCGCGGTGGCGGTGAAGGTGACGATCGCGTTGGTCGGCGTACGGCGCGTGGGATGGACGTAGCCGAAGAAGGACGGGAGCAGCCCTTCGCGTCCGGCGTTGAACACCAGCCTCGCCTGGGAGTTGATGCCCGCGATCAGCACGCCGAGGGTGGAGGTCAGGCCGCCGACGTAGGCGAGGATCGCCAGCGCCCCCAGCGTGTGCTGGGCGACGTCGATGAAGGGGATCGGGGAGTCGCCGAGCCGCCGCACGTCGTAGCCGAAGCCGGTCACCGTGGCGTAGGAGAAGAGGATGTAGCTCACCGTCATGATCGCCACGGAGGAGAACACGGCGCGGCCGACGTTGCGCCGCGGGTTCTCCGTCTCCTCGGCCAGTGCCGCCGAGTTCTCCCAGCCGATGAACAGGTAGACCGCCAGCGGGAAGCCCGCCGCGAGGCCCTTGATGCCGTGGGTGAGGTGGGAGGGCAGGAACGGGGCCGCGGAGAGGTCGCCCCGGTGCTCGACGATCGCCGCGACCGAGACCACGACCAGCACGAGCATCTCCACGCCGAAGAAGTAGCCGGCCCACTTGGTGGACACCACGATCCCGCGCAGCATCAGCACCACCGACAGCCCGGTCAGCAGCAGCGTCCAGAGGATCCACGGCAGGTCGACGCCGGTGTAGTGGTGCAGGGTGATCTGCATGAACCCGCCCGAGATCGCGATGACGGAGGCCATCGCGATGATGTAGCCGAGTCCGGCGAGCAGAGCCGTGGTCACCGCGCTGACCGGCCCGAAGGTCTTGCCCACGAAGGTGATGAAGCTGCCCGCCGAGGGGTGCGCGCGGGAGAACTCGGCCAGTGTGTTGCCGAACAGCGCGACCGCCACCCCCGCGGCCACGATGGTCAGCGGGGACGCGACGCCCGAGGTGGCGGCCAGGAAGGCGAAGCCGAAGAAGAAGCTCATGGCCGGGCCGACGTTGGCCATCGTGGCGGCGGCGATGTCCGCCATGCCGAGGACACCACCGCGCAGCCTCTGGGGCGTGCCGTCGGCGTGGCCCGACGTCGACGACGGTCCGACGGGTCCGGACTCAGGCATGGCGACAGCTCCTTCTGAGAGGTGACGGCCTTGAGAGGGGTGGGGGCGAGGGGAGGGAGGAGCGAAGGGGAGGGAAGGGGGGGCGGGTCAGTCCGGCGGGCCGGCGTTCCGGTGTGCCTTCACCGCTCGTACCGCCGGGTCCATCGCGCCACGGGCGAGTTCGTCGAGCAGGTCGGCGTGGCAACGGTTTCGGGCCTGTACGACCGCGGTGTCCGGCGCGGGCCGCAGCAGGCACTGTTTGCCGAGCAGGTCGGCGGCGAACTCCCGGATCCCGGCGCCGCCGAGTGTCTCGGCGAGGTCGAGGTGGAAGCGGGTCTCGAGTTCGAGCAGCCGTGCCGGGTCGCCGGGCAGGTCCATCTCCTCGACCAGCGCCCGCAGCCCGTCGAGCCGGCCCTGCGGGAGCTCGCCCGCGCTGTGCGCCACGAGCCCGCACTCGAGCAGCAGATGGAAGGAGTCCAGTGCGGCCGCCTCGTCGGCGTCGTGCAGGACGGCGACTACCGCTTCCCAGTCCGCCGCGACGAAGGTTCCGCCCGCCCGGCCCCGACGGCGGTCGAGCAGGCCGTCCTGGCACATGACCTCCAGTGCGCGGCGCACGGTGATCTCACTGATCCCGAGCTCCTCGGCGAGGACGCCCGCGTCCGGCAGCCGGTCTCCCGGCGACACGGACCTCAGCCGCACCCGCAGGGCGATCCGGGACCGGACGAGCTCCGCCCCCGTGGGGCCCCGGCCGGCCAGGACCCGCGTGTCCCAGCCGCTGTAGGGGCCGAACTTGCCCGCTGCATTCACCACGGCGCCACCTTAACGGCCTGCTGAGCGGGGTCACGGTGTGGTCCACAGAGGGCTCCCGGAAGAGAAGGTTCCGCGCTGCACGAAAAATAGAGCAAGGTGAACAGTTAAACAAGTCTTGTTCTTTTCGATCGTACTGAACTAATTTCCAGACACCCCTGGTCCGCACTCCCTCCATGGATGTCGAGATGACCACAACCGTCCCCAAAACCCCTCCCACCGAGTCCGGTGAGCCCGGCGAGTCCGGCGGCCTGAAAGCCGGACTGAAGAACCGCCACCTGTCGATGATCGCGATCGGCGGTGTCATCGGCGCCGGACTGTTCGTCGGCTCCGGCTCCGGCATCGCCGCCGCCGGCCCCGGCATCCTCGTCTCGTACGCGCTCGTCGGCGTCCTCGTCGTCCTCGTGATGCGCATGCTCGGCGAGATGGCCGCGGCCAACCCCACCTCCGGTTCGTTCTCGGCCTACGCGGACCGCGCGCTGGGTCGCTGGGCCGGCTTCACCATCGGCTGGCTGTACTGGTTCTTCTGGGTCGTGGTGCTCGCCGTCGAGGCGACCGCCGGAGCCAAGATCCTGGCCGGCTGGATCCCCGCGGTGCCCCAGTGGGGCTGGGCCCTGCTCGTCATGATCGTCCTCACCGCCACCAACCTGGTCTCGGTCAGCTCCTACGGCGAGTTCGAGTTCTGGTTCGCCGGCATCAAGGTCGTCGCCATCGCCGCGTTCATCGTGCTCGGCGGGCTCGCGCTCTTCGGACTGCTGCCGGGCTCCGACCACCCGGCGAGCGGCTTCTCCAACCTGACCGCGCACGGCGGCTTCCTGCCGAACGGGCCGGGCGCCATCCTCACCGGCGTCCTGATGGTCGTCTTCTCCTTCATGGGCAGCGAGATCGTCACCCTGGCGGCGGGCGAGACCGCCGACCCGCGGGCCGCCGTCACCAAGGCCACCAACAGCGTGATCTGGCGGATCGCGGTGTTCTACCTGGGCTCGATCCTGGTCGTGGTGTCACTGCTGCGCTGGGACGACCCGGCCATCCTCAAGGACGGCTCGTACGTCGCCGCCCTGAGCTCCATCGGCATCCCGCACGCCGCGCAGATCATGAACACCATCGTGCTGACCTCGGTGCTGTCCTGTCTCAACTCCGGCCTGTACACCGCCTCGCGCATGGCCTTCTCGCTCGGCCGCCGCAACGACGCCCCGGCCGCCTTCGGGCGGACCACCGGACGCGGCGTCCCCCGCGCGGCCATCCTCGCCTCGGTGGTCTTCGGTTTCGTCGCGGTCGCCTTCAACTACCTCTGGCCCGACACGGTCTTCCAGTTCCTGCTCAACGCCTCCGGCGCGATCGCCCTGTTCGTCTGGCTGGTGATCTGCTTCTCCCAGCTGCGGATGCGCAAGATCATCCAGCGGGAGTCGCCCGAGAAGCTGGTCGTCCGGATGTGGCTCTACCCCTACCTGACCTGGGCGACCATCGCCCTCATCACCTTCGTCCTGGGCTACATGCTGACCGACACGGCCGACGGCGGCGGCCGCGACCAGGTGGTCCTGTCCACGGTGGTGGCCGCGGGCGTGGTGGCCTTCGCGGTGGTGCGGGGGCGCCTGACCGGCAGGAACAGGGCGCGGGAAACGACTGACCACGCTCCCCTGTCCTGACGATCACGAGTGAGACGGCCCGGGCCGACGCCCACAGCGACACAGACGTCGGTTCGGGCCGCCCCGCGGAACAGGTGCGGTGGCCGACCGAGCAACGTGTAAGAAGTGCGCAGGGACGCCGTCTGCACCAAGCCACGCCGACGCCGCCGTCGATCTCCAGCCCCGCTATTCGTGGCTACGCTCGTAGCCGCGCGGTCCGGCTTGAACCGTGTGGAACGGGTTCAGGCTTGCCCTTCGATCTACGAAAAAAGAGTCCCTGACCTGCGATTTAGCTGGTCGGGGCCCTGAACGGCAGACGAGTCGGGCTGTACGCCGGGTTCTGTCGCCCGGGCGCCTCGCGGCGGCCGGGGAGACGGCCATCCATCTAGGGCCGGCGTTGCCGCCGGCCTCGTGCGGTCTACCCGCGGACTCGGGCGGGCAGCCCTCGAACGTCCGCGCAGAGCGCGCCTTTTACAGCGGCTCCTTTTGACCTTGCTCCAGGTGGGGTTTACCTAGCTGCCCAGGTCGCCCTGGGCACTGGTGGTCTCTTACACCACCGTTTCACCCTTACCCGGCGCCGAGGCGCCGGGCGGTCTGTTTTCTGTGGCACTGTCCCGCGGGTCACCCCGGGTGGCCGTTAGCCATCACCTTGCCCTGTGGAGCCCGGACGTTCCTCGGGAAGTCCCGTGAGGGACTCCACGCGGCCGTCCGCCCGGCTCGTCTGCCGTAGCGACCATGTTACCGGGCGCGGGCGCTGCCCCTTCCCGGCGGCCGGTCCCGCGGCCGGTCCCGCGGCCGGTCCCGCGGCGGTCGCCAGCACCGAGCCCGCGAGGATCAGCGTGAAGGCGGCCAGGACACCGGCGGTGAGAGGCTCGTCCAGGAACAGCGCGCCCGCCGCGACCGCGACCGCCGGGTTGACGTAGGTGATGACCGTCGAGCGGGTCGGGCCGATCTCCTTGATCAGCTCCAGGAACGCCACGAAGGCGACGGCCGTGCAGACGACCCCCAGGGCCGCCAGCGCCCCCAGGACGGAGGTGCTGGGCACCTCCGGCGGCCAGGTCGCGGCGGCCGCGGGTGCGTAGACGAGTGCCGCCAGGGTCAGGCAGGGGACGATGAGGTGGAGGGTGGGGACGTCCTTGAGGCGGCGGGCCGCGATCAGCGGGGCCGTCGCGTAGCCGACGACCGTCAGCAGGACCTCGCCCAGGGACTTCGCGTCCCCTCCCGTCAGGTGCGGGACCGTCAGGACCGCCACCCCGGCGAGGCCCACGGCCAGGCCCGCCACCCGCCGTATGCCCAGCACCTCCGTGTCGCCGAGGAAGCGGGCCGCCAGCACGCCGACGATCGGGACGCCCGCGACCAGCAGGCCGGCGGTGGAGCTGGAGAGGTGCCGCTCGGCATCCGTGAGGGTGAACCACGGGCCGATGATCTCGATGACCGCGAAGGCCAGCATGGGCTTCCAGTACGCCCGTACCGTCCGGGTCAGGCCCCGTTGCCGTAGCGCGAAGGGAAGCAGGAGGGCCGCCCCCAGCGCACATCGGGTGAACACGACCATGGACGGGGAGAGGTCCTCCACCGCCACTTTGATCATCAGGTAGGGGATGCCCCACACCACTCCCATCAGGGAGAACAGGAACCAGCCGCGTGCAGTCATACGGGGAGTGTCGACCGGGCCCCGGTCAGGTGTCTTGAACGCTGTTGCGGTACGCCGCCGGGGTCACGCCCAGGACGCGGCGGAACCAGCGGGTCAGGTGGGCCTGGTCCGCGAAGCCGACCAGAGCGGCCACCTCGGCGGGACGCAGCCCGGACTCCAGCAGACCGCGGGCCCGGGCCACCCGGTACTGGGCCAGCCAGGCGTACGGCGGCATGCCGGTCGTCGTGCGGAAGGCGCGCAGGAGCTGGTAGCGGGACAGGCCCAGGTCCGCCGCGAGGTCGGCCAGGGAGGGCGGGGCGAGGAGTTCGTCGGCGAGACGGGTACGGACGGCTTGGGTGAGGTGTTCGGCGCCGGGGATCGTGTCGCACACCGGCCGGGCCGTGGAGTGGCGTCGGGCGAGGGCCGTCAGCAGCCAGGGGAAGCGGGACTCGGCCTCCAGCGGGTCGGGACAGGCGGCCAGTTCCGTGTGCGTCCGGCGCAGGGCGGCGGCCAGTTCCGGGTCGTCGAGGAGGGGCTCGCGGAAGTGCGGCACACCGCCGAGGGTGCCCTCGGTGAGGAGGGCGGGGCCGGCGTACAGGGCGCGGTAGGCGTAGCCGTCGGTGTCGTTGCCCGGACCGCCGGTGTGCGTCTCGCCGGGGGCCAGCACGACGATGGAGCCGGGGCCGGTACGGATGTGGCCGCCGCGGTAGTCGATGATCTCCGAGCCGCCCACGCAGACGCCCACGGTGAACTCCTCGTGGGCGTGCGGAGCGTAGACGTGCCGGTCGAAGCGCGCGGTGAGGAGGTCGACGGGCGGACCGCAGCGCCCCAGTCGGGCTCTGGTCCACAACGCCTGTTCACGGCTTTCACCGCTTATACGGCTTTGCCCGCGTTCCCCGTGTTCCCCGCTTTTCCGGCTTTCCCGGCTTCCACGGCTTCTACGATCCACTCGCCACCCCCATGTGACCCCCGTTCGTGCTGCTACGGGGGTGCAACGCCGTCGGTCCCCGGTTCATGCCGCCGGGCGGGGCGGGGCAGCGGACGGGCGGTGGAATGGGGGGCGCGGGACGGGTGCGGGGCGGTTGTGGGACGGGTGCGGGGCGGGTGCGGACCTCGGCCGGGCCGTCTCGTGGCACGTCGTACGCTGGCGCAGCTGAGCTCTATTGAAGGAGATGTCCCGTGCTTGTCCTGCTGCCGCCCTCCGAAGGCAAGGCGTCCTCTGGGCGTGGGGCCCCGCTCAAGCCGGAGGCGCTCTCCCTGCCGGGGCTCGGCGCCGCCCGCGAGGCCGTCCTCGACGAGCTGGTCGAGCTGTGCGCGGCCGACGAGGACAAGGCGCGCGAGGTGCTCGGGCTGAGCGAGGGGCTGCGCGGCGAGGTCGCGAAGAACACGGAGCTGCGCACGGCGGGTGCCCGGCCCGCCGGGGAGATCTACACGGGCGTTCTCTACGACGCTCTCGACCTGGCTTCCCTCGACGCGGCCGCGAAGAGGCGCGCGGCCCGGTCGCTGCTCGTCTTCTCGGGGTTGTGGGGCGCCGTCCGGGTGACGGACCGGATCCCCTCGTACCGCTGCTCGATGGGCGTGAAGTTGCCCGGGCTGGGGGCGTTGGGCGCGTACTGGCGTGTTCCGATGGCGTCCGTGCTGCCCGAGGCGGCTGGGAACGGGCTGGTGCTGGACCTGCGGTCGGCGGCGTATGCGGCGCCCTGGAAGCCGAAGGGCGAGGTCGCGGGGCGGACGGCGAGCGTGCGGGTGCTGCACGCGCCGACCCGGAAGGTCGTCAGCCACTTCAACAAGGCGACCAAGGGACGGATCGTACGGAGTCTGCTGACGGCGGGGATCGCTCCCTCGGGTCCCGCCGAGCTGGTGGAGGCGCTGCGGGACCTCGGCTACGTGGTGGAGGAGAAGGCGCCGGCGAAGGCGAAGGCCGGGACCACCGCCTGGACCCTGGACGTGCTGGTGGACGAGGTGCACTGAGCACCAGCACCACTTCCGTGCCGGTGCCAGCACCACTTCGGCGCCGGTACCGGCGCCAGTGGCAGTGGCAGTGCCGTTGCAGTGTGCGCAATGGCCTTTGCGCGTGCTGCACGCCGGGGGCAGGATGAGGCGCATGACCTCACCCGTGCCCTCCTCTTCGGCTGCCTCGGTACTGGATCTGGCCCCGGTCGTGCCCGTGGTGGTCGTCGAGGACGCCGCCGACGCCGTGCCGCTGGCGCGGGCGCTGGTGGCGGGCGGGCTGCCCGCGATCGAGGTGACCCTGCGGACGCCGGCCGCGCTCGACGCGATCCGGGAGATCTCCGGGTCGGTCCCGGAGGCGGTCGTCGGAGCCGGGACCGTGATCACCCCGGAGCAGGTGACGGCGTGCGGGGAGGCCGGGGCGCGGTTCCTGGTGAGCCCCGGCTGGACGGACGCCCTGCTGACGGCGATGCGGGCGTCCGGGATGCCCTTCCTGCCCGGGGTGTCGACCACGTCGGAGGTCGTGGCGCTGCTGGAACGCGGGGTGCGGGAGATGAAGTTCTTCCCGGCGCAGGCCGCGGGCGGCACCGCCTACCTCAGGTCACTGGCCGGACCGCTCCCCCAAGCCCGGTTCTGCCCGACCGGCGGGATCGGCCCGGACAACGCGCCGGAATACCTCTCCCTGCCCAACGTCGGTTGCGTGGGCGGGAGTTGGATGGTCCCGGCGGACGCGGTCGCGGCGCGGGACTGGCAGCGGATCGAGGGGCTCGCGCGGACCGCCTCGCGGCTCAGGGCCGCAGGTGGGACGTGTCGTTGAGCAGGCGGACGCTGGCGTTGCCGTCCGCGAAGTAGGCCACCGCCGACAGTGAGGCCGCCGACAGTTCCATGCGGAACAGCGACTCGGGCGGAGCGCCCAGGGCGAGCCGTACGAACGTCTTGATCGGGGTCACATGGGTGACCAGCAGGACCGTGCGGCCCGCGTACGCCGCGACCAGCCGGTCCCGGGTGGCCGCGATCCGGGTGGCGGTCGCCGCGAAACTCTCGCCGCCGCCGGTCGGCTCGGCCTCCGGGTCGGCCAGCCAGGCGTTCAGGTCGTCGGGGTGACGCTCGCGGACCTCGCCGAAGGTCAGCCCCTCCCAGGCGCCGAAGTCGGTCTCGATCAGTCCGTCCTCGACGGTGACCTCGAGGCCGAGACGGGCGGCCACGGCCCCGGCCGTCTCGCGGGTGCGGGCGAGCGGGGAGGCGAGGATGTGCTGGACGGTCCCGCGCCGGGCGAGCGCGGCGGCGACCCGCTCGGCCTGCTCCCGGCCGACGTCCGAGAGGGAGGGGTCGGTGCCGCCGCTGCCGGAGAACCGCTTCTGCGGCGTGAGCGGCGTCTCGCCGTGCCGCAACAGCACGAAGGTGGCGGGCGCTCCGAGATCGGGCGCAGAACCCCAGCCGACGGAAGGGGTGGCGGCGGGCGTCCCGGCGGCGGAGCCGACGGTCGAGGCCGACGCCGCATCGGCCTTCGCATCCGCACCGGCCTTCGTGTCCGCAGCAGCCTTCGTGTCCGCAGCGGCATTCGCAGCCGCCGCAGCCCGAGCCGCATTCGCAGCCGGAGCTGCAGCCGGGGTGGCGACCGTGCGGGCGGCGCGGAGATCGGCGTCGGTCTTCGTCGGCTTCTCGCGGGCGGTGTCCGCGGTCGGGTCGGCGGCCGGGCGGGACCGGGCCAGGGCCTCGCGGGCCTTCGCCGCGCCCGCGGTGGCGTCGCCGGGCGGGCCGGAGGGCTCGCGTGCGACCCGGGTCGCGGAGGCACGGGCGTCGAGCTCGGCCCGTGACGCGCCGGCGTCCCACTGCTCGCCACGCTTGCCCGCGTCCATCGCCTCGTTCGCCAGGCGGTCGGCGTGCTTGTTCCGCTCGCGCGGCATCCACTCGTAGGTGACCTGCCCGGGCGGGAGGATCCGGGCCGCCTCCGCGGCCAGCGGCTTCATGTCGGGGTGCTTGATCTTCCAGCGGCCCGACATCTGCTCGACGACCAGCTTGGAGTCCATGCGCACCCGCACGGTGGCCGACGGGTCGAGCTCGCGGGCGGCGCGCAGGCCTGCCACCAGCCCCCGGTACTCGGCCACGTTGTTGGTGGCGACGCCGATGTACTCGGCACGCTCGACGAGCGTCTCCCCCGTCGCCGCGTCGATCACCACGCTGCCGTAGCCCGCGGGCCCCGGGTTGCCCCGCGACCCGCCGTCGGCCTCGACGATGAACTCCCGCACGACGTACGCCCCTTATCGACTCCGACTGCTGACTACCGACCCCGACCCCGCCCCGCCGACCCCCGACCGTCGTCGGTCGACCGCCGACCGCCGACCCCCGACTGCCGACCCCCGACCGCCGACCCCCGACTGCCGACTGCCGACTGCCGACTGCCGACCCCCGACTGCCGACTGCCGACTGCCGACTGCCGACTGCCGACTGCCGACTGCCGACTGCCGATCATCGACGGCCGACTGTCGGCGGTCGATCGCTGACTGTCGACTGTCGACAGTCAGCCGTCGACTACAGGCCGGACTCGGACGTACGCACGAGGATGCGACGACAGTTCTCGCACCGTACGACCGTGTCGGACGGGGCCTTGCGGATCTCGGCCAGCTCGGTGATGGCGAGCTCCTGGCGGCAGCCCTGGCAGGTCCGCTGGTAGAGCCTGGCCGCGCCGACGCCACCCTGCTGCACGCGCAGCTTCTCGTAGAGCTTGAGCAGATCGGCGGGCACGGTGGCCGCGATGACCTCGCGCTCCTTCGTGACGGTGGCGGCCTCGCCGTCGAACTCCTCCAGGGCCGCGTCGCGGCGCGCGATGGCGTCGTCGATCTTCCCCTGGACGGAGCCGACCCGCTCGGTCAGCTCGGCGGCCCGCTCCTGCGCGCTCTCGCGGCGCTCCATGACCTCCAGGACGATGTCCTCGAGGTCGCCCTGGCGCTTGGCGAGGGAGACGATCTCCCTCTGGAGGTTCTCCAGGTCCTTGGAGGAGGTGACGGCCCCGGAGTCGAGCCGCTGCTGGTCGCGGGCGGCGCGCTGACGGACCTGGTCGACGTCCTGCTCGGCCTTGGTCTGCTCGCGGGCGGTGTCGCTCTCCTCGGTCTGCGCCGCGACGAGGAGGTCGCGCAACTGCGTGAGGTCCTTGTTCAGCGACTCGATCTCGGTGTGCTCGGGCAGGGACCTCCGCTTGTGCGCGAGCTGCTGGAGTCGGGCGTCGAGGGACTGGACGTCGAGGAGTCGGATCTGGTCGGCGGGCGCGGCGTTCAGTTGGGGGCTCCCATTGAGCTAGAGGTGGCGTTGGACGCCGCGTGGGCCGTCCAGGGGTCGGTGACCGTACGGGAGACGTGGACCCGCAGGCCCCACCCCCGCCGGTCGGAGATCTCGTCGAGCTGGGTGGCGGCCAGCTCGCACCAGGGCCATTCGGTGGCCCAGTGCGCCGCGTCGAGCAGCGCGAGAGGTGAGTGGGCGCCG
The DNA here is from genome assembly GCF_044766465.1 of Streptomyces sp. NPDC102259. Taxonomy (NCBI): domain Bacteria; kingdom Bacillati; phylum Actinomycetota; class Actinomycetes; order Kitasatosporales; family Streptomycetaceae; genus Streptomyces; species Streptomyces sp. NPDC102259. The sequence goes on along the minus strand of NZ_JBIWMA010000001.1, from coordinate 847,526 downwards.
TGGGCGCGGTCCGCGATGAACTCCGACGCCGGGTGGTGGCGCAGGTCCGCGGTGAGGAAGGCGTCGACGCCGGCCGCACGGACATGGTCGAACAGGCTGTCCCCGGATCCTCCGCTGACGGCGACGGTCCGCACGAGCGCCTCCGGGTCCCCCGCCGCCCGGATGCCCTGCGCGGTGGCGGGCAGCCGCTCGGCGGCGCGGGCGGCGAACTCACGGACGGTGAGCGGGTGGTCGAGCTCGCAGACGCGCCCGAGGCCGCGTCGCCCCTCGGGGTCGCTCGGGTCCGGCACGAGAGGACGTACGACCCGCAGGTCGAGCGCACCGGCGAGGGCGTCGCTCACTCCGGGATCGGCGGTGTCGGCGTTGGTGTGCGCGACGTGCAGGGCGATGTCGTTCTTGATGAGGGTGTGCACGACGCGGCCCTTGAAGGTGGAGGCCGCGACCGTCGTCGTCCCGCGCAGATACAGCGGATGGTGGGTGACCAGCAGATCGGCGCCGAGCCGCACGGCTTCCTCGACGATCTCCTGGACGGGATCGACGGCGAACAGAACCCGGGAGACCTCCTGCTCGGGGTCGCCCACGACCGTGCCGACCGCGTCCCAGGACTCGGCCCGCTCGGCGGGCCACAGGTTCTCCAGCGCGGCGATGACTTCAGACAGACGGGGCACGGGGAAAGGCTACCTGGCCGTCTCACCGGCCCGTACCCGTGCCGCCGATGCCGCCACGGCCACCGCGGTCGCCGGAGGGAGTGAGCGGGAGGCGGATGCACACGCCACCCACCACCCTCAGGCGAATCGCTTCTGCACCACTCTTATGAGGGAGAAGGCCGCCCGGCGGTCCCACGTCCGTGCGTACGAAAACTAGCTTCGTCGCCGGAGGTGACCGAACGATGACGATGCCGGCCTGTGCGATCGAGTCCACCGCCGCGAACGGGGACGACCCCGAGGACGGCGCCGCCGAGCCCACGCCCCCCGCGGAGGAGCACGCGGAGCGGCCCGTGGAGCGGCACGTGGATCAGCCCGTGGATCAGCCCATGGGGGAGCCCCTGAGCCGCCCTCCCACGGCCGACCACTCGACCACGGGACACCACGGGGGCGCGCCGGCGTTCACGGCGGACCCGGAGATCACGGCGGACCCGGCGCTCACGGGCAACCACAGGATCACGACGGACTACGCGATCACGACGGACTACGCGATCACGGATGTCCCCGGGTTCACGGGAAGCCAAGAGGCCGTCGCGCATCACGTGATCACGGTCGTCCGCGATGAGGCCGTCGCGCATCACGTGATCGCGACCGCCCGTGAGAGCGAGGGTGACCGCGTGACCACAGCCGGGCGTGGGAGTGGGCATGGGAACGGGAGTGGGGCGGGCTGTGTGATCACGGCCGGTGGGGCCTATGCCGCGCGGCTCGCGCGGGCCGGCGACTCCTGGTTCCCCGAGCGCTGGACCCTGGACGGCCCCGAGCCGTACGCCGTGCCGCTGCCCGGCAACCAGCCGGAGGAGCCCGGCACGGAGGTGCAGCCGATGGCCGACGGCCGGGTCCTGATCCGGCGGCCGATCGAGGGACGGCACGCCTTCTCGCTGCTGTATCCGACCGGCCCCGGCACGGGCGAGCTGCCGCTGGGCGCCGTCGAGTGCCCGGACGACGGCACCCGGCTGCACCTGCTCCCACCGGCCCCCTGCGGCGAACGCGCGTACGCCCTCGCCGTCGGCCGCCGCACGACGACCGTGTGGCTGGTCGCGGGCGGCGCCTTCGGCCCCGAGTACCTCGCCGAGATCCCCGGCCGCTGCTCGGGCGGCGTCTGGCTGGACCGTACGGGCCGCATGCTCGCGCTGGACCGGGAGGTCGGCGGCCGCACCAAGACGATCGTCGTGGACCTGGAGCGCGGTGGCGAGGTGTCGCCCCTGTTGCAGATCGCCGCTGACAGCGACGACCGTCTGCTGCTCGCCGACCCCGACAGCGGCCTGCTGCTCATCCGCTCGGACGCGCCCTCGCCGGGCGAGGGCCGCCTGGGCTGGGGAGTCCTCGGCAGCACGCTGCCGGTCCGGTTCCCGGAGTCCCTGCACCCGCCGGACCTCGTTCTCACCCCCTTCGCGAGCCAGCCTGGCCAGGCGCTGCTCCCCGAGGCCTGCGCGGTGGCGCTCCGCATCGACGGCCCCTTCGGCACCTGGGTGGGCGTATGGCGTCCGGCCGATCGTCGGTTGCATCAACTCCGGGCACCTGACGGGTGGTTGGCGGGCAGTGGGCTGTGGACACCGGAGGGCGTTCTCCGTCTGCCGTACGCCACGGAGGCCGAGCCCTGCGGGGTGGCACCGCTGACGGCACCGCTCACCGCACCGCCGTCGTCTGCGTCGTCACCCTCGCCGTCGCCGTCCGGAGAGGCCTCGACACTCGTGGAACCGCCGAGGCCGGCGCCGACCACCCCCCGTCCGGTCCCCCTTCAACAAGCCCCACTGGGCCGACTTGTAACGAAGTAGCAGCAGTTGGCGTGGCCGCCTGGATCAGCCCCTCGGTGTGCCGGATAAAATCGCCCGGCTGTAAAGAAAGATCATGTTGACGGGGTGAATTCTTCCGATGAGCGACACAAGCACCAGGCAGCCGCTGTCCGCCGACTTCCAGGAGGCGGCCGGACACGGCCGTCACCGGGGCCCGGTCTCGTCCCAGGACGGTGACTCGGCCCCGCACGGTCGGCACCGCAAGCCGGCCGAGAACAGGGCCGACAGCTGGGCCGACAAGTGGACCGGGGACAGGGCCGAGGCAACTGTCTGACGGTACGCCGCACACCGAAGGGGCTCCGGTCGTCGTCCATGGACGACGACCGGAGCCCCTTCGCACGCACACCCGCGCTTACCCTCGCCCTTGCCCTGCCCTCTTCTGTCCCCGCCCCTATTCCTGTCCTCGCCGTAGTCCCAGCACCTCCGCCGCGGCGAACGTCTCTCCCCGGGGCCGGTCCGCGAAGTGCGCGCCGAGGACGGCGTCCAGCTCCTCGTAGCCGAACACGTCCTCCTTGCTGTCGAACTTCGCCCGCACCCGCGGCCGTTCGACGACGGCGACCATGCCACCGTGCGCGACGAGCAGTTGCCCGTTGATCCGGGCGGCGGCCGGTGAGGCCAAGTAGCCGACGAGCGGGGCCACATGCTCGGGCGCGAGCGGGTCGAGGCCGCCCTCGTCCGGCTGCGCGAACCCGGCGAAGACGTCCTCCGTCATCCGGGTACGGGCGCGCGGGCAGATGGCGTTGGCCGTCACCCCGTACTTGGCGAGCGCGAGCGCCGTGGAGGTCGTCAGCCCGACGACTCCCCCTTTGGCCGCCGCGTAGTTGGGCTGTCCGGCCGAGCCCGCCAGGAACGCCTCCGAGGAGGTGTTCACGATCCGCCCGTACACCGGAGCGCCCGCCGCCTTGGACCGGTCGCGCCAGTGGGCGGCGGCGAAACGGGTCGTGTTGAAGTGCCCCTTGAGGTGGACCCGGACGACCGCGTCCCACTCGTCCTCGGCCATCGAGAAGACCATTCGGTCGCGCAGGATGCCCGCGTTGTTGACCAGCACGTCCAGCTTGCCGAACTCGCTGATCGCCAACTCGACCAGCGCACGGGCCTGTTGGAAGTCGGCGACGTCCCCGGTGTGGGCGAGCGCGGTGCCGCCGGCCGACCGGATCTCCCGCGCCACCTCCTCGGCGGGACCGGCCGACGCCTCGCCCGACCCGTCCCGGCCGGGCTGACCGTAGTCGTTGACGACGACGGCCGCGCCCAGCCTCGCCAGCTCCAGCGCCTCGGCCCGGCCGAGCCCGCGCCCGGCGCCGGTGACGATCGCGGCCAGCCCCTCAAGTGGCAGTGCCATCCGGACGGTCACCCCTCAGATCTCTATGCACGTACGGAGCGCCGCCCCGGTACGCATCTGGTCCAGTGCCTCGTTGATCTCGGTGAGCGCCACGCGGTGGGTGATCAGGCCGGACAGGTCGATCCGGCCGGCCCGCCACAGGCCGATCGTGCGCTCGTAGGAGCGCAGGACGTCTCCGCCGCCGTACATCGAGGGCAGGATCCGCTTCTCGTCGAAGAACAGCTCGAACATGTTGAGCTGGAGGAAATCGTCCAGGGCGCCCGCGCCGACGACGACGAGGGTGCCGCCGCGCCGGGTGTTGTCGTACGCGGTGCGGGCGGTGGCGGAGCGGCCGACGACCTCGAAGACGTAGTCGAACCCCTCGCCGCCGGTGACCAGTTGCTTCGCTCCGGGCAGTTCGTCCGGTGAGACGGCCTTCGTGGCGCCGAACGCGAGGGCGGCCTCCCGGCGCGAGGCGACCGGGTCCACGGCGACGATCTCTGCGGCGCCCTTGAGCCGCGCCCCCTGGATCGCGGAGATGCCGACGCCTCCGCAGCCGATGACGGCGACCGACGAACCGGCTTCCACGTCGGCCGTGTTGAGGGCGGCGCCCAGGCCCGTGGTCACTCCGCAGCCGATGAGCGCGGCGATGTCGAAGGGGACGTCGTCGGGGATCGGGACCGCGCAGCCCGCGTCGACCACGACCTCCTCGGCGAAGGTTCCGGTGCCGGCGAAGCCGAAGACGTCCCCGCCGGGGCGGCGGAAGTTGGGTGTGCCCGCGTTCATGAACCCGGCCAGGCACAGTTCGGTCTGGCCGCGCTTGCACGCGGGACACGCCCCGCAGGCCGGCAGCCAGCAGACGACGACCCGGTCACCGGGCTTCACCCGGGTGACGCCCTCCCCCACCTCCAGGACCTCGCCCGCACCCTCGTGACCGGGCACGAAGGGCGCGGGCTGCGGGAGCACCCCGCCCATCGCGGACAGGTCCGAGTGGCACAGGCCCGTGGCCCGTACCCGGATCCTGACCCGTCCGGGGCCGAAGCCCACCGCCTCGACGTCGTCGAGGACCTCCAGCTTGTCCTGGCCGATCTCGTGCAGTACGGCTGCGCGCATGGTGCGGCTCCCCTCGGGTCCCCTCGGATGCTGGGCGGTTCTGGAGGTGAATTCAGCTGCTGCTGGAGGTGGTGCGAGTGGTGACACCGGTGGTGGTGACACCGCGCGGATGGTGGTGCAGGGGGTGATGCCGGTGGTGGTTGCGGGTGGTTCAGGAGTGTTCGACGAGCGTGTCGGCGAGGACGGGCGCGTCGGCCCGTTGTACGGCGCTCACGGCCACCCGGACGGCTCCTTCTCCGCGCCACATGCGGATGCGCAGGGTCTCTCCCGGGAACACCACCCCGGCGAACCGCGTGGCGTACACGCGCACCCGGCTCACATCGCCGTCGAGCAGCGTGTCGACGACCGCCTTGAGCGTGATGCCGTAGGTGCACAGGCCGTGCAGGATGGGCCGGTCGTACCCGGCGAGTTTCGCGAACTCCGGGTCGGCGTGCAGCGGGTTGTAGTCGCCGGAGAGCCGGTAGAGCAGGGCCTGGTCCTCGCGGACGGTCCGCTCGACCACCTTGTCGGGCTCACCGGCGGGCGGCTCGAGCCGGGCGGAGGGGCCCCGGTCGCCGCCCCAGCCGCCTTCTCCCTTGACGAAGATCTGGGCGTCGTTGGTCCACAGCGGCCCGTCCTCGTCGGCGACCTCGGTGCGCATGACGAGGACGGCGGCCTTGCCCTTGTCGTAGACGGCGGCGATGCGTCCGGTGGCGGTCGCCCGGCCCGCCACCGGGAGAGGACGGTGGATCTCCAGGCGCTGGCCGCCGTGCAGGACGCGGGCGAGGTCGACGTCGACGCCGGGCATGGACAGTCCGCTGATCACGCCGGGCGAGCCGGAGCCCGCGACGGTGGCGAAGCTCGGCAGGACGTGGAGCCGGGACTCCAGCGTGTAGCGGAGTTCGTCGGGGTCGGTGGCCGGGACGCCCGCGCCGATGCCGAGGTGGTACAGCTGGACGTCCCGGCGGTCCCAGGTGATCTCGCCGGTCCGGGGTTCGGCGGCGAGCGCCTTGGCTGCGTCGATGGGCATGGAGCTCCTGATCGCTCGGATCGACGGATCGATCGCATCGTTCAGAGACCTCGGCACGGCCGTCCGCACCGATCGGCCGCACCGAGGCCGTCACGGGGCCGCGGAACCCGCCCTACCCAGAACGGACCTAGAACGCGTTCCAGTGCGGCGACCCCCTGTATAGCCCAGGCCCCGGAAGTTGTGAAGACGCCTGACGGTATGTCAGAAACGGGTGCCGATGACATTTGTCCTGCCGGACCGCGTACATCTGGCACTGCCGCGAGCGGGCCCGGAAACGTAGCGTCGAAGACAGGCACACCGCCGTGGAACACGCAGGAACGGGGGACGGACAGATGACCAGGACATTCGAGGACCGACACCGCGCGGCGGGCTGCCGCCGGGACGGCTGGCGCTCGGCGTTCCGTACGGCACGGGAGCACCGGCGGCACTGGAGAGCGGACATGGAGCAGTTCAAGGCCGAGCGCCGCAGCGCCCGCCGGGCCGGGCGGATTCCCGAGGACCCGGGTCCGCCGGCCAGCGGCTTCACGCTGCTGCCGTGGCTGCTCATGGGGATGGGCGCGTTATCCAACCTCTTCCAGGGCGACGCCAACCCGTGGGTCGGCAGCCTGGGCCTGCTGACGTTCAACTCGCTCTACATCTACGTCGCTTTCCGCGCCTTCGTGAAGGAGGCCCGCGAGGCGACCTCCACGCGCGTGGCGCTGGTGGTGCTGGGCCTCGTGACCTGCGGGCTCGCCCTCGGCTACGGCGACAGCTGGCTGCTCTTCCTGCCGCTGTTCGGTCTCGCGACGGGCGCGGTGCTGCGCGGCAACCAGCTACGGACCATCGGTACCGCCGTCGCCGTCCTGGCGGGCGCGGTCGCCTGCGTCCGCGACGGCTGGGACGGCCTCACCATCGCCTACGCCACCTGGATATCGACGATGGTGACGGCCGCGATCCTCTCCCTCTCCGAAGCCGTACGGGAGCTGCGCGCCGCCCGTGAGGAACTCGCCCGCCGCGCGGTGGAGGAGGAGCGGCTGCGCTTCTCCCGCGATCTGCACGACCTGCTCGGCCACACCCTCTCGGTGATCGTGGTGAAGTCGGAGGCGGCCCGGCGACTGGCCCCGCGCGACATGGACGCGGCCCTCTCCCAGGTCACCGACATCGAGGCGGTGGGCCGCCAGGCGCTGACCGAGATCCGCGAGGCGGTCACCGGCTACCGCGAGGGCAGCCTGGCCGGCGAGCTGGACCGGGCCCGCTCGGCCCTGACGGCGGCGGGCGTCGAACCGTCGGTGAGCCGGTCGGGACCGCCGCCGGATCCGAAGACCTCGGCCCTGCTCGGCTGGGTGGTGCGCGAGGCGGTCACCAACGTCGTCCGGCACAGCGACGCGAGCCACTGCGGGATCACGGTGTCGGGCACACCGGAACGCGTCCGACTGACGGTGACGGACGACGGCAGCATCAGCGGAGGAGGAGGCATTGGCAGCGGCAACGGCAACGGCAACGGCAACGGCAACGGCAACGGCAACGGCGAGACGGACGGCGACGGTTGCTGCGCACCGGGCGGCGGCACCGGACTCACCGGCCTGCGCGAACGCCTGTCGGCGGCGGGCGGCACCCTGACGGCGGGCCCGGGACCACGCGGCGGCTTCACGGTCACGGCGGAACTGCCGGTGGAACTCCCGATGTCGCAGGCGGGCACCGGCATCGGCACCGCAACCACCACAACCTCCACGTGCTCCACCTCCACGTGCTCCACCTCCACCGAACCGGAAGGGATACCGGCCCCCGCGGCAGCGCGGCCCTCCGCGACGCGGCCCCAAGCAGCGCAGCCCGCGGACACCGTGCCGTCCGCCGACACCGTGCCGTCCGTGGCCTCCGGCCCTAACCTGGGCCCGTGACCGAGATGCCGGGTTGGCCCGTGAACGAGATGCCCCGCGACCACCGCCCCACCAAGTCGATCAGAGTGCTGCTCGCGGAGGACCAGGGCATGATGCGCGGGGCGCTGGCCCTGCTGCTGGGGCTGGAGGCCGACATCGAGGTCGTCGCGCAGGTGGGCACCGGGGACGCGATCGTGGACGCGGCGCTTCTCCACCGGCCGGACGTCGCGCTCCTCGACATCGAACTCCCCGGCATCAGCGGCCTGGACGCGGCAGCCGAGCTGCGCGACCAGGCGCCCGGCTGCCGGGTGCTGATCCTGACCACGTTCGGCCGGCCCGGCTATCTGCGCCGGGCCATGGAGGCCGGGGCCTCCGGGTTCCTGGTCAAGGACGGCCCGGTGGAGGAGCTGGCGGAGGCGATCCGCCGGGTGCTGGCCGGCGAGACGGTCGTGGACCCGGCACTGGCCACGGCCGCGCTCAGCGCCGGCCCGAACCCGCTCACCGTCCGCGAGTGCGACGTTCTGAAGGCCTCCGTGGACGGCGCGACCGTCTCCGACATCGCCGCCAGGCTGCACCTCTCGGAGTCCACGGTCCGCAACTACCTGTCCTCCGCGATCGGCAAGACGGGCACCCGCAACCGCATGGAGGCCATGCGGGAGGCTCGGCAACAGGGCTGGCTGTAGAGGTACGGACCGCCGCTGGCATAGTGCCCGCATGTCCTTACCGCTACGGCTCCTCAGGCGTCCGGCCGCCCCGGCGGCGAGTGTCGCGACGTTGTTCGCCACGGCACTGCTCGCCGTGGCACTGCTCGCCGTGGCACTGCTCGGCACGGCGGTGGCCCCTGCCTCGGCCGACGGCTCGAAGCAGGTCGTGATGCGGTTCGAGACCGTGCAGACGTACGTCATGTACAACGCCGACGAGGGGGCCAGGGCCTCGAACGACGGTTTCGTGGTCCCGGTCTACGTCGACGCGAGCAAGGGCGGCGAACCGGCCCGCAACGTCCGGGTGGTCGTGGACGCGTCGGGGCTGGAGGGCGTCGCCCGGCTGGGCGACAAGGACATGTGCACGGCCGACGGCCCGGTCTACACGTGCGAGTACGGCAACCTTCAGAACGGCGACGGCGAGAGTTACACGCCCCTCTCCCTCCTCGGGGTGGACGGCGTCGAGCCGGGGGACAGCGGGACGGTGACGTACACCGCGACCGCCGACAACGCGCCCACCATCACCGGCACCACCCGGATGACCGTCGGCGGTCCGACGCTCTCCGCGCCCGGGCAGGAGAAGGACGTGAGCGGACTGGCACCGGGGAAGTCCGCGAACGTGACCGCACGGTTGGCCAACAACACCCGCTTCCCCACGAAGCAGGGCGTCGCCCTCCAGGTCAACGTGTCGGAGGGGGTGACGCTGACGGCCCTGCACAGCAATTGCTTCTACGCGGGGCCCGCGCCCACCTCCGCCTGGTGCACGTTCCCCACGAAGGCCGCGGCGGGCGCCGCCTACCGCACCAGCGCGCCGCTGGTCTACACGGTCACGCCGCCCGGGAAACTGAGCGGCGAGGTGACCTACACGTGGTCGTCGCCCGCGTCCCGCCCGGCCGACCACACCGTGCGCGGCACCGGCTCGCCGCTCACCCTGGTCCGGACGGCGGCCCAGGACTTCGACGACAGTCACGGCAGGCTCGGGATCACCACCACCGTGCAGGCCGACTACCGTCCGGTCACCGCGACCGTGCGGGGCCGGGTCGGCGACACGGTGAAGGTGCGGCTCGGGCTGGAGGACCTCGGCCCCGGCCGGATACAGGGCGACGAGGAGACGGGCCGCTTCGAGGTGGTCCCGCCGGAGGGCACCACGGTCACCTCGATCCCGTACACCTTCGAGGGGGACAGCGCGAAGTGGGCCTGCGAACGGCCGGAGAAGCCGGGTGGGGCGTTCGTCTGCCGGATCGGCTACGACGGTTTCTACGAGGCGCGGCACGAAGGGGGCATGACCACCATCGACTTCCACATCCGTATCGACCGTCAGGTCCCGGGCGCGAAGGGCACCATCCGCACGTACAACCCGTTCGACCGCACCCCGGGCAACGACATCGCCGTCATCCCGCTCGACGCCTCGCCCGCTCCGTCCTACCGCCGCTTCTTCGGTCACCCCTGGGCATGGACCGCGGGCGCCCTGGCCATCGTCCTCCTGGCAGCGGTGCACCGCCGTCGCCGCCGGACCGCGAAAGCATCGTGAGCGCCGCCCCGGTCCTGAGCGGGCCCCCGGGCCCGAGTACGCCCCCGGTCCTGAGTGCGGCCCCGCTCGGCGGTACGGCCTGCCCGCGTCCTAGATGCCGGCGCCCGTCCGTCGCAGCACCCGCAGCGAGCCGGTGTCCGAGACCTCGGTGAAGGCCCCGGACTCCCGGGCGCGCAGGTATACGCGGTAGGGGGCCTGGCCGGTGAACTCGTCGACCGGGTCGGGGAACACGTCGTGGATGACGAGGAGCCCGCCCTCGGCGACGTGCGGCGCCCAGCCCTCGTAGTCGAGGGTGGCGTGCTCGTCGGTGTGGCCGCCGTCGACGAAGACGAGGCCGAGGGGCGAGTTCCAGAACGCGGCGATGCGCGGCGACCGTCCGACCAGCGCGACCACGTGCTCCTCCAGGCCCGCGCGGTGCAGGGTCCGGCGGAAGGTGGGCAGGGTGTCCATCAGGCCGACCTCGGGGTCGACGGTCTCCGGGTCGTGGTACTCCCAGCCCGGCTGCTGCTCCTCGCTGCCCCGGTGGTGATCGAGCGTGAGCGCGCTGACGCCGGCCTGTCGGGCCGCGTCCGCGAGCAGGATCGTGGAGCGCCCGCAGTAGGTACCGACCTCGAGCAGCGGCAGCCCGAGCGCACCCGCCTCGGCGGCGGCCGCGTACAGCGCGAGTCCCTCGTCGACCGGCATGAACCCCTTCGCCGCCTCGAACGCGGCCAGGATCTCGGGCTTGGGTGCCGCGGGCATGGGGTCCTCCGGTGGTGCGTGCGTATCGGGGTGCTTCGGGGCGCGCGCATGGGTGCGCCGTGCGTATGGCCGCCCATGCTGCCGCACCCCCCGCCGCCGAGGCGACAGGGGGTGCGGAACGGGGGGTGCGGTACAGGGGTGCGGTGACGACGGGCCGGGCGCGCGCAGTGCGCGGGGCCCGGCCCGTCGGGTCAGGCGTTGACCGTCTCGCCCGGCAGGGCCAGGTCCAGGTCGACCGCACGCTCGTCGCCCGCGTGGGTCGCGGAGCTCGCCAACGGGCCGTGGCCGGTGGCCTTCGCGGCGAGGACGTAGGCCCCCTGGGCGGGGACGGCGAGGGCGTAGCTGCCGTCCTCCTGGGACAGCGTGGCGCCGGCCTGGCGGCCTCGGCGGTCGATGAGCGTGACCTTGGCGCGGGCGACCGGGACGCCGTCGGCGTCCAGGACCCGGCCGCGGAAGCCCCGCAGGACCTCCTCGGCGCGCTCGAGGTTGGCGTCCTCCTCGCTGCTGGCGCGCAGCTGCGTCACAGCGGACGGGCGCTGCTGCCGGGGCAGGAAGAGGGCGAGGACCAGGCCGACCGCGACGGCGGCGGTGGCGATCAGGAAGGAGACGCGGAAGCCGTGCATGGTCGGCACGGCGACGCCGCCGACGTCGTTCGCGGTGTTGGCCAGCACCATGCCGATGACGGCGCTGGACACCGAGGTGCCGATGGACCGCATCAGGGTGTTGAGGCCGTTGGCCGCGCCGGTCTCCGAGGCCGGGACCGCGCCGACGATCAGCGCGGGCAGGGAGGAGTACGCGAGGCCGATGCCGGCGCCGAGGACGACGGCGATGACGAGGCTCTGCCAGGCGGCGCTCATCAGGCCGAGGCCGGCGCCGTAGCCGATCGCGATGATCAGCATGCCGAGGATCAGGGTGAACTTGGGGCCGTACTTGGCGGACAGCCTGGCGTAGACGGGCGCGGTGAACATCATCGTCAGGCCGAGCGGCGCGACGAGCAGACCGGCGGTCACCATCGACTGGCCGAGGCCGTAGCCGGTGGCCTTGGGCAGCTGGAGCAGCTGCGGCAGGACCAGGGAGACGACGTAGAACGAGACGCCGACCATGATCGAGGCGAGGTTGGTGAAGAGGACCGCGGGGCGGGCCGTGGTGCGCAGGTCGACGAGCGGGGCCTTCAGCCGCAGCTCCATCACGCCCCACAGGACGAGGACGACGGCCGCGGCGGCGAAGAGGCCGAGGGTGGTGCCGGAGGTCCAGCCCCAGTCGCTGCCCTTGGTGATCGGCAGCAGGAAGAGCACCAGTCCGGTGGAGAGGCCGATCGCGCCCGCGACGTCGAAGGTGCCCTCGGCGCGCGCCGGGGACTCGGGGACGACGAGGAGGGTGAGGACGATGGCGAGGGCGCCGAGGGCGGCGGCGCCGTAGAACAGGGCGTGCCAGTCCGCATGCTGGGCGATCAGGGCCGCGAGCGGCAGGGCGAGGCCTCCGCCGACGCCGATCGAGGAGCTCATCAGGGCCATCGCCGAGCCGAGCTTCTCGCGCGGCAGCATGTCCCGCATCAGGCCGATGCCGAGCGGGATCGCGCCCATCGCGAAGCCCTGGAGGGCGCGGCCGGCGATCATCGTGATCAGATCGCTGGTCAGGGCACTGACCAGTGCGCCGACGACCATCACCGCGAGGCTGACTATCAGCATGCGCCGCTTGCCGTACAGGTCGCCGAGGCGGCCCATGATCGGGGTGGCCACGGCGCCCGACAGCAGCGTCGAGGTCAGGACCCAGGTGGCGTTGCTCGGCTCGGTGCCCAGCAGCTGGGGCAGGTCCTTGATCACCGGGACGAGCAGGGTCTGCATCACCGCGACCACGATGCCCGCGAAGGCGAGGACCGGGACGACGGCTCCACTCGCTTCGCGGGTGGGCCGGCCGGTCGTCGTGTGCGTCATGGGGTGGGGCCTCCGGGACAGGTCGTTCGGGGATTACATGGGAACTGAACCTGTATGCATGGGCAACTATTCCGATGCTTTGGCGTACTAACGATTTCTTTATCTTCTCTTGAAGAAAGCGGCCGGAGGACGCGAGGCCGCCGGACGAACCGGGTGCGGTAGCGGGCTGGTCAGCGGGCGGGGGTCTGGAGGATGCCGCTGAGCAGCACGTCCAGGCCCCAGGTGTCGCGGTCGCCGGACGAGAACAGGGCCGGCCGCAGCGCGGTGATCATCGGGTAGCGGTCGGCGGGCAGCGCCGCGTAGATGCGGTCGGCGTCCGCGACGACGGTCTCCTCCTCGCCCCCCTTCGTGAGGTAGGCGCTCTGTTCGGCGGCGGCCGCGGCGCTGTGGAGATGGAGCAGGTCGACGGCCCAGGCGGCGGTGACGTCGTCGAGGCCGCCCTGCTTGAGCAGCGCGAGCATGCGGTCGAGGACGAGCAGGGCGTTGGCGCCGGTGGGGATCGCGCCGAGGGCGACGGCGGCCAGCCCCTCGTGCCGGCTCATGGCTTCGACGCTCGCCGCGACCAGGGCGTGCAGCTGTTCCCGCCAGGTGCCCTCCGCGGTGAGCGGGACCTGAGCGAGCGCCTCGTCCAGCATCGCGGCCATCAGGTCGTCGCGGTTGGCGACGTAGACGTAGAGCGAGGCCGGTCCGGTGTCGAGCTCCTTGGCGACGCGGCGCATGGTCAGCGCGTCCAGCCCGTCGCGGTCGAGGATGGCCAGCCCGGCACGCACGATCGCCTCGCGGCTGAGGGGGGCCTTGGCGGGCCGCGCGCGGCGGCTGATCGGCTCGGGGGTCACGGGGAGAGGGTAACCGGGAACGAACGCCGGTCGACACGAACGACGACCGTGACGAACGGCGACCGTGACGAACGACAGACGTGACGAACAGCGTTTGACACGAACAGTGTTCGCTCATACTGTCACGACCACAATCGAACGAACAGCGTTCGCCACGAACGCTGTTCGCAGCTCCATGGCTCCCAGCTCGTAACCCCCCGCCGGCAGCCCGCAGTTCGCAGCCCGCAGCCCGCAGCCCAGCGAAGGAACCGTCATGATCCTGATCACCGGAGGCCGCGGCGCGGTCGCCGCCCGCTTGCTCGCCCTCCTGCACGCCGACGGCCTACCCGTGCGCGTCGGCTCCGCCGCTCCCGCCGGCCTCACCCCGCCCCCCGGCGTCGAGGCGGTCACCCTCGACCTCACCGACCCCTCGACCTTCCCCGCCGCCCTGGCCGGGGTGACCTCCGTCTTCCTCTACGCGAACCCCGCCCGCATCACCGACTTCGTCGACCACGCCCACCGGGCCGGCGTCGCCCACGTCGTGGTGCTGTCCAGCTCGAGCGTCCTGGGCGCAGTCGCGGTCGGGTCGGAGCCGAAGGACGACCCCCTGGCCGGCTCCCATCTGGCCGTGGAGCGGGCACTGCTCGCCTCCCCGATCCCCACCACCCTCCTGCGGCCGGGATCCTTCGCCTCCAACGCCGCGTCCTGGGCCTGGCCCGTCAGGGCCGGCCTGCCCGTCAGTCTGCCCTTCCCCGGCGCCCACACCGACCCCCTCCATGAGACGGACCTGGCCGAGGCCGCCCACGCCGTCCTCACCGACCCCCGGCACCGCGGCGGAAGGTTCACCCTCACCGGACCCGAGTCGCTGACGTTCGCCGAGCAGATCGACCGGCTCGCCGCCGTCACCGGGCGCCCCATCGCGGTCAAGCACGTCACCGCCGAGGAGTGGAAGGCGGAGACCGACGGGCACATCCCCGCCGTCTACGCCGACGCCCTCCTCGCGTGGTGGGCGTCCACGGACGGCAGGCCCGTCGCCCTCACCCGCACCGTCGAGGAACTCACCGGCCACCCCGCCCGCTCCTTCACCGTCTGGGCCACCGACCACATCGCCGACTTCACCGCCCCCTGAACCACCGGCGGCCCACCGCGCCCTGAGCCACCGGCGGCCGAGGACGGCCCCGCCCCACGCCCTAGGTCCAAATCCCGATGCAAGGGGCGCAACCGGGTTGAGACCATGACGCCCATGCTGGAAACCGCCGACACCACCCGCGCCCCGAGATCCCGCCGTCCCGCCGCTCCCGCCTGGCTGCTCGTGGCACTCGCCTGCGCCGGGCAGTTCCTCGTCGTGCTCGACGTGTCCGTGGTGAACGTGGCGCTGCCGTCGATCCGGGCGGATCTCGCGATGAGCGCCCCGGGCCTGCACTGGGTGGTGAACGCGTACTCGATCGCCTTCGCCGGGTTCATGCTGCTCGGCGGCCGTGCGGGCGACCTCTACGGCCGCAAGCGGATGTTCCTCACCGGCCTCGCCCTGTTCACGCTGGCCTCGCTGGCCGGCGGCATCGCGCAGGACGGCCGGCAACTGCTGCTCGCGCGAGCCGTGCAGGGGCTGGGCGCGGCGATCCTCGCGCCCGCGACGCTGACGATCGTCACCTCCGCCGTGCCGGAGGGCGCCGCGCGGGCGCGGGCCATCGCCACGTGGACGGCGGTCGGCGCGGGTGGCGGGGCCGCGGGCGGACTGGTCGGCGGGGCGCTGGTGGACCTCATGTCCTGGCGCTGGGTCCTGTTGATCAACGTCCCGGTCGGTGCGGTGCTGCTGGCCGGCTCGCTGAGGTGGCTGTCCGAGAGCCGGGCCGGCGACGGCCGCCGCCCGGACCTGCCGGGCGCGCTGCTGGTCACGGCCGGCCTCGCCACGCTGGCGTACGGCATCTCGCGGACGGAGGCCGAGGGCTGGACGGCGCCGGCCACGCTCGTCCCGCTGGCCGCCGGGCTCGCGTCGATCGGCCTGTTCCTCGCCGTCCAGGCCCGGACGGCGGACCCGTTGATGCCGCTCGGACTGTTCCGACTGCGGGCGGTGTCGGCGGCGAACGCGGCGATGTTCGTGAACGGCTCGGCCCTGTTCTCCATGTGGTTCTTCATGACGCTGTACGCGCAGAACGTCCTGGGCTACACCCCGCTGGAGGCGGGCCTGGCGCTGATGCCGAGCTCGCTGGCCATCGTCGTCGCCTCGAAACTCGCCCCCCGTTTCATGCGCACGGCCGGGGCCCGCACCGTTGCCACGCTGGGCACGCTGCTCGCGGCGGCGGGGTTCGCCTGGCAGTCGACGATGAGCGCGGACGCCGGGTACGTCACCGGGATCATGCTGCCGGGCGTCCTGATGATGCTGGGCGCGGGCCTGGCCTCGACCCCGCTCGCCTCGCTGGCCATCTCGGGCGCGGCGCCGGGCGAGGCGGGTCTGGTGTCCGGCCTGGTCAACACCTCCCGCACGATGGGCGGCGCGCTGGGCCTGGCGGTGCTGTCGACGATCGCCTCCGCGCGCACGGCGGGACGCGGCACACCGGAAGCCCTCACCGAGGGATACGCGCTGGCGTTCCGCACCGGCACGGGCGTCCTGCTGGCGGGGGCGGTCCTGATGCTGGTGTGGCTGCCGCGCCGAGCCTCCGCCGCTTGACGACCGGGCGGGGCGACCGCCGAGCCGCCCGTCGTCCGACCACCCAGCCGTCCGTCCGTCGTCCGACCGGCCAGCCGCCCGTCCGTCGTCCGACCGGCCAGCCGCCCGTCCGTCGTCCGCCCGCCCGCCCGTCGCCCGCCCGCCCGACGTCCGTCCGCCCGTCATCCGTCCGGCCGCCGTCCCCGTGAGACCTCGCCAGGGTGGCCGTTAGGGTGGCAGGCGTGTCGTACGCAGGCTCGAACCCCGGTCCCTTCGATCCCTCCGACCCCTTCGGTCCCCCGCGGCCGCGCCGCTCACCGCTGCGCCGCCCGCTGACCGTGACGCTCGCCGCGCTCGTGCCCGGGGCGTTGCTGGGCTGGCTGGCGTACGAGGCGCTGGGCGGGACCGGGAGCGGCGGGGCGGACGGTCCCGGGGCGGGCGCGGGGGCGGCGCCGAGCGTACTGAGCTCCCCCGCGAACGGCGCGGACAGTGGGCACGGTGCGGACGGTGCGGACGGTGCGGGCGGCGTGAGCGGTGACGGGAAGACGGGCGTCGGTACGAGCACCGCGTCCGCCTCCGCGCCGGCCGGTTCCGGCGCGACCTCGCTCCAGGGCAGGGTCGTCGTCATCGACCCCGGCCACAACCCCACCAACTACCGGCACACCGCCGACATCAACCGCAAAGTGGACATCGGCACCAACCTGAAGGAGTGCGACACGACGGGCACGTCCACGAACTCCGGTTACAGCGAGGCGGAGTTCACGCTGGACGTGGCCCACCGGTTGCGCGCGCTGCTCCAGCAGCAGGGCGCAACGGTGCGGCTGACGCAGGACGCGGACCGGCCGTACGGTCCGTGCGTCGACGAGCGCGCCCGGATCGGGAACGCGGCGCACGCCGACGCGGTCGTCTCGATCCACGCCGACGGCGCCGGGGCCGGGCAGCGCGGCTTCCATGTGATCCTGCCGGGCACGGTGCACGAGGGGGCCGCCGACACCCGTGCCATCGTCGCCCCGTCGAAGGACCTCGGGAAGCTGATCGCGGGCGACTTCAGCCGGGCGACGGGCACTTCACCGTCCAACTACGTCGGCGACGGCACCGGTCTCGTCACGCGTGAGGACCTGGGCGGTCTCAATCTGTCAACGGTTCCCAAGGTGTTCATCGAGTGCGGCAACATGCGCGATACCAAGGACGCGGCGCTGCTGACCAGTGGCGCCTGGCGGCAGAAGGCGGCGCAGGGGATCTCTGAGGGAATCGTGAGTTTCCTGCACGGGTCGTGATCAGGGCCCTCATCCCGGCGGACAGCGCGATCGTGGTGACGATAGTGTCGTCCCCACGATGAGGGGCCACCCCCGCGCTTCACAAAGGGGCCTGACGGCGACATGGTGACAGCGACGCCTCTACCGATATGTGTATGCGTGTACCGATGACGAGACGACAGACGAAGGACCTGAAGTGAATATCCGCTCCCTCACTCGAGGCGACGGCGTGGTGATCGGAGCAGCGGTATTGCTGTTCATCGCGTCGTTCCTGGACACGTTCGACGGCTCCGGCAGTGACGTCCCGAACGCCTGGGACAACCTCGGCCTCGTAATGAGCATGTATCTCGGCGGAATCATCGGTGCCGCCCTGATCGTCGTGGCCCGCGCGCTTCCGCAGCCGCGCAAGGTGGCCGGCATCGACCTGGGGCAGTTCGGCGTCGCGCTGACGGTCTTCGCCGCGTGGACGGCGTTCTGGACGATCATCGACCCGCTCGGCGCGTTCAGCGACACCTTCGGCAGCACCGGGGTCGACACGGGCTCCGGTCTGATCCTGGGCCTGATCGCCACGCTGCTGCTGGCCGGCGGCGCGATCGCCACCCCGCTGGTGCCCGCCCTCCAGGCCGCCCTCATCCCGGCGCCCAAGCCCGCGGCCCCGCAGCCCTACGGCGCGCAGCCGCCCGCCGGTTACGGTTACCCGGGCGCGCCGCAGCAGCCGTCGGCGTTCGGCGGCCCGCCGCAGCAGGGCCAGCCGGGTCAGCCGCCGTTCGGCGCCCAGCCGGGTCCGGCGCAGCCGTCGGGCGGGGACTTCTCCCCGTTCTGGTTCGCCGTGCCGGTGCCGCGTCCGCTGTACGCGGAGGACGGCGCGCCGATGCCGATCGCCGAACTGGCGCCGGGCACCTGGTACCTCGCGGTCGAGCAGGGCGCCCAGGGTCTGGTCGCCCAGACCCAGGACGGCCGCCGCGGCGTCCTGCGGGACGCCTCCGGCATCCAGCGCGGCTGAGCCCCGGCTCCCCCGGACAGCTTCACGCACGGCCCCTCGCCCTTCCGGGCGGGGGGCCGTTGTCGTACAGTCGCAGCCTTCCCTTGTCTGACACACCGTCAGGAGGCGGGCATGCGGCTCGGTCTGGCGCTCGGCTACTGGGGTCGCGGCCCCTCCCCCGACCATGTGGAGCTGGCGCGTGAGGCGGAACGGCTCGGTTACGACTCCGTGTGGACGGCGGAGTCCTGGGGCTCGGACGCCTTCACCCCCCTCACCTGGATCGCCGCCCGCACGTCGACGATCAAACTGGGCACGGCGGTGGCGCAGATGGCGGCCCGCTCCCCCACCACGACGGCGATGCACGCCCTGACCCTGGACCATCTCTCCGGCGGCCGGATGATGCTCGGGCTCGGCCTGTCGGGCCCCCAGGTGGTGGAGGGCTGGTACGGCAGGCCGTTCCCCAAGTCCCCCCTGACCGCGACCCGGGAGTACGTGGACGTGGTGCGCCAGGTGCTGCGCCGCCGGGCGCCGGTGGAACTGGACGGCCGCTTCCACTCGCACCCCTACCGCGGCCCGGACGCGACCGGCCTGGGCAGACCGCTCAGGTCCATCACCCATCCCCTGCGCCCCGAACTGCCGTTGCTGCTGGGCGCGGAGGGTCCGCGCAACGTCGCCCAGACGATCCGTATCGCCGACGGCTGGCTGCCCCTGTACTGGTCGCCGAACCGGCCGGACGCGTACGGCCCGGCGGTGGCGGAGCTGCCCGAGGGCTTCCGGGTCGCGCCCCTCGCCCAGGCGCGGATCTGTGACGACGTCACCGAGGGCCTGCTTCCCGTGAAGACCATGCTCGGCTTCTACATCGGCGGCATGGGCCACGCCACCCGCAACTTCCACGCCGACCTGATGGCCCGCATGGGGTACGAGGAGGAGGCCCGGCGCATCCAGGAGCTCTTCCTGGCGGGGCGGCGCGAGGAGGCGGTGCGGGCCGTCCCGGACGCGTTCGCCGACGAGATCTCCCTGGTCGGCCCGCGCGAACGCGTCGCCGAGCGGCTGGAGTCCTGGCGCAAGGGGCCGGTGACGGACCTGCTTCTCGTCGCCCCGGACCGGACGACCCTTCGGACGCTGGCGGAACTCAACTCATAGCCACGGGAGCACGGAGAGCGAACACTCCACGTTTCAACCGGGATTCCGGGGCCAGACGGAAGTCATGTCTCGATATCGCAGTGGTTCCAACTCCGCCGGAACGGTCATAGCGGTCGTCGCGGACGTCATGGCCGTCATCCTCGGGCTGTGGATCCTCATGTACCTGCTGGACGCCAACCGGGGTAACGACCTGGTCCAGTTCGTGCATGACGCGGCCAACTGGCTGGCCGGCTGGTCACGTGACCTGTTCACGTTCGACGAGGCCTGGGCGCGCGTGGTGGCAGGGTACGGCCTGGCAGCGGTCGTCTACCTGTTCATCGGTCACGCCATCGCCAACCGGGTCCACCGCCACTGAGGCGTTCCCGGGGCGGGTCCTGGAACCCGCCCCGGGAACGGGTCAGGCGCAGCAGTCCGCCTCGAGCCCGGACAGCCCGGTCGGCAGCAGCTCCCCGCCGAACACGGCGCAGGTGGCCTCATGACCACCGAGGGCCGCCACGGCGAGGAGCAGCGACCCCGCGGTCCAGGTGGTCAGCTCCCGGGGCCAGATCGCCTCGTCCTCGAACACGAACCCCGTCCAGTACAGGCCCGACTCCTCGTCGCGCAGATGCTGGATCGACTGAAGGATCTCCAGCGCCCGGTCGGACTCGCCCATCGCCCACAGGGCCAGGGCGAGTTCGGCCGACTCGCCGCCCGTCACCCACGGGTTGGGGACGACGCAGCGCACACCCAGCCCCGGGACCACGAACCGCTCCCAGTCCGCCTCGATCCGGGCCTTGGCCTCCGCGCCGGTCAACGCGCCGCCCAGCACCGGGTAGTACCAGTCCATCGAGTAGCGGTCCTTGTCGAGGAACCGCTCGGGATGCCGGCGGATGGCGTGCCGCAGCGCTCCCACCGCCAACTCCCAGTCGGGCTGCGGCTCTTCGCGCTGCTCGGCGATCGCCAGCGCGCAGCGCAGCGCCTGGTGGATGGAGGAGGAGCCGGTGAGCAGCGCGTCGGCGGTCGGGGTGCCGTCGTCGTCACGACGCCAGCCGATCTGCCCGCCGGGCTGCTGGAGCCGCAGCACGTACTCGACGGCCGCGAAGACGGCCGGCCACATGCGGTCCAGGAAGGTGTCGTCGCCGGTGGACAGGTAGTGGTGCCAGACGCCCACGGCGATGTAGGCGACGAAGTTCGTCTCGCGCCCTCGGTCGGTGACGTCGTCGAAGGCGCCGTCCGCGTACGCGGCGAACCAGGAACCGTCGTCGTTCTGGTGCCGGGCCAGCCAGAGGTACGCCCGCTCGGCGGCCTCGTGTTCGCCCGCCGCGTCCAGCGCCATCGCCGCCTCGGTGTGGTCCCACGGGTCGAGGTGGTGGCCTCGGAACCACGGGATCGCGCCGTCCTCACGCTGCGCGGCGAGGATGCCGGTGACGGTCACGGCGGCCTGCTCGGCGGTGAGGACCCCGGGCAGGACGAGGTGTTCTGTCCGGGGGGTGGTCACTTGGCGCCCGCCCCGGTCTTCTCGCCCTGCTCGGTCCTGTCCGCCTGCTCGGTCCTGTCCGCCTGCTCGGCGTTCTCCGCCTGCTCGGGGAGTCGCGGCAGGTGCGGCTTGGTCGCGTACGCGACGAAGCTCTTGCCGATGAGCGGGTTCAGCGCCTGCTCGGCGACCCGGGTGGCGAGGGGCTTCTTCATGATGTCCCAGACCAGCAGCTTGTGGTACGCCCGCACCGGCAGCGCCTTGTCGTTGTCGACGCCGAACGCGCACTTCAGCCACCAGTACGGCGAGTGCAGCGCGTGGGCGTGGTGGGTGCCGTAGGGCTTCAGGCCCGCCTCGCGGATCTTCGTGAGCAGTTCGTCCGCCCGGTAGATGCGGATGTGGCCGCCCTCGACCTCGTGGTAGGCGTCGGAGAGGGTCCAGCAGACCTTCTCGGGGCCGTAGCGCGGGACGGTGATCGCTATCCGGCCGCCCGGCCTGAGCACGCGCACCATCTCCGCGAGGACGCCCTTGTCGTCCGGGATGTGCTCCATGACCTCGGAGATGATCACGACGTCGAAGGACTCGTCGGGGAAGGGCAGGGCGAGCGCGTCGCCCTCCATGGCGGTGGCGGTGGCGCCCTCGGGGGCCTCGCCGGCCTCCTTCATCGCCGCGAACCACTTGGCGACCTCGCGGATCTCCTCGGCGTTCTGGTCGAGGGCCACGACCTGCGCGCCGCGCCGGTAACACTCGAAGGCGTGCCGGCCGGCACCGCAGCCCAGGTCCAGGACTCGGTCGCCCGGGGCGAGCGGGAACCGGGAGAAGTCGACGGTCAGCACGTGGCCCTGCTTTCGCGATCGCAATCGGATGCTTCGGATACGGCGTCGATGTCGGCCCCGGCGCCGACGGCCTCCACGGCCGTGGGGGCGGCGGGGGTCTCGACGGCCGCGGGAGCCTCGGCGCCCCGTGGGCGACCGCCGTCGGCCATCGCCTCGCGGTACCGGGCCACGGTCCCCTCGGCGGCCCGCGCCCAGGTGAACCGCTCGAGCACTCGCTGCCGTCCGGCCGCGCCGAGCCGGGCCCGTAGCTCCGGATCGCCCAGCAGCCGTCCTAGACCCGAGGCCAGCGCGCCGGAGTCGCCCGGCGGCACGGCCAGGCAGGTCTCGCCGTCGCGCCCGGCGACCTCGGGGATCGCCCCGCCGGTCGTGGCGAGCAGCGGGGTGCCCGTGGCCATGGCCTCGGCGGCCGGCAGGGAGAAGCCCTCGTACAGCGACGGCACGCAGGCGACCTCCGCCGAGCGGACCAGGTCGACCAGTTCGGCGTCGGAGATGCCCTTGACGAACTCGACGGCGCCCTCGAGGCCGTACCGCTCGATCGCCTGGGCGACCGGCCCCTCCTGCGGACGCTTGCCCACGACGACGAGATGGGCGTGCGGGTGCTCGGTGCGCACCTTGGCCAGCGCCTCGACGAGGAAGACCAGGCCCTTGAGCGGGACGTCCGCGCTGGACGTGGTCACGATCCGGCCCGGCACGACGGCCACGGCGGGGTTCGGCGAGAACAGGTCGGTGTCGGCGCCTATGTGGACGACGTGGATGCGGTCGTCGCGGACGCCGAGGTGCTCGACGATCTCCTGGCGGGAGGTGCCGGAGACGGTGAGCACGGACGGCAGCCGGCGCGCGACCCGCTTCTGCATCCGGGTGAAGGCGTACCAGCGGCGCACGGAGTACCGCCGCCGCCATCCCTCGGCGGCGTCCAGCTCCAACTGCCGGTCGACGGTGATGGGGTGGTGGATGGTGGTGACGAGGGGCGCGCCGACGTCCCCCAACAGTCCGTATCCCAGGGTCTGGTTGTCGTGCACGATGTCGAACTCGCCGCTGCGCGCGCGCAGGTGGCGGCGGGCCCGCAGCGAGAACGTCAGCGGCTCGGGAAAGCCGCCGGTCCACATCGTGGCGACCTCGAGGGCGTCGACCCAGTCGCGGTACTCGCCGCGCTTCGGGGTGCGGAAGGGATCCGGCTGACGGTAGAGGTCGAGGCTGGGCAGCTCGGTGAGGGAGAGGCGGTCGTCGTGACCCGGGTCCAGCACCGGATAGGGCTGGGAGCCGATCACCTCGACGCGGTGCCCGAGACGGGCCAGCTCGCGCGAGAGGTGCCGTACGTAGACACCCTGGCCCCCGCAGAACGGGTTCCCCTTATACGTGAGGAGCGCGATGGTGAGCGGTCGCCCTCCGTCGGCGGCGAGGTCCTGCCGGGGCCCTGCCTGACTGGCCTCAGCGGTCACTCCGGGCCCCCTTCTGCCTGCATTGTCCCGCGAGACTACGACGGGACGCTAATCTAGAACAAGTTTCAGACTTGATCGTTCGGGAGGCTCTGAATCTACCGGCAGGTAGGAGAGCTGTGAGCAGTGGATCAGGTGATTCACGCCACGGCCTACCGCCCCGTCGAGCTGTGTGCCCACTGAGCCTCACCGACTGTCACGGAACGGGACCCATGTCTGCGGAAGCCAGCTCTCAGCGCCCTGCGCACTCCCCGCTCACCGAGCGGCAGGAGGCGCGCCGTCGCCGCATCCTGCACGCGAGCGCGCAGTTGGCCAGCCGGGGCGGTTTCGACGCGGTGCAGATGCGGGAGGTCGCGGAGTCCTCGCAGGTCGCCCTGGGCACGCTCTACCGCTACTTCCCCTCCAAGGTGCATCTGCTGGTCGCCACGATGCAGGACCAGCTGGAGCACATGCACGGCACGCTGAGGAAGAAGCCCCCGACGGGCGAGCGGGCGGCGGACCGCGTCGCGGAGACCCTGATGCGTGCCTTCCGCGCCCTGCAGCGTGAGCCGCACCTGGCGGACGCGATGGTCCGCGCGCTGACCTTCGCCGACCGCAGCGTCTCACCGGAGGTCGACCAGGTCTCCCGTCAGACGACGGCGATCATCCTCGACTCGATGGGCCTGACCGATCCCACCCCGGAGCAGCTCTCGGCGGTCCGCGTCATCGAGCACACCTGGCACTCGGCGCTCATCACCTGGCTGTCGGGCCGCGCGTCCATCGCCCAGGTTCGGATAGACATCGAGACGGTGTGCCGGCTGATCGACGTGACGGACCCCCGGACACACGAATAGGACCTACGAGACGACGAGGGCTTCCTTCAGATCCTGTCCCGCGACCTTCAGGTCCCTCGGTCCGTCCGTCGACGTCGGCCTCTGCGGATGCCTTCGCGTCTCGCAGAAGTCGGCTACTCCGGTCGGACCCCCTCATTCGCCTCGTAGGCCACTACCAGGATAAAACGTCCTAAACGTGACGCAATACCCTGGCGGGAAATTTCTTCACTCCTCCGGCGGGAACACCGCCTCCCCGCTGCCCGCCAGCGTGATCATGATCGCCTCGACCGGGCAGCTCTCCGCCGCCGCCAGCACCCGCTCGTTGGCGTCCATGTCCGGGTCGACCGGATGGGACTGGCGCGCGGTGTCGAGCCGGAAGCCGTCAGGCGCGTGGTGGACGCACTGGGCGGAGCCGATGCACAGGGACCGGTCCACCTCGACGTGCCACCGGTCCCCCGCCCCCACGCTCGAATGCGCTCGCGCGGGAGGCGTCCCCACCCGGCTCATCCCTCCCATCCCGCCGGCAGATGGATCATCTTGTGCTCGAGGTACTCGCCGAAGCCCTCGGGCCCGAACTCCCGCCCCAGCCCGGAGTTCTTGTAGCCGCCGAACGGGCCGAGCATGTCGAGGCTGAAGGTGTTCACCGAGTACGTCCCGGTACGGACCTGCCGGGCGACCTCGATGCCGTGCTCGACGTCGGCCGTCCACACGCTGCCGCTGAGCCCGTAGTCGGAGTCGTTCGCGATCCGCAGCGCCTCGGACTCGTCGCCGTAGGGGAGCAGACAGATCACCGGCCCGAAGATCTCCTCGCGGGCGATCCGCATGGAGTTGTCGACGTCGCCGAACAGGGTCGGCTCGACGTACCAGCCGCGGTCCAGGCCGGCCGGACGTCCGCCGCCCGTGAGGATCTTCGCGCCCTCCTCCTGCCCGATCCGGATGTAGTCGAGGTTCCTGCGCTGCTGCCGCTCCGCGACCAGCGGGCCGACCTGGGTCGCCGGGTCCAGCGGGTCGCCGACGACCAACGCGGCCGCCGCGGCGGCGAAGGCGTCCGCGAACTCGTCGTAGCGCGAGCGCGGCAGGAGGATGCGGGTCTGGGCCACACAGGCCTGCCCGTTGTTCATGAAGGCGGCGGAGACGATCCCGGGGACGGACGTGGCGATGTCCGCGTCCGGCAGGACGACCGCCGCCGACTTCCCGCCGAGCTCCAGCGTCACCCGCGTCAGGTTCCTGGACGCCACCTCCATGACCCGCCTGCCGGCCGCGACCGAGCCGGTGAACGACACCTTGTCGACGCCCGGATGCCCCACCAGGTACTCGCTGACCTCGCGGTCCGCCGGCAGGATCGACAGCACGCCCTCCGGCAGCCCCGCCTCCCGCGCGATCTCGGCCAGCAGATACGCGTCCAGCGGCGACTCCGGCGACGGCTTCAGCACCACCGTGCAGCCGGTGAGCAGCGCGGGCGCGAGCTTCGCGGCGGCGACGAACTGCGGCACGTTCCAGGGGACGACGGCCGCGACCACTCCCACCGGCTCGCGCCGCACGAGGATCTTCCCCAGCACGCCGTCGCGCCGCTCCTCGTAGGTGAAGCCGCGTGCGACGGTGATCGCCGCGTCCCACACCATCATCGCGCCGAGCGCCTGCGCAAGGACGCTCCAGGAGTACGGGGAGCCGTTCTCGGAGGAGATCACCCGGGCGATCTCCTCGTGACGCAGGGCGATGCCGTCCTTGATCCGGGTGACGACGGCGATCCGCTCGTCGAGCGACAACCGGGGCCAGGGCCCCTCGTCGAAGGCCCGCCGCGCCGCGGCGACCGCCCGGTCCACGTCACCCGTCGACGCGTGCGGCACCCGCCCGATGACCTCCTCGGTGTGCGGCGAGACCACCTCGATGACGTCCTTGCCCAGGGGATCGGTCAGTTCCCCGCCGATGAACAGCTGTCCGTGTTCCACGAGCTCGGCCATGGCCACTGCCTTCGTCTGCGTATCCGTTCCTGACGGTGTATCAGGAACTGATACCAGTTCCAGTTATAGTCAGCAATGGCCGTGTGACGGAGGGCAGATGAAGAGCAGCCAGGACGGACCCACCACGTACGACCATGGCGGCGGAGTCCGCTCCCTGCGGGTGCCGATCCCGGACAACCCGTTGGGCCACACCCTGGTGTACGTCGTCGACACCGACCGTGGACCGGTCCTGATCGACACGGGCTGGGACGACCCGGCGTCCTGGGAGACGCTGACCGCCGGGCTGGCCGCGTGCGGCACCTCCGTCACGGAACTGGTCGGAGTCGTGATCACCCACCACCACCCCGACCACCACGGTCTGTCCGGCCAGGTGCGGGAGGCCTCCGGGGCGTGGCTGGCGATGCACGCGGCGGACACCTCGATCGTGCGGCGGACCCGCGAGACGCGCCCCGAGCGCTGGTACACGTACATGGCGGCCAAGCTCACCGCCGCCGGCGCCCCCGAGGAGCACATCGCCCCGCTCCGCACGCCTCCCGCCCGCCGCCCCTTCCCCGGTCTGGCGCCCGCCCTGCCCGACCGCGAGATCGTCCCCGGCGAGTTCCTCGACCTGCCCGGCCGCCGGCTGCGCGCGATTTGGACGCCGGGCCACACCCCGGGCCATGTCTGCCTCCACCTGGAGGAGGACCATCCCGCTCGACTCCCGGGCCACGGACGCCTGTTCTCCGGCGACCACCTGCTGCCGGAGATCACCCCGCACATCGGCCTGTACGAGGATCCCGACGACGCCACCGTCACCGACCCCCTCGGCGACTACCTCGACTCCCTCGAACGCGTCGGCCGGCTCGCCCCCGCCGAGATCCTCCCCGCCCACCAGTACGCATTCACCGACGCGCCCTTCCGCGTCGAGGAGTTGCTCACCCACCACGAGGACCGCCTGACCGGCCTCCTCGCCCTCCTCGCCACCCCCCTCACCCCCTGGCAGCTCGCGGAACGCATGGAGTGGAACCGCCCCTGGCAGCAGATCCCCCACGGCTCACGGAACATCGCGGTCTCGGAGGCCGAGGCCCATCTGCGGCGACTGGTGAAGCAGGGGCGCGCGGAGGCGGTCGTCGGGAGCGATCCGGTGACGTACGTGGCGGCGTAAATCGCTCGCGGCGGGCGAGGGCGCCTTGATACCAACGCCCTTATGGACCCCTTGCAGCGGCTGCTCGCCGAACGCGCCTGCGAGCGCCTCGTCGTCGACTTCGTCCACCGGCTGGACCTCGGCGAACCCGCCTCGGTGGCCGAGCTGTTCGCCGAGGACGGCACCTGGGAGTGGCCGGAGGGCGGACGGCTGATCAAGGGGCGGGCGGCGCTGCGGGAGTACTTCGGTTCGCGTCCCGCCGAACGCCTCTCGCGCCGCCTCATGTCGAACATCCTCGTCACGGCGACCGCGCCGGACACCGCCCTGGCCACCTCGTACTTCTCGACGTACCGGGTCGACGGCTACACAGGCGGCATCGTCCCGGCCGGACCGCCCGTCCAAGTGGGGCATTATCAGGACGCGTTCCGCCAGGTCGACGGGTTGTGGCTGCTGGAGACCCGGGTGCTGTTCCTCCCCTTCGGCGGACCGACACCCCGCGTAGGCTGCTGACTTGATCGAAGCGCCGGACCTTCGAAGCGCCGGACCTTCGGAGCGTCGGATCTTCGAAGCGTGGGAGCGTCGGATCACGGGGACCGGCGGGGCCGGGGCCGGGGGCCAGGGTCATTAGGGGGATGAGGGCCGATGAATCATGCGACTGAGGCGTTCCAGCCACTCCAGGCGGACGATCCGCCCGTGGTGGCCGGTTACCGTCTCGCCGCCCGGCTCGGGGCGGGCGGCATGGGACGGGTCTACCTGTCGCACACGCAGGGCGGCCGACCGCTGGCGATCAAGGTGGTACGCCCGGAGCTCGCCGACGACCCGGCCTTCCGGCGGCGGTTCCGCAGGGAGATCAAAGCCGCCCGGCGGGTCCGCGGCGCGTACACCGCCGAGCTGATCGACGCCGACGCGGACGGCGTACCCCCCTGGCTGGCCACCCTGTACGTGCCCGGTCCCTCGCTGGCGGAGGCCGTCGCCCGGCGCGGGCCGCTGCCGGTGCCCGCGGTGCTGTGGCTGATGGCGGGGGTGGCGGAGGCGCTCCAGGCCATCCACGGCGCGGGAATCGTGCACCGGGACCTGAAGCCCTCGAACGTGCTGCTGGCCGCCGACGGACCGCGCGTGATCGACTTCGGCATCTCGCTGGCCTCCGACGTCACCTCGAACACCGCCACCGGCCTCGCCGTCGGCACACCGCAGTTCATGGCTCCCGAGCAGGCGACCGCGGGTGCGGTGACCGCGGCGACCGACGTGTTCGCGCTCGGCCAGACGGCGGCGTTCGCGGCCCTGGGCGAGCCGCTGTACGGGGACGGCCCCTCGGTCAGCGTGCTGTACCGGATCGTGCACTCGGAACCCGACCTGTCCCTGCTGCCCGAACCGCTCCGTCCGCTGCTCGCCCGGTGCCTCGCCGCCGATCCGGAGGAGCGGGCCACCCCGGCGGAGGTCGTCGAGTGGTGCCGACGACGTCTGGACGGAGACGCGGCCGACGCCGAGGACGCCGGACCGGCCGTCTGGCGGGAGGTCAGCGGTCCGGAGGTGACGGTTCCGTCTCCGGTCCCCGAGCCCACCGCGGTGCACACGCTGCCCTTGATCCCACGGCCCACGCACAAGACACCCCAGCACACGATGTCCCCGCACACGACGCCCTCGCACACGATGCCCCGGCCCGCGATGCCCTTGCTCGCGCCGGTGCAGTCGCAGCTCACGCGGCCGGACGGGCGGCCGGCCCGCCGTCGGCGCACCGCGTTGCTCACGGCCGCCGCCGTGACCGCGGGCGCGCTGGTGCTGACCGGCCTGGCGTGGACGGTCATGGAGGCGGCGGACCGGCTCCGCGACCGGGACACGGCCGGGGCGTCCTCGACGCCCGGTCCGTCCGGGTCCACGCGGTCGTCGGCGTCCTCGTCGACAGCCGCGCCGGACTCGGTGGCCGGTGACCGCACAGCGGAGGAGGGTGCGGCCCCCTCCTCGACCACGCCCAAGACACCGCAGGCCACCGCCTACCCCCTCCAGTGGCTCGACGCGAAGACCTCGCTGGACGTCAGGGAGCCGGTCCGGCGCGAGGACAGCAAGGGGGACATCCGCTTCACCTGCGAGCAGACCGGCTGCGCGCTGGAGAGCGACACCAGCGTGTTCTCCATGCTGTACGGCGACCCCGGCGGCTCCCTCGACTCGTGCCGCATCCTCCTCACCGGCGCCAAGAGCCACCGGCTCCCCCTCGCCGCGGCGGCGGCCGGCAGCGAGATCTGCGTCAAGCACCCCTCCGGGGACATCGCGCTGCTCGTGATCCAGGTGAAGTCGACCGCGCTGCCGGACATCGCCTTCGTGACCGCGGACATGACGGTCTGGCGGGCGGCCCAGTAGTGCTACTACTGGTCAGCAGCCCGCCGTCGACCTGATCAACTCAGCTGCCGGCAGGAGGAGTTGTGTCTCCTCGCGGCTCATCGTCGGGTTGGCCGCCCGTCTCCGTAGGGCCTCCGCCAGGCCCTCCTCGGAGGGGTCGGCGAGCAGCGCGGTCAGCATCGCCCGGGCCGGGCCGGCGATCGGCTGGGGAGAGACGGCCACCTGGGCGAGGATCACCGCGGACATGCCCCAGTCGAGCCCGGGGCGCCCCTCCTCCGCGTTGGCCCAGTCGATGACCCGGGGGCCGTCGGGCGTGAGGATCACGTTGTCCGGGTGGAGGTCCAGGTGCAGCATGCGGGCGTCGGCCGAGAGCCGTCCCGGCAGGGCGTGCAGCTCGCGCAGCAGCCGGGCGAGGACGGCCCCCGCCTCCTCGGCGTCCAGGGCGCCCGCCCCGAACGCGTGGAGCATCGTCGGCCCGTCCAGCCGCTCCATCACCAGGTCGGCGCGTGCGCCGGAGGGCCGTACGGCGGGTGCGGGGTAGCCGTGCCGGCGCACATGTGTCATCACGGCCGCGAGGACGGCCGAGTCCTCCCGGCCCTCCCGGTCGCGGCGCAGCACCCACGCCTCGTCGATCTCGTACACGTCGGCCGTTCGGCCCGAGCCGAGCAGTCGGCCCGGCAGCTCGGCGAACGGCCCGCCCGCCAGTCCGCCCGGCAGTCCGCCCGACAGCTCGCCCGGCAGCCCGCCCGGCGCCCTCCCCGTATGGGTCATGGTCAGAAGATATCGGGGCTTCCCGGCCCTCCCGGGGCGCTTTCACAGCCACCCCTCAGGCGTCCGGCTACCTGCCGGTAGAGTGGCCGCGTCGTCATCACGCCCGTACAGGGGGAAGCCGGTGCAATTCCGGCGCTGACCCGCAACCGTGAGCCGTCCGAGCCGTCCAAGTAGGCGCGGTGGCAAGCCGGATCGCCCGGTACGGGACCGTGACCGGCTCACGTGCGTCGGCAGGCCCGTCGTCGCACGGCACCGTCGAGGTATACGGAGCCGAGCCGCCGGGATGTCCCGTGCTGCCCGGCCGCGTGACCTCACCGACCGGGAGAGGCACCCGCCGATCATGAACATCCGCCGCAGCGCCGCCGCTCTGGCCGCCGCCACCGTCGTGCTGGGTGTCGCCGTCCCCGCCGTCGCCGCCACCCCGTCCCCGACCCCAACCCCGTCGGTGGCGATATCCGACGGGCTGTACGGGACCACCGATCCGACGTACGACGGCGTCTGGCGCCAGTCGCTGGCCCTGCTCGCGCAGCGGACCACGGGCGTCACTCCCGCCGACCGGGCCGTGGCCTGGCTGACCGGGCAGCAGTGCGCGAACGGCGCCTTCGCCGCGTTCCGCGCGGACACCGCCAAGGCGTGCGACGCCAAGCTGATGGTGGACACCAACAGCACGGCGGCGGCCGTCCAGGCGCTGGCCGCGCTGGGCGGTCACCAGGCCGAGACCGAGAAGGCCGTCACCTGGCTGAAGTCGGTCCAGAACGCCGACGGCGGCTGGAGCTACACGCCCGGCGGCGCGAGCGACGCGAACTCCACCTCCGTCGTGGCGGGGGCGATGGCGGCGGCCGGGCAGCAGCCCGCGCAGGTGAAGAAGGCCGGCAAGTCGTCGTACGACGCTCTCGTCAAGCTCTCCATCCGGTGCGACGACGACGCCGAGGGCGGCGCGTTCGCGTACCAGCCGGACAAGAAGGGCGGACTCGCGGCCAACGCCGACGCGACGGCGGCGGGCGTGCTCGGCGCCCTCGGCAAGGGGTTCGTGACGAAGGCGGGCACGGCGCCGAAGGACGGCTACGCCTGCGGCAACTCCCCCGAGCCGCTCACCCCGTTCGAGCTCGCCCGCAACGGCTCGGCGTACCTCGCCCAGTCGGTCCAGGAAGCCGGCTACCTGAAGTCCGCCCTCCCCGGCGCCGAGGACCAGCCCGACTACGGCAACACCGCCGACGCCGTCGTCGCCCTCGCCGCGCAGGGGTGGACCAAGTTCGCGAAGAAGCCCCTCGGCTGGCTCGAGCAGAACTCCGCGGCCTGGGCGAAGCAGAGCGGCCCCGCCGCCTACGCCCAGCTGATCTTCGCGGCCCACGCGATGGGCGCCGACCCCCGCCACTTCGGCGGCGCCGACCTGGTCGCCCAGCTCAACGCGACGGGCCCGGCCCCGCAGGCCGCGACGAAGGCCACCGATCAGGCGGCCGACACCGACGCCGACAAGAAGGACGACTCGGATTCCGGTTACGGCGTCTGGTGGATCGTCGGCGTCTTCCTCGTCGTCGGTATCGGCATCGGCTTCCTGATCAGCGGCCGTGGCAGGAAGCGACAGCCGTGACGCGCCGGTGCGCCGCCCTCGTCCTCGCCGCGCTGCTGCTGTCCCTGACCGGCACGGTTCAGTCGGCCCAGGCCGCCGGCTACCGCTACTGGTCCTTCTGGGACCGTTCCGGCGACCGCTGGACGTACGCCACCCAGGGGCCGTCCACCGCCCGCCCCGCCGACGGCGACGTCCAGGGCTTCCGGTTCGCGGTGAGCGCGGACTCCCAGGACGCCTCGCAGCCGCGCGGCGCGGCCTCCTTCGCGGCGATCTGCGCGAGGACGCCCGCGCGGGACGACACGAAGCGGGTGGCCCTGGTCATCGACTTCGGCACGGCGGCCGACGCCCCGAGCGGCGAGACCCCGCCGTCGCCGCGCACGGCCTGCGCCCGGGTCTCCCCCGACGCGACGACGGCCGAGGCCCTCGCCTCGGTCGCCAAGCCCCTGCGCTACGACACGAACGCCCTGCTGTGCTCGATCGCGGGGTATCCGAAGACGGGCTGCGGCGAGCAGGTGTCCGGGCAGGCGCCGGGGACGGCCGAGGGGACGGACGCGCCGACGTCGGCCGCGCAGCCGGAAGCGGGAAAGGCCGAACCGGAAGCGGACGGCGGGCCGTCCGTGGGCCTGTACGCGGGCGCGGCGGTGGTGGCGGTACTGGGCGCGGCGGCGGTCCGGCAGGCCCGGCGGCGAGGATCCCGCAGGGATGGCTGACGGCCGCCCCCGCCTCCGGCGCGCCCCGCTCCACCCCGCCGCCTGGTGGCTGTGGGCCCTCGGTCTCGGCACCGCGGCCACCCGCACCACCAACCCGCTCCTCCTCGGTCTCCTCCTGACCGTCTCCGCCTATGTCGTCACCACGTGCCGTCCGGACACCCCCTGGTCCCGCTCCTACTCCGCGTTCCTCAAGCTCGCCCTCGCCGTCCTCGTCATCCGTCTCGTCTTCGTCGTCGCCCTGGGGTCCCCGATCCCGGGCACGCGGGTGCTTCTCACGCTGCCTGAAGTCCCGCTCCCGGACTGGGCGCAGGGCATCCGGCTCGGCGGCCCGGTCACGGCCGAGGGCCTGCTCTTCGCGTTCTACGACGGTCTGAAACTGGCGGCCCTGCTCGTCTGCGTGGGTGCCGCCAACGCCCTGGCCAGCCCCTCCCGGCTCCTCAAGACGCTCCCCGGCGCCCTGTACGAGACCGGCGTGGCGGTGGTCGTGGCCCTCACCTTCGCCCCGAACCTCATCGCGGACGTCCACCGCCTGCGCGCCGCCCGCCGTCTCCGGGGCCGCCCCGACACGGGCCTGCGCGGCCTGCTCCAGGTGGGCCTGCCGGTGCTGGAGGGCGCCCTGGAACGCTCCGTCGCCCTCGCCGCCGCGATGGACGCCCGCGGCTACGGCCGTACCGCCGACGTCCCCGCCCCCGTGCGCCGGACGACCGCCGTCCTCACGCTCGGCGGTCTGCTCGGCGTCTGCGCGGGAACGTACGGCCTGCTCACCGCGGCGGGCGGCGCCTACGGCCTCCCGGTGCTGTTCGCCGGAGTCGTCGCGGCCCTCGCCGGGCTGCGGCTGGGCGGCCGCCGTTCACCGCGCACCCGTTACCGCCCGGACCGCTGGACCCCGCGGGCGTGCCTGACCGCCGCCTCCGGTGTCGCGGTCGCGGCCCTCCTCACCGTCGCCGCGTCCGCCGATCCGGCCGCCCTGCACCCCGGGGTGGTCCCGCTGACCGCCCCCGCCCTCCCGCTCTGGCCGGCGGCGGCCGTACTGCTCGGCCTGCTCCCCGCCTTCCTCGCCCCCGAAAGCCCCCTGACCGATCCAGCAGATCCAGCAGATGCAGCAGCCACCGAGGAGCCGTCGTGATCCGCTTCGAGAACGTCTCCGTGACGTACGACGGCGCCACCGAACCCACCATCCGGGACGTCGACTTCACCGTCCCCGAGGGCGAACTCGTGCTTCTGGCGGGCCCGTCGGGCGTGGGCAAGTCGACGCTCCTCGGCACGGTGTCCGGCCTCGTGCCGCACTTCACCGGCGGCACCCTGCGCGGCCGGGTCACGGTCGCCGGCCGCGACACCCGTACCCACAAGCCGCGCGAACTCGCCGACGTCGTGGGGACGGTGGGGCAGGACCCCCTCTCGCACTTCGTGACGGACACGGTCGAGGAGGAAC
This sequence comes from Streptomyces sp. NPDC102259, assembly GCF_044766465.1. Lineage (NCBI taxonomy): Bacteria > Bacillati > Actinomycetota > Actinomycetes > Kitasatosporales > Streptomycetaceae > Streptomyces > Streptomyces sp. NPDC102259. The sequence goes on along the minus strand of NZ_JBIWMA010000001.1, from coordinate 813,545 downwards.
TCGCCTACGGCATGGAGTCATTGGGCCTCGCGCCGGAGGTGATGCGCCGCCGCGTCGAAGAGACCCTCGACCTGCTCGGTCTGGCCGCCCTCCGCGACCGGCCCATCGCCACGCTCTCCGGCGGCCAGCAGCAGCGGGTCGCGATCGGCTCGGTCCTCACCCCGCATCCGCGCGTCCTCGTCCTGGACGAGCCGACCTCCGCGCTCGACCCGGCGGCCGCCGAGGAGGTCCTCGCCGTCCTCCTCCGCCTCGTCCACGACCTCGGTACGACGGTGCTGCTGGCGGAGCACCGCCTGGAACGCGTCCTCCACTACGCCGACCAGGTCGCCCTGCTGCCCTCGCCGGGCGCGGCCCCGCTGCTCGGCGCCCCGGCGGACGTCATGGCCGTGTCCCCGGTGTTCCCGCCGGTGGTGAGCCTGGGCCGGCTGGCGGGCTGGTCCCCGCTGCCCCTGACCGTGCGTGACGCCCGACGACGCGCCGGTGACCTGCGCGAACGTCTGACAGGGCGGGAAGCTGCCCGGAGGGTGGACACTCACCCGGCGCCTCCTGCCGGGCTCCCCGCCGAGTACCGGGCGGATCCTCCCGCCCGCCGCCGCTTCCGCCGTCCTCCCCCCGTGCCGTCCGCCTCCGCGGCGCCCGCCGAGGCGCGCTCGCTCTCCGTGCGCCGGGCCCGGGTCCAGGCGCTGCGCGAGGTGGACCTCACCGTCCTGCCCGGCGAGACCATCGCGCTCATGGGCCGCAACGGCGCCGGGAAGTCGACTCTGCTCAACACCTTCGTCGGTCTCGTCGAGCCGTCGGCGGGAACGGTCCACGTGGGCGGTCTCGTGCCGCACCGCACCCCGCCCCGGGACCTGGTCCGCCGCGCCGGTCTGGTCCCGCAGGAACCGCGCGACCTGCTGTACGCCGACACGGTCGCCGCCGAGTGCGCGGCAGCCGACCAGGACGCGTCGGCCGCCCCCGGCACCTGCCGCGCCCTGGTCTCGGACCTCCTCCCCGGCATCACGGACGACACCCACCCCCGCGACCTCTCCGAGGGCCAGCGCCTCACCCTCGCGCTGGCGGTCGTCCTCACCGCCCGCCCGCCTCTCCTCCTCCTGGACGAGCCGACGCGCGGCCTGGACTACGCGGCGAAGGCGCGCCTGGTCGCCGTCCTGCGTGGGCTCGCCGCCGCCGGGCACGCGATCGTGCTGGCCACCCACGATGTGGAGCTGGCCGCGGAACTGGCCCACCGGGTGGTGCTGCTCGCGGAGGGCGAGGTGATCGCCGACGGCCCGACGGCGGAGGTGGTGGTCTCCTCCCCCTCCTTCGCCCCGCAGGTGACGAAGATCCTGGCCCCGCAGGAGTGGCTCACGGTCACCCAGGTGCGCGAGGCACTGCGGGAGGAACCGGGGGAGGACCCGCGATGACGATGCCCAGGCGGCGTCCGGTACACCTGGGCCCCCGGTCGATCGCCACGTTGGCGCTGGTCAGCACGGTGGGCGTGATCGCGTTCGGCTGGCCCTTCCTCGCCCCGCCCACCTCCGCGCTGAACGCGCACGCCCAGGACGCCCCCTGGCTGTTCGCGGGCCTGCTGGTGCTGCTGGTCGCGGTCGTGACGGCGACGATCTCCGAGTCGGGGCTCGGCGCGAAGGCGGTGGCGACGCTGGGCGTGCTGGCGGCGACGGGCGCGGCCCTGCGTCCGATCGGCGCGGGGACGGCGGGCATCGAGCCGATGTTCTTCCTGATGGTGCTGAGCGGCCGGGTCCTCGGCCCGGGTTTCGGCTTCGTCCTCGGCTCGGTCACCATGTTCGCGTCCGCGCTGCTGACGGGCGGGGTGGGCCCGTGGATGCCGTTCCAGATGCTGGCGATGGGCTGGTTCACGATGGGCGCGGGCCTGCTGCCGGGCGGCGACCGGCTCCGTGGCCGTGCCGAACTGGCCCTGCTCGCGGCCTACGGCTTCGTGGCCGCCTTCGCGTACGGCACGGCGATGAACATGGCCGGGTGGCCCTTCATGGGCGCGCTGGCCTCGGGCGTCTCCTTCGACCCGGAGGCCGCGGTGCCGGCGAACCTGGCCCGCTTCGCCGCGTACTGCGTGGCGACCTCGCTGGGCTGGGACCTGGGCCGGGCGGTGGTCACGGTCCTGTTGACCCTCACCCTCGGCCCGGCGGTGCTGAAGGCGCTACGCAGGGCCACCCGCCGCGCGGCCTTCGAGACCGCGGTCACATTCGAGGCCCCGCGGAAGGCTCCGGAACACCGTTGATCGGTGAACCACCCCACATGACTCACATCACCTACTACCCGACCTAGTCGGACAAACCGGACACCATGCCCATGCCATAACGACCTCTGACCTGCACATTGAGAGCCGGCTCACACGGGACGCCGACCCCCCGAATACGACCACAACTAGCAAAAGGGGTCTTTGCGGACAGCGCTCGATCCTGTTTCTCTGGATGACGTCGCAGGGTGCCGACGAGCCCACGGGCCTCGGCACCACGGCATGCAGCCACCCACCGCAACCACACGGTGCGGCCACGCACCGCGTGACTCCGGCATGCAAGCGACCGCCATCGTCCCCGAAGAAAAAGGTTCTCCGTGTCCGTCTCCGTCATCCGTCGCATCGCTTCCCCGAAGAAGGCCCTCACCGGCATCGCCGTGGCCGCCGCCGCCGCGGGGATGGCGCTGTCCGCCGCCCCCGCCCACGCCGCGACGACGTCCTCCGCCTCCCAGGCCCAGGCGATCGCGCACAAGATGATCCCGGACGCGGCTCAGTACAAGGCCTTCTCCAACATCGTGAAGCACGAGAGCGGCTGGAACGTCAGCGCCACCAACGCCTCCTCCGGCGCCTACGGCCTCGTCCAGGCCCTGCCCGCGTCCAAGATGGCCTCGGCCGGTTCCGACTGGAAGAGCAACGCCAAGACCCAGATCAAGTGGGGTCTGGACTACATGAACTCCCGCTACGGCAGCCCCGTCGCCGCCTGGAACTTCTGGCAGGCCAACGGCTGGTACTGAGCCACGCCACCGCGCTGAACAAGCGCCCCCGTACCGTCGAAGGCGGCGGCCCCCGATCCCCGGGGCCGTCGCCTTCGGCGTTCTCCACTCTCGGTGTTTCTCACCTTCGCGTGATCCACTGATCCGATGACGACCGAGTCCCCGCAGGACACCGAATCGCGTGGTATCCCCCTGGTCCCCGTCCTGCTCGCCCTGACGGTGGTCAGCGGCCTGATCGACGCGGTCAGCTACCTGGGCCTCGGCCACGTCTTCACCGCCAACATGACCGGCAACGTCGTCGTGCTGGGCTTCGCGGCAGCCGGCGCCCCGGGCTTCTCGGTCCCGCACACCGCGACCTCGCTGGCCTGCTTCCTGCTGGGCGCGGTCGTCGGCGGACGGACGTCCCGCCGCCTGGGCGCCGGCTCTCGCCGCAGGTGGACGAGGATGACGCTGACGGCGGAGGCGGTGCTGGTGGGCATCTCGGCCGCGGTGGCCTTCGCCGCCCCCGACCACGCCCCCGTCACCGTCTACTCGGTCATCGCCCTGACCGCCTTCGCGATGGGCCTGCGCAACGCGACCGTACGCAAACTCGGCGTGGCCGACCTCACGACCACCGTCCTGACGATGACCCTCACCGGCCTGGCCTCGGACTCCCGGGCAGGCGGCGGCGCGGGCACCCGTTCCCCCCGGCGTACGGCGTCGGTGATCGCCATGGTCGTCGGCGCGACCCTCGGCGCATGGCTGGTACTCCGCTACGGCATCGCCGTCCCGCTGCTGGTCGGGGCGGTGGTCGTGGCCGTGCTGGCACTGACGGCGTCCGGCCGGGAGTGAGACGGCTCCCGGCCGTACGTCATCCCGCGCTGACCCGAAGCTCCTTCACCCCGTTGATCCACGCGGAGCGCAGCCGCCGGGGATCGCTCACGAGCCTCAGATCGGGCAGGGCATCGGCGATGGCGTTGAAGATGAGGTTGATCTCCAGTACGGCGAGTGACTTGCCGAGGCAGAAGTGGGGCCCGCCGCCGCCGAAGCCGAGGTGCGGATTCGGATCCCGGGTGACGTCGAACTCGTCGGGTCGCTCGAACACTTCGGGGTCGCGGTTGGCGGAGGAGTAGAAGAGTCCGACCCGGTCGCCCTTCCTGATCGACTTCCCGCCGAGTTCGGTGTCCTGGGTGGCGGTCCGCTGGAAGGCGTTGACGGGTGTGGCCCAGCGCACGATCTCCTCGGCGGCGGTGGCGGGCCGCTCCCGCTTGTACAGCTCCCACTGCTCGGGATGGGTGAGGAAGGCGTGCATGCCGTGGGTCGTGGCGTTCCGGGTGGTCTCGTTCCCGGCCACGGCCAGCATCAGCACGAAGAACCCGAACTCGTCGGAGTTGAGGTTGCCCTCGTTCTCGGCGGCCACGAGCGTCGAGACGATGTCGTGGGCGGGGCACTGCTTCCGCTCGGCGGCCATGTTCATGGCATACGCGAGGATCTCGGCGGCGGACTGCTGCCCGACCTCGGCGGTGACGGCGAACTCGGGATCGTCGTACGCGATCATCTTGTTGGACCAGTCGAAGATCTTGGACCGGTCGTCCTGGGGTACGCCGATCAGCTCGGCGATGGCCTGGAGGGGCAGCTCCGAGGCGATGGACGTCACGAAGTCGAAGGAACCTTCCTGCGCGCGGGCACGGTCGACGATCGCCGTGGCCCGGTTGCGCAGCCGCTCCTCCAACGCCCGGATGGCCCGGGGCGTGAACCCGCGCTGCACGATCTGCCGCACGCGCGTGTGCTCGGGCGGATCCATGTTCAACAGGATGAGCCGCTGAGCGTCGATCGAATCCCGTTCGATGTGCTCGTTGAACCGGATGATCGCGGTGTTGAGGTAGGAGGAGAAGATCTCGGGGTGGGTGGAGACGTACCGGACGTCGGCGTGCCGGGTCACCGCCCAGTAGCCGTCGTCCTGGAAGCCGGCCACGTTGCCCGTCTGAGGGATCCAGCGGACCGGTTCGGCGAGCCGCAACTCGGCGAACTCCGGCAGCGGCACATGGTGTTGCAGCAGGTCGGGATCGGTGAAGTCGAACCCGTCGGGAAGCGCTGGACAGGGCATCGGCGGCTCCAGCCATCTGACGATGCGATCTGACGGTATCTGACGGTTCATCAGAAATAGATTGTCGTGAAGGTAGTTCAGGACCCTCGAGGCTGCAAGACCCTTGCGGTGACGCACATCACGTAAGCAGACTGCACACAGCGAAGAACTAGAACACGTACTAGTTCCGAAGGGATCCGCACCCATGGCCGCCGAACCCGTGATCGTGGAAGCAGTCCGCACCCCCATCGGCAAGCGCGGCGGCGCGCTGGCCAATCTGCATCCCGCCTATCTCCTGGGCGAGACCTATCGCGAACTTCTCGGCCGCACCGGCATCCCCGCCGACGCGGTCGAGCAAATAGTCGGCGGCACGGTGACCCACGCCGGCGAACAGTCCATGAACCCCGCCCGCACCGCCTGGCTGACCGTGGGCCTCCCGTACGAGACGGCCGCGACGACGGTCGACTGCCAGTGCGGCTCCTCGCAGCAGGCCGGCCACATGACCGCGAACATGATCGCGGCCGGTGCGATCGACGTGGGCATCAGCTGCGGAGTCGAGGCGATGAGCCGTGTCCCGCTGGGCTCGGGCTCGAAGCACGGCCCCGGAAAACCGTTCCCGGACGAGTGGAACGTGGACCTCCCCAACCAGTTCGAGGCGGCGGAACGCATCGCCCGCAAACGGGGGTTGAGCCGGTCCGATGTGGACGCCCTGGGCCTCCTCTCCCAGAACCGGGCGGTAACGGCCTGGTCGGAGGAACGCTTCAAACGCGAGACCTTCGCCGTCCAGGTCCCGACGACCGAGGAGGAACAGGCGGCGGGCCAGGGCATGTGGCGCCTCGTCGACCGCGACGAGGGCCTGCGCGACACCTCACTCGACGCCCTGTCCCGCCTGAAGCCGGTCATGCCGACGGCGATCCACACGGCCGGCAACTCGTCGCAGATATCGGACGGCGCGGCGGCGATCATGTGGGCGTCGAAACGGATGGCTCGCGCCCTGAAGTTGAAGCCGAGGGCGAGGATCGTCGCCCAGGCGTTGGTGGGCGCGAACCCGCACTTCCACCTGGACGGCCCCATCGACGCGACCCGAGCCGTCCTCGGCAAGGCGGGCATGTCCCTGAAGGACATCGACCTCGTCGAGATCAACGAGGCCTTCGCATCAGTGGTGTTGAGCTGGGCGCAGATCTTCGACGCCGACCTGACGAAGGTCAACGTCAACGGCGGAGCCATCGCCCTCGGCCACCCGGTCGGCGCGACGGGCGCCCGCCTCATCACGACGGCCCTGCACGAACTGGAGCGCACGGACAAGGAGTTCGCCCTGATCACCATGTGCGCGGGCGGCGCACTGGCGACGGGGACGATCATTCAGCGCCTGTAGCGCCACCACCGGTCCAGGCGAGGAACGTCGAGAACGCGGCGGGCTCGATCGTGAGGATCGGGCCCGCAGGGGTCTTGGAGTCGCGGACGGCGATGGTGGCGGAGGTCTCGGCGATCTCGACACAATCACCGCCCTGGTCACCGCTGTACGACGACTTACGCCAGACGGTGCTCTCCATAGCGTTCCTCCACCACTCGCCGGATCAGCTCCGCCGAATCCTTGAGGGAGAGAGCGGCAGCCCGGAGATGATCGTAACGGAGTGAACAGTCGTTGACAGTGCCCGGGTTCGCGCTGGGATGCCCGCTGCCATACCCCTCGGTATAGACGATGGCGGGGTCGCTTCCGAAGCGGTAGACGTTGAACGAGCCTTGTGTACCTGCATGCGCTCCGGCCGAGAACGGCAGCACTTGGATGTTGATCCGAGGATTCCGCTCGAACGACAACAGGTGAGCAAGTTGCTCGCGCATGACTTCCCCGCCACCGATCTCCTGGTGCAGCACACCCTCAGTGAGCACGATCCAGAACACCGGAGGCTCGGACTTCTCGAAGATGCGCTGACGAGCGAGCCGGACTGCGGTTCGGTCCTCAAGGTCGGTCTCGTCGAGTACTCCGAGGACGGCGCGCGCGTAAGCCGGAGTCTGGAGCAGACCGTGAACGATGCCGGCCTGGAAGACACAGATCTCAACGGCCCGCGCTTCCAGCTCGGCGACTTCCCTGAACCAGGCCGGAAGTTGACTGCGCAGGACGAGCACGACGAGCCGCGAAAAGAGGCCGCCGGTCCCGAGGGCCGCATCCACCCGCTCGCTGAACTCGACGGTAGGCGCCTTCCTCGCGGTCTCGATCTGCCCAACCAGCGAGCCGGTGTAGTTGAGGATGTCCCCGAGCTGCTTCTGCGTAAGCTCAGCCGCCTCCCGCAACCGCCGCAGCTCGAACCCGTAGTAGTCGAGCGGCGAAGCTCCGGGATCAAGGACGTTGATATGGGTCACGCAGGCCCTCCCACAACACCACGACACAACGGGTTGTATTCAATGCATAGCCCAGAGTAGTCGCCGCAGCTCACCCTCGTACCGTGAACGGATACTTCCCCTCGATCTACGCCTCCCCGATCCCCACGCAGTACCGCATGACCCTGACGGTCGGCGAACACTCGGCCCGCCACATCCGCAGGATCGCCCGCATGCACCTGGAGAACTGGGAGCTGCAAGACCTGACGGACACGGTCGAGTTGGCCCTGCCAGAACTGATCGCCAACGTGACCCGCCACGTCCCTGGCAGCCGCTGCACGGTGCTCCTGCTGAAGCGGCAGAAGGGCGTCAGAGCAGAAGTGACGGACGCCTACGGCCGGTTGCTCCCGGCCCCGGCGGCGAGGCCGCACCCGGAGTCGGAGGCCGGCCGAGGCCTGCTCCTACTGGACGCGCTGGTCGACAGGTGGGGCGTATCTCCGACGGCCGCCGGCGGAAAGACGGTGTGGTTCGAATGCGAAGCCGTCACTTCTCATGGACGTGCAGAGCCCGACAGATGACGAACCCGTCGCCCGAACCATCCGTGACGAGCAGCTTGACGTAATCGGCCTTGTGCTTCTCCGGAATGACCACGAACTCGTCGAGCGGATCACTGTCTGGGGCGGGCGAGATCAGAAGCTCGCGATAGCGGGACTTGACCTTCATCCCCAGGACGTCCAGGAACTCGATCTCGACGGAGCCCTCCGACCCGTCTCCCGCGCCGGCCCGCAGCACGAGTTGCCGATGAGACGCCCCGTAGGACCAGAGGTGGAAGGCCCGCTCGTAACGGAAAGTCAGGTCCCGGTTCGCGACCGACCGGTCACTCAGAACCGAACCCTCACGTCCGCCCTCCGGCCGCTGCGGTTCGGATCCACGAAAACGCCTGCCCTTGAGCCACACGCTGGTGATGACGGGCGTCGTGAAAGCGGCCCCAAGGGACACACACCACGGCAGGCTCCGGGGAATTTCCTTGAGGGGTCCGAGCACCCAGCACATTCCGGACCAGAAAGCCCACATGCCGAGTGACAGCAGCACCATTCTGGTCGGAGAGATTGGTTCCGCCCGAGCGCCGCACGGCCGCCTGTCGAGCTTCCTCGAGCCTGCCCGTCCTCGCTTCGTATCCGTGCTGCCAGCGCGCAAGCCGACACGCACCCCAGGCGAATAGCCCCATCGCCACACCAAGCAGGACCGCCTGAACCCAAACGCCGGGATCGCCGAAACCGGACAAAGCCCACACGAACGACAGCCCCAGCACACTCCCGCAGACCACACCTGAACACACGGGATGAGCACCACCGCCAACTCCACCCGAGTGGGAGGCTCCCCCGTCCCCAACCGGCGATCAGCTTCCATCAACACCCGTAACCATCGACGCACGAGACGCCCCTCCCCAGAGGGGAAGGAAGGAATCCCCCTCTTCTCGCTCATCGGATCAGTCAGCGTTCGCCGCAACCGTTGTTGTCCATTGACGGACTTCGCGAACCCATGCCTCGCTAGCCATCTCCCAAGCGGGATGGCCGACTCCATATGAGACGTGCGCTGTGGAACCCAGCGCCCACCCGACGCGACAACCGGGCCACCGAGCTGCCCGCCAACAGCCACCAACGCGAAACGGTCTGCCGACTCCGTCGACAGACGTCAAGAAAGATCGAGCTAGTCGACAACACTCATTTCACCGACACCTCCCCGACATGAGTAATAAAAGTCATTCGACTTTCGAATTTCGATTTTCACCCCTGGGTCACCTCCCCGGATATTGAGGTGATATCCAGTGTTGAACACAAATCGCACCAGTGCCGATTTGAAGACGACTGCAGAGACCACGGCGGCCCCCATCAGCCCCTCCAACTTCTGCACGGGGAGCTCCTCGCTCGCCACAGCAGCTGACCCTTCGGTGAGATGCAATCGCCCGTCGAAATTCAACTCCGCACCATCAGAAAGGCTCAGCACATAACCTGTAGGAGCTGACCCTCGAAGGACAACCACAACTACAGCACCTCGGACCCCTAGGATCCAACGGTCTTCCAACTCCGAGATCACGGCCCCTCCGGAAGGTAATCGAATATACTTCCGATACTGTCTCCAGGGGTTTCATCAAGCATCTGCAGGTACACTTCACCAATTTGGGGGTAAATGAGCGTATCTGGTTTTCTATTACCACCGATCCCGCGCCAGCCACCCTGCCCACCAGAAACAGATTCTGGTGGGCTTTCTGATTACGATACCGGAATTCACGCGAAGGTCTAGTTCGCGTCAACTTCGTCAGCCCGTTCGGTTAGTTGCCGAATCGCTTTCTCTCGAACCTGATTCCAGGGATGGCCTGCAAGGTGCTGAATAGCGGCCATTGGAGTCCGCGGGTGCCCTGCCACGGCAGAAGCAACGGAATCATGGCTATCGCGCGACAGCATCTCCAAGATTTCCCCTGGACACGATGCGCGACTCGCGATGCGGTGGCGGACTCGCCAATCGCTATCGCTAGCCAAGGTTCGCAAGATTTCGGCTGGCGTAGTGCGGTTATGAGCCACCCAGAACCGCATGTCTGGATAGTTTTCGATGACAGACGTCCACACGGGTAGCGGAGCATCATCCCAGGTGGCAAGCCGTCTCTCCTCCGGATCATCGCTCTCGACCAGGCGAACGAAGTCCGCAGCAGCCTTGATCGTCATTTACACCCCAGTCCCTTGATATTTACCGACTTAAGCTTACTGAATAGGACCGACTTACCGGCGTCACCCTTGTGTTTACCTACGATGTAGGTGCCATTTACGTCCGCATCCCTATACCATTCCAAGCCTTTCTTTGTCTCAGTAAATATCTTCCACTTCGACTCGCCGTGCCCAGTGATGTCCTTGCTCCACCAGTAGACGTTGCCGAGCCTGTCTGCGGGCATCCGATAATACGTTGCACCGAATTGCCCGCCCTGCATGACCTTCGTGGCTGCACTGGGGGTCCAGCCCCCATTTTCGTTGTGGACTAGTACCGGAATGTCCCCAGCCAGCACATAGTACGTGTGGACGTCACCGATGGTGAGGTCGTAGGTAGTCTGCCGTTCTATGAAGTGGCGGGCCTCGGTGACCGTGACAGTGGCGCCCTTTTCGGTGCGCAGCGTCATGCCGGACTTCAGGTCACCAGCATCGACCCAAGTTCCCTGCGAGGGCGACCAGAACGGGTGCGAAGTCGTCGCGATGACCGACGCATCGTCACCTTCACGCTTGACCGAATCCGTCGCGACAGTCAGGTCGACGAAGTCTTTGTCGTCCTGCGTCACGATGGTGTCGACGACTTCGCGGGTCGTGGTCTCGCCGCTGGCCGGATCGGTGGCGACGACTTCGTCGCCGACCTCGATGTCCTCTATGGGCTTGGTCGTGCCGTCAGCGAGCAGGACCTCGGTTCCCTGGACAAAGCTGTGCGTGAGACATCCGCCGAGCCGGGCCCCTACTGCAACCGCATTCTCGCCTTTCCCCAGGAGCTTGGCAGCTTTTGCGATCTTGCCGAACGGGAGGTAACCCGCGGCTGTCCACAGACAGCCGCTGACGCTGCCGTGGGCACAGGCAACGGCATCGTCGACGCCTAGAAGTGCCAGGAGAAGGCCGGAGGACGGACGGATCCAGCCGAGATCGTTCGCCGCCGAGCAGAAGTCCGATGTGGGGTCCGCCATGCACAGGCCCTCGGCCCACTTCACGACCAACATGGAGTAGCTGTCACCAGCGGGGTACGGGCGTGCTCGCAGTTCCTCCTCAGTCGGGACTACGACGCCGGCGACCACCAATTGCTCTGTGCCGGAAGATGTACCTGAGCCACCTTGAGCCGTGCCACCGGCGTCGCCGGAATTGCCGTCGTCGATCCCGTTGCCATCGGGGTCCCATTCGTGCGCGGGGTCCTTGGCCGTGTCGTAGTCGCCGGTCGTGCCGTTACTGCCCGAGCAGTGGTGCGGGTAGCAGGATTCGAGACCCGTGGGGTCGCTCTCCGTGACGGGACTGTTGTTGGCATAGCTATAACCGTTGAGCGAGCCAGGCTGATCGACGCTGAGGAGCGGGTCGACACTGATGAACTGACCGATGCCGGGGTCGTATTCACGGGCCCCTACGTGGGTCAGGCCAGTGGCCGTATCCCGCGTCTTTCCCATGAATGCCTTGTCGTCGGGCCAGGGACCGTACAGAGGCGTGCCACGGTCCGCGCCGAAGGGTGTCATATAGCGCTTTGTGAAGCTTTGGCTGGCGTCCGGGTTGAGCGCCAGTGAGGAGGTGTTGTGCTGGTCGCCGGTCAGGTAGGTGAGTTTGTTACTGCCTGACTGGTTGGTTCGAACGGCGGCCGTGACGCTATCGGCGCTGTAGTACCGCTGCGCCCAGGACGTGCCGTTGGCTCGGAGATGCAGTTCCGTGGAGCCGGCATAGAGGACGCGCTCGCCGTTTCCCGTATTGCGGATCAGAAGGGTGCCGTCGGCGGAATACAGGTAGTCGGTCGACGTCCCGCTCTCCGTGAGTTTGCTCAACTGGCCCTCTGCTGACCAGTCCAGTATCTGTGTCCCGCTCGCACCAGGACGCTTCCAGGTATTGCCGGTCTTGTCGTAGTCGTAGATACGCTCCTGGCTGGAACAGTCGGCCTTGGTCGTGGTTCCGGTCAGGACGTGCTTCTGGGTGGTGCTGGTGTAGCAATAGGTGGTCTTCGTGTCCCCTGTGGTCTTGTGGACCGTCTCACCGGTCCGTTGACCAGCGGAGTTATAGGAGTAGCTCGTCCAGTACGGGGCCGGGCCCGACAGGCTGGAGGCACTCTGGGCGTCGGAGCACTTTTGTGAGGCGGGGGTCCATGCCTCGGCCAGGCGCTGGTGACCGTCGTAGGTGAAGCACTGGGTCTCCGCGGAGCCGGTACCGCCCAGCAGGGTCGGGTCGCTGATTGCCGTGACATTGCCGGCCTGGTCGTACGCGTAATTGAGGTCCTGCAGCATGTAGCCGTGCGTCTGGTCCGTGACGTGGCTGCGGGTGAGGCGGCCGGTGCCCTCCTCGAAGGTGTTGGCCACGTAGACGTTCTTGTTGCCGGTTCCCCCCGTGCCCAGGGTCAGCAGTTGCGGCTGGGTGAGGGCCGAGTAGTCCACGTCCAGCAGATATCCGGTCGCGCCACCTATCGAGGTCACGTCGCCGAGTGCGTCGTAGTCGTAGTCGATGCTCTCGGCCGACAAGCCTCCGAGGGCCGGCTCCTTCGTCTGCTTCAGGGTGCCGTCGACGTTGTAGTACGTCTCGTACGCCAGTGTGGAGGGCGCGCCGGCCTTTACCAGGGGGTCGCTGGCGGGTAGTTGCAGCTGCGTGCCGGTGGCTCGGTTCAAGCTGTCGTAGGCGGTGACGGCCTGTGTGTAAGCCGCGCCCGTCTTGCCGCCGACGTAGCGAGTGGAGGAGGTGGCCAGGCCCTTGAGGAGAGTGTCGTAGACGAGTCCGGTGAGCTGGTTGGCATCCGTCTTGGAGTCTTTCCAGGTGCCCGCGACACGGCCCAGCTCGTCGTAGCCGGTCAGGACGGACGTGCCGCGGGAGTCCGTGGACTTGACCGGACGGTCGAGGGCGTCGTACTCGGTGGTGGCTGTTCCCTTGTCCGGGTCGGTCGTGCTGACCTGGCGGCCGAACAGGTCATATATGTAGGACCACTTAGCGCTGTCCGGCCCTGTGACCGTCTCCTGCTGGCCGTCCAAGCCGTAGGTGAACTTCGTCGAGGTGTACGAGGCACCAGGGGTTGTGCCGAAGGACGCGTCGGCCGGGCTCGCACTCGCGTACTCGCGTGATTCCGTCGTCTGGCCGCGTACGTCGGTGATCATGCGCTGGGCCGAGCCGCCCTCGAGCGCTGTCGTCGCGACGGAGTCACCGGTGTAGCTGCTGGTGGTGGTCCACTGCTTGACGCCGTACACGTACAGGCTGGTGTCGACGGGGCGGCCGGCTCCGTCGAAGACGGTCCCTGACTGAGTGGGAGCTTCGCCGTATTCGGCCCGGGTGTACGCGGTGTTCGGGGTGCTGGTGTTGTCGAAGATGTCGGCATACGTCTCGTACGCCAAACCACGCGTGTCGTATCGGGTGTCCGTCAGCAGCCGGCCGCCCTGTGGTGTCGGGGACTGCGTCTGCAGGGGACGCAGGAGCGAGTCGTAGAGCGAGTAGCTGGTGGTGTAAGTCTCGCCGTCGTTCTTGAGCGTCGAGGACGAAACCCAGGACGGCTTGGTGTTGTCCAGGTGGTAGGCGAACTTCTGGTTGGGGGCCTGGCTACCGCTGATGGTGTTCGGAAGCCACACCTGGGTCAGTCGACCGAGAGCGTCGTACGTCATCTCGGTCTTCTTCAAGTTGACGTCGTACATGCGAAGCGGCTGGCCGCGTCGCGGATCGAAGAAGCTGACCGCCTTGTACGTCTTCGGGTCTGTGGTGATGGTCTTGGTCAGCGGTCCGGCGTCAACGGGGGTGTAGGCAAGGGAAGTGGGCGCGTTCGTGGAGGCGTCGCTGACGTTGAGGGGGCGGCCGAGGGTGTCGTAAGTCGTGGCGGAGATTCTCTGCCAATCGGTCGGAAGCCGTTCGCCGTTGAGGTCTGCGGTGACGGCGTAACCCGTGGCACGGCCCGTCCAGGTAGCCAGGCCCGTGGTGGGCTTCTGGGACGCCGACCACGCCGTGACGCTCGCGGTGTCGTAGACGGTGCTGACGTCGGCGAGTACGTCGCCTCGCGCGGGCTTGGCCGGGTCCATGGTCGCGGGCAGGGCCAGCGAGGTGTCCGCCGTCGCGCAACTTCGGGCGACCGAGCGGGTCCGGGAAGTCAGCGAGGTGATGCCGATGTCGGTGTTGCGGGCGTACCACGTGCGGGTGCAGGTCTCGTCCGCTGTTTTGCCGACCTGTCCGGCGTCGTCGACCGTGACCGGCATCCCGTAGTCGTCGAAGGAGGTGCTCGTCTGGCGCTCACGCCAGGTCTGGGACGCCGTCAGGTAGGTGTAGCTGTGCACCTTCTGCGTACGGACGTAGCGGGCGACGTGGTCACCGGCGCCGGGCGGAGACTGCCTGGCGGTCTCCTGCGACCAGGGGTCGCTCACGGACGCCGAGATCGCCATGGAGCCGTCGTACGTGACCTGCTCGCGCAGTTGTCCCGCGTACTGACCGCTGTCGGTGATCGACGCCGCGCCGAGAGCCGGGGTCGTCAGGGGCGCGACGGAGACCGACTTGGTGGTGCCATCGCTCTTCTGGTCCCCGTGCATGCCCTGGAGGTAGAGCGAGACCGTCCTGGAGCGGGTCACGTCTGTCGCGCCTGTCCACGCCGTGACCTGGGCGTATCCGCGCCATTCGGACCAGGTCCGCTCTTCCTTCTTGGTGAGCGGGTCGTCGCCGTAGTGCCAGGCGGCACCGCTGTAGGAGTAGGCGTGCTCGACCGCCTCGTTGTTGCCGGTGGGGTCGGAGACGCCGACGGCCAACACTCGGTACTTGTGGAACCAGTCGATCGAGGCGTTCTCGGCACCGTTGATGTGCCAGAACTGTGGATAGCAGGAACGCGTGTTGGTGTCGGGGGCCGCGTTCAGGACCTGGCTGCGCACGCACTCCTCGCCCGAGAGGGTCACCGTGGTGATCGCTCCGGTCTCGGACGTGACGGTGGAGACGCGCGGCCGCGTCAGAGGCAGGATGTTGTCCGTGGCGTCGACCCGGTTGGGCCGCATCTGGTAGGTGAACGTCACCGGGTCGAGCGCGACGGCCGTGTCACCGGCCTTCGCGGTCCGCTTGAGCGACTTCAGGGTCAGCACCTGGTCGGAGCTGTCACCGATGTCCCCGCCGTCCAGGTACTGCTCGGTCAGGTCCCAGGAGTCCACGGCGTCGTAGGCGGCACTGGTGGCGTTGTAGGAGTAGGTGTCGATGCCGGTCAGACGCTTGCGGGAGAAATAGGAAGGACCGGCGGCATTGCATTCGTCGTCACCGCTGGAGCAGATCGCGTCGAAGGGTACGTCCGGCCAGTTGTCGGAGGTGTCCTCCGACAGGCTGGAGCAGTCCGAGGCGGTGCAGCGCTCGGCATAGCCGAAGGTGACCTTCGCGTCCGCCTTGTCGGTGAACAGCGCAGCCTTGCGCAGGCCGTACTCGATTTTCGACAGGTATCCACCGCGCGTGTAGACGGCGTTGGCGGTCTCCGACTTGTTCTTCTTGTAGTAGTTCGACTCCTTCACGTACCAGTACGTGGCCGCGTTGCCGCGGGTGTCCTCGACGTAGTCGAGGTTCCAGCGCCAGGCCTGGGTGAGGGCACGGTCCGCGAAGGCGTCACCTGCCGAGTAGCCCGGCTCACCCGAGTCGTCGCCGAACACCGGGACCGTAGCCACGGAGTTGGTGCGCTGTGTGTCCGCCCCGTCCAGCTTGTTCAGGCCGAACACGTACTTCGTGCCGTCACCCGTGACGACGGTCCAGTACTCGCCGTCGTCGTCGCCGTTGTCCGCGCCGGTGGAACGCATCACCTTCGAGGCGTCGTCGTTCTCCAGCCGCCAGCGCCCGTCTTCGTCGTCCTTGACCAGCCGGGTGGACATGCCGTTCAGCACGAGACGCGCGTTGTCGTATTTCCAGCAGAAGTCGAAGACGTCGTCGTGACCGTCGTCGTCACACGGGCCGTAGGAGCGTTCGACGTAGGACTCGGTGAGTCCGAAGCCTTCTCCGACCGAAGTGCCCTGGTTGTTGGAGGTGGCGGTACGACCGTCGACGCTGCCCGAGTCGTACGAGAGCGACAACGGCGGCTGTGGGCCCGCCGCGGCCGGGGGCAGCGTGAAGTCGTACGACCAGGTGAAGGAGCCCGAACTGCCGCCGGCCTCCCAGGACGAGGATTCCGCCAGCGGAGTCGCCGAGTAGTCTCCGGCGCCCTTGGGGGACTCACCGGAGCCGGCCGCAGCGGTGACGGCCAGCACGGTGGCGGCAGGGGCGGCGCTGCCTGCGGCCCTCATCAACTGAGTGGACGGGCCATCGGCGTGCTCCGCGATGCTCACCTTCGCCGAGACCGACTGCTGTGCGAGATCGTTGGCCGATACCAGCGGACTCTGCGTGCGGCACTCTGTCTTCTCCGGCGTCGTCAGCGCGCACGCGGGCAATTGCACCAGACGCAGCCGTTGGGACCAGCCGCCACCGACGGCGGAGGCGAAGCCGCTGTAGTCGACGCTGACCTCGGCGTTGCCCGCAGTGTCCGCGTCGGTGGTCAGAATGACACCGGTGACACCTGCTGCGCGGGCGGCCTTCTGATCCAGCACCGTGACGCGCGCCTTGCCGCCGGCCGCGGCCTTGGGGCCTGGCGGCGGGGCGATGGTGACGGGTACATCTCCTGGCTCGGCTGTCGTCTCCTTGCCGGTCACGAGACCAAGCGTCGCCGCGCCCTTTGCCGGCCAGGCCGACTTCTGCTCCAGGAGGGCCCGGTCGGCCTGAGCCTTGTTGGTCTTCTTCTCCCGGGCGACCTGCTCGCGTGCCTTCTTCGCGCCGAGGTCGTCGACTTCCTCGACCTTGCTCACCCGGGACTCGGGCACGTCGGGGCGCCCCAGACCGGAGGATTCGGCGGCCTGGGCCAGCTGAGCCACACCCAGGGGTACGACCAGTGCCAGGGCCAACGACTGCACCAGCATTCGCCCGGCCGGTCGACGCCCGGCATCTCTACTCGATCTTGTGGTGCCCCTGCCAAAGGCCATTACTACACCCCACCTGGTCCCGTCAGAAGAAGATTCAGCAAGTCGTGCGCAGACCGCTGCGTCCGCCGCGCTCTGTGTGCGGGTGAGGACAGCGCTCCGAGGCTGTCCTCACCCGATGCCGTCAGTCGCCCACGATCTCTTCGACCTGATCGGACCCGGTCATGGCTCCGGCCCACAGCCGCACCTCGGCGACTCGTCCGGGCAGGTAGTGCCGCCACGCACTGCTGGTGTAGCCCTTGCCGACAGCGAAGTCTCCAGAACCGGCCTTGGCAGTGAATGCCTGAGCGTCCCGGTTCTGCACGCCTCCCAGATAGAGGCTGATCGTGCCGCCCTGGTCATGGGCATCGAACACGCCGGTCAACCGAACCATGCCGTCCACCATCGCGGCCTCTTCGGAGGCCACTGCGCTGAACGTACCGTTGGCGTCCAGTCGGCCGAAGCGCCAGAAGCCCACCGGGACGGTCCTCTCTTCCAGGGTCTCCTCGTCGAGCACCGTCTGTTTGTCGGTGAGTTCGTACCAGAAGCCCCAGGCCGACCCGTCGGCTGTTCGCTGTCCGACGACCTGGCCGGTGTAGCCGATGCTCTTGCCGGCGAGCGCGGTGGCGTTCAGGGACGCCAGTGTCGTGACCGTGAACGAGCCCGTGTCGTCCACCACCGGACCCGCCGCCGCGGCCGCGTCGTCCACTCCGTCGAGCACGATCGACTCGCCGTCCAGCGAGGCTCCACCGCCGAGGGTCAGCGACCGGCCGTAGCCCGAGGTGGTGTCCGCGATCGTCGTGCCGGAACCCCGGTCGGCGGACCAGTCGGCGACCAGCTCCACACCGGCATAGGCCTCCGAGGTCAGCGCCTTCGCTTCCTCCGCGATCGACTCCGCCGACAGGGCTCGTTGCCACGTCGTGGGCTCGTCGATGCTGCCTTGGAAGTAGTCGGTGTAGACGTCGGCCCAGATGCCCCTGCCGATCTGCAGAGGCCCCGACCCCTTCCACGCCGTCCCGGCGTCGACGCTGCTCTGCAGTGCTCCGTTCACGTAGAGGCTGACCTTCTTCGTCTCGGCGTCGTGCACACCGACGACGTAAGTCCACACACCGCGCGGCGTCGCCTGTGAGGCACTGGCCTTGCGAAGGGTTCCGTCGGTACCCATCACGCTCATGCTCCAGGTGTTGGCCCCTCCACCCGCGTACGACAACCCGAACGGGATGTACTTCATCGAGAAGGGGCTCCCGCTGTCGGGTGCCTGGCTGAGCACCGTCAACGTCCGCGAGGCACTGGGATCGACCCGCACCCAGGCCGAGACCGTGTAGGAGGCGGAGGTGTCCAGCACGGTGGCGGCCGTGGCCGCGTACCCCGTGCTGCCATCGAGAGCCAGCCCCTTGTCCGTCACCGGAGTCTCCAAGGCCACGCCCGCCGCGTCACGGGTGATGAGCCCGCGACGGCCACGGTCGTCGCGTACCGCGCCGCCCGTCAGGGTCGCGTTGTCAGAGCCGTCCCATGTCGCGGAGTCCACCGCGGCACCGTCGGCCTCGGTGAAGTTCCAGCGACCGACCGGCTTCTCACCGTCGGCCACGAGGAAGTCGACGACGGACTGCGCGCCGTAGCGGCTGACGTTGTCCTTCGCTCTCACATACAGGCGGTACGTGCCTTCCTTGGGCGGTGTGATGCCCACCGACACCGTCGAACCGCCGGTCTGGTCGGCGGACCATGCGGCCGTGGAGGAGAGCCTGTACTGGTAGGCGACGTTGTTCGCGTCACCCGTAGCCGGCTTGAAGGTGAAGGTGCCCTTCACCGCAGGCCCGCCATGGGCCGTGCAGTCATTGGTCGTGCACACGGTGTACGGCGTACCCACGGTGATCTGCGGTGCCTTGGGCGCCGTCGGATCCACCTTGAAATAGCACGGCGTGGTGTAACCGGTGTTCTGCCGGCTGCTGCCGTCCTCGTAGTACGACAGGGTCAACGCCCTCAACCGGTACAGCACGCCCTCCTGGAGAGTGGGCAGACTGCGCGACTGCTTGATCAGGTTCCCCACGTAACCTGTGGACGGACCGTCCAGGTCGGTGTGGGCGAGTGTCCACGTCGAGCCGTCGGACTTCTCCGTCCGCCACCGGATGCGCAGGCTGGCTCCCACCGAGCCTCCGGGCGCGGTGCGTGGCTTCCCCTGCACCAGCGGGGTGGGATCCGACACGATGGCTGGGTCGGTCGAGTTGCCGGAGCAGACGTATCCGGTACCGGTGACCACGCCCACCTCGGTCGGGAGGGCGGGCACCGCCACGAACTTCACCGCGAGCACGGCGTCGTTCTTGAACCGCTTCCACGCCGACGGGTCGGACTCGTCGTGGGCCTTGATCTCCAGCGTCAGCCGGGAGAACTTGCCCGCGGCGAAGTTCGACACCGTCGAGGTGAGGTTCTCGTTCGTTTCCCCGGCGTTGTCGTTGAACTCGATCGGCGCGTCCGGGGAGTCCGGGTCGCACAGCGAGCCACGGCCGGCCGAGACGTTCTGGTCCACCATCAGGTCCAGCTCCGCCGGCCGCGAGGACCACGTGGTCGCCGAGGAGATGTTGTTCGTGCGGACGAGATCCACCCAGCGCGGATCGCACTGGAACGCCCACGGCTCCGTCACCCGGAACGTCGTGTCCAGGATCTTCTTGCCCTTCAGGCTGGCGGGGGAGAACTCGAAGTACAACTTCTGCACATACCCCGGACCGCAGTAATAGCCGTTCCAGGTACCGCACTTACCGGCGCCCTTGCCCTGGTCGTCGTCGCCGTTGCTCCAGCCGTACGACTCGTAGCCGTCACTGCGCAACAGGGTGCGCTCGGACTCGCCCCAGGTCACCGTCGGGTCGATGAAGAGCGGGAAGGCCGAGGCGGCGGACTTGGTGAGCATCGCCGTGTCCGGGACGACCGACAACGAGTCCTTGGTGACGGCGACCTCCATCTTCGCGACCTTGTCACCCTGGCCAGGCTCCAGACCCGAACCGGACGGCGCCACCTCGGCGGGGTCGGACGACTTCACCGGCTCCTCGCCGAGCACCTGCGCCCGCAGCAACTGCGTCCGGGAACCAGACGCATCGGACTTGGCGGACATCGCTCCCGCCGAGTCCCACATCCGCGCCGGTGGAGCCTTGAACACCGTGCGGCCGCTGCCGTCGACAGCAGCGAGGTTGCCGGCGGCGCCTTCGTGAACGTCCAGCCCCTGGGCTTTGAGCCCGAAGGTGAGCTGCTTCAGCTCCTCGTTCGCCGCCGCCTCGGGCGTCTTGACGACGAAGACCGGCTGGAAGCTCTCCGGCGTCGCGGTCACCTGAAGGTCGACACCCGGAAGAATCTCGGTGTACACGGCACTGGGGCCGTCCAGTTGCGGTGCGGGCAGTTTGCCCGGCCACTGGAGCTCCAGCGAGTTGCCCTGGTCCTCGATCCGGGCCAGAGGCGCCTCGTCGCCTCCAGCCGAGAACGCGATCGACACGGCGGCGGCCTTGGGGCCGACCGAACCGTCGGAACGTTTCTCCAGGGTCGCGTCCGGCGGCTGCCAGCCACCGCCGGGCTTCGCCACGCGTACGGGGACGACCGACTGCTCCATCGTGAACGTAAAGCCATCGGGGTTGGCGTAGACCGTGGTCCGGTCCGTCCTCTCCCCCGGCACCTCCACGCGCTGCCCGGACTCCTCGGCCTCCGCCAGTGCCTGCTGCGCCTCGGTCAGAGCCGCCGAATCCGCCTCCGGAGCAGAAGCCGCCGCCGGCTGTGCGGGCAGCGCCAACATGCCCAGCGCCAAGGCCAACGCAGCCGTCGTCGCTCCCGTTGTCCCGCGTCTGCCGCGTCTACGAAGTCCGAACGTGTCTGACCCACCCCGTGCGAAACGCACAGAACCCCGCCCCCAGAGTTACAAGATCCTCAAAAAAGTAAGCGCATTCAAACCCTCCTCTCACCTTGCGTCAAGGATTTATCACCATGCGCAGTCATCCCTCGACACCACACTTGGCTTGTATGCGATCCCCGTTGACAGCACGGACGTCCTCGTGCGGGCCTCAGGACACCCGACCTGGATTCCGCCGGCCGTTCCCGTGGTGCCAGCCTTGAGAGCGGACCGACTTCAACCCAAGTCCCCCTATCCAATGGCTTTTTGAGCGCGGACTTGGGGGTGGCATCGTAAAGAGCTGAAGGGAGCAGTGGTACAAGCCCCGGGTCCGACCGCCGAGCTTGAGTAGTGCGAGAGGACGGTATTCCGGCGCGACGCACGGTCCCCGCGATCACCTCTCTGACTGAAAGCGGTCACTGGTGGGTGCCAGTCGGCCAGGCCGTGCGATGCCGTCGGACCGCGATGTTAGTCTCGCGCTTTTCAACGACGAAGGCCCCCCATTGACCCCCATACCCGCCCCCGGCCGCGACCGGCTGCCCTCTCTCACCGGGTTGCGGTTCTGGGCCGCGTTGCTCGTCGTGCTGTATCACCTGTCCCGGCAGGTCGGGATCGTGCCGGGGGTCAGTGATGTCGTCTGGTACGGGCGTAGTGGGGTCACGTTCTTCTTCGTGTTGTCAGGGGTCGTGCTCGCCTGGACCTACGACGGTGCGGGGGTGTCCGCGCGGGTCTTTCTGTGGCGGCGGTCCGCTCGGATCTGGCCGTTGCTCGCCGTCAGTGTCGGGGCGTCCGTCGGGGTGTGGTGGGCGCTCATGGACCGGGCCGTGTCGGTCGAGGCGGTGGGCGCGACCCTGCTGCTCGTGCACGCGTGGTTTCCGCAGCCCGTCATCTTCACCGGGGGGAATCCGGCCGCCTGGTCGCTCAGTGACGAGGCCTGGTTCTATCTGACCTTCCCCGTGCTGCTGGCCGTGCTTGGCAAGCAACGAGCCAGGGTGTGGGGGTGGACGGCGGTCGGGGTCTCCCTCGCCGCGCCGCTGCTGTGGGTCGGGCTGTCCGGGCTGTCGGCCACCACGCGTACCTGGGCGCTCGACTATCTGCCGCTGACCCGTTCACTTCAGTTCGTGCTGGGTGTGGTGGCCGGGCTGGCGCTGAAGCGTGGCTGGCGGCCGGCCGTGTCGCTGCCGGTGGCCGTCGGGCTCGTCGTCGGCTGGCATCTGGTGCTGGTTCCGTGGTCGGGCGCGGTGCCCGAAGACGTCTGGTACAGCCCCTACTCCGCCTCCCAGTTGCTCTCCGCGCCCCTCTTCGCCGCCCTGATCTGCGCCGCCGCACGTGCCGACCTCGACGGGCGGCGGACCGGGCTGGGCGGGGCCTGGATGATCCGGCTGGGGCACTGGTCCTTCGCCTGGTACCTGATCCACGAGATCGTGATCCGGGTGGCCGTGTACGAGTGGGGCAAGCCCGCACCCGGCGGCGAGACGGTCGTGTTCTGGGCGGGGGTGCTGGTCGTCAGCCAGGCTCTCGCCGCCCTGGCCTATCAGTGGGTCGAACGTCCGGCCGAGCGTCGGCTGCGGGGCCTGGTGGTCGTGCCCGGCCGTGCCCCCGTGGACGGCTCAGAGCAGCGGAGTCGGACGGTCGCCTGAGCGGTCGTGGTCCTGGTCACGGTCGTCTGAGCGGTCGTGGTCCTGGTCACGGTCGTCTGAGCGGTCGTGGTGACGATCGCCCGAGGAGGCCTCGCCGCGGGCGCGGTGACGGGCGCGGTAACGGGAGATCGTCCTTGAGACGGCGACGATCAGCAGGCTCACGCCGGTGATCAGGGAGCCCGCGGCGAGGAGCGCCAGGAGGACCAGCGTGGGGTTGACCCAGGCCGGGACGAGGTCGTACGAGGCGTTGCACTTGTTGTGCAGCGGGAAGAACCGGGACGGCTCGCGCCAGTGTTCCGCGCGGTAGGCGTCGTCGTACTTCTGGCCCCTCAGGAGCGCGCAGGTCTCCGCCACGTCCAGGCCGCCGGACCACGCTCCCCAGAACCACGTGAGGAACAGCCCTACGCACGACAGCGCCGAGAGCGTCAGCCAGAAGACCGGCGTCCGCCCGATGAGCCACGCCCTCGCGTTCCCGATCGCCACCTTGCCGAATGCCTTCTCACCGACCATCCCGTGATTCTCCCCTTCCGGTGATCAGAACGCTCCGTCATCCCCAACTGCCGTCTGTACTATGCCTTTTGTCCCGAGTGCGCAGTCGGCGGGCCGGGCGACCACGGGGAGGGGACCGACGTGCTGAGCGAGGCGTTGACCGCGGCTGCGGCCGGTGGGGGGATGGCCGTCGTGCAGTCGGCGGGGGCGGACAGCTGGGCCTGGTTCCGGGCGCGGTGCGCTCGGCTCGTCGCACGGGGAGACGGCGACGCCGAGCGTGAGGCGCTGGACCGGCTCGATCGGACCGCGGCCGTACTCGGCGCCGTCGACGAGGGCGAGCGGGAACGGGTGCGGGCCGTGCACGCGGTGTTGTGGCAAGGGGAGTTCGCCTCGTTGCTGGAGTCCCTCGCGCAGGAGGAGCGGGATCAGCTCGTCGAGCAACTCGTGGAGCTGACGAGGGAGTTCGAAGCCGAGGACGGGCCGTCCCGTGGCGCGGTCAGCGGCAACACCTTTCACGGGCCGACCGCCGTTCAGACCGGCGACCACAACCGGCAGGAGAATCACTTCGGGTCCGGTAGATGAACGATCCCGGGGCCGAGAGCACGCCCGCGTCCGGCGAGGTCTCCGGCAACGACTTCCACGGGCCGACCGCCTTCCAGGTGGGTGACCACAACAACCAGCACATCCATCACCACGTCACCCATGCCGCACCCACCGCCGTGGACCCCCTCGACGCCGCCGCCGACGAACTCGCCCGGGTCGTCGGCGCCCAGTGGCAGGAGGAGGCCGGTCTGCGACGGCTGCTGGAGCCCGCGCCGCTGCCCGTGCGGTGGCGGGTGAGTGAGCGGAAGGTGGCGGGGCGGGTCGTCGGGGCGACGGGAGAGGGAGCGGGGCGGGCGCGGTTCGGGCCGTTGCCGGGGCTCGGGCCGGCCACCCGGGATCGGCTCCGTGACGGCGGCGGGCTGCCCGAACTGCACGCCCTCTACGGTGGGTTGGCCTCCGGGCGGCTGCTGCTGGTCGGGCCGCCGGCGGTCGGCAAGACCGCCGCCGCGGTGCTGCTGCTCCTCGACGCGCTAGCCCATCGGGCCGCGCGGGCCGCGCCGGCCGACCGGGCTCGGGTGCCCGTGCCCGTGCTGCTCTCCCTCGACGGGTGGAACCCCGGCGAGGACACCGCCACCGACTGGGCCGCCGACCGGCTCAGCCGCGAGTACACCCTCTTCCATGGGAAAGGCGGACGCGCCCGCGCTCGGCAACTCCTGGAACAAGGACGTGTCTCCCTCTTCCTCGACGGCCTCGACGAGGTCGCCGGCAGACTGCGCGGGGCCATGGTCAGCGCACTGGAGACGGCGCCCTTCCGGCTGGTGCTGGTGTCGAGGGCCCGGGAAGCCGTGCTCACCGCGAAGAGGGCCCGGCTGGGCGGCGCGCTCGCGGTGGAGATCCAGCCGGTCCGCCCCGCCGACGCCGCCGGATATCTGCTGAACCGGCTGCCCGCCGAACCCTCGACAGCCTGGCGGGCGCTCACGGGGCGGCTCCTCACCGAGCCCGGACCGCCCGCCGCCGGACCGCCCGCCGCAGGTCCGCTCGCCGCCGCCCTCGCCGGGCCGCTCGCCATCGCCCTGCTCCGCGATGTCTACGGCGACGACGACCCCGTCGACGAACTGCTCGACACCGCCCGCTTCCCCACCCCCGCGGCCATCGAGAACCATCTCCTCGATCACGCGGTCGTCGCCGCCTACGCCCGGCGCCCCGGACACCCCCGCCCCCGCTACTCCGCCCGGACGGCCGAGCGCACGTTGCGCTATCTCGCCGCTCGGCTCGCCGAGGACGGCACCCGCGATCTGCGCTGGTGGCACCTTCCCGGCTGGACGGGCCACCGGCCCCGGATGATCGCCGTGTGGATCGTCTCCGTGGTGGTGTGCGGGCCGCCAGGCATGGTCATGGCCTGGAGTCTGTACCCGACTCCGCCGGTGGGCGTGATCGGTGTCCTCTCGGCGATCGGGGGCGGCTACGGGGTCGCCCGCCGGGTCGCGGAGCTCAGCGAGCCGCAGCCGCTGTCGAGTGCCGGCTGGCGCGACATCTTCACCCCGGAGACGGTCCGGTCCGGCATCGGGCAGTGGCTGTTCGTGGGTACCGGGCTCTGCCTCGTGCTTCCACTGGCCTTCGACCCCGGCCCGCCGATCTGGTTGCTGTACTTGGTGACGCTGCCCATCGGCTTCAGCGAACTGCTGGTGACGGGCCGAGGGCACAAGATCATTTCCAGCACCCCGTTGCTCTCCGCCGGCTCAGGGCGTCGCTACGACAAGGTGCGGGAGGGCTTCGCCCGCCCCCAGGTGGTGGACACCCGGTCAGTGGGCCCGGTGGACGTGTGGCGGCACCACATAGGGCTGCGGCTCTTCCTGGGGCTGCTGACCGGATTCGCCCTCGCGCTGTACATCGGCCCGATCGTCGCCTGGGGGCAGTACCCGCTCCTCGGAGCGATGTTCGCGCTCACGGCCGCCCTGTGGGCCGGCGCCACCTCGGTCCTCGCCGGCAACCTGGCCGTCGCCACCGCCCTCACCGGCGTACAGCTCCACTTCGAGGAGGGCACGCCCGTCCGGCTGGTGCGCTTCCTGGAGGACGCCCGTCGCCGCAATCTGCTGCGGGCGACGGGCCCCGTCTACCAGTTCCGGCACGCGCGGCTCCAGGAGCGGCTGGCCGCGAGGAACGTGCCGGAGTGATCAGCTCACCGGCCGGGCGCCGGCATCGGAACGGTCTCGGTCCACCGGAACGTCATCGACAACGGCTTCTGGCCGCCGGGGAAGACCGCCCGGGCGGTGTTGGAGATGCCCGACGCCATCGGATCCTTCGCTCCGTTCTCGTACCCTTCCTTCGACACGCCCCGGGTCAGGGACTCGACGGTCATCTTCTGTGTGATCTCGAACTGCACCGTTCCGCGCCGGTTCAGCCTGTTGTAGCCGGTCACGGTCGCCTTCATGTTGAAGGAGCCGAGTACGGCGCGGGTGGCACCGGCCGCCGTCTCCGGGTCGTTGTCACCGGCGAGCTGCATCAGGGCGTCGGACACTTCGCCCGCCATCATTCCCTTGAGGGGAAGATCGTTCATGGCCGCGCCGTACTTGGTCTTGTAGTCGAGCCCCTTGATGGTCTGCCCGATCTTCGTGTTCTTGCGGTGCGAGAGGAACGTACGCACGACCTGCATCCAGATGTGGTCCTGGACGGCCTGTGTCATCTTGTCGTTCTCGTCGAAGTAGTAGGCGGACGGTGTGACTCCCATGAACCACATGGCCGTGAGCTGGGTGGCGTTCGGGTTGAGGATGACCTCCGGGTTGAGAACCAGCTGCTCGCGGTAGGCCGCCGCGGCCCGTCGGCCCAGCTCGTCCTGTCGCGTCCACGTGTCGCCGCTGGCCGTGCCGCAGTTGCTGTTGCACGGGTGGGGCGTCTGCGGCTTCGAGTAGTCGACGGCTTCGTTGGGGCGGCCGTTGCCGGGGGTGCCGTCCGGGCGGGTCGGGCAGGGCGTGTCGTCGCCGTGGCCGCCGCAGGCGAGGCCGAGGCCGGTGGGGTCACTGTGGGTGAGCGGGTTCTGCACCGCGTACGTGTAGCCGTTGAGGGTCTGGAGCTTGTCGGCCTCCAGTAGCGGGTCGACGCTGATGAACTGGCCGATGGACGCGTCGTATTCACGGGCACCGATGTGCGTCAGGCCCGAGGTGGCGTCCCGTGCCTTGCCCAGGAAGCCCTTGTCGTCCGGCCAGGGCCCGTTCAACGTCGTACCGCGGTCGGCGCCGAACGGGGTGGTGTAGCGCTTGGTGAAGGTCTGCCCGGCGTCCGGGTTGAGCGCCAGCGTCGAGGTCTGGTGCTGGTCGGCCGTCAGGTAGGTGAGCTTTTCGGCGCCCGACTGGTTGGAACGGACGGCGACCGTCAGTTCCTCGGCACCGTAGTAACGCTGCGACCAGGTCGTGCCGTTGGCGCGGAGGTGGAGTTCGGTGGCGCCGGTGTACAGGACCCGCTCGCCGTTCTGGGTGCTGCGGATCAGCAGGGTGCCGTCCGTCGTGTAGACGTAGTCGGTCGCCACTCCCCCTTCGGTGAGCTTGCTCAGCTTGCCGTCGGGTGACCACTCCAGGGTCTGGGTTCCGTTCGTGCCGGGGCGGTGCCAGGTGTTGCCGGACTTGTCGTAGTCGTAGGCACGCTCCGGGGCGGTGCAGTCGGTCTTGGTCGTGGTGCCGGTCAGGGTGTGCGGCTGGGCGGTGAGGGTCGAGGGGTAGCAGTACGTCGTCTTCGTGTCGCCGGTGCTCTTGTGGACCGTCTCGCCGGTCCGCTGGCCCGCGTCGTTGTAGGAGTAGGTCGACCAGTACGGGGCCGGGCCCGACAGGCTCGACGCGCTCTTCGCGTCGGCGCACTTCTGGGAGGCCGGCGTCCAGGCCTCGGTCAGGCGCTGGTGGCCGTCGTAGGCGAAGCACTGGGTGTCCGCGGAACTGTTGCCGCCCAGGAGGGTCGGGTCGCTGATCGCGGTGACATCGCCGCTCTGGTCGTAGGTGTAGTTGAGGTCGCGGAGCATGTAGCCGTGCGTCTGGTCCGTGACGTTGCTGCGGATCAGCCGGCCGGTGCCCTCCTCGTACGTGTTGTTCACGTAGTAGCTCTTGGCGCCGGTGCCGCCGGTGCCCAGGGTCATCTGCTGGGGCTGGGCCAGCGCCGAGTAGTCCACGGCCAGCAGATAGCCGGTCGCGCCGCCGATCGAGGTCACGTCGCCCACGTCGTCGTACCCGTAGTCGACGATCTCGGACGACAGGCCGCCCACCGCGGGCTCGCGGGTGAACTTCTTGCTGCCGTCGGTGTTGTAACCCGTCTCGTACGCGAGCGTGGCGGGTGCGCCGGCCTTGACGAACGGGTCGCCGTCCGGCAGCTGGAGCTCGGTACCCGTGGGGCGGTTCAGGCTGTCGTACGCGGTGACGGCCTGCGTGTAGGCCGCACCCGCCTTGCCGTCGATGTAGCGGGTGGAGGAGGTGAGCTGGCCCTTGAGGAGGGTGTCGTAGACGAAACCGGTGAGCTGGTTGGCGTCCGTCTTGGAGGTCTTCCAGGTGCCGGTGGTCCGGCCCAGCACGTCGTACGCGGTCAGGACGGCCGTGCCGCGCGCGTCCGTGGTCCTGACCGGGCGGTCGAGGGCGTCGAACTCGGTGAGCGTCACGCCCTTGTCCGGGTCGGTGCTGATGCCCTCACGGCCGAACAGATCGTAGACGTACGACCACTTGGCGCCGTCGGGGCCGGTGAGCGTCAGCTTCTTGCCGTCCAGGGCGAAGTCCGTCTTCGTGGACGTGTACGAGGCGCCGGCGCCGCCGCCGTAGGAGGCGTCGGCCGGGCTCGTGCTCGCGTACTCGCGGGTCTCCGTCGTCTGGCCGCGGACATCGGTGATCGTACGCTGCGCCGAACCGCCCTCCAGGGCGCTGGTGGCGACCGAGTCGCCCGTGTAACTGGTGCCAGTGGACCACTTCTTGATCCCGTAGGTGTACAGGGTGCTGGTCGTCGCGCGGCCCGCCCCGTCGAACACCGTCCCCGTCTGCTGGGGCGCCTCGCCGTACTCGGCCCGGGTGTACGTGCCGTTGGGCGTGCTGGTGGTGTCGAAGATGTCGGCGTACGACTCGTAGGCGAGTCCCCGGGTGTCGTACCGCGTGTCGGTCAGCAGCCGGCCGCCCTCGGGGGTGGGCGACTGGGTCTGGAGCGGGCGCAGGAGCGCGTCGTAGATCGTGTAGGTGGTCCGGTAGGTCGTACCGTCCTTCTTCAGCGTCGAGGTCGACACCCAGGACGGCTTGCCGTTGTCCGAGTGGTAGGCGTACTTCTGATTGGGCGCCTGGCTGCCGCTCGTCCGGTCCGGCAGCCACACGTCGGTGAGCCTGCCGAGGGCGTCGTAGGCCATCTCGGTCTTCTTGAGGTTGACGTCGTAGGTGCGCAGCGGCACCGCGCGACGCGGGTCCAGGAAGGTGACCGTGTTGTACGTCTTGGCGTCCGTGGCGGTGGTCTTGGTCAGCGGCCCGGCGTCGACGGGCGTGTAGGCGGTGCTGGTGGGGTTCCCCACCGCGTCGGTGACCTTGAGGGTGCGGCCCAGGGTGTCGTACGTCGTGGTGGTCGCCGTCTGCCAGCCGGACGGGAGCCGATCGCCGGCCGCGTCGGCGGTGGCGGCGTAGCCGGTGGGGCGGCCGGTCCAGGTCGCCAGGCCCTTCGTGGGCTTCTGCGTACCGGACCAGGTGGTGGCGTTGGCGGTGTCGTAGACGGTGCCGACATCGGAGAGGACACTGCCCCGCTCGGGGGCGGCCGGCTTCATCGTGGCGGGCAGGGCGAGCGAGGCGTCCGCGGTCGCGCAGCCGCGGGCGACCGTGCGGGTGCGGGAGACCAGGCCGGTGAGGCCGATGTCGGCGTTGCGGGCGTACCAGGTGCGGGTGCAGGTCTCGTCCGAGGCCTTGCCGACCTGCCCGGAGTCGTCGACCGTGGCGGGCATGCCGTAGCTGTCGTAGGACGTGTTCGTCAGGCGCTCGCGCCACGTCTGCGAGGTCGTCAGGTACGTGTAGCTGTGCACCTTCTGCGGGCGGACGAAGCGCGCGACGTGGTCGCCGGCGCCGGAGACGCTCTGGCGGGCGGTCTCCTGGGACCAGGGGTCGTTCACCGTCGCCGAGATCGCCGTGGACCCGTCATAGGTGACCTGCTCGCGCAGCTGACCCGCGTACGGGTCGCTGTCGGTGATGGCGGCGGCCCCGAGCGCGGGCGCCGACAGGGGCGCGACGGAGACGGACTTGGCGGTGCCGTCGCTCTTCTCGTCGCCGTCCATGCCCTGGAGGTAGAGGGAGACCGTTCGGGAGCGGGTCACGCCCGTCGCGCCGGTCCACGCGGTCACCTGGGCGTAGCCGCGCCACTCCGACCAGGTCCGCTCGGCCTTGGGGGCGAACGGGTCGTCGCTGTAGTGCCACGCGGCACCGCTGTAGGAGTAGGCGTGCTCGACGGCCTCGTTGTTGCCGGTCGGGTCGGACACGCCGACGGCCAGCACCCGGTATTTCTGGAACCAGTCGATCGAGGCGTCCTCGCCACCGTTGATGTGCCAGAACTGCGGGTAGCAGGATCGTGTGTTGGTGTCCGGGGCGGCGCCCAGCACCTGACTGCGCACGCACTCGGCCGCCGAGAGCGTCACCGAGGTGATCGCACCGGTCTCCGAGACGACGGTGGAGATCCTCGGCCGGGTCAGGGGCAGGATGTCGTCGGTGCCGTCGACGCGGTTGGGCCGCATCTGGTAGGTGAACGCGACCGGGTCCTGCGCGATGCTCGTGGCGCCGGCCTTGGCGGTCCGCTTGAGCGACTTCAGCGTCAGCACCTGGTCGGAGCTGTCACCGATGTCCCCGCCGTCCAGGTACTGCTCGACCAGGTCCCAGGAGTCCACCGCGTCGTAGTCGGTGGAGGTGGCGTTGTACGAGAAGGTGTCGATCCCGGTGAGCCGTTTGCGGGAGAAGAAGGCGGGGCCGACCGCCTTGCACTCGTCGTCGTCCTTGGCGCAGATCGCGTCGAAGGGGACGTCCGGCCAGTTGTCGGCGGTGTCCTTGGTCAGGGAGGAGCAGTCGGAGGCGGTGCAGCGCTCGGCGTAGCCGAAGGTCACCTTCGCGTCCGCCTTGTCGGTGAACAGGGCGCCCTTGCGCAGCCCGTACTCGATCCGGTTGAGGTAACCGCCGCGCGTGTAGGCGGCGTTGGCCGTCTCGGCCTTGTTCTTCTTGTAGTAGTTCGCTTCCTTCGTGTACCAGTAGGTGGCCGCGTTGTCGCGCAGGTCCTCGACGTAGTCGAGGTTCCACCGCCAGGCTTGGGTGAGCGCGCGGTCGGCGAAGGCGTCGCCCGCGGAGTAGCCCGGCTCGCCCGAGTCGTCGCCGAACACCGGCACCGTCGCGACGGAGTTGGTGCGCTGGGTGTCCGCGCCGTCCAGCTTGTTCAGGCCGAACACGTACTTCGTGCCGTCACCGGTGACGACGGTCCAGTACTCACCGTTGTCGTCACCGTTGTCCGCGCCGGTGGACCGGGTGACCTTCGACGCGTCGTCGCCCTCGAGCCGCCACTGACCGTCGTCGTCGTCCTTGACCAGCCGGGTCGACTTGCCGTTCAGCACCAGACGCGCGTTGTCGTACTTCCAGCAGAGGTCGGATATGTCCTCGTGGCCGTCCTCGTCGCACGAGCCGTAGGTGCGCTCGATGTAGGACTCGGTGAGCGAGAAGCCCTCACCGACCGACGTTCCCTGGTTGTTGGACGTGGCCGTGCGGCCGTCGACGCTGCCCGAGTCGTACGACAGTGACAGTGGCGGCAGCGGGCCGGCCGCGGCGGGCGGCAGCGTGAAGTCGTACGACCAGGTGAACGCGCCCGAACTGGCGCCCGCCTCCCAGGACGAGGACTCCGACAGCGGGGTGGCCGAGTAGTCGCCGGTGCCCTTGGGCGACTCCCCGGACCCGGCCGCGGCAGCGGTGACGGCCAGCACGGTGGCGGCCGGGGCGGCGCTGCCCGCGGCCTTCATGAGCTGGGTCGACGCGCCGTCCGGGGCCTCCGCGATGCCCACCTTCGCCGAAACCGACTGCTGCGCGAGGTCGTTGTGGGACGCGAGCGGACGCTGGGTGCGGCACTCGCTCCTCTCCGGGGTCGTCAGGGCACACGCGGGAAGCTCCACCACACGCAGCCGCTGGGACCAGCCGCCGCCGAGGGCTGAGGAGAAACCGCTGTAGTCCACGCTCACTTCGGCCTTGCCGGCGGTGTCCGCCGCGGCGCTCAGCAGCACCCCCGTGACGCCTGCCGCGCGTGCGGCCTTCTGGTCCAGCACGGTGACCCGCGCCGTGCCCGCCGCCGCGGCCCCGTCCCCGGGCGACGGTGCCAACGTGACTGGGACTCCGCCCGGTTCGGCCTTCCCGGCCTTGCCTCCCGCGAGGGCGAGTGTCGCCTCGCCCTGCCCCGGCCAGGCCGCCTGCTGCTCCGTACGGGCCCGCTCGGCCTGGGCCTTGTTGGCCTTGTTCTCCCGGGCGACCCGTTGCCGGGCTTCCTTCGCGCCGAGGCCGTCGAGCGTCTCGACCTTGCTCACCCGGGACTTGGGCACGTCGGGCCGCCCCAGGCCGGAGGTCTCCGCGGCCTGGGCCAGCTGTGCGGCGCCCAGCGGTGCGACGAGCGCCAGGGCCAGCGACTGCATCAGCAGCCGGCCGGCTCGGTGCCGTCCGGCGGCACTCCCTCGCCAGATTGAGGTGCCCCTGCCAAAGATCATGGTTGTCTTCCCCCGGTCCTGTGCGGTCGTGTGGAGAGAGGCGCGGCGAAGGCGGGGCAGGGCGGCTCGCCGAGCGAGCCGCCCTGCCCCGCCTCGTCAGTCGCCCACGGTTTCTTCGATCTGGTCGGATCCGGCCATCGCGCCCGCCCACAGGCGCACGTCCGCGACACGTCCGGGCAGGTAGTGCCCCCACGCGTTACCGGCGAAGTCCTTGCCGACCGCGAAGTCGCCCGAGCCGATCCTGGCCGTGAACACCTGGTCGTCGCCGTTCTGGACCGCCCCAAGATAGAGGCTGATCGTGCCGTCCTGGGCGTTGAGGACACCGGTCATCCTGACCATGCCGTCCACCGTGGCGGCCTCTTCCGAAGCCACGGCGCTGAAGGTGCCGTCGGCGTTCAGCCGGCCGAAGCGCCAGAAGCCCACCGGAACGGTCTTCTCCTCCAGGGTCTCCTCGTCCAGCACGGTCTGCTTGCCGGTCAGCTCGTACCAGAAGCCCCAGGCCGATCCGTCGGCCGTCCGCTGCCCCACCACCTGACCGGTGGAGCCGACGCTCCTGCCGGCGAGCACGGTGGGATCCAGCGACGCCAGCGCCGTGACCGTGAACGACCCCGTGTCGTCCACCACCGGACCCGCCGTGGTGGCCGCGTCGTCCACCCCGTCCAGGACGATCGACTCACCGTCCAGCGAGGCACCTCCGCCGAGGGTCAGCGACCGGCCGTAGCCCGAGGTGGTGTCCGCGATCGTGGTGCCGACGCCCCGGTCGGCCGACCAGTCGGCGACCAGTTCCACACCGGCGTACCCCTGCGAGGTCAGCGTCCGCGCGTCGTCCTCGATCTCCTCGGAGGACAGGGCCCGCTGCCACGCCATGGGCTCGTCGACACTGCCCTTGAAGTAGTCGACGTAGGTGTCCGCGTACAGCAGGCGGCCGATCTGGAACGCGCCGTCCGCGTGCCAGGCGGGCCCCGCGTCGACCGAGGCCTGGAGTTTGCCGTTCACGTAGAGGTGGACCTTCTTGGCGACGGCGTCATGGACACCGGCCACATAGGTCCACACTCCCTTGGGCGACGTGGTGGGCGCCGCCGCCTCGTGGAAGGTGCCGTCCGTGCCCAGCACGCGCATGCTCCACTTGGTGCCGTAGGAGATGATGAACGGGCTGTACTTGGCGGTGAACGGGCTCGTCGCCGTGGACTGGCTGAGGACCGTGACGGTCTTCGTGGAGGCCGGGTCGACCCGTACCCAGGCGGCGACCGTGTACGACCCGGCCGTGTCCAGCACCGTGCCGCCCGTGGCCGCGTAGCCGGTGCTGCCGTCGAGGGTCAGCCCCTTGTCCGTCACCGGAGTCGCCAGCGGCACGCCGGCGGCGTCACGCGTGATCAGCCCGCGACGGCCGCGGTCGTCGCGGACCGCGCCACCGGCCAGGGTCGCGTTGTCCGCGCCGTCCCAGGTCGCGGAGTCCACCGCGGCACCGTCGGCCTCGCCGAACTGCCACTGGCCGACCGGCTTCTCACCGTCGGCGACCAGGAAGTCGACGACCGACTGGGCGCCGTAGCGGCCGATGGCGTCCTTGGCCCGCACGTACAGGCGGTACGTGCCCGCCTTCGTGGGCGTGATGCCGACCGACACCGAAGCTCCGGTCTGGTCCTTCGACCACGCGGCCGTCGAGGAGAGCTTGTACTGGTAGGCGACGTTGGTGTCGCCGGTGGCGGGTCCGAACTTGAACGTGCCCTTCACCGCGGGCCCGCCGTGAGCGGTGCAGTCGTTGGTCGTGCACGG
Source organism: Streptomyces sp. NPDC102259 (assembly GCF_044766465.1). NCBI lineage: Bacteria > Bacillati > Actinomycetota > Actinomycetes > Kitasatosporales > Streptomycetaceae > Streptomyces > Streptomyces sp. NPDC102259. The sequence continues at coordinate 779,492 of NZ_JBIWMA010000001.1, read as the reverse complement.
CGTGTAGGGGCTCCCGACCGTGATGGCGGGTGCCTTGGGCGCGCTGGAGTCCACCTTGAAGTAGCACCAGCCAGTGGTGGAGGCGTTCGACGCGCCGGCCAGATAGCTGGCGCCGCCGTTGTAGTACGACCGCGCCCAGGCCCGGTACCGGTAGAGGGTGCCGTCCGTGAGGGTGGACCAGGTCAGCGTCACCTTGGCGTTGTCGCCGACGTAACCGGTCGAGGGGCGTACGTCGCCGCTGCCCGGCGCGGTGTCCACCCAGTTGCTGCCGCTCTTGCTGTCGAGGTCGTAGGCGATCCGCAGCTGGGCGTCCTTCTCGCCGCCGGCCTTGGTCTGCGCGGTCGCGGCCAGCGCCGGGGTGGGGTCGGAGATGACCGCCGGGTCGCTCTCGGTGGTCTCGCAGACCGTGCCGGAACCGGTGACGAGACCGATGGCGCTCGGCTTGTCGGGCAGGCCGACGAAGTTCACGGCGAGAACGGCGTCGTTCTTGAACCGCTTCCACGCCGACGGATCGGACTCGTCGTGCGCCTTGATCTCCAGCGTCAGCCGGGAGAACTTGCCCGCCGCGAAGTTCGACACCGTCGAGGTGAGGTTCTCGTTCGTCTCGTCCGGGTTGTCGTTGAACTCGATCGGCGCGTCCGGTGCGTCCGGATCGCACAACGACCCACGACCGGCCGACACGTTCCGGTCCACCATCAGATCCAGCTCAGCCGGCCGCGAGGACCAGGTGGTCGCGGAGGAGATGTTGTTCGTACGGACCAGGTCCACCCACCGCGGATCACACTGGAACGCCCACGGCTCCGTCACCCGGAACGTCGTGTCCAGGACCTTCTTGCCCTTCAGACTCGCCGGGGAGAACTCGAAGTACAGCTTCTGCACATACCCCGGACCGCAGTAATACCCGTTCCACGTACCGCACTTACCAGCGCCCTTGCCCTGGTCGTCGTCGCCGTTGCTCCAGCCGTACGACTCGTAGCCGTCACTGCGCAACAGCGTGCGCTCCGACTCGCCCCAGGTCACCGTCGGATCGATGAAGAGCGGAAAGGCGGAGGCGTCGGTCCTGGTGAGCATCTCCGTGTCCGGGACGACGGACAGCGAGTCCTCGGTGACCGCGACGTCCATCCTCGCGACCTTGTCACCCTGACCGGGCTCCAGACCCGACCCCGACGGCGCCACCTCAGCAGGGTCGGACGACTGCACCGGCTCCTCGCCGAGCACCTGCGCCCGCAGCAACTGGGGCTGAGCCCCGGCGGTCTCCGACGTCTCCGGCATCTCGGCCGCCTTTGGTGTCTCCGGTGTCTCCGGGACCTTCGGGGCCTCCGGCGTCACAGCGGTCTCTGGCGTCCCGTCAGCTTTCGGCGTCTCCCGTGCCTTCGGCGTCTCGGCCGCTGTCGGCGTCTGCGGCGTCACGGCGGTCTCGCCGGCCGAGTCCCACATCCTCGCCGGCGGGGCCTTGAACACCGTGCGACCACTGCCGTCGACCGCGGCGAGATTACCCGCCGCACCCTCGCGAACGTCCAACCCCTGAGCCTTCAGCCCGAAGGTGAGCTTCTTCAACTCCTCGTTCGCCGCCGCCTCGGGCGTCTTCACCACGAACACCGGCTGGAAACTCTCCGGCGTCGCCGTCACCTGTAGGTCGACACCCGGCAGCACATTCGCGTATACGGCGCTCGGGCCATCCAACCGCGGGGCCGGAAGCTTGCCCGGCCACTCCAGTTCCAGCGAGTTGCCCTGGTCCTCGATCCGCGCCAGCGGCGCCTTGTCGCCCCCCGCCGAGAACGCGATCGACACGGCGGCGGCCTTCGGCCCCACCGAACCATCGGAACGTTTTTCCAGCGTCGCGTCCGGTGCCTGCCAGCCACCGCCCGCCTTGGCCACGCGTATCGGAACCGCCGACTGCTCCAGCGTGAAGGTGAACCCGTCGGGATTGGCGAAGACCGTCGTCCGATCCGTCCGCTCCCCCGTCACCTCCACCCGCTGGCCGGATTCCTCCGCCTCGGCCAGCGCCTGCTGACCCTCCGTCAAATGCGCGGTGTCCGCCTCCGGGGAGGCTGCCACGGCCTCCTGCGCGGGCAACGCCAGCATGCCCAGCAACACGGCCAACGCGGCCGTCGTTCCCGTCCCCCTGCGTCTGCCGTGTCTACGACGTCCGAACGCGCCTGAACCGCCCCGTGCCGAAAGCACTGAACTCCGCCCCCCAGAGTCAGAAGATCTCGAAAAAGTAAGCGAATTCAAACCGCTCTCTCACCCAGCGTCAAGGAACTATCGCCGTACGCAATGGCCACTTGACGCACCAAAGCCGGTCAACTGCCCCTTGAGAAATGCGCCATCGACGGATCGATGTCCGCGCAGAACACGAAATGAAAGAAAGACGAAAGAAAGGGGAAAGGGAACGACAGCCTCTAGCGATTTACAGCCATCACCACGTAGAGGCCCGCGATGACCGCGAGCACGCAGACGACGGCCAGGACGATCAGCACGAAACCGATCAGACCTGTCGCGCCGGCGATCGCCATCCACCCTGCGCGCTCCGCGCGTTCGGCCTTCTGCGCCGCGTCGCGGTAATCGCTGTCGTCGTTCCAGTCACGATCCGTCATGATCCCCCCGTGTCCACCCGCTGATTGTCCCACTGCTCCGGTCGGCCTGGGCCCGAAGCGGGATCATCTCGATGCCGGGTCCCTCTCCGACACTTCAGGCACCGCGGGCTCGACGGCTCCCGCCGTCGCGGTCGCGGACCGCGCCCGCGGCCCCATGAGCACGTACGACAGGCCGAAGCCGCCGACCACCACCGCCGCGCCGCCGACCGCGTCCAGCACCCAGTGGTTGCCGGTCGCCACGATCGCCGACACCGTGAAGAACGGGTGCAGCAGGCCCAGCGCCTTCATCCACCACTTCGGGGCGACGATCGCGATGACCAGCCCGCACCACAGGGACCAGCCGAAGTGCAGGGAGGGCATCGCCGCGTACTGGTTCGTCAGCGCCGTCAGCGTCCCGTAGTCCGGCTTGGAGAAGTCCTGGGCGCCGTGGACCGTGTCTATGACGCCCAGGTCCGGCATCAGACGGGGCGGGGCCAGCGGGTAGAGCCAGAAGCCGACCAGGGCCAGCAGGGTCGCGAAGCCCAGGGAGGAGCGGGCCCAGCGGTAGTCGACCGGGCGGCGCCAGTACAGGACGGCGAGGACCGACAGGGGCACCACGAAGTGGAAGGACTCGTAATAGAAGTCGAAGAAGTCCCGCAGCCACCCGACCTTGACCACCGCGTGGTTGGCCCAGTGCTCGATGTCGATGTGCAGGAACCGCTCGATGTCGAGGACCTGCCGGCCGTGTTCCTCCGCGCGGGCCCGTCCGCCGGTGTTCGTGCCGCCGGTCGCCCCCAGCCTGACCTGCTGGTACGCCGCGTACGTGACACGGATCAGCAGCAGCTCGAGGAGGAGGTTCGGGCGGGTCGGCACCCGCTTCAGGAACGGCAGCAGCGGTACGTGCTTCCAGCGCGTGGGGACCGGCCGCGCGTACTCCGTCGGGACGGGCCTGCGGTAGTACGGGGACGTGCGCGGCAGGAACGGGACGACCGTGGCCGCCGCGACCGCCGCCAGCAGCACCGCGTTGTCGCGCAGCGGGTACAGGGCCGCCATGTTCGGCAGCATCATCTTCGCCGGGAGGGTCATCACCAGGATCACCGCCACCGGCCACACGTAGCGGTCGGAGGCGCGCTTGCCGACCCGTCCCACGACCGCCGGCAGGACCCACAGCAGCTGGTGCTGCCAGGTCGTGGGCGAGACGACGATCGCCGCGCAGCCCGTGAGGGCGACCGCGAGCAGCAGCTGTCCGTCGCGGGCGTAGCGGACCGACCGGCGGACGCCCAGGACGGCGACGGCCGCGCCGAGCGACAGGAACAGGCCGATTTCCAGCGGGCCGGAGAGGCCGAGGCGGAGCAGGGCGCCGTGCAGGGACTGGTTGGCGAGCGCGTCGGCCTCGCCGCCGAGTCCGACGCCCGCCATGTGGTGCACCCAGTAGGTGTACGAGTCGTGCGGCATCGCCGCCCAGGCGAGCGCGGTGACCGCGGCGAACGAGGCGCCGGTGGCGGCAGCGGCGCGACGGCGGCCGGTGAACCAGAGGAGTGCGGCGAAGAGCAGGACGGTGGGCTGGAGGGCCGCCGCCAGGCCGATCAGGGCGCCGGCCGCCCGCCAGTCCCGTACGACGAAGCAGCCGAGCAGGACCAGCAGCACCGGGATGATGCTGGTCTGGCCGAGCCAGAGCGTGTTGCGCACCGGCAGCGACAGCATCAGCAGGCTGATCGCGACGGGCGCGGCCAGCAGCGCCGTCCGTCTGCTGACCGGCTGGGGCAGCGCCCGCGCCACGACCAGGCCCAGGGCGGCCACCAGCAACAGGGTCCCGAAGGTCCAGCCCCAGCCCAGGGCCTGTTCGGCCGCCCGGGTGAGGGGTTTGAGGACGAGCCCGCCGAAGGGGGTGCCCGTGAACAGCGTGGAGTCGTAGAGCGAGCCTTTGACGTGCAGTACGCCGTTCGGTCCGACCCAGGTCTCCAGGTCCGTCAGCCGTTCTCCGCGCGGGGTGCCGAGGACGACGGCGACCTGGCGCACGGCGAGGACCGCCGCCACCAGCCAGAGGCCGAGGCGGGCCACGCGCAGCCGTGCCCTCACCGTGTCGGCCGCCGTCGACCCGAAGGCCTCCGTCGGCCGCCCGCTGTGCTCCGCATTCGCCACGCCTCGTCGGCCTCCCGCCGCGTTGGTCCCACGCGTCCCGTGCACGAAGTCTCCTACCGCAACCTATGAGGCTCACATCGCCCCCGGACAGAGACGCAGGCCACCCCCGCTTCACCTGACGTCCGCTCTCCTTTTGTCCGAAAGACGATAGTGGTCCCGGGGCGTGGCCGTTTCCACGGGCCGGGAAGCGAGACGGGACGAGGGGCGGGATACGGCTCGGGACGCGGGTCGGGATACGAGTCGGGACACGGGTCGGGATACGGGACCGTCAGCGGGCCGTCGGGGGGCGGGATTTGGATCAGGCCTCGAACGGAACAGGGGCTTCAGCCGTACCGTCGTTGCCACCACAATGCGCGCTGGCGGGTACGGAGAGTGCTGGAGGGGTACGAGGCATGGTCGGTTTCCTGCGTGGACGGCAGGCGCGGCAGGGACGGCAGGCGCGGCAGAGGCGGTCACGGGGGCGGATCACGGCCGTGCTGCTCGCTCTGCTGGCGATCCAGCTCGGTTCGCTCGTCGCGCCGGCGTACGCCTGCGGCTGCGGCGCGCTGCTCCCCGCGGACCAGCGGCAGGTCGTGGTCGGCCGGGAGGTCTCCGTCGTGCGCTGGGACGGCGCGCAGGAACAGATCGTGATGCGGTTGACGGTCGACGGGGACGCCGACCGGGCCGCCTGGATCATGCCCGTGCCGCACCGGGCGACGGTCGGCCTCGGCGACCCGGAGCTGTTCGACCAACTGGCCGCGGCCACGGCCCCCGTGCACCGCACCCGCCAGCACTTCTGGCCGCAGGACGGCGACTGGCCGCTGACCACGGGCGGCGGCATGGCGGGGCCGCCGCCGCCCGGGGCGAGGCCCGGCATCGGCGTGATCGGACGCGAGCGGCTCGGCCCGTTCGACGTGGCCCGGCTCACCGCCACCGACCCGGGCGCCCTCGACGACTGGCTGCGCGCCAACGATTTCACCCTCCCGGGCCCCCTCGAGACCGCGCTCCAGCCGTACGTCGACCGGCGCTGGGAGTACGTGGCGGTCCGGCTGACGCCCGAGAGCACCGGGACCGCCCTGCGCGGCGAACTCGAGCCGCTGCACCTCACCTTCGCCGCCGACACCCTCGTCTACCCGATGCGGCTGTCCCGGCTGGCGGCCATCCCGCAGTCGCTCGGCCTGTACGTCCTCGCCGCCCACCGCATGGAACCGGCCTCGCGGATCGGCGGCGAGCGGCCCCGGGTGACGTTCGCCGGGCCGCTCGGCAGGGCGACGGGGCCGCTGGCCGAGCTGGCGGAGGGCACCCCGTTCCTGACGGCCGTCGCCCAGGAGTTCCCGCGGCCCTCGGAGATCTCCGGGGACCATGAACTGCGCCGGGCGGCGACGGACACCGTGTACCGGCAGGTGATCTATGAGGACCGGCTGCTCGCGCTGGCCGGGATCCCGGTGTGGCTGCTGACGGTCGTCGGCGGACTGGCCGTCCTGAACACGGTCGCGGTCGTCCTGGGCGTCCGCTGGGGCCGGGCCCGCCGGGCGGCCCTGCCCCGCCCCCGACACGCGTCGGGCTTCCTTCCGACGCCCGCCACGCCTGCCGTGCCCCCGCAGCCGCCGTCCGTGCGCAGCGCTCCCCCTCGGCCGACACGGCCGCCCGCCCCCGTCACCCCTCCCGCACCCGTCATCCCTCCCCCCGTTCCCGCCCCGGCGAAGGCGCCCGCTCCCGTCCCGGCGAAGCCGTCCGTTCCGCCGCGGACGCCCCCCATGCCCTCCGCGCGCCCCACTCCGGCCGTGCCCCCCGCGCCCCGCGCCGCGCCTTCCGCGGTGCCCCCTGCGCCGAACGGCTGAAAGCCCCGGCCGGGGATCCGTGGGGCTCGACTTAGCATTCCTGACGAGACATACCGCCGGATATGTCAGGTAAACGAGAGGCAGAGCGCATGAGCGAGTCGCAGGCCTGGGACGCCGTCGACGCCTACTTCACCGACCATCTCGCCCCGGACGACGAGGTGACGGCGGCCGCGCTGCGCGACAGCGAGGCCGCCGAGCTGCCGCACATCAACGTCACGGCGAACCAGGGCAAGCTGCTCCAGCTGCTCGCCGAGATCCAGGGGGCCCGGACGGTCCTGGAGATCGGCACGCTCGGCGGCTACAGCACGATCTGGCTGGCCCGCGCGCTCCCGGCCGACGGCCGGCTGATCTCGCTGGAGTACGACCCCCGGCACGCGGAGGTCGCCACCCGCAACATCGCCCGCGCGGGCCTCGACAAGCTGGTCGAGGTACGGGTCGGCCCGGCCCTGGACTTGCTGCCGCTGCTGGCCGACGAGAATCCGCCGCCGTTCGACCTCGTCTTCATCGACGCCGACAAGGTCAACAACGCCCACTACCTGGAGTGGGCGCTGAAGCTCACCAGTGTGGGCAGTCTGATCGTCGTCGACAACGTCGTACGGGGCGGCCGGGTCGTGGAAGCCGACAGCGGCGCGGGGGACGTGGTCGGCACCCGCGCCGCGATCGAGCTGATCGGCTCGCACCCGAGGCTGAGCGGCACGGCCATCCAGACGGTGGGGGCCAAGGGCTACGACGGCTTCGCGCTGGCACGCGTGCTGGCCTAGCCGCACAGCTCTTTTCCCCCCGGAAGCTGTCACGCCTCGTGATAGAAGCCCACGTTGACGCTGCGCGGCCCGGTGCGGTCGAGGACGATGATCTCGCCGGAGCCGCCGCGCGGCAGCGGCATGGTCCCGCCGTAGGCGAGCGGCTGCGCGTACTGGCCGCTCACCAGCCGCACCTCGGAGGACGGCTCGTCCTGCGAGCCGCGCAGCCACGAGACCTGCCAGGTGCCCTCGGGACCGCACAGGAACTCCAGGTGCACCCGGGAGACGAACAGCCAGTCGTCGGGGGTCGCGAGGCGGCACACGGACTTGTCCCGGCCCACCCGGAGCACGGCACCCGGGTCGCTGGGCGAGTCGGCCATCAGCATGCCGGCCGTGGCGCCCTCTTCCGTCCCGGAGACGGTGGCCATGGTGAGTTCGAGCACGTGCGCTCCCCTTGAAATGTCTTTGACATGCCTGTCGGCGTGCTGGGTCCTAAGTGTGCTTGTACAGCGGGCGCATGATAAATCGCCCGGCCCCACCGCGTCCGGCACAATGGACGCATGACCGAGCGAAAGCCACCGGGTGTCCCGTTCGAGTCCTGGGTCGACAAGCAGATCCGTGAGGCGGAGAGGCGCGGCGAGTTCGCCCAACTTCCGGGCGCGGGAAAGCCGTTGCCGGCGGGTGTGGACACCGCGTACGACGAACTCTGGTGGATCAAGCGCAAAATGGCCCGTGAGGGTCTCTCCGTCCTGCCACCGACGCTCGCCCTGCGCAAGGAGGCGGAGGACGCGCTCGCGGCGGCGTACGCGGCGCCCTCGGAACGCATCGTCCGGAAGATCATCACGGACGTCAACGTCAAGCTGCGCGACATGATGTTCAGGCCGCCGCCCGGCCCCCCGCTGGGCATGAAGCCGTACGACGTCGAAGCGGTCGTACGGGAGTGGCGGGAGCGCCGGGCGACGGCAGGTGGGTCGGCCGCGAGGACCGCGAGGGCCGAAGGGGCCCAGGGGGCCGAGGGCTCAGAGGTGTAGCAGCCGCTCGGTCAGTTCGCGGTAGTCCCGCAGGGCCAGCCGGAGCTGCTCGGTGTCGGTGGCCGTCGCGGCGGACGCGGCGCGGTCCTTGCCGCCCTCCGCCGGCTGCCAGGACCCGCGCAGGGTGCGGCGTCGCCGGTCCACGGCGTCCGTGAAGCGCGCGGCGAGGTCCTCAAGCACCTGGTCGGCCTCCGCGACGGCGTCGCGCGGGCCGTCGACGAACCCGACGACCGCGTGCCGCATGCGGGAGGCGATCCGGTCGCACTCGTCGTCCGGCAGGAGAGACGCGCCGTGATCACGGTGGTCCCCGTGCTCGGCGGTGGCGGCCGTCGACTCACGGCCCGTGACGGCCTCCACCGCGCCCGCGTCCCGGTGCCGGGGCGGCGCCCCTTCGCCGGAGGCGCTGAGCGGGCCCGCGTCCCGGCCGGCGCCGGCCGCCCGGCCGCGCGCCGCTCCGCCGGGGCCGGTCTCGGAGCCGAGCGGTGTCGGCTCGGCCACGGCCGCCGTCCCGCGCGGTTCCGCCGACGTCCGTCCCCTCTCCCCCGGCAGGACGGTCCCGCCCGGCAGCCCGGCCTCGCCCCGCGGGGCGGCCTCGCCGGTCCGTGCGGTCTCGCTCGGTCGGACGGTTTCGCTCGGTCGGACGGTTTCGTCGGCGCGTGCGGCCTCGCCGGCGCGTGCGGTCTCGCCGGTCAGTGCGGTGTCGCCGGGCTTCGTCGCTCGGGCTCGGTCGGCCGCCGGTCGGCGGTTCTCCGCGTTCAGGCCCGGGTTCACGCCCGGGATCGCGTCCGGGTTCGCACCCGTGTCCCGCGTCGTGTTCGGTGTCGTGTCCCGCGTCGTCTTGGGAGTCGTGTTCGGTGTCAGGTCGGGCATGGAGTCAGCTCTCCTTCGCCTGGTGACGGTGGAAGCCCCGCGGCAGGTGGTGGGCGGAGCGGGAGCCGTCCTGGCTCACGCGCTCCTGCGTCCGACGGCGGCCGGCGTCGTGGGAGGCATCGCCGACCAGGTCGTCGAAGAGGGCACGGGCCTCGACCATGGCGGCCCGCATGTCCTCCGTGCCGGGCGCGCCGGACGTGCCGGTCGCGCTCGCGTCGTGCGTGCCGACGCCGTTGGCGCGCACCCGTGCGACACGGTGGACGCGTCGGTAGCCGTGGACATGGTGCGCGTGGTGGACGGAGAGTGCGGCGAGCTGCTCCTCGTACTGGTCGCCGTCCGGGAAGCCCCGGGCGCCGGCCACTTCGGCGAGCAGGCGGTCGGCCTCGGTGACCGCCTCCTGGGGCGAGTCGACGAACCGCTCCTGCGCGGCCGTCCAGCGGGCCTCGAACCTCTCACGCTCCGCGGGCTCCAGCGGGCGCTCGCGCAGCCCGCCGTGCCGCTCCACCAGGGCGTCGAGCTCACGCTCGGCGGCCTTGACGTCTCCGTCGTGCCGGGCCACGGCACGGTCGTACTCGGGCCCGAAGCGACGCTTCAGACCGTGTCCGCCGTGCGAGCCGCGGGCCCGCACGGCCAGAAAGGCCGCGACGGCGACGATGGCCGCCACGATCACGATCAGAGCGATGATCACTCCTGTGGACATGCCTTGCCTTCCGATGTGTCGGCCCCACGGGCCGGTTCACAGGTCGGGTTGCCCGGGCCGCCCCTCCCAAACGGTTCTGCGCACCGCCCCCGCCGAACTCCTCGGGGAATTCCCGGAACGAGGTCGCCGCCGCTTATCGGTTATCCGGTTGCCAACCCGCCGACTGCCTTCGGACCATGTCCGTATGACGACGTCGCCGACCTGGACCATCACCGCCGAACCCTTCGACGCGCCGGCCGCCCGCGCCCTCTGGCGGGCGTACTACACCGAGGTCAGCGACCGTTACTACCTGCTGCACGAGGGGCGCAGGACCGACCCGGTGGAGCTGGATCGGGAGATCGCCGCCCACACCGGCGTCGAACTCGCCCCGCCCGGCGGCCGGTTGCTCGTGGGGCGGTACGGCGGTGAGCCGGCCGGCACCGCGGGCGTACGGCTACGGGACGCCGGGACCGCCGAGCTCACCCGGGTGTTCGTCCGGGCGGAGCTGCGCGGCCGGGGCGGCGCGGCGCTCCTCGTCCGGGGCGCCGAGGACGCCGCCCGCGCGCTCGGCGCCACCCGGATGATCCTGGACACCCGCGGCGACCTCGTCGAGGCCCGCGCCCTGTACGCCCGGCTGGGCTACGCGGAGACCGAGCCGCACAACGCGGACCCGTACGCCGATCACTGGTTCGGCAAGTCGCTCGGCCAGGACCTCAGGTGAGCCGGTGGTCGGGCATCACCCGCCCGTCGTACGGCTGTTCCCGGTCCGAGCCGCACAGCTCGCTGTTCAGTTCCCTGACGAGCTGGACCAGGTCGGTGGGCCGGTCCGGGCCCCACCAGTCGCCGAGCAGCTCGGCGAGGGACTCCTCGCGGACCTCGGCGAGCCGGTCGGCTACCGCGCGGCCCTCCTCGGTCAGCACCATGTCGAGGCCCTCCCGCACGGCGAGCCCGCCCCCCTCGACCTGACGGACGGCCTCGATGATCGCCGGTAGCGGGACGGTCGTGCGCTCGGCCAGCATCGCCGGCTCGACGCTGCCGCAGCGTTTGATCCGCAGCAGCAGCCAGCTCGACGCCGGAAGGAGGTCCTGGCCGGCCCGGGCGGTGATCTTCCGGTAGATCTCGCGGCGGCCCTCGCGGGTGCCGAGGACGGACAGCGCCCGGCACACCTCGTCGTACGAGGACCGTTCCACCGGGTTGCTGGCGAGGGTCTCCGTCACGTCGGGCGCGGTGACCGAGCCGCGCAGCGGGTCCTCCTTGAGGAACCACGCCAGGACGAAGCCGACGAGGGCGACGGGGGCGGCGTACAGGAAGACGTCGGTGATGGCGGACGCGTAGGCGTCCAGGGCCTGCGGCCGCAGCGTGGACGGCAGCTCGGCGATGCCGCGCGGGTCGGACTCGAGTGCGTCCACCGAGACCCCGGACGGGAGACGCTCGCCCCGGTAGGCGTCCGTGAGCTTGTCGCCGAGGCGGCTGGAGAAGATCGTGCCGAAGATCGCGACGCCGAAGGAGGCGCCGATCGAGCGGAAGAAGGTCGCGCCGGAGGTGGCGACGCCGAGGTCCTCGTACGCGACGGCGTTCTGCACGATCAGCACCAGCACCTGCATGACCAGGCCGAGGCCGAGACCGAACACGAGGAAGCAGGCGCTCATCGCGCCCGTGGAGCTGTGCTCGTCGAGCCGGTGCAGGAGGAGCAGGCCGAGCGTGGTGATGCCGGTGCCCGCGACCGGGAACACCTTCCAGCGGCCGGTGCGGCTGACGATCTGCCCGGAGGCGGTGGACGCCAGCAGCAGGCCGGCCACCATCGGCAGCATGTGCACGCCGGACAGGGTCGGCGAGACGCCCTGCACCACCTGGAGGAAGGTCGGCAGGTACGTCATCGCGCCGAACATCGCGAACCCGACGATGAAGCTGATCACCGCGGAGAGGGTGAAGGTGCGGATGCGGAACAGTTTCAGGGGGAGCACCGGTTCGGCCGCCCGCCGTTCCGCGGCCACGAACGCCACGGCCAGGAGCACGCCCAGCACCGCCAGGCCGACGATCTGCGGCGAGTCCCAGTCCCACGTGGTGCCGCCGAGCGACGCCACCAGGACCAGGCAGGTGGCGACCGCGGCGATGAGGAAGGTGCCGAGGTAGTCGATGACGTGCTTCGTCGACTTGCGCGGGATGTGCAGGACGGCCGCGATGACGGCGAGGGCGACGACGCCGACGGGCAGGTTGACGTAGAACACCCAGCGCCAGCTCAGATGCTCGGTGAACAGGCCGCCCAGCAGCGGGCCGAGAACACTGGTGGCGCCGAACACCGCGCCGAACAGGCCCTGGTAGCGACCGCGGTCGCGCGGCGGGACGAGGTCGCCGACGATCGCCATCGACAGCACCATCAGGCCGCCGCCGCCCAGGCCCTGGAGTGCGCGGAAGGCGATCAGCTGCGGCATGTTTTGCGCCATTCCGCACAGCGCCGAACCGATCAGGAAGATGACGATCGCGATCTGGAACAGCCTCTTGCGCCCGTACTGGTCACCGAGTTTGCCCCACAGCGGGGTCGCGGCCGTCGACGCCAGCAGATACGCGGTGACCACCCATGACAGGTGCTCCATACCACCGAGGTCGCTGACGATCGTGGGGAGGGCGGTCGACACGATCGTCTGGTCCAGGGCGGCGAGCAGCATGCCGAGCAGGAGGGCGCCGATGGAGACGAGAACGTTTCCGGACACGTGTTCCTCGCGCGGATCCGCCGTCCTGCTGCGCGCGTCCAAGACCATGGATGCCTCCCGAGGCTGTGGTGACCCCCTCCATCGTGATCGGTGTGACCCGTTATGGCCTCTCGAGTCCTCTTGCGCCCTGACGGAATACGACATTCCGGGGGTCGCGGGCGGCGGGGCGCGTGAAGGATCTGCATAATCTCTGGAGTTTGAATGGGGAGGGACGAACACGTGATCGATCCGACGGGGCACCAGGGGCGCTCGGGGCAGCAAGGGCTGCCGTGCCCGGAGTGCGGGGTGCTCCGCGCGCTCGACAACACCCCGTCCTGCGCCTGCGCCCGGCGCGCCTCCGAGGCCCAGCGCGACACGCGCACGACGGAGGCGGCCGCCGCGGAGGACTTCGATCCGTTGCGCATACGGCCCTACGTCGAGCTGGGAACCGGGGCCGGGGGCGAGCCCGGGGACACGTTCGGGGGCGAGCCCGCAGGCACGTTCGGGAGCGAGCCCGGGGCGAGGGGCTCCGTCGGCCCGGCCGACGTGACCATGCCGCTGCCGACCGTGCCGGCCGCTCCCGCCGTTCCGGCCGCTCCCGCTATTCCGGCCGCTCCCGCTATTCCGGCCGACGCGACGATGCCCCTGCGCACCGTGCCCCCCGGCGGCCCGGCGCCGGACATGACGGCGGCGCTGCCCACTCCCCTGGCGTCGTCCGCCTCCGAGCCCAGCACGACCGATCTGAGCCTGTTCGAGGCGGCGGACGTCGGCACCGCGCACCCCGACGACGAGGAACCGCACCGCCCGCGCCGTCGCCGCGCGCTGCTGGTCGCGACGACCGCGGCTGTCGTGGCCGTGGTGGCGGCGGCCGGGTTCGCCTCCGGGCTGTTCACCTACGAGAAGCCGACCCGGGACGGGGCCACTCCCGAGGATGTGCGGGCGGCCGTGCCGGACGCCTCCACCAGCGCGGCCTCGGCATCGGCGGCACCGAGTCGCTCCGCGTCCCCGTCGGCCTCCGAGGCCTCGCCGTCGCCTTCCGAGAGCGAGAGCGCGTCGCCCTCCGCGTCGGAGTCGAACGCCTCGCCCTCGGCGTCCCCGTCGGCCGAGGCCGGCCTGACCACGCCCACCGCCCGCGCGACCGGCTCCCTGGCGCCCGGGAACGGGGCCGACAACGAGGACGACGACCCGGACGACGCGGTCGTCCTGCGGCGTGGCGACAAGGGCGCGGAGGTGACCGAACTCCAGTCGCGGCTGCGCCAGCTGTTCCTCTACAACGGCGAGGTCGACGGCACGTTCAGCGCCGAGGTCGAGGACGCCCTGCGCAACTACCAGTGGTCCCGGGGCACGACGGAGGACGGCCTGGGCGTGTACGGGGCGCTGACCCGGGCCCGCCTGGAGTCGGAGACGACGGAACCGTAGACCCGCGGGACCACGCGCCCCGCCGGGCCTCACGCACAGTGGATCCGCACCCCGGACGCGTCCGGTTCGACCCGCACCTGCCGCAGATCACGGACCAGCACGTCGGGTCCGTGCGCCGCCGCGCGCGGTCCCACTCCCACGACCCGCATCCCGGCGGCCCGGCCGGCCGCGATGCCCGCCCCGGAGTCCTCGAACACCACGCAGTCGGCCGGGGCGATCCCCAGCTCGGCCGCGCCCTTCAGGAAGCCCTCGGGGTCCGGCTTGCTCGCGCCCACCGACTCGGCGGTGACGCGCACGTCCGGAAGCGCCAGTCCGGCCGCGGCCATCCGGGCCGTCGACAGCGGGACGTCCGCCGAGGTGACCAGCGCGTGCGGGACGCCCGACACGGAGGCGAGGAACTCCGGCGCGCCGGGCACCGGCACGACGCCGTCCATGTCGGCGGTCTCCTCGGCCAGCATCCGCGCGTTGTCCGCGTGGTTGAGGTGCACCGGCCGGGTGGGCAGCAGTACGGCCATCGAGGCGTATCCCTGCCGGCCGTGGACGACCTTCATGACCTCGTCCCCGTCGAGCCCGTGCGCGTCGGCCCAGCGCCGCCAGACCCGCTCCACGACGGCGTCGGAGTTCACGAGGGTGCCGTCCATGTCGAGCAGGAGGGCGCGGGCGGTCAGGACCGGCATCAGCAGCTCCAGGTAGGAAGAGACAAGGCGGCCCCGCCCGCCGGTCAGGGAAAACGGACGGGAGCCACTTTGTTTCTCTACGGTACAAAACAAGTCGGGTCCACCGCCACCCCGGCCACGAAGTGCCCGGGAGCGTTCACCCGCCGTTCAGCTCAGCCGGCGATCGCCTCCCACAGGCTCCACACCCCGAGCGCCAGCATCAGCAGCGCCGCGACCTGCGTGATCAGCTTCAGCGGCACCCGCTTCATCAGCGCCTTTCCGCCGACGATGCCGAGCCCGGCCACCGCCCACAGCGCCAGCACCGCACCCAGTCCGACCGAGAGCGGATCGTCGTAGCGGGCGGCGAGGTTCGCCGTCATGATCTGGGTGAGGTCGCCGAACTCGGCGACGAGGATCAGCATGAAGCCCGCGCCCGCGACCTTCCAGAAGGACTGGTTCTCCGGCCGCCGGACCTCCTCCTCGCCCTCGTCCTTCTTCAGCAGCAGCACCGCCGCGCCGCCCAGGAACAGCACACCGGTCAGCGCGTGCACGAGCTGCTGCGGGAGCAGGGTCAGCACACTGCCCGCCGCGACGGCCAGCACGACATGCAGCGTGAAGGCGGCGGCGACTCCGGCGAAGACGTAGGAGGCGCGGTAGCGGGTGCCGAGGACGAGGCCGGCGAGCGCGGTCTTGTCCGGTAGTTCCGCCAGGAAGACGACGCCGAAGACGAGCGCCGTCACGGTGATGCTGATCAAGATTCCTCAATCGGTCGGGGGCCGCCCCGCCGAGAGTCCTGAGCGTTCAGGAGAAAAGACACCTCGGCACGGCAGCACACATGTCATCCGTGCCGAGGGGCACGGATGTGCACTGCTTGCCGAAGGTCTCGCTGGCCGGCCCTGTGACGGGTCTGCCTCCGGGCGCCGGCTCAGACGAGCTGAGCAGTATGTCGACGGTCCGGCGAAGAGCTACTCCCCTTCTGCGCTCCCCATTGTACGAGATCGTTCTGCCATAAACCTTGTCGTGTCATGTACGTGTCACTAGCTTCTAACCGGACGCACATCTCCCCGCAATGTGCGGCCGCGAGCATTCCCTCGCTCGCGCTCCAACACCCCGCCTCCCCCATGGAGTTCGCATGTCGAAGTTCTACGCGCGTGGACGGCTGAGCATAGTCGCCGCCCTCACCGGCCTCATAGCCTCGGTCGGGCTTCTCAACTCCCCGACCGCCTCCGCCGCGCTCCCCACCCCGGTGAGCGCCGCCACCGCCCGCACCTACCTCGCCTCGCTCACGGTGAAGACCGAGAGCCGCACCGGGTACGACCGCGACCTGTTCCCCACCTGGATCACCATCAGCGGCACGTGCAACACGCGTGAGTACATCCTCAAGCGGGACGGTACGAACGTCGTCACCAACTCCGCCTGCACCGCCACCAGCGGCAGCTGGTACTCCCCGTACGACGGCGCCACCTGGACCGCCGCCTCCGACCTCGACATCGACCACATGGTGCCGCTCGCCGAGGCCTGGGACTCCGGGGCCAGTGCCTGGACCACCGCCCAGCGCCAGGCCTTCGCCAACGACGTCACCCGCCCGCAGCTGATCGCCGTCACGGACAACGTGAACCAGTCCAAGAGCGACCAGGACCCGGCCGAGTGGATGCCGTCGGTCACCTCGTACCGCTGCACCTACGTCCGCGCCTGGGTGCAGGTGAAGTACTACTACAACCTCGCGGTCGACTCCGCCGAGAAGAGCGCGCTCACCAGCTACCTCGCGAGCTGCTGATCGACTCGTGACCGCAGGGATCTCGCCACTCCCCTCCGTCGTTCCGTACCGTACGGGGCGACGGAGGAGGGCGATCGCGTGGCCGAACTGCGGCTGGGACCACTACTGAGATACGCCGACGGCTCGACGGCGACCGTATGGGTCGAGGCGAGCCGCCCGTGCGCCACCGAGGTGCGCTGCGCGGACGGCGCGGGCGGCACCGCCCACACCTTCCAGGTGGCGGGCCACCACTACGCCCTCGTCCAGGTGACGGGCCTGACGGCGGGCACGGCCACGGCGTACGAGGTGCTCCTCGACGGCGCCCGCGTGTGGCCGCTGCCCGACTCCGACTTCCCGCCCTCGGAGATCCGCACCCCCGCCGCGGTCGGCGCCGACGGCGACGGCGACGAGGTCCGGGTGGCGTTCGGCTCCTGCCGCTGGGCGGCGCCCCCGGCCGGCGGGCACGACCCCGTGGGTCCCGACGCCCTCGACAGCCTGGCCGCGTGCCTCGCCGCCGATCCGACGGCCGAACGGCCCGACGTACTGCTGCTCCTCGGCGACCAGGTGTACGCCGACGAGGTCTCCGACGCGACCAAGGAGCGCATCTCCGCCCGGCGCGGCCTCACCGACGCACCGGGCGCCGAGGTCGCGGACTTCGAGGAGTACACCTGGCTCTACTACGAGTCCTGGCTCGACCCCGAGGTGCGCTGGCTGCTGTCCACCGTGCCCAGCTGCATGGTCTTCGACGACCATGACGTCATCGACGACTGGAACACCTCCGCCTCCTGGCTGGCCGACATGCGGGCCACCCCCTGGTGGCGCGAGCGGCTGCTGAGCGGCCTGATGTCGTACTGGGTGCACCAGCACCTCGGGAACCTCTCCCCGGCCGAGCTGGCCACCGACCCGCTCTACGCCGCCGTGCGCGAGGCCCCCGACGGCACCGACGCACTGCGCGCCTTCGCCTGCCGTGCCGACGCGGACCCGGCGTCCGTGCGGTGGAGCTACCGGCGCGACTTCGGGCGGGTGCGGCTGCTGATGGTCGACAGCAGGGCGGCGCGGGTCCTCGACGAGGGCGAGCGCTCGATGCTCCACCCGGGCGAGTGGACGTGGCTGCGCGAACAGACCCACGACGGTCCCGGCTCCTACGACCACCTCCTGATCGGCACCTCGCTGCCCTGGCTGCTGCCGCATCTGGTGCACGACGCCGAGGAGTGGGACGCGGCGCTGTGCCGGGGCGAGCGCGGGGCGCGCTGGGCCCGTATCGGCGAGAAGGTGCGGCGGGGGGCGGATCTGGAACACTGGGCGGCCTTCCCCGATTCCTTCGCCGCACTGGCGGAGCTGATCGCCGAGACGGGAACGGGGACGGGGGCGCCGGCGAGCGTGCTCGTGCTCTCCGGGGACGTGCACCACGCGTACGTGGCCGAGCCGTACTGGCACGAGGGCGACGGCCCCGACGCGCGGGTGCTCCAGCTCACCTGCTCCCCCGTGCACAACTCGGTCCCGCCGTCGATCCGGGTGGGCTTCCGCTTCGGCTGGAGCGCCGTGGCCCGGGCGCTCGGCCGCCGTCTGCGTCGGCACGGCCGCTGTCCCCGGCCGCCCGTCGGCTGGCGCAAGAAGGGCGGGCCGTGGTTCGGCAACCAGCTCATGTTCCTCACCCTGCGCGGGCGTTCGGCCCGGCTGCGGCTGGAGCAGGCGCAGGACGACGGGTCGCTGACGACGGTGCGGGAGTCCGACCTGACCCCCACCTGATCGATCGTCAAGGTCGGCCGCACGCACGGCGGTTGGCCTTCGGGGTGCCCACGGAGGGGGTGCACTGGGTCACCGCGGCGGGTGCCCGCCCAGGGGTGGATTCGGTCACACTCTCGGATGCGGACGCGGTGGCGAGAGCCGCTCTCCGCACGGCGGTCCGGGAGGTCGAACCCCAGGCGGAAGCCCAGGCGGAGCCCCGGCCGGAACCGCGAACGGAACACCGACCGGAACCCCGTACGGAACCCGAGTCGTGGCTAAAAGTTGAACTTGCAAGCATCGATTAGGTACGCCTAACGTGTGTCGCTCATTCGGTACCGCCGCCCCCACCGACCGGTCCTTCCCCCATCCGGGACCGGCCCGACCGACACCGAAGGAGCACCCCCCACCATGTCCGCTCGCCTCAACACCGCACAGCCGTACGCGGTCGGCCTCTTCCGCATCGTCGTAGGCCTGCTCTTCGCCTGCCACGGCGCCGCCTCGCTCTTCGGCGTCCTCGGCGGCGCCGCCGGCACCGACGGCGGCACGCTCGACGCCGGCGCCTGGCCCGGCTGGTACGCGGCCGCCATCCAACTCGTCTGCGGCAGCCTGGTGCTGCTCGGCCTCGGCACCCGGGCCGCCGCGTTCCTGGCCTCGGGCTCCATGGCGTACGCCTACTTCGACGTGCACCAGCCGAGCGCCCTGTGGCCGATCCAGAACGGCGGCGAGGCCTCCGCGATGTTCTGCTGGGCCTTCCTGCTGCTGGTGTTCACCGGTTCCGGCGCCCTCGGCCTGGACCGCCTGTTCGCCGGCCGCCCGGCCACCGAGCGGGAGCCCGCGGCACGAAAGGCCACGGTTTCCGCCTGACCTCGTTCCGACGGCGCCGTGATCCGCGGTCACCCGGGCTCTTCCGACGCCCGGGTGACCGCGGATCAGCATGTGCGCGCCCCGCGTGAAGGTGCTGTGCCGAACACACGAGCCCCCCGTGAATCCACTGTCACACCCCAGGCGTACGCTGTATGGCTGGCATTGGCCGCACCTGCCGCTCCCCCGCGACACAGCGGCACGGTCGTCCGTCACGGGGGAGACACGGGGAGTCAGTGGTGTTGGAAAGTGTGGGGGCCTTGCTGGGCAGCCCATGGATCTACGCGGTGGTGGGCCTGTCGGTCCTCCTCGACGTGTTCCTGCCGGTCCTGCCCAGCGGAGTGCTCGTCATCACTGCGGCGACGGCCGCGGCGGCGGGCTCGGGCGCGGCGACCGGCCAGGTCCCGCACGACGTTCCGGACATCATGGTCCTGATCCTGTCCGCGACGACCGCCTCGGTGCTGGGCGACCTGGTGGCCTACCGGCTGGCCTGGCGCGGCGGTGAGCGCCTGGACCGGGCGATCTCCCGCTCCCGCCGGCTGACCACCGCGCAGGAACGTCTCGGCGAGGCGCTGGCCCGGGGCGGCGGCGCCCTGGTCGTCCTGGCCCGCTTCGCCCCCGCCGGCCGTTCCGTCGTCTCGCTCATCGCGGGCGCCGCCCATCGCCGCCCCCGCGAGTTCCTCCCCTGGTCCGCCCTGGCCGGCCTCTCCTGGGCGGGCTACAGCGCCGCCCTCGGCTACTTCGGCGCGCACTGGCTGGGCACGACATGGCTGGCGACCGGGGTGTCGCTGCTCGCGCTGTTCGGTGCGGGGGCCGGCGCGGCGTACGTCATGCGACGGCAGCCGACGGCGTAGGACGCGA
Source organism: Streptomyces sp. NPDC102259 (assembly GCF_044766465.1). Classification (NCBI taxonomy): domain Bacteria; kingdom Bacillati; phylum Actinomycetota; class Actinomycetes; order Kitasatosporales; family Streptomycetaceae; genus Streptomyces; species Streptomyces sp. NPDC102259. The sequence goes on along the minus strand of NZ_JBIWMA010000001.1, from coordinate 759,663 downwards.
CCGGCGCCGGGCGCCCGGTGGAAATCGGAGACCGACGACAACGCCGCAGGTGGCGTGCCGCACCCCGCGACGCGCGGCATGATCCGAACGACAGGACCTAGGTGCGGGCTTCCGCGCCCCGGCCGGCCCCGCGCACCTCCAGCCCGTCCAGCAACTCCGCCGTGGCCGCGGCGATGACCTCGACCGCTCGCTCGAACACCTCCCGGTTGTGCTCGGCCGGCGCCCGGAAACCGGACACCTTACGGACGTACTGAAGGGCTGCGGCGCGCACATCGTCCTCCGTCGCCTTCTCGGGCAGGGCGGGGGGACGCAGCGTCTTGATGCTTCGGCACATGTCTCCCAGTCTCCCCCGGCGCCCCGCCCCCGTGCCATGATCACCTCCGAGGCGGCCACCGCACCCGCGGGGCCGACCGACGAGAGGGACAACAGAACATGACCAACGACATACTCAGCGTCGCCGTGCTCGGTCCCGGCGGGGTGGGCGGCCTGCTCGCGGCCCTGCTGTCGCGCGCGGGACACCGGGTGACCTGCCTGGCCGGCGAGGCGACGGCCGCGTCCCTGCGCGCCGACGGCATCCGCGTCCGCAGCACGCCGTTCGGCGACTTCACGGCCGAGGTCGCGGCGGACACCGCGCTGCGCGCGCCCGTCGACGCGGTGCTGATCACCGTCAAGCACACCGCCCTCGACGCGGCCCTGGCCCGGGTCCCCGCCTCGGCACTCGGCGCGCACACCCTCCTCGTGCCTTTCCTGAACGGCGTCGAGCACCCGGCGGTCCTGCGCGCCCGGTACCGCCCGGACCGGGTCGCCCCGGCCGTCGTCCGGGTCGAGTCGACCCGGGTCGCGCCGGGTGTGATCGAGCACGGGAGCGGCTTCGCGGAGATCGACCTGGCGGGCGACGCCGTGCCGCGCCCGCGCCTGGACGCGCTGGCGCGAGCGCTGGGGGCGGCCGGTCCGGCCGTCCGCGTCGTGCCGGACGAGACGGCCGCCCTGTGGGCGAAGATGGCCTTCCTCGCGCCCTTCGCCCTGCTCACCACCCGGCACGGTCTGCCGCTGGGCGAGATCCGCACCCGGCACCGCGAGGAACTGACCGCCCTGGTCGAGGAGACCGCCGCCGTCAGCCGTGCCTGCGGCGCCCCCGCCGACCCGGCCCGGGCGCTCGCACGCTACGACTCCTTCGCCCCTGCCACCAGGTCCTCCATGCAGCGTGACGCCGAGGCGGGGCGGCCCCTCGAACTCGACGCGATCGGCGGGGGACTGCTGCGCGCGGCCGAGCGGCACGGGGTCGCGGTGCCGGTGGCCGCGCGCCTGGTGCGCGAGCTGGCGGACGCTACCCCGTAGCGGCGGCGGGCCCGGTGCGCAGGTCGACCCACCAGTCGTTGGATCTGATCGGGTTCCCTTTCGGGTACTCGAAGTCGACCTGCCCGCGCAGGGTGAACCCGGCCTTGCGGCAGACCCCGTTGGAGGCGGCGTGCTCCGCCTCGGGGAACGCGTGCAGGGTCGGGGGGCCGCCGTTTCCGGCCCGCTGCCGTACGACGTCGACGAGCGCCCGCGCCGCCGTCGCGGCGAGCCCTCGGCCCTGGAACTCGGGCAGGATCCCCCAGCCCGTCTCCCACACCCGCTCGCCCTGCCACTCGCGCTCCCAGTACCCGATCGAGCCGACGGTCTCCCCGGACTCCGCGAGCGTGACCCGGTACATGCGCCCGGCGAACGGCTCGACATAGCGCCGGTGCCGGTCGGCGAGTTTCTCCTCGCTCTCCGGCCCGCCCAGATGCTCCGTCATCTCGGGGCTGTTGGTCCGCCGCAGCAGCCAGAAGTCGCCCTCGGACCAGGGCACCAACCGCACCTGTTCCACGTCCCGTTCATTCATGCGCGTCACCCTAGGGCCAGGGTCCGACACCGGCGGTGGCCCGCCGCCGTGCGAGGCTGCGGGGAGGAACCAGCCAGCGCCCCCACCCCGGGTGGGGGGTGAAGGGACACCAGTGATCAGCCCCGCTCCGCACGGCCCGCGCTCCGCGCCCCCGGTACTCGCCTACGACGGGGACTGCGGCTTCTGCCAGACGTCCGTCGACCGCATCCGCGACCTCGCCGCACCGACGCTGCAAGCGGTTCCCTGGCAGTTCCTGCCGGCCGAGTCGACCGCGCCGCATCTCGAACGGCTGGACCGGGAGGTGTTGTTGCTGCGCGGCGGCACGGTCCTCGCGGGCGGGGCCGACGCACTGGCCCGCTGGCTCGGCACCTCGCCGTCCGCCGGGTACCGCACGCTCTCCGCCGTCCTGCGGCTGCCCGGCGTCCGGGACTGCGCCCGCGTGGTCTACCGCTGGGTGTCGCGCAACCGCCACCGCCTGCCCGGTGCCACCCCGGCGTGCGCGGTCCCGCCGCGCGGCGAGTGAGCCCCCTCGTGCGTCGTCGCGTCCCGACCTGCGTCCTCACCCCCACGGGCCCGCCCGCCCTCGCCGACGGTCACGCCGTCGACCGCTACGTCGAGATCGGCTCGCTCACCAAGGTCGTCACGGGCACGGCGCTGATCCGGATGGCCTCGGCCGGGGTGCTCGCCCTCGACGACCCGCTCGAACGGTGGCTCCCGGAGGCCCCCGCGACCGGGATCACCCTCCTGCACCTGGCCCGGCACACCTCCGGCCTCCCGCGGCTGCCACCCGGCCGCCTCCCGCCCCGGGACCCGTACGCGGCGTTCGACCGCTCCGCGCTGCACGCGCTCCTCCCCCGGCTGGACACGCTCGCCACCCGTCCCCCGGGCCGGGAGGAGGAGTACTCCAACCTCGGGTACGCCGTCCTCGGCGCGGCCCTGGCCGCCGCGGCCGGGACGACCTACGAGGAACTGGTGACCGCGTACGTGCTGCGTCCGCTGGACGTCACGGAGATGACCGCCCGCCCGGTTCCGGCGCGCCGACTGCCGGCCCCGGGCCTGTTCGGCAGGGGGCGCAGGCCGTGGACGATGGACGGCGCGATGCTCCCGGCGGGCGGGCTGTGGGCCACGCCCCGCGCGGTGGCCGACCTGGTCGTACGGCTGCTGGTGGAGCGCCGGCTGGGGGATCCCGCGCCCACCTGGGTGACGACCGGTCCGCTGCGCTGGCACAACGGGGCGACGCGCCACGCCTCGCTCTTCACCGGGGCCACGGCGGACGGCGGTTGGGTGGTCGTCCACCGCCTCAACGCCGACCCGGAGGGCACGGACCGGCTGGGCGTCGAGCTCCTCGAACGGAGCCGGACGGACACCGCGGACACCGGCGACTCCTGAGACGCAATCGAACATACGTTCACAGGAACACCCCCGAGGAGCTCGCCACTCAAATTCGAACAGGCGTACCATTGCCGCGTGGCTACGACCTATGACTTTCCGAGCGACCTGCGCGCCGGTCAGGAGGAGCTGCATCAGGTCAGGGCCGAGCTGTCGGCACTGCTGAAGCGGCTTCCCTGGTCGGTCGAGCCCCTGGACGGCTTCAGCGACGACACCGGCTGGCGCAAGACCGAGCGCCCCGCGTCCCCCGGCTGGACGGCCGACGAGCAGGCCGAGGTGGAGAAGCTCCGGCAGCGGGAGCACGAGCTCGCGGTGTTCGTGTCCTGCCACCGCTTCTGGGCGGAGGTCGCGGTCCCGGACCGGGTGGCGGCCCGCATGAGCCTCAAGCACACGCACGGGACCCCACCGGGGCACGGCGCCTAGCACCGGCCTGCGCCGCCCCCGGGACACCCGCACCCGGGACTCGCGGGACACGCGGACCACCCGGACCACCCGGACCACGCGGGACTCGCGGGACTCGCGGGACACGCGACGCGGGACAGGGAGCATGCGACACGGGACATGCGAAAGGGCCCCCGGATCTCTCCGGAGGCCCTTTCCCTCACCTGGTGGGCGCGGACGGTTTCGAACCGCCGACATCCTGCTTGTAAGGCAGGCGCTCTACCCCTGAGCTACGCACCCGGGACGAGTCGACAGCCTACATTGCCCTGGGCGGTGCCCGGCAAACCCGTATCCGGGGGCTAGCCCCACCCCGGATCCGGGCGCCTCCCGGATCCTGCGGAGGCCGGCGGCTCCCTAGTGTCGTCAGGGCAACGCCAAGCAGCCCAGGGGGAGATCACCATGGCACGTACGTCACTTTCGGTCCGCGCGGTCCTCGCCACCGGGGCCGTCGTTGCCCTGGCCGCAGGCACGACCGCCTGCGGCGCCTCCGCCGCCGACGACGAGCATCCCGATCACCGCGCCTTCGCCCTTCAGGGCCGCACGCTCACCATCGACTCCGACGACTCGGCGCTCGAGATCGTCGCGTCGGACACGGCCGAGGCGGGCAAGGTCGACGTCACCCGGTGGTTCCAGGGGTCGGTCACCATCGGCAAGGAGCCCAAGGTGACCTGGTCGATGAAGGACGACCGGCTGACGTTGCGCCTGCGCTGCTCCGGAGTGGTCGCCGACTGCGCCGCCAAGCACCGCATCGAGGTGCCCCGGGGCGTCGCGGTGAAGGTCGGGAGCGACGACGGCAGCGTCCGGGCACGGGGCTTCCGGGACGCGCTGAGCGTGCGCACCGAGGACGGCTCCGTGCACGTCACCGACTCGAGCGGACCGCTGGAACTGCGCAGCGACGACGGCTCCGTACGCGCCGAGGTCGCCTCCCGCACGGTGGACGCGCGCACCGCCGACGGCTCGGTCCGCCTGACGCTGGCCGCCGTACCGGACCGGGTGGAGTCCGTCAGCGACGACGGATCGGTGACGATCACATTGCCCGACGCGACCTACCGGGTGACCACGAAGACCGACGACGGCGGGGTGGACGTGTCCGTACCGCGCGACGAGTCCAGCACGCACGTCGTGAACGCCCGCACCGCCGACGGCAAAGTCACTGTCAGGAACGCGAACTAACGGGCCCGTGTGTTCGTCCTTAACCGGTGGGAGAATGACACCGGGCAGGGCGGATCACAGCACGGGAGAGGGATGTGACGGCGACACCAGCGCAGCCGTATTCGCCGTTGGTGCCGCGCGCACAGCGCCGCCGTGCACACCGGGGACCGCACGCGCTCCGGGACACCCTCACCCTCGTCGCCCTCCCCCTCGTGGCCGCCCTCGCGCTGCCCGCCGCGTTCGCCGGCGGCGGCACCCGGCGCTGGTTCGGCGGGCGGGCGGAGGGACAGCGGGCCGAGGCCCAGGCCGCCAAGGACGCGGCGGCGGCCGCCTTCTACGAGCTGGACACCGCCCAGCGCGACCTGCGGATCTCGATCGAGACGATCAGGGCCGTGGACGACACGCCGGCCGCCCGGCGCGCCGTCTCCGACTTCGAGGCCGTCGGCAGGCGGATCGACGAGGCCAGCCACCAGTACATCGACGCCGTCGACGCCCATGACCTCGACCGGGACGACCTGGAGGCCTCGGCGGCCGCCCAGGCGCGCACCGAGCTGACCCGCGCCAAGGACGAGCTGGGCCGCGTCAAGCAGGAGCTGGACCGGTTCGCCGACGGGCTGGGCCCGCTGCTCGGCAAGGCCGAGACCCAGCTGGCCCGCCTCGCGCCCGCCGTGGAGCGGGCCCGGCAGGCGCTGCTGGCGGCCTCGAACGCGCTGGACGCCGTACGGGAGAGCGGGCTGCGGGCGGACGCTCTCGCGGCGCGGCTGGCGGCGCTGGCGCCCGAGCTGACGAAGCTGAACCAGGGCGCGGGCCAGCACGGCGTGCCGCAGACGCTGGAGCGGGCGGAGCGGGTGGCGCGGGAGGCCGAGGCGGTCCGGGTGGAGGCGGAGCGGCTGCCGGAGCGGGCCGCCGAGATCGACCACCGGCTCGTCTCGCTGCGTACCCGCGCCCAGGCGCTGACGACCCGCTCGGGGCAGGTGGAGCCGATCCTGAGCGAGCTGCGGCGGCGGTTCTCGGCCGCCTGCTGGCAGGACCTCCAGCACGTCCCGGACCAGGCCGGGGAGAACGTGGCGCAGGCCGAGGCGAAGCTCGACGAGGCGCGTGGCGCGCGGGACGCGCAGCGCTGGCCGGACGCCACCGCGCTGCTGTCGACGGTGCGCGCCCTGCTGAACAGCACGGACGAGGCCGTCTCGGCCGCCGGTGACCGGCTGACCAGGCTGAACGCCGTACAGAAGGATCCGCAGGCGGAGATCGACCGATCCCGGTTCGCGATCCGGGACGCCCAGCGGCTGGCGATGGCGGGGCGCAACACCCCCGACCCCCGGCACGCGCGCCCGCTGGACGACTCGGTGGCCCGGCTGGATCGGGCGATCGCCACGCTGGAGGGCCGGCACCCCGACTACTGGCACTTCCTGACCGAGACGGAGGCCGTCCGGCATGCGGTGGCGGACGTGGTGGCCGGGATCCGTGAGGAGCGCGGCACGGGGCACTGACATTGCCCCGGACGCCCGGTGGGCGGATATTGAAGGTACGCGCCCGGCGGGCGGATATCGAAGGTACGTACGACCTCCATCGGCGCATCCACCCTCAGGGAGGCGGAGATGGCCACACACGCAGTGCACGGCCGGTCCAGGCGGCGGATCAATTTCGACGAGCATCTGCCGGTCGACCACCATCTGAACCTGGTCTACCGGATCGGCGCCGGGCTGATGGGCCTGGGTCTGATCGTCTTCGGGATCTTCGGGATCGTCCACAGCATCGGCTTCTTCGACACCGGCGGGGACGAGGTGTGGAGCCTCAACACCAACGGGGCGCTCAGCTGGCTGTCGATCGCCGTCGGGCTGCTGCTGCTCGTGGGCATGGTGATCGGCGGGAACTTCGCGTCCACGCTGAACATGGTGCTGGGCGTCCTCTTCGTCCTCAGCGGCTTCGTGAACATGGCGCTGCTGGAGACGGACTACAACTTCCTGGCCTTCAAGATCCAGAACTGCATGCTCAGCTTCGTGATCGGGATCCTGCTGCTCGTCTTCGGGATGTACGGCAGGGTGGGGTCCGCCCTGCCGCACGACAACCCGTACTGGCGGGCCCGCCACCCCCAGGAGTGACGGGCCGGCCGGATCAGGTGCGGTAGGCGTAGAAGTACGCGGTCGGGTACGACGAGACGAGGCTCGCCACCGACCTGCGCAGGGTGTTGTTCGAGTGGTAGGTCACGTACGGCACGCCGCCGCTCTTGGCGGTGACGATCATCGTGTGGTCCTTGGACCCGTCGCGGTCGAAGTCCATCTGGAGGACGTCGCCGACCTCGAGCTGGTAGACGTTGGCGAGCGCGGTGGTCCGCTTGGAGTTCTGGGCGAACCAGGACCACTCGTTGACGCCGACGAACGAGTCGGACTGGATGTCGGCGTTGCCGAACCACTTGGTGTAGTCGTACACGTAGCCGGGGACGTGCTTCCAGCCGCCCGCCTTGAGGGACTGGCTGACGAAGTTGGTGCAGTCGCCGCCGGCGCCGTGGCCGTTGTAGTCCGGGTAGTCCTTGTTGTAGACGTTCCAGTACTTCTCGGCGTAGGCCGCCATCGCCTTGTAGTCGAAGGCGGTGCCGGTCTTCGGGACGGCGACCGGATTGCGGGTGGTCGCCGCGCGCGCGGCGTTCGGCATGGTGTCGTCCGCCGTCGTGGCCGCCTTGACGGACGTCGGCTTGGTGAGCGCGTTCACCGCGAGACCGCCCTGGTCGGTGTCGCGGATGTCCGTGAGCTGCCAGTTGCCCTGCTGGTCGGCCTTGAACGTCAGCTCGTGCTGGGCCTCGAAGCCGGTGCTCTTCGGCTCGTCGCCGCTGACCTTCTGGTAGGTCAGTGTCGTGCTCTCGGTGACCGCGGCCTTGGCGGTACGGCCGGTCACCCGCGTGGCGTTCAGGGTGACGATGGTGCTGGCCTTGCTGTACTTCTCGCCGGCCTTCGCCAGCTTGTCCTTGCGGTCGCCCAGCGTGGACAGGGCGGCGTCCTCGGTGCGGGCCGTGCCGGAGGACAGCTTGACGTCACCGGAGAAACCGTCGGTCAGCGGCTTCTTCCGGTCGCCCTGCTTGCCGGCGACCAGGGCGTCGGTGCGGTCGGTGAAGACCGCGTCCGCCAGCCGCTGGAACGTGGCCTTGGTCCGGGCGTCCACCTTGGGGTCGTCGACCACGGCGGCACCGGCGGACCAGTTGGGCAGCAGCGCCACTCCGGCGACGACCGAGGTGGCGGCTGCCCCGAGTATCGCGACGCGGCGGCGAGTCGCGCTCAATTTCCTTGACTTCACGGATGTTTCCCCTCTTGCCCCGGCGGAGGGATGCCGGGAAGGGCATCTTTGCATGGCGTGTGTGGCCGTTGTGAAGAGGGGACTCGGTTGAGGTTTGGTTACTTCACGACGGTCGACCAGTCCGGATTCTGCGCCGGGTCCAGGGTGCGCAGCCGCTCGAGCGTCGCCGGCGTCTGCACGTCCATCCAGTCGGCCAACTCCTGGAAGGACACGCACTTGACGTCCTTCTTGGTGCACACGTTCTCGATGACCTGGTCGACGGACTTCATGTAGATGCCGCCGTTCCACTCCTCGAAGTGGTTGCCGATGAACAGGGGGGCGCGGCTGCCGTAGTACACGCGGTTGAAGCCGGCCATGTAGGCGTCGACGGTCTCCTGCTCCCACGTCGGGTACTGGGCCGAGTCGCCGTCGACCTCGCCGTCGGACTGGTTGTAGAGGAAGTTGAAGTCCATGGACAGGCCCTGGTACTTGCCGCCGTCGTAGGGCAGCAGTTGCAGCGGGAAGTCCCAGAGGCCGTTCTTCTTCGTCGGCCAGATCTGGAAGTCACCGGTGGAGCTGGCGTCGTAGCGCCAGCCGTAGCTCTTGGCGGCCTTCAGCAGGTTCGCCTGGCCCTCCAGGCAGGGCGCGCGGCCGCCGACGACCGCCTTCTTGAAGTCGAAGGGCAGCGGGTCGATGTCCTTGTAGCCGGTGTTGGTCTTCCAGTTCTCCACGAAGGAGTAGAACTGGTCGATCTCGCTCTTCCACTCCTCGACGCTCCAGTCTCCGCCGCCCTTGGCGCCGCAGAAGTGGCCGTTGAAGTGGGTGCCGATCTCGTTCCCCTCCTTCCACGCCTCGCCGAGCTGCTCCAGCGTGGTGCGGATGTGCTCGTCGGTGGGGAAGCTGATGGCCGCCGTGCCCTTGGGGTGCTGGGGCGGGGAGTACAGGTCCTTCTTGCTCTTGGGCAGCAGGTAGATGCCGGTGAGGAAGAAGGTCATGTGGGCGTTGTACTCCTCGGCCATCTTCCGGTAGTGCTCGAAGAGGCCGTCGTCGCCCATGAGCGCGCCGTCCCAGGAGAAGACCACGAACTGGGGCGGCTTCTCCCCCGGCTTGAGTGGAACCGCTTTCAACTGCTGCGTCTGCGGTCCCGTGTACGAGGTGGAGCCGTCCCCCAGGACATGCGTCTTGCCGTCCCACTCCGGCTCCTTGGTGGCCCCCGCCGACGCCTTCTTGTTCTCCCCCGAGGACGCGGTCGGCGTGGTGTTCGTCGTGCTGTTGAGCACCAGGTAGCCGGCCACCAGGGACGCGACGACGAGCAGCGCCGCAAGCGTCAGGAACCCCGGGTGCGTGGTGGCGGGGTGGCGCGTTGCGCGCGTTGCCGGAGCCTTGCGGCGGCGGCCCGACGGTGACTTCATGTGCGGATCATTCTCCGGATTTCGGGGACGCGGGTGCCCGTGTCGGTGGTCAGCCGAGCGGGCTCATGGCACCTGACCAGATGCCGTACGGAACGCTGTCGTCGGTCGTGCCGGCGATGCCCTTCAGTGGAAGCGGTTGGAGACTCTTGCCGAGGTCGATGCGGTAGACGACGACCGCCGTGGACACGGCCTTGGCCGTGCCGACGTACCAGGCCGCGGTGTCGTCCTGGGTGGTGCCCGCCTTCCCGGCCACCTGACCGAGCGAGCCGGCCCGGGCCGCCGCCCGCTGCGAGGCGGGCACGTCGTCCGGGTGGGCGGTACGGAAGGAGTCCGCGAGCGCGGAGTTGACCTCCTCGGCCACGTCGGCGCCGAACGCCCGGTCGACGGCCGGGGTGTCCAGGACGACCTTGGTGCCGTTCTTGGTGATCAGGCGCACCGAGTACGGCTCGGTGTGCTTGCCGCCCGCGGCGAAGGTGGCGTAGCCGCTCGCCATGCGGATCGCGCTGGGCGTGGAGCTGCCCATGGACAGCGCGGGCACCTGCGCCCCGATGCTGGAGGAGAGCAGCCCGGACTTCTCGGCGGTGGCCCGCACCTTGTCGAGCCCGGTGTCCATGCCGAGCTGCATGAACGGCGTGTTCACCGACAGCTCCAGCGCCCGGTGCAGGGAGATCTGCCCGTACGACTCGCCGTCGTCGTTCTTCGCGGCCACCACCTTGCCGCTGCGGTCCCAGTACGGCCCCTCGGGCGTCGTCACCGGCACCTTGTCGCCGCCGTCGTACAGCGTCTCCCCGGTGACCGGGGTGGTGTCCCCGTCGCGGGTCGTGTGGATCCCGTTCTCCAGGCCGGCGGCGTACACGAACGGCAGGAACGCGCTGCCGGCCGAGACGGTGGTGGCGTTGGACTCGTTGTAGCCCTGCGTACGGTGGTCGGCGCCGCCGTAGACGGCGAGGATCCGCCCGTCGGAGGCCACTGAGGAGGCGCCGTAGTGCGCGGTCTTCGCGTTCTTCGGGTCGTCCTCCAGGGCCTTCTTGCGGGCCTTGGTGACGGCGTCGGTGAGCTGCGTCTGGCGCTTCTTGTCGAAGGTCGTGTAGATCTGGTAGCCGCCCAGGTCGAAGTCCTTGTCGGAGATGTTCCCGGACTTCTTGGCGTACTGGGAGGCGAGTTCCACCAGGTAGTCGCTCTGCTCACCGGTGTCGTAGAGCGGGTTGGACTTGAGCGGCTCGGGGAACTTCGTGTACTTGGCGCGCTCGGCCTTCGACAGTTTGCCGATGTCGACCATCCGGTCCAGGGTCCATGACCAGCGTTCCACGGCCCGGGCCCGGTTGGCCGAGTTCAGGGTCGGGTCGTACAGGCCCGCGCCCTTGAGCAGGGAGGCGAGGAACGCGGCTTCGCTGGCGTTGAGTTCGCCGACGTCCTTGCCGTAGTAGGCCTGGGCGGCGCGCTGGATGCCGTAGGTGCCGCGGCCGAACCAGCTGGTGTTGAGGTAGCCCTCGAGGATGTCGTCCTTGCTCATCTGGTTGTCGAGCTTGAGGGCGATCATGGCCTCGGTGAACTTGCGGCTGACCGTCTGGTTCTGGTTCAGGTAGACGTTCTTCACGTACTGCTGGGTGATCGTGGAGCCACCCTGGGTGTCGCCCTGGCCGATGGTGCGGAACAGGGCGCGGCTGATGCCCTTGAAGGAGATGCCGGGGTCGCTGTAGAAACTGGCGTTCTCGGCGGCCAGCACCGCCCAGCGGACGTCCTCGGGGATGTCCTTCAGCGGCATCGCCTGCCGCTGCACCCAGCCGGTGCGGGCCATCGGCGTCCCGTCGGCCCAGAAGTACACGTTGTCCTGCTGGGTGGCGTACGAGTTGATGTTGTCCGGGACGTCGGTGGCCGCGTAGGCGACGACCAGGAGCATGCTGCTCAGGCCTATGGACGTGAGGACGCCGCCGAGCCACTGCCGCCAGGAGGGTATCCAGCGCCGCCAGTCGGTACGGCCCGGGCGCGGGTACTGCGGGCGCAGCTTGCGGGCGTAGGGCGTGATACGAGCCACATACGGGGCCAGAACGGCGAGGAGCGGGGCGAGTCGAGGAGCCAGAAACGAGGAAACCCGGACAAATATGGAAGGACGGGGCGCTTTTCGGGGATTTTTCGACGAGCGCGGTTTTTCGCCACCCTCACCTTCGCCCTTATCCCTGTTCTCGCTTCCGGGCATATCCGGCATCGCCGGTATATCCGATACCCGCAGCTGCATGGTCTCGTCCGCCCGAAATGACGGCGGGAGCTTCAACTGCATGGTTTCATCCGGCTCTTGGGGCTTATCCCCCTGCCCCGCCTCGCTCACGACGCGTCTCCCTCCGCACTCCGTATTGCTCGCAGGCAGACGTACAGACTGACGAGGGCCTGACATGGTTGCCGTTGACGCGGCCGCAAACCTTGAACCCTCCCGACCATGGAGTTCAATGCGGCGCCCTCAAATTACCAGCGCTCTTCGCAAATTCTCCACAGAAGAAATCGACAGAAGTGAACAGAGGTGAAACTGCTGACACCACCTCCGAGCATAGGGGCTTAGTCTGACGCCATGCCTCGCTACGAGTACCGCTGCCGGACCTGCGGCGACACCTTCGAACTCAGCCGCCCGATGGCACAGTCCGCCGACCCCGCCGACTGCCCCGCGGGCCACGACGACACCGTCAAACTGCTCTCCACGGTGGCCGTGGGCGGCACGAAGTCCGCCCCCGCGCCCAAGGCGGGCGGCGGAGGCGGCGGCGGATGCTGCGGCGGCGGTTGCTGCGGCTGACCGCCGCCCGGCGATTTCTCAGGAACTCTTCAGGAACTCCCGCAGGATGCGCTCCCCGGCCAGCACGCCCCGCTCGGGCAGAGCGGTGACGGCAGGGGCCGTCCAGTCGGCGTCGGCCAGCTCGCCGTGCCCGGGACGCCAGCCCCGGTCGGCGACCAGCAGCAGGTCGGCGTCGAGCAGCGAGTCGCCCGCCGCCAGCGTCAGTTCGGCGCCGGTGCGGCGGGCCACCTCGCGCACGGCCGCGCTCTTGGTCAGCGGCTTCGGCACGGCGTAGACCTTGCGGCCCTGGAGCGACACGGTCCAGCCGCGGTTCTCCGCCCAGACCGCGAGCTCCTTCACCCACTCCTCGGGCAGCAGCTCGCGCTCCACGACGAGATAGGCGAACAGGTCCTCGGCGACCCGCTGCTTGCGCAGCCAGAACGGGTCCGCCGTCTTCGCCAGGTACTCCTCGACCTCCGCGAGCGGCGCGCACTCGTCGGCCAGCCTGGCCTGCACACTCGCGTGCCAGTCCGGATCGGTCACGCCGTCGACCAGCAGATGGCCGCCGTTCGCGCAGATCGCGTACTTCGGCTCCGGGCCCGGCAGGTTGATGCGCTGGTACTGCTTGCGCGTCCGGGTGGTCGTCGGCACGAACACCGCCCGGTCTCCGAGGTCGGTCAGCAGCTGCGCCGACGTCTCCGTCATGAACGACAGCGGCCTCGCCTCGTGCACCTCCACGCACAGCAGCCGCGGCGCCCGCGCGTCCGGCATGGTCAGCGCCAGGGCGGCCGCCGAGTAGATGAGCGTACGGTCGAGATCGCTCGCCACCAGAACCGGCATCAGACCGTCACCGCCTTGCCGTCGGCGCCGGTCGCGCCCCGGGTGAACTGCGGGTGGATCAGCCCCACACAGGTGTACGGCAGGTCGCCGACCTCCTCGACGGGCACCCCTCGCTGTCCGGCGAGCAGCCGTACGTGGTCCAGGTCGGCGCCCGCCCCGGCCCGCGCCAGGATCTTCCACGGCACCCGGCGCAGCAGCACCCGGGTGGTCTCGCCGACCCCGGGCTTGACCAGGTTCACATCATGGATGCCGTACTCCTCGCTGATCCGCTCGACGGCCCGCCAGCCCTCCCAGCTCGGCGTGCGGTCACTGGCGAGCAGCTCCTTCACCGCGCCGCCGACCGCGTCCGCGACCTCCGGGAAACGGGCGGCGACGGCGTCCAGGAAGGCCACCGAGACGTCCGTGCCGGCGAGCTCGCGGTAGAACTTCGCGCCGTGGAAGTCGTTCGGCCCGACCAGGTCGGCCCGCAGCACGGTCCGCGAGATGAGCCCCGAGACAGTCGAGTTGAGGCAGGCGGACGGGATCAGGAAGTCGTCACGGGTGCCGTACGTCCGCACGCACGAGCCCGGGTCGGCCAGCACCGCGATCTCCGCGTCGAAACCGGCCGCGCCGCCGCCCGCCTCGAACTCCTCGATCGCCGCGGCCAGTTCCCGGGTGATCGCGCCCTTGCCGGTCCAGCCGTCGACGAAGACGACGTCACGCGGGTCGTGATGGGCGGCCAGCCACCGCAGCGCGTTGGCGTCGATGCCCCGGCCGCGCACGATCGACACGGCGTAGTGCGGCAGGTCGAGGCCGTGCCGGAACTGCGCCCAGCGGCGCATGAGCACACCGACCGGGGTGCCGGCCCGGGCGAGCGAGACGAGCACCGGCCGGGGGGACCGCTCGGCGATCACCGTCTCCGTGACCACGCCCACGGCCTGCGCGATGCGCGCCGCCGACGTCTCCAGCGCCGCCTGGAACAGCTCCTGGTACTGCTCGCTGGGCTGGTACTCGACGGGCAGCGACTCGGCGTAGTGCGCGCCGCCGCTCTGGATGGCCTCCTCCCGCTCCTCGGTCGGCGCCTCCAGCGTCACGTCCGAGAGGTCCTGGAGCAGCCAGCCGACCTCCTCGGGCGGGTACGACGAGAAGGCGGGGCCGCGGAGGGGCTCGGGCAGCATGGCGGGTCTCTCTTCCGACAAGGCGGCTGCGTACAGCGGCTCGGGGACGTACGAGGGCACGACCGCGAGGACGACGTGCGGGGTGTGCGCGGCGAGCTGGGACAGGAGGCCGCCGGGGGCGTGCAGCTCCCGGGTGTCGGCCACGGAGTCCACGACGGCGACGACGGCGTCGAAGCCACTGCCCGCGACGTTATAGGCATAGCGCTCGCCGGGGCCGTCGGCCGGGTCGTCGTGCGCGGGGAAAACGATGCGGCTGCGTATCGCGTAGCCGGGGTCGTCGACCGCGAGGACGGGAGAGCGGGTGGTGGTCGAGGAGCGGACCTCGGCGGCCACCACCTGCTCCAGCTCACGGGCCAGCCTGAGCGGCGCGTACATCAGCTCCTCGAAGCCGAGCACGAGGACGCTTCGCGCGTCGGCGGGTATCGCCTCCGCGAGGCGGGCCGTCATGGCGGGCAGCGCGCTCTCCAGGCGGTGGCGGTGTGTCGGCGTGAACCCGTGCCGGCCGCCGTCCGGGAGGCCGCGGGGCCAGAAGAGGTTCACGCGGGTTATGCGGCCCCGGGGCCGCGTCCGCCGGGCGCGGTCGTCCTCCGGGTGCGGGTCGTGGGGGGCTTGTCGCGCAGTTCCCCGCGCCCCTGAGGCATTGAGGCGGGCGTCGGCCGCGACCTCCCCCGGGGACGCGGGGAACTGCGCGACCGGCGCCGACGAACCCGCGGACGGCAGATCACCGCTCGCGGCGGCCTCGGCCTCGTACCGGGCGACCAGTTCCTGGCCCTTCTCCAGCACCCCCTCGGGGAGCCTTACCGTGCCGGAGGCGGCGGTGACCAGGTCCACTCGGGCGCCGATCTCGCGGGCGAAATCGTCCAGGCGGCCCGCGTCCGCCGCCGAGCGCATGTCCACGAGGGCGACGACGACGTAGCGCCGCCTCGGATAGCGCTCGTGCAGGGCCCGGACGGTGTTCAGGACCGTGTTGCCGGTCGAGAACTCGTCGTCGACCAGGACCAGCGGCCCGTCCCCGACCAGCAGCGCCGGGTCCTCCGGCAGCAGCAGGTGCGAGGTCGCGTGCGAGTGGGACTCCTCGAAGCCGCCCGCCTGCGCGACCCCGGCGACCGGGCGGCGGGTGGAGTGCAGGTAGGGGGCGGTGCCGAGGCCGTCGGCGACGGAGTGGCCGAGGCCGGTGGCGGTCTCCGCGTAGCCCAGGACGACCGCCTGGGCCGCCTCCTCGGCGCCGAGCAGCTCACGCACCCGGCGGCCCAGGGCGAACCCGTGGCCGTGCACCACGGACGGTGACTGCGGGACGTGCTTGCCCAGGACGTTGGAGACCAGCAGATGCGCCCGCTTGGGGTTGCGGCGCAGGGCCAGTCCCAGCAGGTCCGTCAGCGTGTCGTCGCCCACGAGCTCGACGCCCAGCCGCTCGGCGACCCACGTCCCGGACCAGATCCCGTCGTCGTCCCCGTTGTTCACTGCGTTGTTCATGCGTCCCTTGTGAGTGAGGTGGTTCTTCAGCCGGGTATGCCGGCGGCGAGCAGGTCGACGAAGCTGACGTCCTCGTGCGCGACACCGAAGACCTCGGCGCGGAGCATGGTGCGCTCGGCCCAGGCGCGGTGCGGCTTCACCTCGTTCATCTTGTTCGTGTACTGAGACCGCAGTACACCCCCGCCGCCGCGTTCCGGCCGCAGGATGTCCGCCGCGTCGCTGTACTCCTCGTGACTGACGACGGACAGCGCGTGCACGGCCGGCACGTGCGAGGGGTGGATGCAGGTCTTGCCCAGCAGACCGTTGGCGTGATCCAGGGAGATCTCGCGCAGCAGCCCGTCCATCGCGTGCTCTATCAGTTTCTCGCGCAGCTCGACGGCCTGCCCCTCCAGGAAGGGGCTGTGCCGCAACATCGGCTTGAACATGCGCTCGGGGACCCGGAAGTACTCCCATACCGGCCCGGTCACCGTGAACCCGGTGCCGTCGGCCCGGCCCAGCATGTTCACCACGTCGGCGATCACGGAGGCGACGATCTGGACATCGTAGGCGGTCATGTCGGGCGCTCTGCGCAGCCCGTACGAGGAGCAGAAGTCGGTCACGCCGAGGCGCAGCGCGAGGACCCGGCTGCGGTACTTGTCGACGGCGCGGGCGATGCCCTCCAGGGCGTCCACCCGCGACTCGCGGTACATCAGCTCGGGCGTCTCCAGGACGGGCATGCCGAACAGCCGCCGCCCGCTCGCCGTCTCGGCGCCCGCCAGCGCCTCCAGGAAGGGGATGCCCCGCTCCTCGGTGAACTTCGGGAAGACGAACCCGCTCAGCAGCTCCACGGTGGGACCGAGCCGTCGGACCAGGTCGGGGATCTGCTCGGGCGTCCGTACCCGGATGAAGAGCAGCGGCGGCTCCGCGCCCTCCGCGCCTCCGCGCGCCGCCAGGTCGGCGAACTGCCGGACCAGGTTCTCCTCACCGGCCTCGACGTCCTCGTCGCCGATGGAGTCCTCCAGGCACAGCACCATCGACACCACGCCGCGCCCGGTCTGCTTGACGATGTCGTCCGCCAGCCGGGGCCGAGTGGCCGGGCTGTACAGCGTGGCGCCCAGCGCCGCCGAGAGCAGCCTGGCCGGGGAGTCCGCGTCGAAGACACACGGCTCCCGGTAGAAGAGGCGCTGTCGCACCTCAGGGGCGAGGTGCCCGAAATGACGCATGATTCTCCCCCGTGGTGCAAGGTAAGTCTGTGGATTCGGCATGAGGTGGCCGGTAATAGTACGTAGGGATCCATGTCAGAGGTTCCCACCCGGCATGAACTTCAGGTAACTCGCGGATGAGACTTGCCGTGTACCCCGCGTTGTCGTGAGCAGGCCCGAGAAGGCAGGATGACCGCATGACGCACGCGATGCTGAAGGGGTCGAACGTCCCGCTGAAAGCCACCACGGTACGCGCCGTGCTGCGCTGGACCCCCGGGCAGGGGGTCCCGGACGTCGACGCCTCGGCGCTGCTCCTCGGCCTCGACGGCCGTGTGCGCTCCGACGAGGACTTCGTCTTCTACAACCAGCCCCGGCACCCTTCCGGGAAGGTGTGGCGGCTCGGCAAGAAACGCGTCGCCGAGGGCCTCACGGACACCATCCAGACAGATCTGTCCGGTGTCGAGTCCGGCGTCGGCCAGATTCTGCTGGTCGCTTCGGCGGACGGCGTGACGTTCGACCGCGTACGTTCCCTCACCATCGTGCTGTACGACGCGGCAGCCGACGACGAGCCGCTGGCCACGTTCGACATCCGCCCCGAGACGGGCGAGGAGACGGCACTGATCTGCGGCGAGCTGTACCGGCGCGGAGAGGGCTGGAAGTTCCGCGCCCTGGGCGAGGGCTACTCCAACGGTCTCAAGGGCCTGGCCACCGACTTCGGCATCTCGGTGGACGAGTCGGAGGAGGCCTCGGCCGCGGCCCCCGAGCCGGCCCCCCAGACGCCCAGCCTGTCCCAGCCCCTGCCGCCCGAGCAGCCGGCCTCGGCCGTCCCCCAGCAGCCGGCGTACGGCTACCCGGCCAGTCTGCCGACCTACGGCTACGGCTATCCGGACGGCTCCTTCCGGCTCCCCCCGCAGGGCCCCCAGTTCGTCGGACGGTGACCCGCCCGGGGGCCACTGGCCCGGGTACCGCCCGAGTCACCCCGGGTACCGCCCGGGTCACCGGCCGAGCGCTGCTCGGGCGCTGCCAGGGCGCTACTTCTCGGCCTTCGTCTTGTAGCCCCGGCCCCACTGCAGCCCCCAGCCGTACAGGCGATCCAGTTCCGCCTGGAACCCGTACACGAACCGCACCTCACGCCGCACGATGAGCTCGTCCTTCACGTTCTCGATCATCACCACCGCGCACGACCGGGCCTGCGGGTGCCGCTCGTCGAGGCCTATCTCGATCCGCGGCCCGTTGCTCGGGTACAGCGTGACGATCGCGTGCGTCCGGTCGAACGCCGGCGTCTGGTCGTAGATGTAGACGAAGACCAGCAGCCGCTTGATCTGTTCCCGGTGGTCGAGGTTCACGTACATCGTCTCGCCGGACGCCGAACCGAACCGGTCGTCCCCGCTGAGCTTCACGTAGGGCGCCCCGTTCACGTCGCCCAGCAGGCCGCCCAGCGGCTGCACGACCCCCTTCGTGCCGTCTGCCAGCTCGTACAGGCAGCCGAGGTCGAGGTCGACGTTCACCATGCTCTGGCTGTGTCCGACGACCTCCGGCGGCCGCAGCGCCTTGAAGGGGTGCCGCAGCAGGCTCTCCCGCTGCGGTCCGCCGATGTCGGACGTCCGCATCCGCCAGGTCAGGTTGACGCGCAGGTTGCCGGTCGCGGCGCCCTGCTTGGTCAGCGAGACCTGATGATGCCGCTTGGTCAGTTCGATCGCGTTGGTGGCCGCGTTGCCCGAGTCGAAGTCGGCCGCCCGGCTCCCCAGAAGCCCGTCGAAGATGCCCATTCCCGCCCCCACGTCCACTGATGAAAACCGGCGGGGCGGCCGGTGGAGGACTCGTCCTCACCGGCCGCCCCGCTCAGAGCGTTCCTCACTCCAAAGGTGATCACACCCCGGACGAGACCTCAGTCTTCTCGTCCGAGCCCTGGGCTTTTCCCTCGGCCGCCGCCAATGCGCGGTTGCGGCGGACGGAGGACCAGAAGGACCAGGCGATCAGGACCACGCCGACGAGGCCGGTGATGACCTCGTTGATCTGGTACTGGATGGTGACCATGAGGAGTACGGCCAGCGCGCCGATCGCGTAGTGCGCGCCGTGCTCCAGGTAGACGTAGTCGTCGAGGGTCCCCTGACGGACCAGGTACACGGTGAGCGACCGGACGTACATGGCGCCGACGCCGAGGCCGAGGGCCATCAGGACGATGTCGTTGGTGATGGCGAAGGCGCCGATCACCCCGTCGAAGGAGAACGACGCGTCGAGGACCTCGAGGTAGAGGAACATGAAGAACGCGGCCTGACCGGCCAGGACGACCGCCGGGCGCTGCTTGCCGGAGCGCGCGGCCTCTTCCTCCTCCTCGTGTTCGCGTTCTTCCTCTTCCTCGAGCTTGTCCTCGAAGTAGCCGGAGAGACCGCCGACGACCATGTACGTGATCAGACCGGCGATGCCGGAGATCAGGACCGTCTGCGCCTTGTCGACGTGCGCGCCGCCGTGCTGGTGGGCGTGGGTCGCGAAGGTGAAGGAGGTGATCAGCAGGACGATCAGCGCGATGCAGACCGACAGCATGTCGACCTTGCCGAGCTTGGCGAGCGGGCGCTCGATCCAGCGCAGCCACTGGATGTCCCGGTCCTCGAAGATGAAGTCCAGGAAGATCATCAGCAGGAACATGCCACCGAAGGCGGCGATCGACGGGTGGGCGTCGGTGACCAGCTGCTGGTACTGGTCCTTGTCGTTGAGCGCGAGGTCGACCGCGTCGATCGGACCGATCTTGGCACTGATGGCGACGATGACGACGGGAAAGACCAGCCGCATGCCGAAGACGGCGATCAGCACACCGACCGTGAGGAAGATCTTCTGCCAGAAGGCACTCATCTTCTTCAGGATTCCGGCGTTGACCACCGCGTTGTCGAACGACAGCGAGATCTCGAGGACGCAGAGGATCGCCACGATGCCGAGGGCCTCCCACCCCCCGTAGAAGACCGCTGCGACCAGGCCGAGCGCGGTGACCGCGAACGACCAGCCGAAGGTTTTCAGAAGCACTGGCTACCCAATCGTGTCTGGGGGTCCCCCCAAGCGAAGCTCGGGGAGGGTTTCCCCCGCGCCGTACTCGGCTTTACGAAACGTTGACTCCGAAGTCTAGAGCGATGCCCCGCAGTCCCGACGCGTACCCCTGCCCCACGGCCCGGAACTTCCATTCGCCCTGGTAGCGATAGAGCTCACCGAAGATCATCGCGGTCTCCGTGCCGGCGTCCTCGCTCAGGTCGTAGCGGGCGAGTTCCTGGCCGTCGGCCTGGTTGACGACGCGGATGAACGCGTTGGAGACCTGACCGAAGGTCTGACCCCGCTCGTCGGCCATGTGGATGGAGACCGGGAAGACGATCTTGTCGCACTGGGGTGGCACCTTGGAGAGGTCCACCAGCAGCGACTCGTCGTCGCCCTCGCCCTCACCGGTGAGGTTGTCGCCGGTGTGCTCCACCGAGCCGTCCGGGCTCTTGAGCTGGTTGTAGAAGACGAACCACTCGTCCCCCATCACCCGCCCGCTGTTGCACAGCAGCGCGCTGGCATCGAGGTCGAAGTCGGCTCCGGTGGTGGAGCGCGCGTCCCAACCGAGTCCGACCATCACCTGAGTGAGGTTCGGCGCGGCCTTGGACAGGGAGACGTTTCCTCCCTTGGCGAGCGTGACGCCCATGATTGCTGGTCCTCCCCTAGGTGGTGCTCAGGTGCTTCCTCTTCGGTTGTCCTGCACGTCCGGCGCCGCCCGTAAACGGTGCGGCGCCGGGCGGTCGGACCTTCGGACCCTGCGGGTGACTCAGACGTTGACGCCGAAGTCCTGTGCGATACCGCGCAGGCCCGACGCGTAGCCCTGGCCGATGGCCCGGAACTTCCACTCCGCGCCGTGCCGGTACAGCTCGCCGAAGACCATCGCGGTCTCGGTCGACGCGTCCTCGCTCAGGTCGTAGCGGGCGATCTCGGCGCCGCCGGCCTGGTTCACGACGCGGATGAACGCGTTGCGCACCTGGCCGAAGGACTGCTGCCGGTTCTCCGCGTCGTAGATCGACACCGGGAAGACGATCTTGTCGACGTCGGCCGGGACCCCGGCGAGGTTGACCTTGATCGCCTCGTCGTCGCCCTCGCCCTCACCGGTGGTGTTGTCACCGGTGTGCTCGACGGAGCCGTCGGGGCTCTTGAGGTTGTTGAAGAAGACGAAGTTGGCGTCGCTGGCGACCTTGCCGGCGCTGTTCACCAGCAGCGCGCTGGCGTCCAGGTCGAAGTCGGTGCCGGTCGTGGTGCGGACGTCCCACCCCAGACCGACGATGACCGCGGTCAGGCCCGGGGCCTCCTTCGTCAGCGATACGTTGCCGCCCTTGCTGAGGCTGACTCCCACAAGTCCTCCATTGGTGTCCTGGGGCGGGGAGCCCCTGGTGCGTCGGATATCGGATCAACGATTCGATCCTAGTGACGGGTTCCCGCACCACGCAGGCCCTGGAGCGGAAGAATCACAGGGTGTCGAGCGCGGCGACGTACTCACCGAGGTCGCGGGCGTCCGGCAGTGCGTTGACGACGGTCCAGCGCACCAGGCCCTCCTTGTCGATGACGAAGGTGCCACGCACCGCGCAGCCCTTGTCCTCGGCGAAGACGCCGTAGGCGCGGCTGACCTCGCCGTGCGGCCAGAAGTCGCTCAGCAGCGGGTACTCCAGGCCCTCCTGCTCGGCGAAGACGCGCAGGGTGTGGATGGAGTCGTTGGAGACGGCGAGCACCTGGGTGTCGCGGTCGGCGAACTTCGGCAGGTTGTCACGCACCTCGCACAGCTCACCGGTGCACACGCCGGTGAAGGCGAAGGGGTAGAAGAGCAGGACGACGTTCTTGGGGTTCTCGCCCTCACGGAAGTCGGAGAGCTTCACGGCCCGGCCGTGGTTGTCCTTCAGCTCGAAGTCGGGGGCCTTGTCGCCGACCTGGATCGCCATCGCGTGGATGTCCCTTCGGTGGGGCTGTCTGGGTGAGTCCACCCTACGCAGCGACCACCGAAGGCCGCCGGACGGGCTGAGCACGAGTGCCCAGCCCGTCCGGCGTCACTTCACATCACTTCTTCGGACGTCACTCCCTGGACGTCACTTCTTGGACTTCGCGGCCTTGGGCGTCACCAGCCGACTGCCACTCCAGTCCTTGCCCACGCTGACGCTCTTGCTGGCCGACAGACCCGCAGTCGTCGAGGCTTCGGAGATGTCGCTCGGCTCCACGTATCCCGTACGGCCGGTCTTCGGCGTCAGGAGGAGGATCGACCCGCCTTCTTCGATGTACGTGGTGGCGTCCACCAGCGCATCCGTCAGGTCTCCGTCATCGTCGCGGAACCAGAGCATCACGGCGTCGGCGACGTCGTCGTAGTCCTCGTCCACCAGATCGCTGCCGATGACTTCCTCAATGGACTCGCGGAGCTCCTGGTCGACGTCATCGTCGTAGCCGATCTCCTGGACCACCTGCTCGGGCTGGAAACCCAGCCTGACGGCAGGGCTGGTCCGCTCCTCCGCGTGGTCCGCGGTCGCGCTCACGGGTTGCCTCCTGATCATGTTTTGGGGAATAACTCAGCCACGCGCGTGCGCGAGGCATTGGCCGTAGTCCACACGGGCGGGACGGATCGCGCAAGTACCCGGCGGTTCGGACCGCCGAAACGGTGACGATCCTGGCCGTGTCGACGCAACTCCAGGCACGCGATTCGGACGGATGGTGACGTACACCACACCTATCTGCCCTGTTTGCGCATTTGAGAACCATCCAAGGGTACGAGATTCGAACGAGTGCCGGTTACCTCGGGGTAGAGATGACGTTTGCGGCCCCTAGGTACACGATGGGGGCGGTGCAGGCACGGGAGAGTCGCCGAGACACCCCCGCGAGGCGCCCGCGAGGCGCGAACGAGAAACACCGTCCCACACAGCCCTCTGACAGGTAAGGAACAGCGTGGCTTCCGGATCCGATCGCAACCCGATCATCATTGGCGGCCTTCCGAGTCAGGTTCCTGACTTCGACCCCGAGGAAACCCAAGAGTGGCTCGACTCCCTCGACGCCGCGATCGACGAGCGCGGCCGGGAGCGGGCCCGCTATCTGATGCTCCGGCTGATCGAACGGGCCCGCGAGAAGCGCGTGGCCGTGCCCGAGATGCGCAGCACGGACTACGTCAACACCATCCCCACCAGGGCCGAGCCCTTCTTCCCGGGCAACGAGGAGATCGAGCGCCGGATCCTCAACGCGACCCGCTGGAACGCGGCCGTGATGGTGTCCAGGGCCCAGCGGCCGGGCATCGGGGTCGGCGGCCACATCGCCACCTTCGCCTCCTCCGCGTCCCTCTACGACGTCGGCTTCAATCACTTCTTCCGCGGCAAGGACGAGGGCGACGGCGGCGACCAGGTCTTCTTCCAGGGCCACGCCTCCCCGGGCATCTATGCGCGCGCGTTCCTGCTCGACCGGCTGAGCGAGCAGAACCTGGACGCGTTCCGCCAGGAGAAGTCGAAGGCGCCGCACGGGCTGTCCTCGTACCCGCACCCGCGTCTGATGCCGGACTTCTGGGAGTTCCCGACCGTGTCGATGGGCCTCGGCCCGATCGGCGCGATCTACCAGGCGCGGATGAACCGCTACATGCACGCGCGCGGGATCGCCGACACGTCGAAGTCGCATGTGTGGGCGTTCCTCGGCGACGGCGAGATGGACGAGCCGGAGTCGCTCGGCCAGCTGACCATCGCCGCGCGCGAGGGCCTGGACAACCTGACCTTCGTCGTCAACTGCAACCTCCAGCGGCTGGACGGCCCGGTGCGCGGCAACGGCAAGGTCATCCAGGAGCTGGAGTCGGTCTTCCGGGGCGCCGGCTGGAACGTGATCAAGCTGATCTGGGACCGCTCCTGGGACCCGCTGCTCGCGCAGGACCGCGACGGCACCCTCGTCAACCGGATGAACACGACGCCGGACGGCCAGTACCAGACCTACGCCACCGAGTCCGGCGCCTACATCCGCGACCACTTCTTCGGCGACGACCAGCGGCTGCGCGCGATGGTCGAGGGCATGACCGACGACCAGATCCTGCACCTGGGCCGTGGCGGTCACGACCACCGGAAGATCTACGCGGCGTTCAAGGCGGCCGTGGAGCACACCGGCCAGCCGACGGTCATCCTCGCCAAGACGGTCAAGGGCTGGACGCTGGGGCCGAACTTCGAGGGCCGCAACGCCACCCACCAGATGAAGAAGCTGACGGTCTCCGACCTCAAGGGCTTCCGCGACCGGCTGCACCTGCCGATCTCCGACAAGGAGCTGGAGGGCGGCCTCCCGCCGTACTTCCACCCCGGGCGGAACTCGGAGGAGATCCAGTACATGCACGACCGCCGCAAGGGCCTCGGCGGCTATGTCCCGACCCGTGTCGTGCGCTCCAAGCCGCTCGCGCTGCCGGACGACAAGACGTACGCGAGTGTGAAGAAGGGCTCGGGCCAGCAGTCCATCGCGACGACCATGGCCTTTGTGCGGCTCCTCAAGGACCTCATGCGGGACAAGGAGCTCGGCAAGCGCTTCGTGCTGATCGCGCCGGACGAGTACCGCACGTTCGGCATGGACTCCTTCTTCCCGAGTGCGAAGATCTACAACCCGCTCGGCCAGCAGTACGAGGCGGTGGACCGGGATCTGCTGCTCGCCTACAAGGAGTCGCCGACCGGGCAGATGCTGCACGACGGCATCTCGGAGGCCGGCTGCACGGCGTCCCTGATCGCGGCGGGCTCCGCGTACGCCACCCATGGCGAGCCGCTGATCCCGGTCTACGTCTTCTACTCGATGTTCGGTTTCCAGCGGACCGGCGACCAGTTCTGGCAGATGTCGGACCAGCTGGCGCGCGGTTTCGTACTGGGCGCGACCGCCGGCCGTACGACCCTGACCGGTGAGGGTCTCCAACACGCGGACGGCCACTCGCAGCTGCTCGCCTCCACGAACCCGGGCTGTGTCGCCTACGACCCGGCCTTCGGCTTCGAGATCGCGCACATCGTGCGGGACGGTCTGCGCAGGATGTACGGCAGTTCCGCCGAGCATCCGCACGGCGAGGACGTCTTCTACTACCTGACCGTCTACAACGAGCCGATCCAGCACCCGGCCGAGCCGGACGACGTGGACGTCGAGGGCATCCTCAAGGGCGTCCACCGCTTCAGCGCGGGCACCTCGGGGTCGATCCCGGCGCAGATCCTCGCCTCCGGTGTGGCCGTCCCCTGGGCGGTCGAGGCGCAGAAGATCCTCGCCGAGGACTGGGACGTCAAGGCGGACGTCTGGTCCGCGACCTCCTGGAACGAGCTGCGGCGCGAGGCCGTCGAGGTCGAGCGGCACAACCTGCTGCACCCGGAGGAGGAGCAGCGGGTGCCGTACGTGACGCGGAAGCTGACCGGGGCCCAGGGGCCGTTCGTGGCCGTCTCGGACTGGATGCGGTCGGTGCCGGACCAGATCGCGCGCTGGGTGCCGGGCACGTACCAGTCGCTGGGCGCGGACGGCTTCGGCTTCGCGGACACCCGGGGAGCGGCTCGCCGCTTCTTCCACATCGACGCCCAGTCGATCGTCGTGGGGGTGCTGACGGAGCTGGCGCGGGAGGGCAAGGTCGACCGGTCGCTGCTGAAGCAGGCCATCGACCGGTACCAGCTGCTGGACGTGTCGGCGGCCGACCCGGGTGCGGCGGGCGGCGACGCGTAGCGCGGGGCGCACGCAGGGGTGGTGGAGCTGCGGCTCCACCACCCCTTACTCGTTCTTTACGATGCGGGCATGCAAGAACAATCGGCGCAGAGTCGGTGGGAGCTCTGGACCCAGCGGCCGTTGCTGGCCCTCGCCGTGGTGTTCGCCGTCGCCTACGCCGTTCCGATCGTGGACACCTCGGCCGACCACGGGCTGACCACCGCCTGCACCGCGGTGGAGTGGGTGGTGTGGGGGGCGTTCGCCGCGGACTACGTGGTCCGGCTGGCGCTGGCGCCCGACCGGGGGCGGTTCGTGCGGACGCACTGGCTGGACCTGTGCGCGGTGGTGCTGCCGCTGGCACAGCAGCTCAAGCTGCTGCGGCTGGTCTCGACGCTGCTGCTGGTGGGGCGGCGGGCGCGGATGGCCTCGCAGATCCGGATGACGACGTATGTCGTGGGGGCGGTCGTCGGGCTGCTGATGTTCGGGTCCCTCGCCGTGCTGTCCGTCGAGCGGGAGTCGCCCGACGGGAACATCCGCACGCTGGGTGACGCGTTGTGGTGGTCGTTCACGACGATGACGACCGTGGGATACGGGGACCACGCGCCGACCACCGGACTGGGGCGGCTGATCGCCGTCGGGCTGATGCTCTCCGGGATCGCGCTGCTCGGTGTCGTGACCGCGAACATCGCCGCGTGGTTCATCGCCCGGTTCGACAAGGACGACGTCGAGGAACGCGCCCAGACGGAGGCGATCCTGGCCCTGACGCAGGAGGTGCGGGCCCTGCGGGCGGAGGTGGCGGCGCTGCGGGACGGGCCCCGGGGGGCACTGCCCCCTGGACCCGCGCCCCTGTCCACCCATCAACCGTCCGCGCCCCTGCCCACCACCCACCAACCGTCCCGGTGAGCCCGGTGGGCCCGGCGGGCCCGAAGGCGACGGCCGGCGCTACAGCAGCCCGTTGCCCGTGCCTGCCGCTCCCGCCAGCCAGATGATCGCCAGCAGGGTGTCGATCGCGCCGAGTGCGACGGCGACCAGGGCCGGTACCGGACGGGAGCCCGCCCAGCTGCGGCCCATGGCCAGCCAGCCGCAGACGATCGCCGCCGGGCCGAGGACGATCCCCAGCGCGAAGAATCCGGCGACCGCGCACACGAGGCCGACGATGCCGAGCGTCGCGCGATCCGGCCCGGTCCGTGACCCCATGCGGCCACGTGAGCGGGGGTACCTGCGCGTGCCGTTTCCGAAGCCGGCCATCGAACAACTCCCTGGATTCCGGGGATGTGTTGATAGTCGGGTACCCGCGACACGCGGAACATTCCCCGCAGTTGCCGGGCAGTCGGCGCGCTGTCCCCCTCCGGCAGCGCGCCGCGGCCCTGGCCGCCCTCCCATCCGGAGGGCTTGACTAACTGTGACCTGCGACGCGTGCCGGATGCGAGGAACCTTTAGCGTCGTCACCCTGATAGGGGAAACTTGTTGAAGTTCCGTCAGATGTGACCCGCGCCCGCGCCCGCCTCCGCGTTCTCGCCCCGCTTGGTGAGCAGCGCGACGAACACGGCGACGACCGCCACCCCGGCGGCGACCAGGGAGGCCAGGCTCATCCCGGAGATGAACGTGTCGTGGGCGACGTCCGTGATCTTCGCGGCGATCGCTTCGGGGGTGCCCTTCGCCACCGGCGCCACGCCGACCTGAACCGCCTCGGAGGCCTGGTCCAGCTGGGCGGGGGTGAGCTCGGGCAGGCCCGCGCCCGTCCAGTTGCCGGGCAGGTCACCGTCCACCTTGGAGGCCATCACGGCGCCCAGGACGGCCGTGCCGAGGCTGCCGCCGATCTGCATGGCCGCCTGCTGGAGCCCGCCCGCGACACCGGACAGCTCCATGGGGGCGTTGCCGACGATGACCTCCGTCGCGCCGACCATGACCGGGGCGAGGCCGAAGCCCAGCAGGGCGAACCAGATCGACATGACACCGCTGCCGGTGTCCGTCTCCAGCGTGGACATGCCGTACATGGCGAGCGCGGTGGCGGCCATACCGCCCGCGAGCGGGATGCGCGGGCCCAGCTTGGTGATCGCCGCGCCCGCGAGCGGGGAGCCGACGATCATCATGCCGGTCAGCGGAAGCAGGTGCAGACCCGCGTCGATCGGGCTCATGCCGTGCACGTTCTGCAGGTAGAACGTCACGAAGAACAGGCCGCCCATGAAGGCGATCGCCATCAGGACCATGAGGACCACACCCGCCGACAGCGGGACGGAGCGGAACAGCCCCAGCGGGATGAGCGGCTCCTTCACCTTGGTCTCCCAGAAGGCGAAGGCCGCGAAGAGCACGACGGAGCCGACCAGGAACGCCCAGGTCAGGACGTCTGCCCAGCCCCAGGTCGGCGCCTTGATCAGGGCCCAGACCAGGCAGAACATCGCGCCCGAGAGGAAGGCGATGCCGAGCAGGTCGAAGGAGCGCGGGGCGTTCTCGGCGCGGTGGTCGAGCAGGATCACCGCGCCGAGGACCAGGGCGAGGGCGCCGACCGGCACGTTGATGAAGAACACCGACTGCCAGTTGACGTGCTCGACGAGGACCCCGCCGAGGATCGGGCCGCCGGCGGTGGACGCGCCGATGACCATGCCCCACAGGCCGATGGCCATGTTGAGCTTCTCGGCCGGGAAGGTCGCGCGCAGCAGACCGAGCGCGGCCGGCATCAGCAGGGCGCCGAACAGTCCCTGGAGCGCACGGAACGCGACGACCGCGCCGATGCTGCTGGACAGGCCGATCGCGCCGGAGGCGGCGGCGAAGCCGACGACGCCTATCAGGAACGTCTGGCGGTGGCCGAAGCGGTCACCGAGCTTGCCCGCGGTGATCAGGGAGACCGCGAGGGCGAGGAAGTAGGCGTTGGTGATCCACTGGACCTCGGCGAAGGTGGCGCCCAGGTCGCTGGCGATGGCCGGGTTGGCGATGGCCACGATGGTGCCGTCGAGGGCCACCATCATGACGCCGACGGCGACGGTGACGAGGGTGAACCAGGGGTGGCCGCGCAGCCCCTTGGCGGGCGGGCCGTCCGACGGGTCCGACGGTGCCTTGCCGCCCGGTCCCGTCGCGTCGATGGTCGTCTGACTGGTCATGAGTTCGAGGTTAGTGACAGCCGCTGACAATTGACAAACGAGTTCATAAGTCGGTAACTGACACATCATGGAAACTCTGCGTGAGCGCAAGAAGCAGCGCACCCGGGACGCGCTGCTGCGCGCCGCGGTGGAACTGTTCACCTCGCAGGGATACGAGCGGACCACGGTCGACGAGATCGCCGCCGCCGTCGACGTCTCGCAGCGCACCTTCTTCCGCTACTTCGCGGGCAAGGACGAGGCCGCGCTCGCCCTGGTGGAGATGACGGTGGAGCGGTTCGTCGAGGCGGTGCGCGAACGCCCGCCGCACGAGCCGCCGATGGAGGCGCTGCGCCAGGCGGTGCTGGACGGCTGGCACTCGATCAACGAGGTCGTCGAGTCCGTCGTCCCCGTGGAGCTGTACCTGCGGATGTACCGGGTGATCGAGTCGACGCCGGTGCTGCTCGCCGCGCATCTGCGGCGCTCGGTGGAGGTCGAGGAGGTCCTCGCGCGGGTGGTCGCCGAGCGCGAGGGGCTCGACGTGGACGCCGACCCACGGCCGCGGCTGGCGGTGGCCGTGTTCAGCGGGGTGATGCGCGTGACGGAACGACAGTGGTCCACGGGCGCGGACTTCAGCCTGGACGGGATCCGCGCGCTGACGTCCCTGTATCTCGACGGGGTGGGGCCCGCCCTGCTGGGAGACTGGCGCGAGGCCTGAGAGCATGGACGGCCGCGGAGACGCCTGACGGGCAGGAGCGCCTGACGGGGCAGGAGCGCCTGACGGACATAGAGGCGTAAAAGGTTTTATGACCCTTGCCACGCCCGTTGAAACGTGATCCCCGTCACTTGGGTCACCCGAGACCCTCTCGTTCTCCTAGTGTGTCCTTTCAGTGACTTCCTTCGACACCTCCCCGCAACTCAACGTCTGGCGCGCACTGGCCGCCCTGGCCGTGGTGTTCGTGATGCTGGCGACCACCGGCTGGACGGCCCTGCGCCACCAGCAGGAGACCACCGCCCTCCAGACCTCGCGCTCGGAGTGGGAGCACGGCCGGATGGCCGGGCACCGGTTGCCGGACCCCGGTTCCGCCCCCGCCCGGCTGGCCCGTTTCTTCGCCTCGCTGACCGTCCCGCAGCGGACCGCGCTCGTGCACGACTACCCGCTCGCGGTGGGCAACATGAACGGCGCCCCCGCCGAGCTGCGCTACAGCGCCAACCGGTTGGCGCTGCTCCAGCAGGTGCGGCTCGAGCGCACCCGTATGCACGACAGTCGGCTCACGCCCTCGGGGCAGCAGCTGGCCGGTCGGCGCATGCACCGCTACGAGTCGATGAGCACCGCCGAACGGCAGATCCTCGCCTTCGATCCGGAGGGTTCCGGCCGGGTCGCCGAGGTGTTCGGCAGCCTGGACGAGGCCGAGCGGATCTCCGTCGTCGTCCCCGGCGTCGACACCGACCTGCTCACCTTCCAGCGCACGAACCGCAAGTACTCGGCGCCGGTCGGCATGGCCCAGGCCCTCTACTCGGCCGAGCGCGAGGCGAGCCCCTCGACGCGTACGGCCGTGATCGCCTGGGCCGACTACACCTCCCCCGACGGCCTCGGCATCGACTCGGCCACCGCGATGCGCGCCGAGAGCGGCGCCGTCCGGCTGAACGCCCTGCTGACGGCCCTGCCGGGCAGTACGCCCGTCTCGATGTTCTGCCACAGCTACGGCTCGGTGGTGTGCGGGGTCGCCGCGCACGCCATGCCGGACCGGGTGACCGACATCGCGGTGGCCGGCAGCCCGGGGATGCGGGTGGGGAACGCGGCCCAGCTGGGCACCGCCGCCCGGGTGTGGGCGATGCGGGACGCCGACGACTGGGTGCAGGACGTGCCGCACCTGGAGGTCGGCGGTCTCGGGCACGGCGAGGATCCGATGGCGCGGGAGTTCGGCGCGCGGGTGCTCTCGGCACGGGAGGCCAAGGGCCATGGCGGCTACTTCGAACCGGGCACGGACAGCCTGCGCAACTTCGCCGAGATCGGCACTGGCGCGTACCGGTCGGTGGAGTGCGCAAACGATGATGCCGCCTGCACGGCGGGTTTGTCCTATACAGAAGAGGCCGGACGCGCGTAGAGACGCAGGAATTGCGGCGCGCGCGGGGAGGGGACGAAGAATGGGTGTCCCGCATACGATGAGCCGCATGGGTGACGTACTGGCCGGATTTCATGCCGCCTGGGAGTTCGAGTCCGACTCCGTCCTCATCCGCTACGAACGGGGGCTGCGCACGCCCAAACTGCTGTCGGCACTGGGCGAACGCCGGATTCCGCTGGCGGCCATCGGCCGGGTGACGCTGACCGAGGGCAGGCGTGGGACGGTCGTGCTCCGGGCGGAACCGAG
This sequence comes from Streptomyces sp. NPDC102259, assembly GCF_044766465.1. Lineage (NCBI taxonomy): Bacteria > Bacillati > Actinomycetota > Actinomycetes > Kitasatosporales > Streptomycetaceae > Streptomyces > Streptomyces sp. NPDC102259. The sequence goes on along the minus strand of NZ_JBIWMA010000001.1, from coordinate 728,619 downwards.
GCCGGGAGCCGATCCGTTGATGGAGGCGGCGGCGGGACAGCTCAAGGAAGGGTGCGACCCGTACCGGCTGGTGCTGCCCGCCGAACGGGAGACGCTCGCCGAGTACTACGTCGACGAACTGCGGTCGCGGTTGACCGACTCCGGACCGACGGAACGGTTCCTGGTGGACGCGCCCGAGGCGCCGCTGTCCTTCAAGGCGTACGACGGCAAGGCCTCGTTCGACGGGCGCACCGTGCGGTTCCGGTGGTTCTGGACGGGGGCGTCGTCGGCGAAGTGGAAGGCCGGTGACCAGAGTTTCGCCGTGTCCGCGCTGAGCGGCGTCGAGTGGCGGTCGCCCGAGGTGTTCGAGGGGCATCTGCGGCTGCTGCGCGGCGAGGCCGCTCCGGCCCAGGCCGACCAGGATCCGGCGACCGTGGTCTTCGGGCTGGGGTACGGGCCGGTGCACGAATCACTGCCGTTCGCGGCGGCGGTCCTCGCGGCGGTCCGCGGACGCGGATCCACGGCGGCGGTCCAGGCGGCGACCGTCCCGGCAGCGGTCGCGCCGCGCCGGGACCCCGCCGACATCGCCGAGCGGATCCGGCACCTCGGGGAGCTGCACCTGGCCGGGCTGGTCACCGACGAGGAGTTCTCCGCGAAGAAGGCCGAGCTGCTGGCCGAGCTCTAGACCTGTCCGGCGGATCACGCCGGACAGGCCCTGGTCCTCAAGCCCCGGTCGTCAGGCCCTGGTCGTCACTCGCGGCCGGCGGAGGTGAACCTCATGTCCGGGTAGCGGTCGCCCGCCACCTTGCCGGCGATGGGCTCCAGCGACGCCAGCTCCTCAGGCGTCAGTTCGATGGTCGTCGCCGCCGTGTTCTCCTCGACCCGGGTGGGCCTGCGGGTGCCCGGGATCGGGACCACGGACAGGCCGTGGACCTGGGACTGCTGCTGTACCCAGGCCAGGGCGATCTGGCCGGGCGTCGCCCCGTGAGCCTCGGCTATCGCGCGGATCGGTTCCAGGAGTGCCCCGTTGGCCGCGGCGTTGTCGCCGGTGAAGCGGGGCTGCTGACGGCGGAAGTCGTCGGCGGTGAGGTCCTGGTCGGCGTTGGCGAAGGAGCCGGTGAGGAAGCCCCGGCCGAGCGGGGAGTACGCGACCAGGGTCACGCCCAGTTCGCGGGCCGCCGGAACCACCTGGGCCTCGATGTCGCGACTGAACAGCGACCACTCCGACTGCACCGCGGCGATGGGGTGGACCTCCTGGGCCGCGCGCAGCTCGGCGGCCGTCACCTCGCTCAGACCCAGCTGCTTGACCTTGCCCTCGCGCACCAGTTCGGCCATCACGCCGACGGTGTCCTCGATCGGCACGTTCACATCGCGCCGGTGCATGTAGTAGAGGTCGATGACGTCGACGTCCAGCCGCGTCAGACTCGCCTCGACGGACTGGCGGATGTAGGGCGCGTCGTTGCGGATGATCCGCCGGGTCGGGTCGTCCGGCGGGACCGCCAGCGCGAACTTGGTCGCGATCACGACCTCGTCGCGGTGGGCCTTGAAGAACGGGGAGAGGAACTTCTCGTTCTCGCCCGCGCCGTACGCGTCCGCCGTGTCGTACATCGTGACGCCGAGTTCCAGGGCGCGTTCCAGGGTGGCCTCGGACTCCTTCGCGTCCGTGGGGCCGTAGGCGAAGCTCATGCCCATGCAGCCGAGCCCCTGGACGCCGATCTCGGGGCCCTGTCCGCCGAGTCGTGCCGTCGGGATCCTGTGGTCGGTCATCGGGCGGTCCCTTCCGCTTCGTGGTGCCGGCCGCCGGTGGCGCCCGCATAGAACGTGATCTTCCGGTCGAGCACGGCGAGGGTGTCCTGGAGCTCGGCGATCCGGGCCCGGACGTCCCGCCGGGTCGCCTCCAGCAGCTCGTACCGCTCGCGGAACGTGCTCTCGCCCTCCCGCACCAGCTCGGCGTACCGCACCATGTCGGCGACCGGCATGCCGGTCAGCCGCAGCTTCCCGACGAGGTCGAGCCAGTCCAGGTCACGGTTGCTGTAGCGGCGCTGTCCGGTGTGCGAGCGGTCGATGTGGGACATCAGCCCGATCCGCTCGTACCAGCGCAGGGTGTGGGCGGTGAGGCCGGTGAAGGCGACGACCTCGCTGATCGTGTAGCTGTCCTGCCCGTCCGGACGGGGGTGCCGCGGGGGTGGCGCGGAGCAGACGTCCGGGGGGCTCAGGGTTTGCTCGATGGTCACGGGCGTGGTCTGCAACACCGTCATGACCTCCACGCTATGGCCTTGGAGTGCGCTCCAAGCAAGCGGAAACGGTAAGAAAACCGGGGAACGAGGCTTGATCACGCTGGTGGTGACGATCGAACTCGTCGTTCTCGGCGGACGGCCTCCACCGGCCCGCAGGCCGAACCGCCGCCCACGCCGCGTGAGGGGCTCTCCGCACCGGACCCCTTGATGGAACCGCTGCTCCGAGGCGCATAGGCTCGACGGCATGTCGCTCAAGAGCCTCGCGTCGATCGAGAACTGGCCGGTTTCCTCCGCCTCGGCGGGTGTCGTCCGGGCCGACGGTACGGTCCTGGGGACCCACGGCCCGGTCGACCGGCGTTTCCCGCTGGCCTCGGTCACCAAGCCGCTCGCCGCGTACGCGGCCCTCGTCGCGTACGAGGAAGGGGCGATCGAGCTGGACGAACCGGCCGGGCCGCCCGGGGCCACGGTCCGCCATCTCCTCGCGCACACCTCCGGGCTGGCCTTCGACGAGCACCGGGTGACGGCGCCCCCCGGGGAGCGGCGGCTGTACTCCAACGCCGGGTTCGAGCAGCTCGGCGACCATCTGGCGAAGGCCACGGAGATCCCGTTCGCGGAGTATCTGCGCCAGGCCGTGCTGGAGCCGCTGGGGATGACCGGCACCTCGCTGGAGGGCTCCCCGGCGAAGGACGGCGTCTCGATGGTCGAGGACCTGCTGCGGTTCGCGGCGGAGGTGCAGGCGCCCCGGCTGCTGGATCCGCGGACGGTGGCCGCGGCGATGACCGTGCAGTACCCGGGGACGAAGGGCGTGCTGCCGGGGTACGGGCACCAGAACCCCAACGACTGGGGGCTCGGCTTCGAGATCCGCGACGCCAAGTCGCCGCACTGGACGGGGAGTTCCTCCTCGCCGCGCACCTTCGGGCACTTCGGTCAGTCCGGTACGTTCCTGTGGGTCGATCCGGAGGCGGGCGTCGCCGGGGTCGCCCTCACGGACCGGGCGTTCGGGCCGTGGGCGGTCGAGGCGTGGCCCGCGTTCACGGACGCGGTGCTGGCGGAGCTCCGGGGCTGAACTCCTCGCCTCCCGGGCTGAACACCCACATCAGCAGCTCCGCGTCGGTCACGCCCACCGCCTCCACGTCCTTCGCGTCCGTGATGCGTGCCGCGTCCCCGGGCGCCAGCTTCTCGCCGTCCAGGCGGGCTTCGCCGCGTACGACGTGGACGTAGACGTGCGGCGCGTCCGGCACCGCCGTCCGCTCCCCCGCGCCCAGTCGCCGTACGTGCAGCATCGCGCCCGCCTCGGGGACGGCGTACGGGGTGGAGTCGGCGATGCCGTGGACCGTCTCGTAGGACGGGTCGCCCCCGGGGTCGAAGGGGGCCAGCCACATCTGGACGAAGGCCAGGGGCACGTCGGCGTCGTTGCGTTCCACGTGCCGTACGCCGCCCGCGGAGCTGAGCCGCTGCACGTCCCCGGGGCGGACCACGCTCTCGTGGCCGGCCGAGTCACGGTGGGTGAGCTCGCCCTCGACCACCCAGGTCACGATCTCGGTGTGGCTGTGGGGGTGTTCGTCGAAGCCGGCGCCGGGCGCGAGGCGCTCCTCGTTGCAGGCGATCAACGGGCCGAAGCGGAGGTTGCCGGGGTCGTAGTGGGAGCCGAAGGAGAAAGCGTGCCGGGTGTCGATCCCGGCGGCCGGGTCCCCGCCTCGGTAGCGCTCGTCGGCGCGCCGTACGTCCATCACGCGTCCACCGTAGACCCGTCGCCGCCCGTGCGACGACCGTGCGACGACCGCGTGCCGCCCCTCCCGCGACCCGGCAGCGCACGCCCCCGTCCCGATAAGGCAGTCTTGTCCCGTGCCCGAACCCGAAACCACTCACCCCGATCCCGCGGCGCACGCCGTCCACCCCCACCCCGCGACGCTGAAGCGGCTGGAGAAGTCCGCCGGAAGTCTCGCCGCCCAGGCCATCGCGCGGATGGACGAGACACTGTCGTGGTACCGGGCGATGCCACCGGAGAACCGTTCCTGGATCGGGCTGGTCGCCCAGGCGGGCATCGCCGCCTTCACCGAGTGGTTCCGGCATCCGGACGCCCCGCAGGCCATCTCCACGGATGTGTTCGGGACCGCGCCGCGCGAGCTGACCCGGGCCATCACGCTGCGGCAGACCGTCGAGATGGTGCGCACCACCATCGAGGTCATGGAGTCCGCGATCGACGAGGTCGCGGCCCCCGGCGACGAGAACGTACTGCGCGAGGCGCTCCTCGTGTACGCCCGGGAGATCGCCTTCGCCACCGCCCAGGTCTACGCCCAGGCCGCCGAGGCACGCGGCGCCTGGGACGCCCGGCTGGAGTCGCTCGTCGTGAACGCCGTGCTGAGCGGCGAGGCCGACGAGGGCGCGGTGAGCCGGGCCGCGGCGCTGGGGTGGAACGCGCCCGAGCACGTGTGCGTGGTCCTCGGGACCGCGCCCGACGGTGACTCCGAGCTCACCGTCGAGGCGATCCGGCGCGCCGCGCGACACGCCAAGCTCCAGGTCCTCACCGGGGTGCTCGGCTCCCGGCTGGTAGTGATCGCCGGTGGCAGCGACAACCCGCTCGCCGTCGCCAGGTCGCTGATCGGGCCGTTCGCCGCGGGATCCGTGGTGGCCGGACCCGTCGTACCCGACCTGCTCGCCGCGACCCGGTCCGCACAGGCCGCCGCGGCGGGGCTCAAGGCCGGTTCCGCCTGGCAGGACGCCCCCCGGCCGGTGCTGGCGGACGATCTGCTGCCCGAGCGCGCGATCGCCGGTGATCCCGGCGCGCGTGAGCAGTTGGTGGAGGAGATCTACAGACCGCTCGAAGAGGCTGGGTCCGCGCTCCTGGAGACGCTCGCCGTCTATCTCGAACAGGCGTCCAGCCTCGAAGGAGCCGCACGGATGCTCTTCGTGCATCCGAACACCGTGCGCTACCGGCTTCGACGTGTGACTGACGTCACCGGTTGGTCGCCCTCGGATGTACGCTCCGCGTTCACGCTCCGGATCGCGCTGATCCTGGGGCGCCTGGTCGACGGCGATCCCCAGACCTAGGCTTTTGTCGGGGCTCCACAAAACCCCCTGCCGTTCTTCGTCCCAGTCCCCACGGGCGGCTTTGGCCGTCCACAAGAGAGAGTGTGAGAGTGCTCGTACTCGTCGCTCCCGGCCAGGGCGCCCAGACGCCCGGCTTCCTGACCCCCTGGCTCGAACTCCCCGGTGCCGCCGCCCGCGTCGCCGCGTGGTCGGACGCCATCGGCCTGGACCTCGCCCACTACGGCACCCAGGCCGACGCGGACGAGATCCGTGACACCTCGGTGGCCCAGCCGCTGCTGGTGGCCGCCGGAATCCTGTCCGCCGCCGCGCTCGGCGACCTCTCGGACATCGCGCCCGGCGCCGTCGCCGGCCACAGCGTCGGCGAGATCACCGCCGCCACCTTCGCCGGAGTCCTCGACGACACCGCCGCGCTGACCCTCGTACGCAAGCGCGGCCTGGCCATGGCCGACGCCGCCGCGATCACCGCGACCGGCATGTCCGCGCTGCTCGGCGGCGACCCCGAGGTCTCCCTCGCGCACCTGGAGAAGCTGGGGCTGACCCCGGCGAACATCAACGGCGCGGGCCAGATCGTCGCCGCGGGCACGCTGGAGCAGCTCGCCGCGCTGAACGAGGACAAGCCCGAGGGCGTCCGCAAGGTCGTCCCGCTGAAGGTCGCCGGCGCCTTCCACACGCGCCACATGGCGCCCGCCGTCGAGACCCTCGCCAAGGCCGCCGTGGAGCTCACGCCGGCCGACCCGAAGATCCGTTACGTCTCCAACCGGGACGGGCAGTCCGTCGCCACCGGCGCCGAGATCCTGGAGCGGCTGGTCGGCCAGGTCGCCAACCCGGTCCGCTGGGACCTGTGCATGGAGACCTTCAAGGAGCTCGGCGCGACCGCGCTGATCGAGGTCTCCCCCGGCGGCACGCTGGTCGGCCTCGCCAAGCGCGCCCTGCCCGGTGTGAAGACGCTGGCGCTGAAGACCCCCGACGACCTCGACGCCGCTCGCGCGCTCATCGCCGAGCACGGCGTCGCCTGAGGAGCCCTGATGGCGAAGATCAAGCCCAGCAAGGGCTCCCCGTACGCACGCATCCTCGGTGTCGGCGGCTACCGGCCCGTCCGGGTCGTCCCCAACGAGGTGATCCTCGAGACGATCGACTCGTCCGACGAGTGGATCCGCTCGCGCTCCGGCATCGAGACCCGGCACTGGGCGAACGACGAGGAGACCGTCGCCGCCATGTCGGTCGAGGCGTCCGGCAAGGCCATCGCCGACGCCGGGATCACCGCCCAGCAGATCGGCGCGGTGGTCGTGTCGACCGTCTCGCACTTCAAGCAGACGCCGGCCGTCGCCACCGAGATCGCCGACAAGCTCGGCACGAACAAGGCCGCCGCCTTCGACATCTCGGCCGGCTGCGCGGGCTTCGGCTACGGCCTGACCCTCGCCAAGGGCATGGTGGTGGAAGGTTCCGCCGAGTACGTGCTCGTGATCGGCGTCGAGCGGCTGTCCGACCTGACCGACCTGGAGGACCGCGCGACGGCCTTCCTGTTCGGCGACGGCGCGGGCGCGGTCGTGGTCGGCCCGTCCAAGGAGCCGGCGATCGGCCCGACGGTCTGGGGCTCCGAGGGCGACAAGTCGGAGACCATCAAGCAGACCGTGCCGTGGACGGAGTACGACAGCTCCGGCAAGTTCCCCGCGATCACGCAGGAGGGCCAGGCGGTCTTCCGCTGGGCCGTCTTCGAGATGGCGAAGGTCGCCAAGGAGGCGCTGGACGCCGCCGGCATCTCCGCCGACGAACTCGACGTCTTCATCCCGCACCAGGCCAACGAGCGGATCATCGACTCGATGGTGAAGACTCTCAAGCTGCCGGAGACCGTCATGGTCGCCCGTGACGTGCGCACCACCGGCAACACCTCGGCCGCCTCGATCCCGCTCGCGATGGAGCGGCTTCTGGCGACCGGCGAGGCGAAGAGCGGCGACACCGCGCTCGTCATCGGATTCGGGGCGGGTCTCGTCTACGCCGCCACTGTCGTTACCCTCCCCTAGGCACTCCGTGCCGGATCAACCGGTCCGGTGCGGGAGACACCCCATGCCACACCCTCTGGAATATCAAAGAAGGAGCGCCAAATGGCCGCCACTCAGGAAGAGATCGTCGCCGGTCTCGCAGACATCGTGAACGAGATCGCCGGCATCCCGGTTGAGGACGTCCAGCTGGACAAGTCCTTCACCGACGACCTGGACGTCGACTCGCTGTCCATGGTCGAGGTCGTCGTCGCCGCCGAGGAGCGCTTCGAGGTCAAGATCCCGGACGAGGACGTCAAGAACCTCAAGACCGTCGGCGACGCGACGAGCTACATCCTCAAGAACCAGGCCTGATCCATCGGTCCCCTGGGCTGAACTGCCCCGCCACCCGGCGGTGGCGCCGCTGAATCCTCGCAACGTTGGAGAAAGAATCCGTGAGCCCGACCAATCGCACCGTGGTCGTCACCGGTATCGGCGCAACCACACCGCTGGGTGGCGACGCAGCCTCTACCTGGGAGGGTCTGGTCGCCGGTAAGTCCGGTGTCAAGGTCCTGGAGCAGGAGTGGGCGGCCGAGCAGGCCGTCCGTATCGCGGCCCCGGTCGCGGTGGAACCCCTCGAGGTCATCCCGCGGCCGCAGGCCCGCAAGCTGGACCGCTCGGCGCAGTTCGCGCTGATCGCGGCCCAGGAAGCCTGGAAGGACGCCGGTTTCTCCGGCAAGGCCGGTGAGGAAGGCAGCGAGGGCGATGTCGACCCCGACCGGCTCGGCGCGGTCATCGCCTCCGGCATCGGCGGCGTGACCACCCTGCTCGACCAGTACGACGTGCTGAAGGAGAAGGGCGTCCGCCGCGTCTCCCCGCACACCGTGCCCATGCTGATGCCGAACAGCCCCTCCGCCAACGTGGGTCTGCTCGTGGGCGCCCGCGCGGGCGTGCACACGCCGGTCTCGGCGTGCGCGTCGGGCGCGGAGGCCATCGGCTACGCCATCGAGATGATCCGTACGGGCCGCGCCGACATCGTGGTCGCCGGCGGTACGGAGGCGGCGATCCACCCGCTGCCCATCGCCGCGTTCGGCAACATGATGGCGATGTCCAAGAACAACGACGACCCGCAGGGCGCCTCGCGTCCCTACGACGTCGCCCGCGACGGTTTCGTCATGGGCGAGGGCGCCGGCGTGATCGTCCTGGAGTCCGCCGAGCATGCCGCGCAGCGCGGGGCCCGGGTGTACGCGGAGGCGGTCGGCCAGGGCATCTCCTCCGACGCCCACGACATCGTGCAGCCGGAGCCCGAGGGCCGCGGTATCGCGCAGGCCCTGAAGAACCTGCTGGACAGCACCGACCTGGACCCGGCGGAGATCGTGCACGTCAACGCGCACGCCACCTCGACGCCGGCCGGTGACGTCGCCGAACTGAAGGCGCTGCGCAAGGTGTTCGGTGACGAGGCCGATCACATGGCGGTCTCCGCGACCAAGTCGATGACCGGTCATCTGCTGGGTGGCGCGGGCGGTGTGGAGTCCGTCGCGACGGTCCTCGCGCTGTACAACCGGGTCGCTCCGCCGACCATCAACGTCGAGAACCTCGACCCCGAGGCCGAGGCCAACGCGGACATCGTGCGGGGCGAGGCGCGCAAGCTGCCCGTCGAGGGCCGTATCGCCGCCCTGAACGACTCGTTCGGCTTCGGTGGACACAACGTGGTGCTGGCGTTCCGCACGGTCTGAGCGGCGCCTGTACACAACCGAAGGGGCCCCACCTGCGAAGGTGGGGCCCCTTCGGGCTGTTCCGGTCTCACACGGGCTGTTCCCGGTCTCAGACGACCTGGTGCAGCCAGCGCACCGGAGCCCCTTCGCCCGCGTATCTGAACGGTTCCAGCTCGTCGTCCCACGGCTTGCCGAGCAGTTTGGAGAGTTCGGCCTCCAGGTCCGTCTCGCCGCGCTGGCTGCGCAACAGGGCGGCGCGCAGCCGGTCCTCGGGGATCAGGATGTCGCCGTGGATGCCGGTGACTGCGTGGAAGATGCCCAGGTCGGGCGTGCAGCTGTAGCGCTCGCCCTCGGCGGTGGCGCAGGGCTCGGCGGTGACCTCGAAGCGCAGCAGGTGCCAGCCGCGCAGCGCGGAGGCCAGCTTGGACGCGGTGCCGGCCTCGCCCTTCCAGGAGAACTCCGAGCGCCAGGTGCCGGGCGCGGCGGGCTGCCGGATCCAGTCGAGGCTGACGCGCGTGCCGAGCACCCCGGCGACGGCCCACTCGACGTGTGGGCACAGCGCGCGCGGCGCGGAGTGCACGTACAGAACTCCACGTGTCGTCACCGGGACCTCCGGGCAGAGCGGGACAGTCTTGCAGGCCGGCATGGCTGCGGTGGCAGGCAGCCGCGTTGATGGCGAGGCTACCGTGCGGCGGCGCAAGGAGTGTGACGTACCGTCGGTCCCAGTGCCGTGAAACCTCCGCCATTCACTCGGCAGGACGCCTGTACGGGCGTGAGGCGTTCCGTCTTGTGGGTGTGATTCGCCGGGAACTCCCGCGCGTTGTCATAGAGGGGCGTTGTTCGAGGAGCGAGGGGAACACGAGCGGATGCGGAAACGGAACCGGCACGCGCGGGCCGTGCTCGCGGGCACGACGGCGGCCGTCCTGGGCCTGGCCGGCTGTGACGCACTGGGGGGCGGCGATGCCGAGGGGTCCTCGGGCACCCAGGCCCGGCAGACGAAGCCGTCGCCGTCGCCGACCCCGTTGTGGGACTCCAGTCCTTCCTCGGTGGCGGCGGTGGGTGACTCCATCACGCGTGGCTTCGACGCGTGTACGGTGCTCGCGGACTGCCCCGAGGTGTCCTGGGCGACCGGCGACAGCGCCGAGGTGAACAGTCTCGCCGTCCGGCTGCTGGGCGCGGCGAAGGCGGCCACGCACAGTTGGAACTACGCGGTGACCGGGGCGCGGATGGCGGACCTGCCGGCCCAGATGACGCAGGCGGCGGCCGAGAAACCGCAGTTGGTGACGGTGATGGCGGGGGCGAACGACGCGTGCCGGGAGTCGACGGCGGCGATGACGTCGGTGGCCGACTTCCGGGCGGAGTTCCAGGACGCGCTGAGCACGCTGCGCCGGGCGCTGCCGAAGACCCAGGTGTATGTGACGAGCGTGCCGAACCTGAAGCGGCTGTGGTCGCAGGGGCGGACGAACGTGCTGGGCAAGCAGGTGTGGAAGCTGGGCCTGTGCCCGTCGATGCTGGGCGACGCGGACGCGCTGGACGCGGCGGCGACCACGCGGCGGGAGACCGTGCAGAAGCGGGTGGAGGACTACAACTCGGTGCTGGCGGAGGTCTGCGCCAAGGACGTGCGGTGCCGGTTCGACGGCGGGGCGGTGTACGACTTCAGGTTCGGTACCGACCAGTTGAGCCACTGGGACTGGTTCCACCCGAGCAAGGACGGACAGGCGCGGCTCGCTGAGCTGGCCTATCGGGGGGTCACCGCGAAGGTCTCGTGATTTAGGGTTTCGCTCATGAGCGAACACTTCGGGACACTTTCCGACGGCACTGAGGTCCACCGCTGGACGCTGGAGCGGGCGGGCACGCGGGTGCGGGTCCTCTCGTACGGCGGGATCGTACAGTCCGTCGAGGTCCCGGACCGGGACGGGCGCGCGGCGAACGTGGTGCTGGGGTTCGCGGACCTGGAGGGCTATCTCGCGCACCCCGAGCCCTTCCTCGGCGCGCTGATCGGGCGGTACGCCAACCGGATCGCGCACGCCCGCTTCCCGCTGGACGACGTGACGTACGCGCTGGAGCCGAACAACGCGCCGAACTCGCTGCACGGCGGCCCGCGCGGCTTCGACAAGCGGGTGTGGGACGTCGTGCCGGTCGAGCACGGGCTGCGGCTCAGCAGGGTCGCGCCGCACGGCGAGGAGGGCTTCCCGGGCCGCCTCGAGGTGACGGCGACGTACACGCTCGACGCGTCGGGGGCGCTGCGGTTCGTGTACGAGGCGGTCACGGACGCGCCGACGGTGGTGAACCTGACCAACCACAGCTACTTCAACCTGGGCGGTCCGGGGAGCGGCGGCTCGGGCGGCCACGAACTGCGGCTGGCCGCCTCCCGGTACACGCCGGTGGACGCGGACCTGATCCCGACGGGTGAGCTCGCGCAGGTGGCGGACGGCCGCTTCGACTTCCGTTCGGCCCGCAAGGTCGGCGCCGGCTACGACCACAACTTCGTGCTCGACAAGGGTGTCACGGACACCCCTGTGGAGGTGGCCGAGCTGCACGATCCGGCGTCCGGGCGAGTGCTGACGGTGGCGACCACCGAGCCGGGGCTCCAGCTGTACACCGCCGACCACCTGGGCGAGCCCTTCGAGCCCGGCGAGGGCGTCGCGCTGGAGACCCAGCACTTCCCCGACTCGCCGAACCGGCCGGAGTTCCCGAGCACCGTGCTGCGGCCGGGGGCCGCGTACCGGTCGGAGACGGTGTACGGCTTCTCGCTCCGGTAGGGGCGGCGGGCGACCGGCGCGGCGCGCGGCCGGGAAGGATGTTGCCCCGGTCCAGGGGTCAGGTCCCGGACCGGGGCTGTCAGTGGGGCGACGGGCGCCGGTTCACACGTTAATCGCCGCGGTGATCCTGCGGTCGGCGATCGAGCGGCCCACCTGAATTTCGTACGAACCTTTCACAAAGGACCACCGGTGGTCCGCCTCGTCCCACACCTCGAAGGCACGGTCCGGGATCTCCACGGTGACCTCGACGCTCTCCCCGGGGCCCGCCTCGACTCCGGCGAAACCGGCCAGCCAGCGGGCCGGGCGTTCGGGGGCCGGGGCCGTCCCGGTGGGGGCGAGGTAGAGCTGCACGACCTCGCGCCCCGGCCGCGCGCCGCTGTTGCGGATCCGCACGGTGACCGTGGAGCCGGTGATGTCGACCGACTCGTACGTCCAGTCGGTGTAGCCGAGGCCGTGGCCGAAGGGGTGGGCCGGGGTGCGGTGCGCCTTCTCCCAGGCGCGGTAGCCGATGAAGACGCCCTCGGTGTAGGTGAGTTCGCCGTCGGTGGGGGTGACCTCGGTGACGGGGGCGTCCTCGAGGGAGCCCCAGGTGGTGGGGAGCCGGCCGCCGGGTTCGTGGGCGCCCGTCAGGACGTCCGCCAGGGCCGCTCCGCCCTCCTGACCGGGGAACCAGGTGAGCAGGACGGCGGCGACGTCCTCGCGCCACGGCATTTCCACCGGGGAGCCCGCGTTGACGACCACGACGGTGCGGGGGTTGGCGGCGGCGACGGCACGGACCAGGTCGTCCTGCCGGCCGGGGAGGCGGAGATCCTTGCGGTCGAAGCCCTCGGACTCCACGCGTTCGGTGGTGGCGACCACGACGACGGCCGTGTCGGCGGCCCCCGCCGCCCGGGCCGCCTCGGCGATCAGCTCGTCGGGGTCGCGCTGCGGCTCCTGGTGGGCCAGGGCGAAGGCGATGGCCTTGAAGGGGATGCCCTCGGGGAGCGCGAAGACATGGGTGAGGGAGACCTCGACCGGTTCGCCGGCGGTCAGTCGCGCCTCGGCGCGGGGCACCGGGGCGCCGAAGAACGCCTCGAAGGGGTCGCCGTCGTCGGCGGGACGCTGGACGTCGTCGTAGTACGTCGTCCCGCCGACCGTGAGGGTGAAGCCGCCCGTGCCCTTGATGCCGAAGGTGTGCGTGCCGCTCTCGCGCGGGGTGAAGGCGCCGGTCAGCTCGACCGTGTGGACGGTGTCGTGGGTGACGCCGTCGGGGAGGTCGGTGCCCATCCACTGGATCAGGCCGTTCGGCGCGGACCGGGTGCCGATGACGGTTCCGGCGGCGTCGCGGCAGACCGCCCGCAGCGAGAAGCCCTTGTCGGCGACGGCGAGTTCGGTGGTGGGGTCGGCGCCGACGGCGTAGCTGAGAGCACCCTCGGGGAGCGCGGCGGTGAGGCCGTCGAGCGGGGAGACCGTGCGGGCCGGGAAGACGGTCGCGGAGCCGCCGCCGAGGACCCGGGCGTCGCGGGCGGCCGCGCCGATGAGGGCGACGGTGCCGGGCCCGAGCGGCAGCGCGTCGTCCTCGTTGCGGACCAGGACGAAGGAGCGGCGGGCCAGTTCGCGGGCCAGGGCCTCGCCGTCGACGGGGGCGGGCGGCCGGGCGACGGCGGGTTCGGCGTCCGCGAGGGCGCCGACGCGGGCGGCCAGGCGCAGGACGCGGCGTACGGCCTCGTCGACCTCGGACTCGTCGAGCCGCCCGTCGCGTACCGCCTCCGCGAGGGCCTCGCCGTAGACGGTCCGCGGTCCGGGCATGGCGACGTCGAGGCCGCCCTTCAGCGCGCCCACGGTGTCGCGGGCGGCCATCCAGTCGGAGACGTTGAAGCCGTCGAAGCCCCACGCGTCGCGCAGGACCTCGTTCACGAGGTGGCGGTGCTCGGTCATCGTCGTGCCGTTGACCGTGTTGTAGGCCGTCATGACGCCCCAGGGGCGGGCCTTCTCGACGATGGCCTCGAAGGGGGCCAGGTACAGCTCGCGCAGGGCGCGTTCGCCGACCAGGTTGTTCACGGTGAAGCGGTCCGTCTCGGCGTCGTTGGCCACGAAGTGCTTGACGGTGGTGCCGACCCCGCCGGACTGGACGCCGTTCACATAGCCCGCGCCGATCACCCCCGTCAGATACGGGTCCTCGCTGTAGGCCTCGAAGTGACGGCCGCCGAGCGGGGAGCGGTGCAGGTTGACCGTGGGGGCGAGCAGGACGTGGACGCCCTTGCGGCGGGCCTCCTGGGCGAGGAGGACGCCGGCGCGGTGGGCGAGCTCCGGGTCCCAGGTGGCCGCGAGGGCGGTCGGGGAGGGCAGCGCGACGGACGGGTCGTCGGCGGTCCAGCGCACGCCTCGGACCCCGATCGGGCCGTCGGACATGACGAGGGACTTCAGCCCGATCTCCGGCAGCGCGGGCAGCGACCACATGTCCCGGCCGGCCAGCAGCCGGGTCTTGGCGTCCAGGTCGAGTGTGCCGAGAGCCGTCTCGACGGCCGCTTCCGTTACCGCCTCGGTTCCCGCCTCGGTTCCCGCCATGGCGGTGCCTCCTCGTTGAGTGCCGGTGCAACGCCTCCATCGTGCACGGGCCACCTGTAGAGCGGTAGGTTTCGTTACCTTGACGTTATGCAGAGGGATCCGAATGCCGTACCGTGACGGCATGAGCGCCAGGACCAGGAGCGAGGAGCGACGGGCCGAGATCGTGCGGGCCGCCCTCGGGGTGATCGCCGAACGCGGTTACCGTGGCGCGAGCCTGGCCGCGGTCGCCGAGCGGGTGGGACTGACCCAGCAGGGGCTGCTGCACCACTTCCCGACGAAGGACGCGCTGCTGGTTGCGGTGCTCCAGGAACGCGACCAGTGGGACGCCGTGCCGGACACCCGGTGGCGGGTGGACCTGCTGGCCTCGCTCGTCGAGTACAACGCGATGCGGCCCGGCATCATCCAGACCTTCTCGGCGCTGCTCGGCGAGAGCGTCACCGAGGGGCATCCGGCGCGGGACTACTTCACCGAGCGGTACACCCGGGTGCGGGCGAGCATGGCGGCGGTGCTGCGCACCGAGTACGGCGACCGCCTCCCGAACGGCCTCACCCCGGAGCGCACGGCTCCGCTGCTGGTGGCGGTCATGGACGGGCTCCAGTACCAGTGGCTGCTGGACCCGGACTCGGTGGACATGCCGGGGGCGTTCCGGGACTTCCTGCGGCTGCTGGGCGAGGACGAACCCGACCGGCCGGCCTAGGCCTCCGTACCGGGGCCGCCGGGCCGGGCCGCGGGCACCGCCGCCACCACCTCCACCTCGATCAGCGCCTCGGGACGGAACAGCCGGGACACCTCGAAGGTCATGCTGGTCGGCGGGGTGCCGGTGAGGAACTCCCGGCGTACGGCGCCGTATTCGGCGAGCCGTCCGATGTCGGTGAGGTAGGTGCGGATGTTGATGACGTCCGCCAGGCCCGCCCCGTGCGCCCTCAGCAGGGCGTCGATCGTCTCGAACACGCCCCGGCTCTGCTCGGCGAGCGTGGCGCCCTCGGCGATCTGCCCGGAGAGGAACAACAGGGCGCTGCCGTCCGCCTGTTGAAGGCGGGCGACCTGGGAGTAGTAGGGGCTCAGGGGCTGGGGGGCGCCGGCCGGGTTGTCGAGGGTGATCTCCATGTCCCGACGCTAGGACGGGACTTGCGATGCGACAAGCGAATGTCCAGCATGGCTGCCATGCCGGATCCGCACCGCACGAGCCTGCCCGAACTCTCGACCGTCTGGCTGGGGGCGTTCATCGAGGTCGTCCGCCACGGCTCGTTCACCGTCGCCGCACGGACCCTGGGGTGGACCCAGTCCGCGGTGTCCCGGCAGATCTCCTCGCTGGAGGCGGCCCTGGGCGGGGGTCCGCTCTTCGACCGGCTGCCCCGAGGGGTGCGGTTGACAGAGGCCGGGCGGGCGCTGGTGCCGTACGCCGAGTCCGTCGCCGAGGCCCTGCACGGTGCGCGGCGCGAGCTGGCCGCGCTGCGGGAGGGCGCCGGCGGGCGGCTGCGGTTCGGGGCGTTCGCGACGGCGGACGCGGCGCTGGTGCCGCGCGCCCTGGCCGTGTTCCGGGACCGCTGTCCGGGTGTGCGCGTCACGCGGGAGGAGGGGCTCACCCCGGCCCTGCTGGAGCGGCTCGGCGCCGGACACCTCGACGTGGCGGTGGTGTCCACGACGGGCCGCGCGGCGCTGGAGTCGTACGCGCTGCGTCGCCTCCTGGACGAGTCCCTGTACGTCGCCGTCCCGGCCGCGCATCCCCTCGCGGGTCGCGGTGGACCGGTGCGACTGGGCGAACTCGCCGACGCCGACTGGGTGTCCGGCTCCGCCCGGCCCGAGGGCACCCTCCTCGACGCGGCACTGCGGGAGGGCTTCCGGCCGCGGGTGGCGCACGTCGTCGCCGAGTGGACCGCCAAGCAGGGCTATGTCGCCGCGGGCCTCGGCGTCGCGCTGGTGCCGGCGCTCGCCGCCTCGTCCGTACGGCCGGACGTCGTGCTGCTGCCGGTGCTCGACGAGGGCGCCCCGGCGCGGGCGGTGTACGCGGCGACGGAACGGGGGCGGTCGCTCACTCCGGCGGCGGAGGCGTTCGTCACCGCACTGCGGGAGGCGGCGACGGCGATCCCCGGCGGCATGGCGTAGACCACTTCCGTCACGGGATACTTCCGCCGTCCCACCCCACGCTCTCCCCCACAGCGACGGAAGGACCTCCACCCCGTGCATTCCGCATACTCCGGACACTCCGCACACTCCGCACACTCCGCGCACTCCCTACGCCTGCGCGTCGGCGTTCTCGGTCTGGCCCTGTCGGCCGGGCTCGTCCTCCCCACCAGCGCCACTGCCGCCACCGCCACGGTGCCCAGCCCCACGGTCGAGGAACAGCGCCTGACGCAGGCCGTTCCCCAGGAGATCCTCACCCGGTCCGGGTTCGACACGGTGGCACCGCGCTTCGCCCGGCTGTTGGAGACCTCGCACTCCTACGCCCAGGCCCGTCGGGTCGTCACCCGCGAGGGCGCGGCCCTGTGGCGGCGGGCGGTGGACCGGGTCCAGGGGCGCGGGCCCGCCGGCGGGGACCTCAGCCGGGACGACGACCGCCCGCTCTACTGGGCGCGGCTCGGCATGACGAGCGAAGTGCGCACCTGGCAGCCCGGCTTCGCGGTCACCGACGGCCAACGGACCGCCCTGCTCGACGCCTTGGAACGCACCTCGCGCGGTCAGAGCGACCTGCACTACCCCCGACACGCCAAGGGATTCAAGCGTGTTCTGGTCACCGGCTTCGACCCGTTCACCCTGGACCGGGACATCCGGATCTCCAACCCGTCGGGGGCTGCGGCACTCGCCCTCGACGGCACGGTGATCCAGACCGCGGACGGCCCGGCGCGGGTGGAGACCGCCATGTTCCCGGTGCGCTGGCAGGACTTCGCGGAGCAGACGGTGGAGCGCGCCCTGCGGCCGTATCTGCCGCACGTCGACCTGTTCACCACCGTCAGCCAGGGCCGCGTCGGCCGCTTCGACGTGGAGCGCACCAACGGGGCCTGGCGGGGCGGCTTCCCCGACAACGAGAACATTGGCCGGACGGAGACGGTCCCGGTCGCCGACCCCGCCTCGCAGCCGCAGTGGACGACCACGACGCTGCCGTACGCCGCGATCGTGGCGGCGGACACGGGCCGGTTCCCGGTCTACGACAACACGAGCGTCACCGAGATACCGGCTGGGGGTGCCCCCTCTGGGGGAGACGCCGAGCCCGTCGTACGGCCGGACGGGCCGACGGCGGGGTCGACCGCACGGGCCGGGGGCGGCGGGAACTACCTCTCCAACGAGATCGCCTACCGGGCCACCCTGCTGCGCGACCGGCTGGGGCTGCACGACAGCCTCCCGGGCGGGCATGTGCACACGCCGGTCCTCCAGTTCGCGGCGGGCAACACCCAGGACGTCACCGATCCCGAGTTCGTGCGGAACCGGCTGGACATCGTCGCCCAGGTACGGGCGATCCTCGCCGCGGCCGTGGAGGCCGGGCGGTAGGCCCCCGCTCGGTCGCCGGCGCTCGGTCGCCGGCATCGAGTCAGTGCGAGGGCGCCAGGGCCTGGCTGACGCCCAGGCCCGCCAGGACCGAGCCGATGACCGCGAAGTCGGCGCCGGGGGCGATGACCGCCGGCACGGTGATGAGGGCCACGGCGAGCAGCTCGGTCATGAGGTGGCGCTCTCCTCCTTCGGGGTGCCGGCCCCGTCGCCGTCGGAGATCTCCTCGCCGAGCAGCTCACGGGCCAGCAGGGTGGCCCCCGCGACCGCGCCCGGCATCAGGAACACCGCGACGACCGGCACCAGGAAGGCCAGCCCCAGGGGGGTGCCGAAGCCCCAGATCAGGGCCTTGCGGGAGCGGAGCAGGGCGAGCCGGGCCCGCAGGTCGACGCCCCGGCGCTGGAGGGCGACGGAGGCGAGTTCCTGGGTGAGGAAGAAGCCCGTGACGAAGAAGCCGATCACCGGAACCACCGTCTGCCCGACGACCGGGATGAACCCGAGGGCGAACAGCAGCACGGCCCACAGCAGCGCGCGGCACAGGATGCGGAGGCTGTCGCGGCCGGAGATCCACAGTTCGCGCCAGAGCGGCAGCCCGGACTCGGGGGCCGTGCCGTCGGGCGAGACGTCCCGGTCGACCTTCTCGGAGAGGCTCTCGTAGAACGGCTGCCCGATGAGCAGGGTGACCGCGGTGAAGGTGAGGACGGCGAGCAGCAGGCCGAGGGCGAACAGCACGGCGACGAGGAAGCCGCGGAACAGTCCGCGCCAGGGGCTCGTCCAGTCGTCGGCGAACGGTGTCGACCACCCGACGAAGTCCTCGCCCCACACCGCGAGCGCCACCAGGGCCGCCGCGTAGAGGACAAGTGTGATCAGGCCGGGAACGAGTCCGAACCCGTACTGCTTGCCGTGCCGGGCCACCCACCGCTGGCCCTTCAGGAGGTACGTGAACCCCACCCCAAGATCGCGCATGGCCGAACTCTATCGGTCGTGCACATTTCATGACCGGCGGCCGCACGCCACGCGCCGCACGCCTGCGGCGGCCCTCGTGGGCCATCCGGGGCATCGGTGACACCAACACCTCCTCGACGCGGTTGAGTCGAACGGGTACACCTCGCCGTACCGATCTACAGAGGCAACGGTCTCGGCAGGTCCGGCGAGGTATTTCGGTGCGACGGCGTGGCACGGGGAGAAGCCGAGCTCGAAGGACTTGTCGGCACACGCGAGCAGTGGGCTGGTTGAGGAGAGCGGATGACTCGATTGACTGGGACGACGAGGGAGATCCACGGCACGGTCGCCGACGGATTCGAAGCGGTACGGGAGGCGTTCGCCACGTTCGTGGCGGAGGAGAAGCCCGACTACGAGGGCCAGTTGTGCGCCCATGTGCACGGGCGGCGAGTGGTCGACCTGTGGGTGCCCGGCGACGGCGCCGGCCCCGACTCGCTCTACGGCGTCTACTCGTCGACCAAGGGCGCTGCCCACCTGGTCGTCGCGCTCCTCGTCCAGGAGGGCACCCTGGAGCTGGACCGCAAAGTCACCTACTACTGGCCGGAGTTCGCGGCCGAGGGCAAGGGCGCGCTGACCCTGCGCGAGCTGCTCGCGCACCGGGCCGGGGTGATCGGCACGGACAGCGGGTTCTCGCCGCAGGAGCTGGCCGACGACCGGCAGATCGCCGAACGCCTCGCCGACCAGCGGCCGTTCTGGCGACCGGGCACCGCCTTCGGCTACCACGGGCTGGTCATCGGGGCGCTCACCGGCGAGGTCGTACGGCGGGCCACCGGCCGTACGCTCCAGGAGGTGTACGAGGAGCGGGTGCGCGTCCCGTACGGGCTGGACTTCTTCCTGGGGCTGCCCCGGGCGCACGAGCCGCGGTTCCGCACCGCTCAGCCGATGGCGCCGACCGCCGAGCAGCGGGCGCTGCTGGACTCCCTGCCGGGCGGGCCGCACACGCTCGCCGCCGTCGCCTTCAACCGGCACGCCGCCGAGCCGACCGACCTGGAACTCCTGCCGAACGACCCCCTGATCCGGGCCAAGGGGCCGGCCTCGGTGGGCGGGGTGGCCTCGGCGCGCGGGCTGGCCGGGCTGTACGCGGCGGCGATCAGCGAGGTCGGCGGGAAGGCGCCGCTGCTCAAGGAGGACACGGCGGCGGAGTTCGGACAACTGCACTCGGTGGGCTACGACGTGGTGGCGCGCTCGCACAAGTCGTACGGACTGGGCTTCCAGGCGACCGCCGACACCTGGCACCCGTTCCTCGGCGCCGGGGCCTTCGGCCACAGCGGGGCGGGCGGCTGCCAGGCCTTCGCGGATCCGCGCAGCGGTCTCGCCTACGGCTACACCCGGCGCCGGTTCGCCTTCCCGGGCGGCTCCGCCCCGGAGAACGACCGCCTGGCGGCAGCGGTGCACACGGCGGCCCTGACCACCGGCTGACGAACCTGCCTGCCGCGGCGATCCGCCGGGCCCCGACGGATCGCCGGGACAAGAGCGAAGGCCGCGCCCCACGTCCAGGGGTGCGGCCTTCGTCGTACGTGACGACCGGTCAGGGCGGTGTCACGGACCGGAGGTCAGAGCTTGACGATCATCTTTCCGGTGTTGTCGCCGCGCAGCACCCCGAGGAACGCCTCCAGGTTGTTCTCGATGCCCTCGACGACCGTCTCGCGGTACTTCAGCTCGCCGGAGCGGACCCAGGCGCCGACCTCCCGGACGAACTCCGGCTGGAGGTCGTAGTGGTCGCCGACCAGGAGGCCCTCGATACGGCCGCGGGTCGCGATGAGGCGGGCGAGGTTCTTCGGGCCGGGGGCCGGCTCGGTGTTGTTGTAGACGGAGATCATGCCGCAGATCACGATGCGGCCCTTCTCGTTGAGCGAGCCGATGGCCGCTTCGAGGTGATCGCCGCCGACGTTGTCGAAGTAGACGTCGACGCCGTCGGGAGCGGCCTCGCGCAGCTGCGCCGCGACGGGTCCGTTCTTGTAGTTGAAGGCGGCGTCGAAGCCGTACTCCTCGACGAGCAGCTTGACCTTCTCGTCGGAGCCTGCCGAGCCGATGACCCGGGAGGCGCCCTTCAGCCTGGCGATCTGGCCGACCTGGCTGCCGACGGCGCCGGCCGCGCCCGACACGAAGACGGAGTCGCCCTCCTTGAAGGAGCCGGTGCGCAGCAGGCCCGCGTAGGCGGTGAGACCCGTCATCCCGAGGACGCCGAGGTAGGTGGAGAGGGGCGCGGCCTCGGGGTCGACCTTGACGGCCTGCTTGGCGTCGAAGGTGGCGTACTCGCGCCAGCCGCCGAAGTGCAGGACGTGATCGCCGACGGAGACGCCCTCGGCGGCGGAGGCGACGACCTCGCCGACCGCCCCGCCCTGCATGACCTTGCCCAGCTCGAAGGGGGCCACGTACGACTTGGCCGCGCTCATCCGGCCGCGCATGTAGGGGTCGACGGAGACGTAGGCGTTGCGGACCAGCACCTCACCCGGGCCGGGCTGCCGGATCTCCGCGTCGGCCAGCTCGAAGTCCTCGGGCTTCGGCCAGCCGACGGGACGGCTGAGCAGACGCCATTCGCGGCTGGTGGTGGGGAGGGCCGACTCGGTCATGGGGGGCTGCCTTTCCTGCGCTCGCAAATGCTTCACTACCTGAAACAACCATGCTCCTGAATATTTCAGGATGTCAAGTAACGGGGTACCCTGAACGCATGCCCACCCCACATCCGGCCCCGCTCCCCGATGCCCTGACCATGGAGGTCGTCGGCCTGATCGGCGAGGTCGTGGCCCGCTACTACGAGGACTACGAGGAAGCCGCCGCAGGTCACGCCCTCACCGGCGCACAGGCGCGGCTGCTGAGCCTGCTCTCGCTGGAGCCGCTGCCGATGCGGAAGCTGGCGCAGAAACTGAAGTGTGAGCCGTCCAACGTGACCGGCATCGTCGACCGTCTGGAGTCCCGCGGCCTGGTCGAGCGGCGTCCCGATCCGGCCGACCGCCGGGTGAAGCTGGCGGCGGCCACGGTCGAGGGCCGGGAGATAGCCAAGGGGCTGCGCGAGTCGCTGCGGTTCGCGCGGGAGCCGCTGGCGGGACTGGCGGAGGAGGAGCGGGTGGCGCTGCGGGGACTGCTGCGGCGCATGCTGGGCACGGAGAGCGGCCAGGCCTGACGGCGAGGGGCCGGGGCGGGTGGCGCTGCGGGGGCTGCTGCGGCGCATGCTGGGCACGGAGAGCGGACAGGCCTGACGGCGAGGGCCGGCCGGGGGCGCGTCCTTGCGCCTCCCGGTTCCGCCTCAGTCGTCCGAACCACCCGAGTCGCCCGAGCCGCCCCAGCCCGACTTCCGCTTCCCGCGGTTGGCCTCGTGGAGCACTTCGCCGATCGTCACGGTCACGAGGGCCACGACGCGCACCCAGCGGGGGCCGCCCCGCTCCGCCCACCAGATGCAGGCGCAGCCGCCGATGACGAGGGCGAGGATCGCCGAGAGGACGAGCACGATCACGCTCCTCCCCCTCCTTCCGCTGTGAACTCGTACTGTAGTTCGTAGAGATGGCCCGCCTTCACCATCACGGTGGCCTCGACGGGGCGGTCGCCGTCACTGTGGATCAGGCGCAGGGTACGCAGGACCGGCATGCAGCTGGTGAGGCGGAGTGCCTGGTACTGGGCCTGGGTGGGGACCCGGGCGGAGATCCGGTCCGTGCTGCGCCGGGGCGGGTGGCCGAGCTCGGTCAGCAGGGCGGGCGTGCCGCCCCTGATCCTGCGGCGCTCGGCCAGCGGCGTGCCCCGGGCGATGTCCAGCGGGTAGTAGGACTCGACGAGTTCGGCGGGCTCGTCGTCGACGAGGAGTATCTGGCCGCGGAGCAGCGCGATGCCGTCGGCCGGGAGGTCGAGGGCGGCGCGGACGTCGGCGGGCGGGTGGCTCTCGGCCACGTCGAGAAGCTGGATGCGGGCGTGCGTGCCGTGCTTGGCCGCCTCGGTGAGCCAGCGGTAGGGCGCTCCGGGGCTGCCCGGCCTCATGAGCGTGGCGGGCCGGACGGTGCGCTGGCGGTGCTCGCGGACGGTGACGGCGGCGCCCGCCCTGCCGACCACCAGGCGTTCTTCCTTGAGGAGTTGCAGGGCCTTCTGGACCGTGGCGCTCGACGCCTCGAAGCGTTCCTTGAGCTGGGCGGTGGTGGGCAGGTTGGCGCCGGGGGCGAGCTCTCCGCTCATGATGTCGTCGCGCAGATCGGCCGCGATGCGCTCGTGCAGGGAGCGGCGGTCGACGGCTTCCGGGTCTGCCTTGGGCACGGTCATCCGATCCTGATCTGGTAGCGCAGCCTCTGCCGTAGGGCAGGCATCACCATACGGTCGACCTGGATCGGCCGGTCGGCGTGGTCCAGCGTGAGCCGGACGAGCCGCAGGACCGGTTCCTCGGGGGCGGTCCGCAGGACCCGGCGCTCCCCCTCGTCCGGGATCCCGGCCGTCACGTCCTCCCGCACAAGGACGCCGACGTGACCGAGCTCGGCGAGCAGGGTGAGGGCTCCGCCGGGGATCTTGGCGGTCCCGGCGAGACGGGTGCCCGCGGCTATGGCCGTCGGGTAGTACGTGTCGGTGAGCTCGCTGGGCTCCTCGTCGAGGAGGATCAGCCGTCGGCGTACGACGGCCGGCTCGCCCTCGGGGACGCCGAGCAGCGCCGCCACGTCGGCGGGGGCGGGCACCTCACCGGCGTACAGGATGCGCTGGGTGCCGCGCCGCCCCTGTGCCGCGGCCTCGGCCGCCCAGGCGTCGCCCTGCCCGGTGCCCCGTGGCGTCAGATACGGCAACGATGTGCTGACCCATCCGCTCGCATCCACGACTCCTCCTGTACGGCCGACCGTTCTTTCGACCCTGCCGCCCTACACGGTAGGCGACTTGACTCATCCGCCAACCGCCACCCTCAGCCACCATCAGCCACCCTTCACGACCTTGTTACCTTTCGCGAATAACAGTAAGGTTTCGCCGCAGGACGCCCCAGGACCACCGGAGGTGCCCCCGTGCCCCTGTCACGGCAACGTCGTTTCCCCCGCTCGCGCGCCTCCGTGCGGGCCGCCCGGGTCTTCGTCCACCAGGTGCTGAGCGACTGGGGCCGCGTCGACCGGCTGGACGACATAGAGCTGTGCGTGTCGGAGCTCGCCACGAACGCCCTGCTGCACGGGGTGCCCCCCGGCCGGCAGTACTGCGTGACCCTCACCCTGGACGGCCCCCTGGTCCGCCTCGCCGTACGCGACACCGGCGACCATCCCGTCCCCGCGTGCCCGCCGGCCCCCGACGCCTGTTCGGGCCGGGGCCTCTTCCTGGCGCGGGAACTGGCGGACGACCTGGGCATCACCGAACACCCCGTCGGCAAGACGGTGTGGGTGACCTTCAAGACGGAGAGCCGGCCCGGATCGCCCTGACGACGGCTCCCGGCCTCCGGGCCGGGAGCGTCACGTGGGCTCAGGTCCTCCGGCTCAGGTCCTGGGGCTCAGGTCTTCTTGCGGGTCGTCATGAAGCGCTGGACCAGGATGAACGCGCACAGCAGCACCCCGGTGGCGATCTTCGTCCACCAGGAGCTGAGCGTGCCCTCGAACTGGATGATGCTCTTGATCAGGCCGAGCACCAGCACTCCGAACAGGGTGCCCAGCACGTACCCGGAGCCGCCCGTGAGCAGCGTGCCGCCGATGACCACCGCGGCGATCGCGTCGAGTTCCATGCCGGTCGCGTGCAACGGGTCGCCGGACTGGATGTACAGGGTGAAGAGCAGTCCGGCCAGCGCCGAGCAGAACCCGCTCACGGTGTACACGGCGATCTTCGTGCCGCCCTGCGGGAGGCCCATCAGCATGGCCGACTGTTCGTTGCCGCCGATGGCGTACACCCGGCGCCCGAAACGGGTGTAGTGCAGGACGTAGAACGCCACGGCGAGGACGACCAGCGAGACGATCGCGCCGATCGACAGGAAGCCCATCCCCAGCGACACCTGCGCCTGGGCCATGCTGCTCACCGAGGAGTCGCCGATGGAGATCGACTCCTTGCTGATGACCAGGCACAGGCCACGGAAGAGGAAGAGGCCGGCGAGGGTCACGATGAAGGGCTGGATCTCGAAGTTGTGGATCACATAGCCCATCAGGAATCCGCCGAGCGCGCCCACGCCCAGCGCCATGGGGATCACCAGCAGCAGCGGCAGCCCCTGCCGCTCCACCAGCCAGGCCGTGAACATCGTCGTGAAGCCGATCATCGAGCCCACGGACAGGTCGATGCCGCCGGACAGGATGACGAAGGTGACACCGACCGCGGCGACGAGCAGATAGCCGTTGTCGATGAACAGGTTCAGGAAGACCTGCGGTTCGCCGAACCCGTAGTTCTGGTACCGGCTCAGGCCCACGGTGTACATCAGCAGGAAGAGCAGGGCCGTCACCGCGACGGGCAGGCGCCGGTCGCCGAGCAGGCGCGCGGCCTTGGACGGGGTACGGCTGTCGGAGGCCGTGGGGCTCTGGGTGGTCGCGCTCATCACGACACCTCCATCTTGGGGGCGGCCTCGGACGCCGCGGCGGGGTCCGCCGGGGCCGCGGCCTGCTTGCCGCTTCCCTTCGCGCCGGATCCGGAGCCGAACCTGGCGCCGAACACCTTGGCGCGGAACTTCGGGGACTGGAGCAGGCAGACGACGATGACGACGGCGGCCTTGAAGACCAGGTTGGTCTGGGTCGGCACGCCGATGGTGTAGATCGTGGTGGTCAGGGTCTGGATGACGAGGGCGCCGACCACCGTGCCGCCGACGGAGAACCGGCCGCCCAGGAGCGAGGTGCCGCCGATCACCACGGCGAGGATCGCGTCGAGTTCGATCCACAGACCGGCGTTGTTGCCGTCGGCGGCCGAGGTGTTGGAGCTGATCATCAGGCCGGCGATGCCCGCGCAGAGCGCGCAGAACGCGTACACCATGATCTTGATGCGCCGGGACCTGATGCCCACCAGGCGGCTGGCCTCGGCGTTGCCGCCGACCGCCTCGACCAGCAGGCCGAGTGCCGTGCGGCGGGTCAGCACCACGGTGACGGCCACGACCACGGCCACCACGAAGATGGAGAACGGCAGGGTCAGCCAGTAGCCGCCGCCGATCAACTTGTACGGCTCGCTGTTGATCGTGATGATCTGGCCGTCGGTGATCAGCTGGGCGACACCGCGCCCGGCGACCATGATGATCAGGGTGGCGATGATCGGCTGGATGCCCATCCTGGCGACCAGGAAGCCGTTCCACAGACCACAGACGACCGCGGCCAGCAGGCCCAGGCCCATGGCGAGCAGCACCCCGGACAGGGCGCCCTGGTCCGACTGGTCGCTGATGTACGAGCAGGCCAGTGCCCCGGTGATGGCGACCACGGCGCCGACGGAGAGGTCGATGCCGCCGGTGGCGATGACCAGGGTCATGCCGACCGCCACCAGGATGAGGGGCGATCCGAACAGCACGATCGAGACGAGGCTGCCGTAGAGGTGGCCGTCCGCCATCTTGATCGAGAAGAAGTCGGGCGTGAAGGGGACGTTGACGAGCAGCAGCAGGACCAGGACCGCCACCGGCCAGAACAGGTGGTGGTGGGTCAGTGCTCGCCACCGGGAAGGGGCGGTCGAAGGGGTGGTCACTGGTGCTCTCCGCTCGCGATGGTCTCCAGGATCCGGCTCGTGGTGATCTCGGGCCCGTTGGCGATCTGCGCCACCAGCCGGCGGTCGCGCAGCACTCCGATGGTGTGACTGAGCCGGAGTACCTCCTCCAGCTCGGCCGCGATGTACAGCACCGACATGCCGTCCTCGGAGAGCGAGACGACGAGCTTCTGGATCTCCGCCTTGGCGCCGATGTCGATGCCGCGCGTCGGCTCGTCCAGGATCAGCAGCTTCGGACTCGTGATCAGCCAGCGGGCCAGCAGTACCTTCTGCTGGTTGCCGCCGCTGAGCCGGCCGACCCGGGCCTCGGGGTTGGCGGGGCGGATGTCCAGCGCCTTGATGTACTTGGCGACGAGTTCGTCGCGCTGGGCGACCGGGATGGGCCGGGTCCAGCCGCGCGCGGCCTGTAGGGCCAGGATGATGTTCTCGCGCACCGTCAGGTCGGGCACCAGGCCCTCGCTCTTGCGGTTCTCTGAGCAGAAGGCGACCCCGGCGCCGATCGCGTCGTTCGGGGCGCTCATCGAGATCTGCTTGCCGCCGATGGACACCTTGCCGGTGTCCGGCTGGTCGGCGCCGAAGAGCAGCCGGGCGAGTTCGGTCCGGCCCGATCCGAGCAGGCCGGCGAGCCCGATCACCTCGCCCTTCCTGATCTTCATGTCGAACGGGGCGATGCCGCCGGTCCGGCCGAGGCCGTCCGCCTCGAGCAGCGTCTCGCCCGCGTCGGAGTGCAGCTGGTGTTCGTGGAGCTCGTCCAGCTGGCCCATGGCCTTGCCGAGCATGAGCTGGACGAGGCCGACCTGGTCGAGGTCGCGCACCATGTGCTCACCGACGAGGGTGCCGTTGCGCAGCACGGTCATCCGGTCGCAGACCTCGTAGATCTGGTCCAGGAAGTGCGAGACGAACAGGATCGCGACGCCCTCGTCCTTCAACCGCCTCATCAGCGCGAACAGTTGGAGGACCTCGTCACGGTCGAGGCTGGACGTCGGCTCGTCGAGGATCAGCACCTTGGTGCCCGGTCCGTCGCCGTCGCCGTCACCGGTGTTCAACGACCTGACGATCGCGACCAGTTGCTGCACGGCCAGCGGGTACGAGGACAGCGGGGCGGTGACGTCGATGTCGAGTCCGAGCCGGTCCACCAACTCCGCTGCCTGACGGCGCAGTTGCTTCCACTGGATGCGGCCCATCCGGGTCGGTTCACGCCCGATGAAGATGTTCTCCGCCACCGACAGGTTGGGGCAGAGGTTGACCTCCTGGTAGACGGTGCTGATACCGGCCCGCTGGGCCTCCAGCGGGCTGGCGATCCGCACGGCCCCGCCGTCCAGCGTGATCGTGCCGCCGTCCAGGGAGTAGACCCCCGTGAGCACCTTGATGAGGGTGGACTTGCCCGCGCCGTTCTCGCCCATCAGGGCGTGGATCTCGCCGGGGAAGAGCCGGAAGTCGACGTCCGACAGAGCCCGTACCCCCGGAAACTCCTTGACTATGCCCGTCATTTCCAGGACGGGCCGTGGCTCTGCCATGGCAGCGCTCCTCATGAGATTCGTTCAGGCCCGCAGGGAGCCCCGGGACCGACGGCTCGGTCGGCCGGAGGCTCCCTGCCGGTGGGTGCGGTCGGTCAGTACTTGCGGCTCGGGAGCGCGGCCGCGGCCTGGTCCTGCATGAAGTCGCCCTCCTTGGTCTTGATCCAGCGCTCGACCGTCTCGCCGTCCTTGACCTTCTTGACGACGTCCATCAGCTGCGGGCCGAGGAGCGGGTTGCACTCGACGATGGCGTTGATCTTGCCCTCGGACATGGCCACGAAGCCGTCCTTCACGCCGTCGATCGAGACGATCAGGATGTCCTTGCCGGGCTTCTTGCCGGCCGCCTCGATGGACTGGATGGCGCCGATGGCCATGTCGTCGTTGTGCGCGAAGAGGACGTTGATGTCCGGGTTGGACTGGAGGAAGGCCGCCATGACCTGCTTGCCGCCGGCCCGGGTGAAGTCACCGGTCTGGCTGACGACGACCTTCCAGTCGCTCGCGTGGTCGGCGTCCATGACCTCCTTGAAGCCCTTGGCGCGCTCGATCGCCGGGGCGGCGCCGGTGGTGCCCTCCAGCTGGGCGATCTTCACCGCGCCCTTGAGCCCGGCCTTCGCGATGACCTTCTCGAGGATCCTGGCGGCGCGGCGGCCCTCGTCGGTGAAGTCGGAGCCGACCAGGGTCACATACAGGGACTCGTCGGAGGTCTCGACGGAGCGGTCGGTGAGGACCACCGGGATCTTCTTGGCCTTGGCCTCCTTCAGCACCGCGTCCCAGCCGGTGACGACCACCGGCGAGAAGGCGATGACGTCCACTCCCTGGGTGATGTAGCTGCGGATCGCGGAGATCTGGTTCTCCTGCTTCTGCTGGGCGTCGGAGAACTTGAGGGTGTAGCCCGCCTCCTTGGCCGCCGCCTTCACCGAGTCCGTGTTGGCGCTGCGCCAGCCGCTCTCCGAGCCGACCTGGGAGAAGCCGAGCGTGATGGCCTTGCCGCCGTCCCCGGAGGAGCTGCTGGACGCGTTGTCGTCCTCCTTGGCGCAGGCCGCCAGGCCACCCGCCGCCGCCACGCCGACCGCCGCGGTGAGGAAGTTCCTTCTGCTGAGCATGTTCTTCTCCTTTGAAGAGCCGGCCCGGGGATGGACCTGCTGGTACTCGATGAACCGGCCGCGCTGCGTCCAGCCTGTCGATCACTGTTCGGCATTTCGGCCATACTGCTGGTCAGGGTTCCGACGGGGTCCGTCAGTGGGGTGCGCCCTCCGGTTGGGCGGCGCTCGGGAAAGTGCTTGCGCGTACGACGAGTTGGGGTTCGATCGCGATCCGGGGCGTACCGGCGGCCGGCCGGCCCTCGATCTGCTCCAGGAGCAGCGCGATGCCTCGCTGGCCCACCGTCGAGAAGTCCTGCCGGACGGTGGTGAGCGGCGGAGCGAAGAACTCCGACTCCGGGATGTCGTCGAAGCCGACCACCGCGACGTCCTGCGGAGTCCGGACCCCCGCTTCCCGCAGGGCCCGCAACACCCCCAGCGCCATTTGGTCGTTGGCGACGAAGACGGCGGTCAGTCCGCGGCCCACCCAGCCGGCCAGTTCCTGGCCCGCACGGTAGCCCGACAGCGGACTCCAGTCCCCCCGCAGCAGCATGGGCGGCTCGACGCCCGCCGCTTCGAGGGTGGCCCGCCAGCCGGCGGCCCGGTCGGCCGCCTCCTGCCAGTCCTCGGGTCCGGCGAGGTGCCAGACCGTGCGGTGACCGGCGGCCAGCAGGTGACCGGTCGCCAGCCGCGCTCCCAGGTGCTGGTCCACACCGACGCGAGGGATGTCCATGCCCGGTTCGCCGCCCACGACCACCACCGGGAAGGGGTGGCGCAGTTCGGCCAGAGCGTCCACCGCCGACCGTTGCGGGGCGATGGCGACCACTCCCTCCACCCCGCCCTCGCTGAGGTGGTCCAGGGCCTCGGAGAGCTTCTCCATGGTCAGTTCGCGCAGACTGACCGTCGAGACGAGGTACCCCTCGGCGCGTGCCGCCTCCTCGAGCGCGAACAGCGTGCTGGCCGGCCCGTAGAGGGTGGTGTCGGAGGCGACCACGCCGAGCGTGCGGGTGCGCCGGGTGGCCAGGGCCCGTGCGGAGAAGTTGCGGCGGTAGCCCATCTCCTCGATCGCCCGCAGCACCCTGGCCCGGGTCTCGTCCCGCACGTTGGGGTGCTCCCCCAGCACGCGGGACACGGTCTGGTGGGACACGCCGGCCATGCGCGCCACGTCGGCCATGGTGGGCGGCCGGAGCCGGGTGTGTGTCACGGCCGCACCTCCTTGGCGTTCGGCTGCTGATAAGTCCTGTACGTCCTGCGGGGTGGGCGGAGGGTTCCGCGCCGCCGGCTTCACTCCGGGATCCCGGTGGGCCCGACGACACCGGGGGTGTGGGCGAGTTGGGACGCTGCGGGCACGACCGCTCGTACCTCCCCGTGTTGACGTCGTCGCCGACTGGTGAATGCGGAGGTCATTGTGAGCGCTAACAATTCACGGCGGTCAAGAGGGCTGCACGGGAACGTCGTCACGGTTCCATAACGCGCAGAGCGGGGACGGTGCATCGTCCCTGGTCACAGGCCGGAAGGCTGGCGGCGGCCGCGCACCGGCCGGCGGCCCGGCGACGGGACGCGCGGTCCGAACATCCCCAACCCGCTTCACCACACATCGATTTCGGCCAAACCGGGGCGTCCGTCGCGCGGCCGTGGACGGCCCACATGAAGACCGCTCAGCGGGACCGGAAGCGGAGCTGTCGGCTCCGGCGGAGCTCTACGAGCACCACCACAGGAAGCGCGTGCACGTCTGCGAGGGCGACGGGTCCGGGGTCGCCTCCGGCGTCGAGGGGTCGGCGGTCGGGGTGGAGTCCGAGCCCGAGTCGGACGGGGTCGATCCGGAGGTCGACCCGGAGGAGCCGGGGAGGGTGGCCGACTGGGCCTCCTTGTCCGGGCTCGGCGTGGCCGACCCGTCCTTCGCGGACTCCGACGCCGACGGGGAGGCGGAGGCGCTCGGGGAGGCCGAGGCGTCGTCGCCGCCCGTGTCGGTCCGGTCGTCGAGGGCCCGCGCGGACGCGCTCGGCCCCGACGACGACCCGTCGACCTCGGACGCCTCGCCGCCGGCCGCCGCCGGGTTCCCGGGCGAGGTGAACCCCGGTGCGTCCACGCCGAGTTCGGCCAGGCTCAGGCCGCCGGCCGCGAGTGCGAAGCCGACGGTGATCAGTACGATGCGCTTGCGGCGTCGGCGGTGGGCCGAGGCCTTGCGGTCGCGGCGACTCGCGTCCGGCGCGGCGGTCGCGCCCTGGGGGCCGCGGCGGCCACCCCGGCCCTGCTCGCGGCGACGCGCGGCCCGGCCCCGCGGCTCGCCGCTCTCGGCTCCGTGATCGTCGTGACCGTCCCGAGCCTCGTGATCGTCCCGGTCGTCCCGAGCGCCGTGGCCGTCCGCAGCGCCGTAGTCGTCCCGAGCGCCGTAGTCGTCCCGAGCGCCGTGGTCGTCCCGGTCGTCCCGAGCGCCGTGGCCGTCCGCAGCGCCGTAGTCGTCCCGAGCGCCGTAGTCGTCCCGAGCGCCGTGGTCGTCCCGGTCGCCGTGGTCGTCCCGGTCGCCGTGAGCGCCCGGGGAGCCGTGATCGTCCGAGTCGCCGGGCGCCCGGTGCGCCGACGTATCCTGCGCGCACGGCTCCGGACCGGGCGTGCCGGGCGGATACGCGCGTAGCTGTTGAGCAGGTGCGCCGCACCCCGGGCAGGCGAGGGCGCCGTTGAGGTGCCGTCGGCACGGGTGGCAGTAGTCCATGACGCGGGAAGACTAAGTTCCAGGACAGGCGCGTTCCCGGCTTTGCCTGTGAAAGTTGTGTGGGAACCGGCCATACCGGCGCGACCGTCCGAGTGACCTGGCCCACACCAGGACGGGCCGACTTTCGAAAGGAGTAGCGAAACTATCGAAACCGTTACCTGTTCGACCCATTGACACTCGCCTCGCGCAATCCTTACTGTCTGCCCAGCATTTCGAACATGTGACGAAATCTCGAACAGCCGAAGGGTAACTTCCGTGCGCATCACCGGAATCAGCACGCACGTGGTCGGGACGCCGTGGCGCAACCTGACCTACGTCCTGGTGCACACCGACGAGGGCATCACGGGTGTCGGAGAGACCCGCATGCTGGGTCACACCGACGCGCTGATCGGCTACCTGAAGGAGGCCCAGGCCAACCACATTCTCGGTTCGGACCCATTCGCTGTCGAGGACCTCGTGCGCCGGATGAAGTTCGGCGACTACGGGCGGGCCGGCGAGATCGTGATGTCGGGCATCGCCGTCGTCGAGATGGCCTGCTGGGACATCAAGGGCAAGGCCCTGGGCGTGCCCGTCTGGCAGCTCCTCGGCGGCAAGGTCACCGACAAGGTCAAGGCCTACGCCAACGGCTGGTACACCACCGAGCGCACCCCGGAGGCCTACCACAAGGCGGCCCAGGGCGTCATGGAGCGCGGCTACAAGGCGCTCAAGATCGACCCCTTCGGCACCGGGCACTTCGAGCTGGACCACCAGCAGACCCTGTACGCGGTCTCCCTCATCGAGGCCGTGCGCGACGCCATCGGGCCGGACGCCGAGCTGATGCTGGAGATGCACGGCCGCTTCTCCCCCGCCACCGCCGTCCGGCTCGCGAACGAGCTCGCGCCCTTCAAGCCCGCGTGGCTGGAGGAGCCGTGCCCGCCCGAGAACCTGAAGGCACTGGAGAAGGTCGCCGCGAAGGTCGACATCCCCGTCGCCACCGGTGAGCGCATCCACGACCGCGTCGAGTTCCGTGAGCTCTTCGAGAGCCAGGCCGTGGACATCATCCAGCCGGACGTCGGCCACATCGGCGGCATCTGGGAGACCCGGAAGCTGGCCGCCACCGCCGAGGCGCACTACGTGCTCGTCGCCCCGCACAACGTCGGCGGCCCGGTCCTCACCGCGGCCTCGCTCCAGGTCGGGTTCACCTCTCCGAACTTCAAGATCCTCGAGCACTTCAACGACTTCGCCGACTCGGAGATCAAGAAGGTCGTCAAGGGGGCACCGCAGGTCGTCGACGGCTACTTCGAGCTGTCCCACGCGCCCGGTCTCGGCGTCGAGCTCGACGTGGACGCCGCCGCCGAGTTCCCGCAGCAGCAGGCCCGTTTCGACCTCTGGGCCGAGGGCTGGGAGCAGCGCAAGCCCAAGGGCAGCACCAAGTGAGTACGGCCGTCGTCGTCGAGGCGCCGGGCGAGCACCGGCTCGTCCCGCACGAGCCGCGGCGGCCGGAACCCGGCGAGGCGCTCGTCCGCGTCCACGCCACCGGCATCTGCGGCAGCGACCGCGAGGTGTACCAGGGCAACCGCCCCGAGGGGTACGTCCGCTACCCGCTGACCCCCGGCCACGAGTGGTCCGGGACGGTCGAGGCGGTCGGCGCCGGGGTCCCCGCGTCGCTCGTCGGCCGCAAGGTCGTCGGCGAGGGCTTCCGCAACTGCCAGGTCTGCGACCGCTGTCACGCGGGCGAGACCACGCTGTGCACCGACGGGTACGAGGAGACCGGCTTCACCCAGCCGGGGGCCATGGCCGCCACCCTCACCCTCCCGGCCCGGCTGCTGCACGTCCTGCCGGACGACGCCGACCTCACCGCCGCCGCCCTGCTGGAGCCGGCCGCCTGTATCGCGGCCGCCGCGATCAAGGCGCACGCGCTGCCGGGCGAGAAGGTGGCCGTCGTCGGCACCGGGACGCTGGGCATGTTCGCCGTTCAGTTCCTGAAGGCGGGATCACCCGCCGAGCTGCTGGTCGTGGGCACCCGGAACGACCGGGAGGGCCTCTCCCGACAGTTCGGGGCCACCGACTTCAGGACCAGGGACCAGGCGCTCCCGGACGACTTCGACGTCGTCATCGAGACCGCCGGTTCCGCGTCCGCCGCGCGGACCGCCGCCTCGCTGCTCCGGCGCGGTGGCCGGCTGGTCCTCACCGGGATCCCGGCGCCGGGCGCCGACGGGCTCGACCCGACGGAGCTGGTCGTACGGCAGCTGGAGGTGCACACCGTCTTCGGGGCCCCGCCGGACGCCTGGTCGCACACCGTCCGGGTGTTCGGGGCCGGGCTGCTGGATCCGCTGCCGCTGGTCACGCACGAACTGCCGCTCGCCGAGTTCGCCGCGGCCATCGACCTGGTGGGATCAGGCGATCCGAAGGTGGGCAAGGTGCTGCTCAAGCCGTAGAACCCTGAGCCGTACGCCGGTGCGGGGGCTACCTGACCGCCCCCGCATCGGCGTACACCCACACCCGTACGACCTGAGCCGCGAACCTTGACCGAAATATCGAACACGAAGGACGGCATGTGACCACCGACGCTTCCGCCCCGGCAGCCCGTCGACCTGGTGAGCAGGCGCTCACCGCGCTCGGCCTGGGCGCGCCCGCCCTCGACCCCGCCGACGCCTCCGCCCACACCTTCCCCGACGGCGGCCGCTGGCGCACCGAGGTCCCTTCGTGCGAGGGTCCCGAAGCGCTGGCCGTCATCCTCAAGGAAGCCTCGCGTCTCGACGTGCCGATCCACCGGATCAGCCAGGGCAGCGGCGTGTGGATGCTGACCGACGCCGAGATCACCGAGATGGTCGACGCCACCGGCGAGCGTGACATCGAGCTCTGCCTGTTCACCGGGCCGCGCGGCACCTGGGACATCGGCGGCTCCACCCGGACCGACTCCCGGGGCGGCGGGCTGCGCGCCCGCGGTCACGACGCCGTCGCCGGCTGCGTCGAGGACGCCGTCCGGGCGACGGAGCTGGGCGTCAAGTGCCTGCTCGTCGCGGACGAGGGCGTGCTGTGGACGCTGCACCGCGCCCGCGCGGCCGGCATCATCCCGGCCGACACCACGCTGAAGGTGTCGGCGCTCATCGGGCCCGTCAACCCGGCGGCCTACGCAGTGTACGAGCAGCTCGGCGCCGACTCGGTCAACGTGCCCAGCGACCTCACCCTGGACCACCTCACCGAGATCCGCCGGGTGTCCGCCGCCCCCATGGACATGTACATCGAGGCCCCCGACGATCTCGGCGGCTACATCCGGATGTACGAGGTCGCCGAGCTGATCAGGCGCGGTGCACCGCTGTACCTGAAGTTCGGCCTGTCCAAGGCCCCGGGAATCTACCCGTACGGCCATCACCTGCGGGATCTGGCGCTCTCCACCGCCCGGGAACGGGTGCGGCGTGGACGGCTCGCCCTCGACCTGCTCGCCCGGCACGGCGCGGACGGCGACATGGCTCCGATCGGCTCGCGGCTGCCGGGTGAACTCAAGCGGTTTGACATCCAGTCATAACGTTCCGGAAACCCCGCTTCACAGAAGCCGACACAGGCGCGCAGAATCCCACACACCGCTTCTTCACTTCTTCAACTCTTCCCGGCATCGCTCCGGGAGCGTCCTACGCACCGCGATACCGACCCCTGCACACATCAAGGATGATGATCATGCGCAACCGTAGAGTCTCCCTCGCCGCCATAGCCGGAGCCGCCTCCCTCGCCCTGACCCTGTCCGCCTGCGGCCAGAGCGGCGACGGCGGCAGCAAGGACGAGGGCTCGGACAGCGCCAAGGGCGGGACCATCGGTATCGCGATGCCGACCAAGTCCTCCGAGCGCTGGATCGCCGACGGCGCCAACGTCGTCAAGGACCTCGAGGCCAAGGGCTACAAGACCAAGCTGGTCTACGGCGAGGACGACCCCGACCAGCAGGTCTCCCAGATCGAGAACCTGATCACGCAGGGCGTCAAGGCGCTGATCGTCGCTGCCATCGACAACAAGTCGCTGAACAACGTCCTCCAGCAGGCCGCCGACGCCAAGATCCCGGTCATCTCCTACGACCGCCTGATCCTCGGCACGAAGAACGTCGACTACTACGCGTCCTTCGACAACACCAAGGTCGGCGAGCTCCAGGCCAGCTACATCGTCGACAAGCTCGGCCTGAAGTCCGGCAAGGGCCCGTTCAACATCGAGCTGTTCGCCGGCTCCAACGACGACAACAACACCAAGTACTTCTTCAACGGCGCGATGAGCGTGCTCCAGCCGTACATCGACAGCAAGAAGCTCGTCGTCCAGTCCGGCCAGACCGGTCTCACCCAGGTCACCACCCTGCGCTGGGACGGCGCGACCGCGCAGAGGCGCATGGACGACATCCTCACCAAGTCGTACGGCAGCAAGAAGGTCGACGCGGTCCTCTCGCCGTACGACGGCATCTCCATCGGCATCCTGTCGGCGCTGAAGTCGGACAGCTACGGCTCCGCGAGCAAGCCGCTGCCGGTCCTCACCGGCCAGGACGCCGAGCTGGCCTCGGTGAAGTCGATCATCGCGGGCGGCCAGACCCAGACCGTCTACAAGGACCTCCGTGAGCTCGCCAAGGTCGCCACGACCATGGTCGACGACGTCCTCAACGACAAGAAGCCCGAGACGAACGACACCAAGACCTACGACAACGGCACCAAGGTCGTCCCGGCCTACCTGCTCCAGCCGGTCAGCGTGGACAAGACCAACTACGAGAAGGTCCTCGTCGAGGGCGGCTACTACACGGCCGACCAGCTCAAGTAAGCGTCGACCCTCAAGGATTGGAAGGCACGACCATGGCGGGACCCGTCCTGGAAATGCGCTCGATCGTCAAGACCTTTCCCGGTGTGAAAGCGCTGTCGGACGTCACTCTGACCGTCCGCCAGGGCGAGGTCCATGCCATCTGCGGTGAGAACGGCGCCGGAAAGTCCACCTTGATGAAGGTGCTCTCCGGCGTCCATCCGCACGGCACGTACGAGGGCGAGATCCTGTTCGAGGGAGAGACCGTCTCCTTCAAGGACATCCGGGCCAGCGAGCAGCGCGGCATCGTCATCATCCACCAGGAGCTGGCGCTGGTGCCGTACCTCTCCCTCGCGGAGAACATCTTCCTCGGCAACGAGCACGCCACGCGCGGGCTGATCAACTGGAACGACACCCTGCGGCACGCCTCCGAGCTGCTGCGCCGGGTCGGTCTGAGCGATCACCCCGAGACCCGCGTCGCCGACATCGGCGTGGGCAAGCAGCAGCTCGTGGAGATCGCGAAGGCGCTCTCGAAGAAGGTGAAGCTGCTCATCCTGGATGAGCCGACCGCGGCCCTCAACGACGAGGACAGCGACAAACTCCTGGATCTCATCCTGGAGTTGAAGAAGCAGGGCATCACCGCGATCATCATCTCCCACAAGCTCAACGAGATCCGCAAGGTCGCGGACTCGGTGACGATCATTCGCGACGGGCAGTCCATCGAGACGCTCGACGTGAAGTCGGCGGAGACGACCGAGGACCGGATCATCAGCGGCATGGTCGGCCGCGATCTGGACAACCGCTTCCCCGAGCGCACCGCGCACGAGGCGGAGTCGGGCGCGGCTCCGGCCCTGGAGATCCGCAACTGGACCGTGCACCACCCGATCGACCAGCAGCGCAAGGTCGTCGACGACGTGTCGGTCCAGGTGCGGCGCGGGGAGATCGTCGGCATCGCGGGCCTGATGGGCGCCGGCCGCACCGAGCTCGCGATGAGCGTCTTCGGACGCTCCTACGGCCGGCACGCGGGCGGCACCGTCCTCAAGGACGGCAAGGAGATCCGTACGAAGACCGTCGCGGAGGCGGTCGGCCACGGGATCGCCTATGTCACGGAGGACCGCAAGCACTACGGCCTCAACCTCATCGACACGATCAACCGCAACATCTCGCTGACCGCGCTGAACAAGGTGGCCAAGCGGGGGATCGTCGACGAGCACGAGGAGCGGAAGGTCTCCGAGGGCTACCGCAAGTCCATGAACATCAAGGCGCCGACCGTCTTCGAGCCGGTGGGCAAGCTGTCCGGCGGCAACCAGCAGAAGGTCGTCCTCAGCAAGTGGATCTTCGCGGGTCCGGACGTGCTGATCCTGGACGAGCCCACGCGCGGTATCGACGTCGGCGCCAAGTACGAGATCTACACGGTCATCGACCAGCTGGCCGCCCAGGGCAAGGCGGTCGTCTTCATCTCCTCCGAGCTGCCCGAACTGCTCGGTATGTGCGACCGCATCTACACCATGGCCGCCGGGCGGCTCACGGGTGAGTTCCCGCGGGCCGAGGCCACGCAGGAAGTGCTGATGCGTCAGATGACGAAGGACAAAGAGGTATCGCGATGAGCACCGACGTGACCAAGAGCCCGGCAGCCGCGCCGCCCGGCAAGAGCGGCGGCCCGGCGGCCGGCGGCGGCCTGCTCCAGCTGGTGCTGGACGGCCTGCGCCGCAACATGCGCCAGTACGGCATGCTGATCGCGCTCGGCCTGATCGTCGCGCTCTTCGCGGTGTGGACCGACGGCGACCTGCTGCTGCCGCGCAACGTCTCCAACCTGGTCCTCCAGAACAGCTACGTGCTGATCCTCGCGATCGGCATGATGCTGGTGATCATCGCGGGCCACATCGACCTGTCGGTCGGTTCACTCACGGCGTTCATCGGCGCGTTCGCGGCCGTACTGACGGTCCAGCACGACGTCTCGTGGCCCGTCGCGGTGGTGCTGTGCCTGATCGTGGGCGCGATAGCGGGCTCGGTGCAGGGCTTCTTCATCGCCTATCTCGGCATACCGTCGTTCATCGTCACCCTCGCCGGCATGCTGATCTTCCGCGGCATGACGGAGATCTTCCTGGAGGGCCAGACCCTCGGCCCGTTCCCGGACGGTCTGCAGAAGATGGGCAACGGCTTCCTCCCGGAGGTCGGCCCGACCACGAACTACCACAACATCACGCTGCTGCTGGGCCTCGCCGTGATCGCCATGGTGGTGCTCCAGGAGGTGCGCGACCGCAAGCGCCAGCAAGAGTTCTCGCTGGACGTCGTACCGCGCAACCTGTTCCTGCTCAAGATCGTCGCCATCGTCGCCGCGGTGCTCACCGTCACGATGCTGCTCGCCAGCTACAAGGGCGCGCCGATCATCCTGCTGGTCCTGGGCGCGCTGGTGGTCGGCTACGGCTACGTCATGCGCAACGCCGTCTTCGGCCGTCACATCTACGCGATCGGCGGCAACCTGCCGGCCGCGAAGCTGTCCGGCGTCAAGGACAAGAAGGTCACCTTCCTCGTCTTCCTGAACATGGGCGCGCTCGCGGCCCTGGCGGGTCTGGTGGTCGCGGCCCGGCTGAACGCGGCCGGTCCCAAGGCGGGTCTGAACTTCGAACTCGAGGCGATCGCCTCGGCGTTCATCGGTGGCGCGTCCATGAGTGGCGGTGTCGGCACCGTTCTCGGCGCGATCATCGGTGGTCTCGTCCTCGGTGTGCTGAACAACGGCATGAACCTGCTCGGCGTCGGCAGCGACTGGCAGCAGGTCATCAAGGGCCTGGCGCTGCTCGCCGCGGTCGGTTTCGACGTCTGGAACAAGCGCAAGTCCGGTTCGTGACCGGTTCCCGGCTCGGGACAGGTTCGTAGCTCAGGACAGGAAGGGCCTCGCCGGCGACGGCGGGGCCCTTTCCGATGAGCCCCGGACACCACGGTCACGACTGCTTCACAGGTGCCCCACAAGTTCTTACCGATTCCTCAACGGTTGAACAGCGCCATCCAAAACTCCGTACATAAGGGTGGCCCGCGCTCCCCCGCGCGGGCCACCCAATGACGACGGGCCCGGTCGTCCCCGCCGGGCCCGCCCCATACGGAGGTTCCATGGCCGACAACGTCTCCTCGTTGTTCCGCAACACCGCGGCTCACAGCCCGTCGATGGCGGCGCTGACGCGGGAGGGCGGCGAGGGTGTCGGCCCGGTGGACTTCTGTATCCCCTGCAACCCCTACTTCCCCACCCCGGCGATGATGGACACCATGGCCGCGCGACTGCGGGACATCATCACGTTCTACCCGAGCGGCGCCGACACGATCACGGCCGAACTGTGCAACCTGCTCCAGCTCCCGCCGCAGGCGGTGGCGATGGGCAACGGCTCGACCGAGCTGATCACCTGGATCGACCATCTGCTGGTCCGTGAGTCCCTCGCCGTCCCCGTCCCCACCTTCGGCCGCTGGACCGACCAGCCCATGGAGACCGGCAAGCGGGTCGACATGTTCCCGCTCCAGGAGTCCAGCGGCTTCGCCCTGGACCTCGCGCAGTACGCCGATTTCATCCGGACCCGCGGCACCAAGGTCGCCGTCATCTGCAACCCGAACAACCCCGACGGCGGCTTCCTGCACAAGCACGCGCTCGTGCAGTTCATGGACGCGATGGCCGACCTGGACCTGATCATCATCGACGAGTCGTTCCTGGAGTTCGCGGACGCGGAGCAGGAACCGAGCGTGGTGCAGGAGGCGATGATCCGGCCGAACGTCATCGTGCTGCGCAGCCTGGGCAAGAACTTCGGTCTGCACGGCATCCGGTTCGGCTACATGGTCTCCAACCCGTCGCTCGCCGGGCGGGTCCGCTCGATGCTGCCGAAGTGGAACCTCAACGCCTTCGCCGAGTACGTGGTGTTCATGCTGAAGGAGCACGGCCCCGAGTACGCGCAGAGCCTGATGCAGGTGCGCCGGGACCGTCTCGACATGGCGAGCCAGCTCAGCGCGCTGCCCGGGCTGACCGTCTACCCCTCCCAGGGGAACTTCCTCTTCGTACGCCTTCCCGTCGGCGCCGAGGGCACCGTGGTCCGCGACCGGCTGCTCGCCGAGCACCGCATCCTGGTCCGCGAGTGCGGCAACAAGATCGGTTCGTCCAGCCGCTTCCTGCGGCTCGTGGTGCGCCCCCAGGTGGACGTTCGTCGCCTGGTGTCCGGCCTGGAACAGGTGCTCTACGGGACCAGGAGGGGAGCCGCCGTGCCCGAGCTGAGCACCGGGACCAGCTACAGCTCGGGCACGCCGGCGGTGGACCGACTCGTGACCAACGGGGCCGGCATACCGGGCCTCGCCGCTCAGGCCATGGGGGTCGCGATGCCGGGGCTGGTCGCCGCCGCCCCTCCGATGCCGATGCCCGTCCCCGCGATGGCCCCGGCGATGACGCATGCCACGCCGTCCGACGGCCTCGGGATGCCGATGCCGGCCGCGGCACAGATCTTCCCCCAGCAGGTGCCCGCGCCGGCCCCGATGCCGGCTCCCGCCCCCGCCCCCGCCCCGGCCGCGGCTCCGCCGATGGCCCCGGCGGCCTCGATGGCACCGGCGGCCTCGATGGCACCGGCGGCCATGGCCCCCCAGCCCATGGCGCCCACCGCGATGGCGCCCGCCGCGATGGCGCCCGCCATGGCTCCGGCCGCCGCCCCGCCGATGGGCCCGACCCCGCCCGGCGTCCCGGCCCGCGGGGGCCTCACGGCCGCCCAGGTCCGCGGCACCAACGGCCTCACCCCCGCCGCGGCGACGGGCTGGCCGAACGCCCAGAGCTGGCCCAACGCGGCCGGCATGGGCCAGGCGGGATAGCGCCCCCGCGAGGACGCCCCCGTCGGGCCGATGGCCTCACGGGGGCGTCGCTCACAGCGGGTCGTCCGGTCGCCGGGGTGAGCGGCGGCGCGGCCGACGGTCAGTAGGCGACCGGCCAACCGGTGCTCCAGTTCAGCAGGTTGATGCCGAGCTTGGGTGTGCCGTTGTCGTTGCCGTCGTAGTAGTGGTAGACGATCAGGTCGCCGTCGGTGTCGTGCAGGATCGACTGGCCGCCGGGGCCGATGACGCTGCCGTGCGACTCCAGGACGGGCGTGCCGCCGTTGTTCGTCATCGCGACGCCGCTCTTGTCGTAGTAGGGCCCGGTGACGGCGGTGGCGCGGCCGACCTTGACCTTGTAGGTGGAGGCGGTGCCGGCGCAGCAGGTGTCGTAGGAGGCGAAGAGGTAGTAGTAGCCGCCCCGCTTGACGACGTACGGCGCCTCGACGGCCTTGGTCCCGGTGGGGCGGGAGGCGATCGAGCGCCGGGCGGTGTCGGAGGCGAGCTGTTTGCCGGTGGCCGGATCGAGCCGGATCATCTTGATCCCCGTCCACCAACTCCCGAACGACAGCCACCACTTGCCGTCGTCGTCCACGAAGAGGTTCGGGTCGATGGCGTTGTAGTCGCCGGCCGTGGTGGAGGTGTAGACGGTGCCGTAGTCGGTCCAGGAGCCGGGGAGTCCGGTGCTCGAACCGGCCAGTCCTATCGCGGACTTGTTGGATCCGAAAGTGGAGACGGCGTAGTACATCAGGTACTTGCCGCCCTGGTACGAGATGTCGGGCGCCCAGGCCTCGGTGGTGCCGTAGGAGGACCACCAGCCCGGCCGGGTGGAGAACGCGTCGCCGCCCGCGGTGAACGCGACGCGGTCGGTGGAGGTGCGGTAGGACAGGCCGCCGCCGGTGGCGTAGAGGAGGTAGCGGCCGGCCGAGGTGCGGATCATCGTCGGGTCGTGCACGACCGTGGAGCCGGTGACCGTACCGGGGTTGGGGTACGCGGAGGCGGTGGACGGCAGCAGCGCCAGCAGGGCTGCGGCCGGGACGGCGAGGAGTGCGGCCCTTCGGGACCTGCGGGGCGTGCAGGTCGTACGGGGGGTGCGGGGGGTGCGAGAGAGGCGGCTCATGCGGACGCTCCTTCGGTGGGGGTATCGTCGTTCGTGGTATCGAACAACAGTCGCGTCGTCGGACGGAACCGTAGAATCGAACCCCTTGCGCGTCAATGACCCGCACGCACACCCGAAAGTCTTCGAGAAACGGCGTGCCGCCGTGCGGCGGTCGAGCGACACCGGACCCTTTGTGTCGACACTTGCCCTGCAAGTAACTTGACGGCGTCTCATTTTGCCGAACTGACAGTCTTCCGACAGGAACCGTTTCTACGGTGCCGTGTCCATGACAGACACCTCAGATGCGCGCCCCTCCGTCGCGCGCCGTACCGTACTCGTCGCCTCGGGCGCGACCGCAGCGGCCCTGGCCGTAGGCGCCGCTGCCACGCCCGAGGCCCCCACCGCCGACGCGGCCGACACCGCGCCCGTCGCCGCAGCGGCCGTCTGCACCCTCACGAAGGAGATGACCGAAGGCCCCTACTACCTCGACGGACAGTACGTCCGCGCCGACGTCACCGAAGGCAAGGCGGGCATCCCGCTCAAGCTGACCCTGACGGTCGTCGACGACGACACCTGCGTGCCCCTCTCCAACGCCCTCGTGGAGATCTGGCACTGCGACGCCCTCGGCGAGTACTCCGGCTTCGTGGGCAACAACGGCCACACCGAACCGGACGACGGCACCTTCCTGCGCGGCGGAGTCCTCACCAACTCCAGCGGCGTCGCCGCGATCACCACCATCTACCCCGGCTGGTACCGGGGCCGCTGCGTCCACATCCACGTCAAGGTGCACACGAACGTCACCCTGACCTCGGACGGTTCCTTCACCGGCGGCCAGGAACTCCACACCGGCCAGCTGTTCATCAACGAGACCATCACGACGGCCGTCGCGAAGGTCTCCCCGTACTCGACCAACACGGTCACCCGCACCACCCTCGCCCAGGACTCCATCTACGACGAGGGAGGCGCCGCTTCCGGCCTCATGACCCTGACGGCCCTGGGCAGCTCGACCTCGTCCGGCTACGCGGGGACGCTGACCCTCGGAGTCGAGCGCTGACCTCGGCGACGCACGGTCCGACCCGTACCGCATGACCCGCACGGTGTGACCCTCCCTGTTCGGCCGGGCGTCACCGGAACTCCGGTGACGCCCGGTCGGCATGCCCGACTCCCTTGTCCGGCAAGTCACTTGACGCGTGATAGATTTCCTGACCCGTCAGATACCGACGGGAAACCTGCTCTATGGTGTCGTGTCCATGACAGACACCTCAGACGCACGCACCCCCCTGGCGCGCCGCGCCGTGCTCGCGGCCACCGGCGCCACCGCCGCGGTCCTGGCCGTGGGCGCCGCTGCCAAGAACGAGGCCCCCACAACCGAGACGGCCGACGCCGCACCCGTCGCCGCCGCGGCCGTCTGCACCCTCACCAGGGAGATGACCGAAGGCCCCTACTACCTCGACGGACAGTACGTCCGCGCCGACGTCACCGAAGGCAAGCCGGGCATCCCGCTCAAGCTGACCCTCACGGTCGTCGACGACGACACCTGCGCACCGCTGTCCAACGCCCTCGTGGAGATCTGGCACGCCGACCACCTCGGCGAGTACTCCGGCTTCGTCGGCGCCAACGGCCACACCGAACCGGACGACGGCACCTTCCTGCGCGGCGGAGTCCTCACCAACTCCAGCGGCGTCGCGACGATCACCACGATCTACCCCGGCTGGTACGTGGGCCGCTGCATCCACATCCACGTCAAGGTCCACACGAACGTCACCCTGACCCCCGACGGCTCCTTCACCGGCGGCCAGGAACTCCACACCGGCCAGCTCTACTTCAGCGAGACGATCACGACCCGCGTCAGCAGGCTGTCGCCGTACTCGGCGAACAGGGTCACCCGCACCACGCTCGCCCAGGACTCCATCTACGACGGTGGAGGCGCCGCTTCCGGCCTCATGACCCTGACGGCCCTGGGCAGCTCGACCTCGTCCGGCTACGCGGGGACGCTGACCCTCGGGGTCGAGCGCTGATCCACGCCACTTGACCCCTTCCCTCGCCCGCCTGGGCGTCACCGGATCCGCGGTGGCGCCCAGGCGGCATGCCGGAGGGCGGCGCGAAGCATCACTCCGGACGGCACCAGCCGCAGGGCGCCGGCGCGCAGGGCGATGGCGACGGGATGCGACCGCGGACCATCCCCACGCTCCCTCTCAGCGCCCCGGGCGAGCCTGCGTGACCGCCCGGGGCGGCGCCGCGTGGGCCGGGTTCACGCCCACGCGGCGCGGTGACCCGAGGGTCAGGAGCCGCTCACTTGGCCGGGCACTGCTGCCAGGCCATGTGGTAGATCGTGCTGAGGTCGCCGTCGGTCGAGTCCATGGTCATGAAGCTGACCTTGCTCGGCGACGACGTGCCCGCGTTCACCCGCAGTTCGGTGTTGATGTTGAAGTTGCGCTGAACCCCGCAGGGCGCCCAGACCAG
The DNA here is from genome assembly GCF_044766465.1 of Streptomyces sp. NPDC102259. Classification (NCBI taxonomy): domain Bacteria; kingdom Bacillati; phylum Actinomycetota; class Actinomycetes; order Kitasatosporales; family Streptomycetaceae; genus Streptomyces; species Streptomyces sp. NPDC102259. The sequence continues at coordinate 683,830 of NZ_JBIWMA010000001.1, read as the reverse complement.
TTGGGCCCAGTCGGTGCTGTCGGTCGCCTGCCAGCTGTCGTTGTAGGAGCCGCTGAAGTTGTGGTTCTTGAACACCGTCTGCGACGAGCCCTGGAAGTAGTACGAGGCCCGCTGCGTCGCGGTCGCCCCGGACTGGAGCGAGGCGTAGCCGCGGTAGTCCGCCTTGGCGATGGCGTACGTGAAGCCCGAAGGGACGTGGACGATCAGATTGAGCTGGCAGTTCTTGCGGAACGCCGTGGGGTTGGAGCCCCCGCCGACCTGGGCGAGGTAGTCGCTGTAGGTCACGGTGAAGGCGGTGTTGTCCTCGGAGACGGCGACGGCCGCCGTACCCGCGGGACAGCCGGAGCCGTTCACCGTGGCGACGTCGATGACGATCTTGTCCGGGGGCGGGTTGTCGAACACGGGGGACGAGTTGTGCGCGGGTATCGCCGCGGTGATGAGTGCGGCGACCGCACCGCCCAGGAGCAGCCCACTTGCCATGGTCTCTGTCCTTCGTTCGGATCGGTGGGGGGTGAATGCATCCGACTCCCCACAGCAACTCTGTGAAGTATCAATGGAGTTGCTGTGAAGAAGCGGGGCGATCGCATCGTAGGGAGAGCACTGGGGCACGCCCAGGTGGAACTCCGGCCATTCACCACGGCCCGTTCACACCCGGTCGCTGCGGGTCAGGAAACCAGGGGGCGCTCCTCCGATTCGGCCAGCTTCACGGTGCACAGGCCGCCGCGCTCGGTCGTCACGTCCACCACCTTCAACTGGGTGCCCGGCAGCAGGATGAACTCCTCCTCGCCGGTGAACGCGGAGAAGCTGCGGATGCCCACCGCCCGGACGGGCTGCACCTCGAAGAGCGTCCGCTTGCCGCGGCTGCCGAGGAACGACCGCGCCACGCCGAACTCGGACGTGCACGAGGACACGCCCCACCAGGTCACGGTCCGGCCGAGCGGATACTGCGCACGCAGGTCCAGAGCGACACCGCGCCACAACGACTCGGTACGGGACGGGAGGTGCGACACCGCCGAGAACAGCAGCCGCAGGTAGGGGAGATAGGGGACGACCTTGCTGCGGTCCGGGGAGCGCAGGATGGCGTTGATCTCCCGGTAGAACGCGGACTCGCAGGTGTAGAGGTGGAGCGCGGCGATCGCGTCGGCGGACAGACCGGCGGACGGATCGGCCGCCGCTTCGTCCGCCCGCCGCTTGCCGAACTCGTGCGAGCGCTGGACGTGCCGGTCGAGACCGGGAAGCAGCGCGGCGACCGGGGAGACCGCGTCGCGGAAGTCCATGAGCGGGGTGGCGAACACCCCGTCGATCGCGGGGAGGACCAGCCCCTCGTCCTTGACGCTGGACAGCCGCTCCAGATACAGCTGGTGCAGTTCCATGGTGGACGTGATGAACGCGCCCATCCGTTCGGCGGTGCCGGGGTCCGTCCCGCCGCCCTCCGTCACGTGCTCGTCCCAGCCCCTGCTCGGCAGCCAGTCGATCTCGTCGACGCCCAGCGACGCGAGAGCCGCGTTCACCGTGCCGAAGTGCTCGTCGTCGCAGAAGATGTCGCCCTGCGCCGCGGGGTTGCAGTGGTCGAGGTGGCGGACCTCGACGTCCGGGTACTTCTGCTGGAGCCGCAGGACGACCTTCTTCAGACTGCGGGCGTGGGCGCCCCACCAGGCGAAGACGACGGCGCGGTCCTCCTCGTCCTCCGCGTTCTGCTTGGCCCTGAGTATCTCCTCGACGATCCGCTCGGCGACCGGACGCCAGAACGCGGTGTGCGGGTCGGCGCCCCGCGGCCCGTCGCTGCCGGCCGTGAGGGCCGCGTTGAGCAGCAGCACCCCCTGGGTGAGCATCGCCTGGAACCATTCCGGCGGCTGGACGGTGTCCTGCTTCCTCAGCAGCGCGCGGATGTCGGCGATCGGCGTCTTCTTGGGAATGCCGTACTTCCACATCGCCGCCGCCTTGATGATGCAGCGGATGCTGACGACCCTGCCGAACTGGCTGTCCTTCCAGTCGTGGAAGGTGTTGTCGAACATGGCGATGCCGGTGGCGCTCTCCGGCCGCGGGTACGGATTCTGGCCGAAGACGACGACCTTCCACTTGTGCGGCGGGTGGGGCTTGAGCGCCTGGAAGGTCAGTTCACGGACCGGAACGACCTCCGCGCCGCGGCCCGGGCCGATGAACGCGGCCGCGTCCGGCTGCGCCTCGATGACGGGCTTCAGCAGCGGAAGCCACGGCTCACCGCCGCCCTCGAACAGTTCGGCGAGAGCCAGCGGGTCGCTCGGATCGGGCGGGGCGGGGGTGTTGGCGTCGATCATGGCCGGGAGGCTAGCAGCGGGGTACGACAACCCTTCCCCCAACTGCGTTGTCAGTGGCGGGCGGTAGCGTCATGACCAGTGGAAGGGCCGTCTCACACAGGGAGTGCACCATGACCGTGGACCGCGAACAGGCATCGCTCAGGGTCGTGTTGACCGACATCAACGCGAGCGTGGTGGAGGCCTGGCGGGCGGCGTTCGCCGACACCCCCGGGATGGAGATCCGCAAGGGCTCGATCCTCGACGAGGAGGTCGACGCCTGGGTCAGCCCGACCAACGCGCGCGGCCTGATGAACGGCGGGGTGGACGCGGCCATCAAGCGCCACCTCGGAGCGGGGATCCAGCTGCGGGTGCAGCGGGCGATCCGTGACCGGTTCGAGGGGAGGCTCCCGGTGGGCAGCGCGGTGTGCGTCCCGTCCGGGGCGGTCAACCCGAGGTTCCTGATCTCGACGCCGACGATGGAACAGTCCTCGCAGAACGTGAGCGAGACCCTGAACGTGGCCCTGGCCTGCGCCGCCGCGTTCCAGGCGATCCACCAGCAGAACAGGGAGTCGCCCGGCAGCATCGCGTCGGTGGCGCTGGTCGGCATGGGCGCCCACACCGGCCGGGTCCCGGCACGGGTGTGCGCCAACCTGATGTGGACGGGCCACACGCTGTTCCACGACCACCGCTTCGAGGACTACGACGACCTGCGCGGCACGATCGTCGCGCAACTCGACGACATCGAGCAGGCGCCGGCCGAGCAGCGGGTGCGCATCACCCCGCCCAGCCGTCGGACCGCCCGCCGCTGACCATCCCCGCCGTCGCCGCGGTCCGCGGTCCGCACTCTTCCACCCGTGCGGGCCGCGGTTGCCACGCCGGTCCCGGGCCGCGTCCTAGTAGGTGTAACTCAGACCCGACTTGTAGGGCGTGAGGGATCGCTGGCCGACGACTCCGCGGTACGTGTACCAGCCCCACTTCTTGCACATGGTCTGGTAGCTGAGCGTGTTGTAGGCACCGGCCCCCACCCGGACCCGCGGATAGATGACGTTGTCGCCCCAGTCGCCGCCGGCCGGCCCGCTGGAGTACGCGTCCACCGCCCAGTACACGCCCACGACCGAACCGCCCGCCGGACAGTTCCAACTGCCCAGGTTGACCCAGACGTTCCCGCCGGTCCACGCGCTCGCGGGTGCCGCTGCGAGACCGACGACACCGGCCGCCATCATCGTCCCCGCGGCCCACAGCCGCGCTCTGCGCATGATCGACCTGCCCATGTGACCCTCCCCTTTCGTGCAGCCGGAGTCGCGACTTTTCGCCCTGTCGCTCCGGCAGGCCAGGATCGTGTCACGCGGCGAATCGCGGCCGCTCCGGGTTCTTCGAAGCTCGAAAATAGGAGATATGTACGAACCGCGCCGAGCGGGATCCCTGCCGGCCGCCCGGGGTCGGGCGATGCCGTCGGTGGTCGTGACTCACGGGTTCTCCCAGGCCGCCGGTTCGGCGGCCAGCGCCTGGACCGGGTCCGGCAGGGCGTCCGCCGCGATGTCGGCGATCGTGACGCCCTCCAGGATCCGCCGCACGTTCGCCCGCAGGGCGATCCAGAGCGGGAGCAGGGGCTGCGCCGAGCCCGTGTACGTCAGGCCGGTCGGGCGTTCGCCGCGTACGGACACGATCGGGCCGTCCACCGCCCGGATCACGTCCGCGACCGTGATCGCCGCCGGGTCGCGGGCCAGCCGGTATCCGCCGCCCCCGCCGCGCCGGCTGTCGACGATCCCGCCGCGCCGCAGGTCGCCGAGGATCCCCTCGAGGAACTTGTGCGGAATCTCCTGCACGGTGGCGATCGACTCGGCCTTCACCGGGTCGCCGCCCTGCCGTACGGCGAGCTCCAGTACCGCCCGCACCGCGTAGTCCGCCCGTGCCGAGATCCTCATGAGCCCATTGTGCCGTCAGCCGCCGCCCCCCACGGGCCGGGCGTCACCCTCGTACGCCCGGCCTCCCCCGGCCTCCCCCGGTCATCCTCGGCCGCTTCCGGTCACGCCAGCCTGATCACGTTCCAGGACAGCGGCTCCAGCGTGGCCGTCAGCCCGCCGTCCGTCAGCGCCGTGCCCTCGGCCGCGTGCGGGGCGACCCGCTCGGGGTCGGCGAGGGTGTTGCGGGCGTCCGGGTCGGCGTCCGCGAGCACGCTGTGTTCGACGACCGTCGTCAGATCGAGGCCGCTCAGTCCGATGTGGAGGGGCAGCGCCTCGGTGCGGCTGCGGTTGACGGCGAACACGGTGACCGTGCCGTCGTCGGCGCGGACGGCGGTGGCGTGCAGGAGGTCCGCCTCGCCGTACTTGGCCGTCACATACGTCGGTGAGTCCACCCGCACGTCGAGGACCGTGCCCCGGCCGTGCTTGGACGCCTGCGCGAACGGGAAGAACGTCGTCTGCCGCCAGGCCGGGCCGCCCGGCTCGGTGAGGATCGGCGCGATGACGTTGACGAGCTGGGCGAGACAGGCGACCGTCACCCGGTCTGCGTGCCGCAGCAGCGCGATGAGGAGCGAGCCGAAGACGACGGCGTCCATGACGCTGTAGTTGTCCTCCAGCAGGCGGGGCGCCTCCGGCCAGTCGCTCGGGTCGGCGGTGCGGGCGTGCTCCTCCCACCGGGAGAGGTACCAGACGTTCCACTCGTCGAAGGAGAGGTTGATCTTCTTCTTCGACTTGAGCTTCGCGCCCACGTGGTCGCAGGTGGCGACGACGTTCTCGATGAACGACTCCATGTCCACCGCCGAGGCGAGGAAGGAGTCGAAGTCGCCGTCGTGCGGCTCGTAGTAGGCGTGCAGGGAGATGTGGTCGACCAGGTCGTAGGTCTCCGCCAGGACCTTCGCCTCCCAGTCGGCGAACGTCGGCATCGACTGGCTGGAGCTGCCGCAGGCGACGAGTTCCACCGTCGGGTCGATCTGGCGCATCGCGCGGGCCGTCTCGGCGGCGAGTCGCCCGTACTCCTCGGCCGTCTTGTGGCCGGTCTGCCAGGGTCCGTCCATCTCGTTGCCCAGGCACCAGAGCCGGATCCCGAAGGGGTCCTTGTCGCCGTGCGCGATGCGCTGTTCCGCGAGGGCCGTGCCGGACGGGTGGTTGGCGTACTCCTGGAGCTCCAGGGCCTCGGCCACGCCTCGGGTGCCGAGGTTGACCGCCATCATCGGCTCGGCCTGCGGGCCGATCTTCCGCAGGAAGGCGATGTACTCGGAGAGACCGAAGCGGTTGGTCTCCGTCGAGCGCCAGGCCAGGTCGAGGCGGCGCGGGCGGTCCTCGGCGGGGCCGACCGAGTCCTCCCACTTGTAGCCCGAGACGAAGTTGCCGCCGGGGTAGCGGACGGCGGTGACGCCGAGTTCGCGGACCAGGTCCAGGACGTCGGTCCGCAGTCCCGCCTCGTCGGCGGACGGGTGGCCGGGCTCGAAGACGCCCGTGTAGACGCAGCGGCCGAGGTGTTCCACGAAGCTGCCGAAGAGACGGGGGTTGACTTCGCCGATGGTGAAGGCGGGGTCGAGGGTGAGACGTGCGGTGTGCATGTACGCCTTTCGAGGAGGGAACGGATGCCTACTGGCCCGCCAGGCCCGTGTGGGCCACGCCCCGCACGATCTGGCTCTGGAAGAAGACGAACACGACGATCAGCGGGAGGCCGGCCAGCAGACCGCCGGCCATGAGCTGGGGCCAGACGATGCCGAAGGCGTTCTGCACGGTGGCGATGCCGTTCGGCATGGTCATCAGGTCGGGGTTGTTGGTCACCATGTAGGGCCACAGGAAGTTGTTCCAGGACGCGATGAAGGTGAAGATGCCGACCGCCGAGAGGGAGGGCTTCGACAGCGGCAGGACGATCGTGAAGAAGATCCGCCAGCGGCCCGCGCCGTCGATGAAGGCCGCCTCCTCCAGTTCCTTCGGCAGCGACTGGAAGAACTTGTAGAGGATGTAGACCATCGCCGCCGGCGCGCACTGCGGAAGGATCATGCCCCAGTAGGTGTCCACCATGCCGAGCGACTGGACCGTGGTGAAGAGCGGGACGCCGAGGATCGCCGGGGAGAACATCAGGCCCGCCATCGTCAGCGCCATCAGCGCCGACTTGCCCCGGAACTCGGTGCGCGCGAAGCCGTATCCCGCGAGGGAGGCGACCGCGAGGACGATGAAGGTGACGCAGACGGACACGACGACCGAGTTCACGAACCAGTTGGGGATGTTGCCGGCCTCGATCACCGCCTTCCAGGACTCCAAGGTGAAGTCCTGCGGGATCCAGTGCGGGGAGGTCACCGACTCGGTGGGGGTCTTGAGGGACGTCGACAGCGCCCAGGCGAGCGGAGCCAGCCAGACCAGGGAGAGGGCCGCCGCCACCAGCGTGAGGGCGATCTGGGCCGGGGTCCAGGAACCGCGCGGCCTGCGGAGCGAGGCGGTGGGGGGCGTCGGGGGCGTGGGCGGCGTCGTCATCGGGTCGCGACCTCCTCGCGGTTGCGCAGCAGCCACATCCGCCCAAGGGCGACGGCCGCGACGATGATGAAGAGGATGAAGGAGATCGCGGAGGCGTAGCCCACGCGGTAGCTGGTGAAGCCCTGTTCGAGGGTGTACTGCACGAAGGTGCGGGTCGATTCCTCCGGTCCGGGTCCGAACTGGTACATCACCACCGCCTGGTCGAAGACCTGGAGCGAGGCGAGGATCTGGAGGGCGAAGACCAGACCGGTGATGTTGCGCAGGTTGGGCACGGTGATGTGCAGCATCCGCTGGAACGCGTTCGCCCCGTCCAGCTCGGCCGCCTCGTAGAGGTGGTGGGGGATGTTCTGGAGGGCGGCCAGGTAGAGGAGGAAGGAGAAGCCGACCGTCCACCACAGGGTCGCGACGACCACCGCGAGCATCGCCGTGGACTTCTGGGTGAGCCACGGGGTGTCCAGGCCCAGGACGTGGTTGACCATGCCGTTGGTGGGCTGGAACAGCCACCACCACAGGTTGCCGATGACCGCGGAGGGCAGCAGGAAGGGCGCGAAGAAGCACAGCCGCCACAGCCACTTGAAGTGCACGGTGTGGTGGGCGATCAGCGCCATCAGCAGGGCCGCGACGACGATCACCGGGACCACGTAGAGCGTGAACTGCACGCTGTGCCAGAGGGAGTCCCAGACCAGGTCGTCCTTCAGGGCCTCGCGGTAGTTGTCGAGGCCGACGAAGCCGGTGTGGTCGCCGGAGATGTTGGCGTCGGTGAAGCTGAGGTAGAGGCCGCGGACGACCGGCAGCACGACGAACAGTCCGTAGAGGACGAAGAACGGGGCCACGAACCAGCCGCCGTGCTGGAAGCGGCGGCCCCAGCGGGCGCGGGCGGACTCGGCGGCGACCGCGGTGCGCGGCGGCAGTGTCCCGGCGTGCGCGAGCGTGCTCATGCGCCGGCTCCCTTCAGCTCCTGGGCTGCCGTGCGGCCGTCCATCGGGTTCTTCATCGCCAGCAGCTGCGCCAGCGCGGACTTCATGCGGCGGGCCGCCGCGTCCGGCGTGGCGGAGCCCAGGTTGGAGGAGGCCACGATCGGGCCGACGCGCTGGGCGAGGACGCCGGTGGAGCCGGCGAACCAGATGTGGGGTTCGTTGGCCTGGTGGTCCATGGCGGGCCGTGAGTACTCGCTCTGAGGGGCCAGTTCCAGATAGGCGGGGTCCTTGAAGGTGGGCAGATAGGCCGGGACGTGGCCGCCGTTGGCCCAGGTGGTGGCGTGGGTGACCATGTAGGCGGCGAGCCGGTAGGCGCCCTTGTTCGCGTCCCCGCCGCGGTCGGCCTGGTGGGGCAGGACGAAGGAGTGCGACTCGGCGTGGGTGGCCGGGGTGCCGAAGACCGGGGGCAGCGGCTGAGCGCCGTACTCGACCTTCTCGCCGTTGAAGTACGGCACCGACCAGTTGCCCTCCCAGGTGAACGGCGAACCGGCGAGGAAGGCCTCGCCGTCCGCCTCGCCGACGGTGACGTAGCCGTCGGTGACGTGCTTGCGGAGGAACTCCAGCACCTGGGTGGCCTTGTCGGTGTCGAAGGTGACGGTCGTGTGGTCGTCGTCGAAGTAGGCGCCGCCGAGCTGCTGGTAGAACGCGACGAAGAACCACCAGCAGAAGTTCTGGTCGTTGGCGTGCAGGCCGAGCGTCTGCTGCCCCTTCTTCAGCTGCCCCTTGGCCGCCTTCAGGATCTCGAACCACTCGTCGGTGGAGCCGGCGGCGGGGAGGCGGCCGTCGGCGTCGAGGAGGCCCGCCTTCTCGCAGACGTCCTTGCGGTAGAAGTTCAGCTGGACGTGGATGTCCAGCGGCAGGGCGTACAACTCGCCGTCGACGATGCCGCGTTGCCACAGCACCGGGTTGAAGTCGGCCTCGCGCACGCCGTACTCGGCGAGGAGGTCGACGTCCCAGGGGTCCAGGAGGCGGCCGGGTGCGAAGCCGGGGACGCGGCCCTGGTGCATGACCCCCAGGTCGGGGGCGCGGCTGCCGGCGGCGGCCATGGCGAGCTTGGTGTAGTAGGGGCCGCCCCAGGCGAGGGTGGAGTCCTTCACGGCGATGTCCGGGTGCCCGTCGCGGAAGGCGTCCACCATCGCGACCTGGTTGGCGCCGTCGCCGCCCTGGAAGAGGTTCCAGTAGCGGACACGGGTGTGCGCCTCGGCGGCGAGCGCGTCGGCCCCCGTACCGAGGGCGGCGAAGCCGAAACTGCCCGCCACCGTCAACCCGCCGGCGGCGGCGAGGAGTTGCCTGCGATTCAGGCCAGGTTGCCCCATACCTTGCCCCTGTCGTCATCGTGGTTCGACATTTCGAATTCCGCTCGTAACTTCGAACGGGACCGTAAAATCGATGCGCCTGCACGTCAATGGTTTTGACGGGATCTATGACAGCGCTTTCTATCGGTGGCTCCCGGTAGCCCGTGAAAACTTCCCGTGACGTGGGCACAACCGGCCGCGTAGGCTCGAACGGGCTGCCGTACGGCGGTTGAGAAGGGGGAGCGGATGGACATCGCGGGCGCGCGCGGGAGGGCGGCCCGGATCGGCTCGGCGCTGCGGCGCGCGAGGACCGGCCCGGCCATGCGCGAGCTGACCGGCGATCTCTCCGCCGCGGTACGGGCGCGTCCCGGCCGGCCGGCCGGCGTGCGGGACGTGTGCCGGGCGCTGTGCGAGGAGATGTCCGCGCGGCGCGGCGGACGGCCCGTCGAGGTGCGGTTCGAGCGGTTCCCCGACGAGATCGAGGTGACCGGGCTGTGGGTGGAGTTCCAGGACTTCGACCTGGTCATCGTCGAGGAGCGGGCCGAGGACGTACAGCAACTGGTCATCCTCGGCCATGAGTTGTGGCATCTGCACGCCGGTCACCGGCACCACCACGGCGTCGGCACGGTCGCGGCGGGCGTCCTGGCCGGGCGGTCCGGCTGGGACTCCCTCGCCCTGACCGTCGCCGCCCGCACCGGCTCCCGGGAGGACGACGAGGCCGAGGCCGACGACTTCGGCCACCGCCTCGCGGCCCGCTTCCGGCGCTATCTGTCCGACGCGGGACCGGCCGCCGCCGGACCGGGCGGGGAGACGGCCGCGGTCCAGCGGACCCTGGGCTATCGCGGACGCAGGGGCACGGCGCGGTGAGCCACGGGCTGTACGTCTCCTTCTGGCTGCCCACCGTGGTCCTGGGCGCGGCCCTCGCCATCAAGCTGCCCAGCATCCTCAAGCTCTGGCGGGACCCGCTGCTGCGCGCCGTCGGCGGTCTGCTGGTCTTCGCCTGCGCCGTGTTCGTGTTCGCGGCCCCGAAGACCATCGCCTGGACCAACCGGGTCACCGGCGTGCCGAACATCGCCGCGCCCTGGGTGTACTCCCTGCTCACCGCGCTCTCCGCGTCCTGGCTGCTGCTGATCATCGCCTGGCGCAACGGCCGTACCGAGCGCTCGGCCCAGACCCGGCGGGCGACCCGCTGGGTGGTCTCCGTCTACGCGGGGGTGGTCGTCGCGCTGTGGGTGCTCTTCGCGCTCGCCGACGTCCCCGTGGAACAGATCCGGGACCTGGACACGTACTACGCCAACACGCCCTTCATGCGCGAGGAGATCCTGCTCTACCTGCTCGCGCACACGGTGGCCTGCTCGGTCACCGCCCGGCTCGTGTGGAACTGGAGCCGCACCGAGGGCCTCGACGCCTGGCTGCGCTGGGGACTTCGGTTCCTGGGGGCCGGCTATGTGACGAACCTGCTGTTCAGCGCGGCCAAGCTGACGGCCGTCGGGGCCCGTTGGACCGGGCACGACCTGGACTGGCTGAACACCGACATCGCCCCGTCGGCCGCCTGCATCGCCGCCACCCTGGTCGCGGTCGGCTTCATCGTCCCGCACGCCGGCCAGTACCTCCAGGAGCGGTGGCGGATCCGCCGCCGGCACCGGAGCCTGAAGCCCCTGTCCCGGCTGATGCGGGACGTCACCGGCGCCCGCGAGCCGTTCGACCTGCGCGCCACGCCCGAACTGCGCCTGATCCGGCGTGAGACGTTCATCCGCGACGCGCTGCTCCAGCTCGCCCGGCACCTCGACGACGACCTGCGCGCGCGGTCCTACGACGCCGGCGTGGCCCTCGGTTTCGAGCGCGGCCGGGCGCAGGCCCTCGCCGCCGCCGTGACGCTCCTGGACGCGGTCGAGGCCCGGGGACGGGCGCTGCGGCACCCGGAGCCCTCGGAGCCCCCAGAGCCTCGTGAGGCCGCGCGCACCGCCTCCCCCGTCTCCCTCGCCGACCCGTCCGGCTCCTCCGGCCCTACTGCCCGCTCCGCCCGCTCCGGCCTCTCCGGCTCTCCCGGCCTCTCCGGCTCTTCCGGCCCTTCCGGCCCTTCCGGCTCTTCCGGCCCTTCCGGCTCTTCCGGCCCTTCCGGCCCTTCCGGCTCTTCCGGCTCTTCCCGCCCGGACACCACCTATCTCCTGCGGGAGATCCAGGCCGTGTCCCGCGTCCTTCGCCACCCCGTCGACATCCAGGCGGTCCGCACTCACGCGGCCGCCCCGGCAGAGAGCTTGTCCACGCATGAGTGAACCCTCCAACCCCGCCAGAACCGCCGTAGTCCTGGGGGGATCCCATGCGGGCATGCTCGCGGCACGCGCCCTGGCCGGCCTCGCCGACCGGGTCGTCGTCGTCGAGCGGGACGTGCTGCCCGACGGCCCCGCCCCGCGCAAGGGCCTGCCCCAGGCCCGCCACGCCCACATGCTGTGGTCGGGCGGGGTGCGGGCGGTGGAGGAACTGCTGCCGGGCGTCACCGAGACCCTCCTGGCCGCCGGGGCTCGCCGGGCGCCGGTCACCACGGACATGGTCGTCATGGGCCCACGGGGCTGGTTCCGGCGCTGGCCCGAGTCGCACCACGTGATCCTGGCCGGCCGCGACCTCCTGGACGCGACGATCCGGGCCCTGGTCCTCGCGGACGACCGGATCGAACTGCTCTCCGGCGTCGAGGCAGTGGGCCTGGCGGGCGATGCGGAAGCGGTCACGGGGGTGCGGGTGAGGGCCCGGGAGGGGCTGGCGCCGGGCGCCGCCGCGGCGCGGGACGCGGGGGCGGCACCCGACGCGGAGTGGGTGGTGCCGGGCGGGCTGGTGGTCGACGCGACCGGGCGCGGGTCGCGGGTCGGGCGGTGGCTGACCGAGCTCGGGCTGCCCGCTGCTGAACGGCGGGACGTGGACTCGGGGCTGGCGTACGCCAGTCGCCTCTACCGCGCGCCCGAGCAGGCCCGGTCCGGGTATCCGATCGTCAACGTGCAGCCCGACCCGCGCGCCGGGGGGCCGGGGCGGGCGGGGTTCCTGCTGCCCATCGAGGACGGCCACTGGATCGTCACCCTCAACGGCACCCGGGGCGGCGAACCCTCCACCGAGAACGACGACTTCGTCCGCTTCGCCCGCGAGGAACTGCGCCACCCCGTCATCGGCGAGCTCCTCGAACGGGCCGAGCCGGTGTCCGACGTGGCGTACACCCGGGCCACCGTCAACCGTCGCCACTTCTACGAGCGGATGCCGGCCTGGCCGGAGAACCTCACCGTCCTCGGCGACGCCCTCGCCGCGTACAACCCGCTGTACGGCCACGGTCTGGCCGTCGCCGCCCAGAGCGCGGTGATCCTGCGGGACGTGGTGCGCCGACGGGGGTGGGGCGCCGCCGGGCTGTCCCGGCGGGTGCAGAAGGCGGTGGCCCGGCCCGTGAGCACCGCGTGGGACCTCGCCGTCGGACAGGACGTGTTCTGCCCGGGCGCGACGGAGGACGGGCCCACCCTGCGGGACCGGCTCGTGGCCGCGTACGTCGGCCGCCTGATGCTCACGGCCACCGGCAACGGGCGGATCGCCCGCCGGGTGACGGACGTGACGTCGCTGGAGCGGGGGCCCGAGGTGCTGCTGGCTCCGTCGGTGCTGCTGGCGGCCGCGCTGGGGCCGTGGAAACCGGCGTTGACCGGCCCGCCGCTGACCGGGGACGAGTTGAAGCGGGCGGGCTTGGAGTAGTCCCGGACGCCGACCGGGCGGGCGGCACCGAGCCGCCCCCCCCTCCCGGCATCCGGCCGTCCCCTTCCCGGCACCGAGCCGCCCGCAGCCAGGCGCAGAGCCGACCGCCGACAGGCGCGAAGCCGACCGCAGCCAGGCACGGAGACGCCCTCCGCCGGGCGCGGAGCCGTCCCCCGCCGGGCACGGAGTCGACCGCTCGCGAACGCTCGCGAGCGGGCGCCCGCGCCCCGGCTGCCCGGCTGTCTGCCGGGCGCGTGTTCAGCCGGCGAAGGCCGGTTGTGCCAGGCCCTTTCCGGCGTCCGGTACGACCAGCAGCGATCCCGCCACCGGGTGCGGTGACTCCAGGCCCACCCGGGCGGTGGTGATGTACAGGTCGGTCAGGTCGGTCCCGCCGAACGCGCAGGCCGTGACCCGCGGGGTCGGGAGGGTGAGCACCCGGTCCAGTTCGCCCTCCGGGGTGTAGCGGCGTACCGCTCCCCCGTCCCACAGCACCACCCACACGCAACCGTCGGCGTCGACGGTGAGACCGTCGGGGAAGCCGGCGCCGTCCTCGATCTCGACGAGGGTGCGGCGGTCGCTCAGCCGCCCGTCCGCCGAGTGCGCGAAGACGTCGACCCGGCGCGTCGGCGAGTCGGCGTAGTACATCAGCGTCCCGTCCGGGCTCCAGCCCGTGCCGTTGCTGACCGCGACGTCGTCGAGGACCGTCTCGACCGAGCCGTCGCCGGTGAGCCGGGACAGGGTGCCGCCGCCCGGGGCCTCGTCGTAGCGCATGGTGCCGGCCCACAGGGAGCCGTCGGGCGCGACGGCGGCGTCGTTGGCGCGGCGGCCGGGGACCGGCTCGTGGTGCAGCCAGCGAAAGCTGTCGTCCGGGTCGAGCAGGCCCACGCCGTCCCGGAGGTTGAGGACCAGGCCGCCCCCGGCGCGGGGCTTGGCCGCGCCCACGTGCTGGTCGGTGACCCGGACCGTGCGGCGGCCGGTCGAGGGGTCGTAGCCGTGCAGGCGGGAGCCGAGTACGTCGAGCCAGAGCAGCCGGCCGGTGGCCGGGTCCCAGGTCGGCCCCTCGCCGAGGATCGCCTCCGCCCGCACGGCCACCTCGTACGACGTCGTCATGCCACGCTCCGGTAGCCCAGCAGCTCGGACAGCTCGGCGGCGCCCTTCGCGGCGAGCTGCTCGAGTTCGACGCGACGCTCGTCGCTCCAGCGGATCATCGGCACGGAGATGGACAGGGCGGCGACGACCTGGCCCGTGCGGTCGCGCACCGGCGCCGCCACACAGCTGACGTCCGGGTTGGACTCACGGCTCTCGACCGCGACGCCCCGCTCCCGGATCTCCGCCAGGGCCTCGCGCAGGGCGCCGGGCTCGGTAATGCTGTTGGGGGTCATCCGGATGAGGTCGGCGTCTTCGGGGATGCGCGCGCTGAGCTCCGGCTCGGGGAGCGAGGCGAGCAGCATCTTGCCGACGGAGGTGCAGTGGGCCGGAAGACGGCGGCCGGCGGCCGACACCATCCGGACCGCGTGCGTGGAGTCGACCTTGGCGATGTAGATGACGTCCGTGCCCTCCAGGATCGCCACGTGGACCGTCTCGTCACACGTCTCAGCGACGGTGCGCGCGACCTGCTGACCCTCGGCGGCGAGGTCGAGCTGCTCGGCGTAGCGGCTGCCGAGCTGGTACGGACGTACGCCGAGGCGGTACCGTCCGGGCTGTCCCGGTACGGCCACGATGTACGACCGTGCCGAGAGTGTGGTCACCAATTCGTGCACGGTGGTGCGCGGAAGCTGGAGCTTGCGCACGATATCGGGGGCGGAGAGCGAACCGTCCCCGTCGAGGAAGAGCTCGAGAATGTCGAGAGCTCGGGTCACGGCGGGTACGAGGCGTCCCACAACCGGCCCTCCCTTAGGTAGTCGTCTCAGTGCCTGTGTTCGAGATTTCAACAGGCGATCGGCATGACGAACACAGGCTGTCATACGGCGTTGCGCCGGGCAATGGGCGGGAAACGCACAGTGGCCCAGGACGGTACGCCCGGTGGGCCAGGATGGAGGGCATGCCGACCCAAAAACGCCTCACCGGCTCCTTTTCGGCGCTCGACTTCCAGCAGGTCCTGCTGCGCCGCATGGCCGATCACAATCCCGATCTGGTGGAGGAAGCCCGCCATGCGCTGGGCGTCTCCCTCGCACAGACGCGGGAGGCCAACAAGCGGTGGCAGGCGATGCTCCACTCCCCGCACGCCCGCGGCGCACTGGCCCGCTACCGCTCGGTCCTCGGCGAACCGGAGTCCCGGTCGCCCCACCGCGTCGGGGATCTCGACTGCGAGGCCTGGCTCTGGCCGCTGCCCCTGTGGCCCGAACTCCGCTTCGAGGTGCTCCTCGCCCCGAACGGCGGCGTCTGGAACGAGTGGCTGGTCCGCGCCCCGGGAGCCGCACCGCCGCGCCTGACGAGCCTCGAGGACCTCACCCCCTGGTCCTGCACGGTCGACGAGGTCGCCCACGCCTTCGCCCCGGCCCGCCCCCTGGAGGGCACCGCCCCCACCCGCTGGGGACTGGCCTTCACGGCCCCGGACGGCTGGGGCGTACGACGGGAGGTCGTCGCCGAGTTCACCTGGGGACTGCTCCAGCGGACGGCGGTCCGCTAGATCCGCGCAAGAGCCGCTAGGGCCCGCTGCCCCGGCCGAAGACGATGTCGCGCACCTCCTCGCGCAGCCGTGCCGCTTCCTGGCCACGGCCCACGGTGTCGAGGCGGATGGACAGGACGTTGAGACTCTTGGCCAAGTTGCGCCAGTACGCCTCCGGTCGGGCTTCGGCCAGCCGCCGGTAGATGCCGACCGCCTCCCGGGCCGCGTCGAGCGCCCTCGGCCTCCCGTCTCCCAGCAGGTCGAGGGCGTGGGACAGCACCTCCAGGGCGTCGGCGAGTTCCGCACGGAGCAGTCCCGACTGCTCGGCTTCCAGCTCCCGGTAGATACCGACCGCCTGAGACGCGTTGGACACGGCCTCCCCGGACTGCCCGACGGCACCCAGCCACAGTGACAGGTTGCGCAGACCGCGGGCGAGGGCCTGCCGGAGGTCGACGGCCCCATGGGCGACGAGGTTCGAGTAGATCCCGACGGCCTCGCGCCCCACCACCAGCGCGGTCGTGACCCGGTCGCGGTCCGCATTGTTGACGGCCAGGCAGTGGAGGACTTCGGCGAGCTGCGGATGGGCGGCGTCGGGTCGCTGGGCGGCCAGTTCCCGGTGGATCGCCACGGATTCCGCGATCGCCTGGTGCGCGCTCTCCCACCGCTGGAGAACGCGTTCCCAGTGCCAGCGCACGTGCAGGCTCTGGGCGAGGGCGGCCCGCGCACGCGGGTCCGAGGCGGCCTGCACCCGTCGCAGGTCCACCGCCTCGCCGGCGGCGCGCAGGGCCTCCACTGGCCGCTCGACAGCGCCGTACCGGTCGACGAGACTGCCGAGCCCCACGGCCAGCGCCGAGCGGTGCGCCACCGGATCGACGCGGGTCAGCCCGCGGAGGAGGTCGACCGTCTCCAGGGCGGCGTGCAGGGCCGCTCGGCTCTCGCCACTGCTTTGCAGTACGAGTGACCACAGGTGGAGGCTCTCCGCCAGCCGCGGCCGCTGCTCCGGGTCCCGGTCGGCCAGCCGCCGGCGCAGCGCCACGGACTCTTCGGCGGGCGGTCGCGCCTCCACCCAGCGGTATGCCTCGGCCAGCAGGCTCGCGAGACCGTACAGCGAGGTCGCCAGGGCCGGCAGGGCGGTGTCGGGCAGTCGCTCGGCGAGTGGTCTGAGCAGCGCGACCGCCGACTCGTTCGCGGCCACGGCGTCGGCCAGGTTTTTCGACGCGGCATACCGCCCGGCCAGTTCGTCCAAGGCGGCGGCGGCTTCCACACCCCTGTTCGGGCCGAGCAGCATCATGTTGGACACGGCACGGTCCCGGTCGTCCGCCGAGGTCGTCGGCTCGCTGATCACCTCGCGCAGGAACGCGGCCGCCTCCTGCGCATAGACTTCGCCGAAGTCGGACGGTCGCAGGTCGTCGGGGAAGCGGCGCAGGGCGTAGCGCGGGTTGGGCAGCAGGTCGCGTGGAACCCCGGCGGCGAAGTTGCGCGGTGTCGACGGTGACTCGCCCGGCCAGTCCGCGGCGACGGCCCGCATGAGGTCGCCGCCCGTGATGTACCGGTTGCGGGGCAGCCAGCCCCACCCCTGTGGCACCTCGTCCGGGCCCCGCCGAAGCAGTCGGGCCAGCCACCTGCCGAACGGGCCCTCCCCGCCGACCTCGTAGGGCATGGCGGCGGCCACCTGACCGGTCCAGGTCGTGGCTCCCAGTTCCATGGGCTGCGGTGGGTATCCCCAGGTCCGGTCGCCTCCGGGGGTCCGCACGGTGTCCATCACCACGATGACCTGTTCGGCCCCCGACGTGGTGACCAGCCGGAACACCGTCTCGCTGTCCAGGCAGGTCTCCGGCCGCGCGGGGTCGCTGTCGCGCAGGACGAGCATGGGGTGAGCCGGGCCCTCGGCGGCGTATCCGCGGAAGTACAGCACGAGCGGCCCGCCGCGCGGCATCCTCAGCCGGCGGAGACGGTCGATGACTGACGCGGCGGAAGGGTCGGCGAGGTACTCCCTGACGTAGTCGGCGCCCAGTGCGCCGCCCACCTCTCGGCACAGGTCGGGTTCGGTGTCCAGCGGGGGCAGGAGTCCGTCGTCGTACCGCGTCACCGAGATGCCGAGGAACCTCCCGCCGAGGCCGCCGCCGCCCAACGGCAGGGCACGCTCCGGTACCAGGAAGACATGGCCGCGCGCGGTCCGCAGCCGGACGGGCCCAGCCCCGACGGACACGCGCACCTGCCAGTCGGCCGGCACGGACAGCTCCTCGTCCCGGTCGCGCAGGCCGCCGGAGAGCAGCGTCAGCAGGCGGGGTGCGGTGTCGGGCACGGACAGGGCGTACGTGCCGGGCGGCACCTCGGTCGGGCCGACCGTGTCGACTGCCCTGCCGTCGAGCTCCAGCTCGTCGCCGTCGCGGCGCACGGTGATCCGGACATCGTCGAGGAGTCGTGTCAGGTCGCCGAGACGGCGTGCGGGCAGCGGAGCGCGTTCCGTGCGGGACGGGAAGCGCCCCGCGGCGAACCACGGGCGGGCCGCCTGGGCCAGCTGCCAGCCGGTGGGAGAGTCGCGGACGTCCTGCGGCAGCCGGTTCCAGGCGGAGGCGAGCCACTGTTTCAGCCCGTCGCGGTTCTCGTGGGCGATGGCCTTGAACACCGGTGCCAGCGCGTTGTCGATCTCGGCCGGGCGCCCAGCCACGGCGAGCCAGGTGACGCGCTCCTCCAGGAACAGAGCCGGTGACAGGTCACGGTGCACCCGCTCGACGACCCGCCACAACGAGTGCACCGGGGCATCGGGGGGTTGTCGCCGCAGCCAGCCGCCCAGGCGTCGGTGCAGCCGGCGTCGCACCTCGGTCTCGAAGACGATCTCCTCGGCCCCCTGGGACCGCACGAGGCCGCTGAACCAGAGCTCGGCCTCCGTCTCCACACCGAACCGCGGGAACAGCGCGAGCCGGACCGCCCGGATCAGTTCGGGCTCCACCCTCACGGCCACGCTGAGCGCGGTCGCCAGGTCGAGGACCGGCTCGTCGCCGTACTCCCCGTCCCCTTCACCGCCCGCGCAGTCGTTGTCGAGGATCACGAGCGACGCCCGACCACCGCGGCGACCGTGCTGGCCGTCGTCGAACGGTCCCAGGTGAGGACCGACAGCAGCCGTGTCAGCTCCGTGGGCACCCGATCGGCCGGATACGGCACGAGGGCCAGAGCCGTGCATCCGGCCCGGACGATCTCGTCCAGCACGCCGTACCACTCGGCGGCGAGGGCGCGCCGGGGATGGAAGACGGGCCCGCCCGCGCCGAGGTCGGAGACGACCAGGACACGCGTACCCGGGCTCGGCGTGCGATAGGGCAGCCAGGTCCGCCGGGCGCCGGGGCCCGTGCCACGGGTCGGCGCGTCGGCGAAGTAGCGGACCTGGGTGAGCTCGGCGCCGACGAGACCGGTGATCCGGCCGACGAGGTCCTGCTGGTCCCGGTGGTACGGCTGCATCGCGTCCCCCAGGTCGACGAGGACCTGCACGCCGAACCGGAGGGTGGGGCGCGCGGCCCTCGGCAGCCGGGTCAGCGGAATCCCCCGGGCGAAGGCCTCGACCAGGCTGTCGATGTCGGGCTCGCCGTCGTCGCGGACCCGGGTGGTCAGCATCGCGTTGAGGATCGCGGCCGAGGACCGTCCGGTGAGCAGCGGCTCCAGCTGCGGCCTCGCGCTGAGGTGCCGCTCGGTCACCACGTCAAGGGAGGGTATGGCCTCCCAATCGGTGAGATCCGGAGCGTCGAACCGGGCCACCTCCAGCACGGGCAGGTCCGGCGGCCTGGAGAGGAGGGAGGGGCCGGGGTCCGGGGAGGGCGGCTCGTCCCGGTCACCGGTGACGTCCGGGACCGGCACGGGCGGGGGGACGTGCGGCGGCGCCGAAGGGACGGCCGCGGGCGGACAGGGGACCGGTGCGACCGGTATCGGGACGGGCGCCGGCGCCCCCTCGGTGAAACCGAGGAGGTGGGCGATCCCTCGCCGGGCGGCCGGGTCGTCGCCCGCCGCCGCCAGCGCCCGGACCAGATCTCCCACCCAGATCTCGGGCACCCGCCCCGTCACGGGACGTTGTCCTGCTTGAGCAGAGCCATCCGGCGCACGGCCGGCCAGTACGGGTCGCTCTCCTGGGGCCGGATGCCCATGCTGCGGCAGGCGTTGAACGCGTCGAGGAACTCGGCGGTGCTGGGCTTTCGGTGCGCCCTGCGCTCGGCGTCCGTTCTGAGGTACTCGACGACGCCCGCCAGCTCCTCGGCGAGGACCGCGTCCTCCTGAGTGAACGATCCGCCATAGGTGTCGGCGTGTTCGCGCGCGATCTCGACCAGCTCCCGTCGGTCGGGATGGTCGAGCTTCACGACGAGGCAGCGCCGCAGGAACGCCTCGGGCAGCTCGCGCTGTTCGTTGGTGGTGATCACCACGAGTGCCTGGGCCTGATCCTCAGGCTCGACCTTCTGTCCGGTCTGCGACAGGGTGAAGCGGCGGGAGCCCAACGGCACGAGCAGCCCGTTGGGCAGTTCCGGGTCGGCCTTGTCGATCTCGTCGATCAGGACGACCGAACAGGCCGGCAGGGTGCTCATGTCCGCCTCTCCGCCGTCCAGGAAGACGTCCGGCCAGGCCCGGTGGGCCCTGGCACGGACGGCGTAGGCCCGGGCGGACCGCGGCGCGAACGCCTTCCACAGCACACCGGGCTCCACATAGGTGTCCATGGGGCGGAGCCGCTGCGCCTGGGCGTCGGCCAGCCTGAGCACATGATCGAAGCTCCACAGCAGGTCCGGCGCCTGGGTGCGCGAGGTCACCACGTGCTCGTGGTAGGCCCACCTCTCGCGCCCCGCCACATGGGCGGCGAACGACGACTTGCCGCACCCCGGGTCCCCGCGCAACAGAAGCGGCCGTCCGGTGGCGAGGGCGGCCGTGACGGCCAGGTCGAGATCCCCTCGTACGACGTACCCCTTGCCGTCCGGCCGGTCGGGTGCGTTGCGCGACCCGACGGGGTGCGCCGGGGACTGAGGGGTCGTCACGACGCCAGGTCCTTTCCGTACTGCTTCCTCCTGGCGAGGATGTCTTCCAGCGCCCGCGCGGTGCGGCCCACACGGTCCTCCGTGCCGGGTTGCAGCTCGATGCGCAGTGCACGGCGGCCGATCATGTCGAGCTCCGCGGTTTCGGCGTCATCGGTCAGGACGACGATGTTGAGCCAGTAGAGGTCCGGGTGCTGGATCAGCGCGCCCACCAGCTTCCCCACCGTCCTCAGGTCGGTGTCGTCCGGGTCGATGACGAGGAAGAGCACCTCGCCGTCCAACGGCGCGTCCTGCACGTTCTCCGACTTGAGCAGTCGGCACGCAGCGGCCAGACAGGCCCGCATGAATTCCTGCTCCTGTTCCTCGCCCGCCCTCAACAGGACCGTTTCGACCCAGTAGCGGCCCGAGGAACACGAGGCCCTGTGGATGTGCTGGTGGGCCGTGCGCGACTTCTTGGCGGCCAGCGTGGCGACCACCCGGCTGCCGTCCGGAAGGAGCAGCCGGACGTCCATCGGATCGATCCAGGTGGGCAGGATCAGGGTGACGAACTGCGAGAGCCGGTCCAGCGTCAGATAGAACTCGATGTCGGCGACGGCGCCCGGCACCTGCCCGGTCGGCACCGGCCCGAGGAACTGGTGCGCGACGAAGCGACGCCCCTCCCAGGGGGTGACGAACGGCCACTCGCCCACGTCGTTCCCGAGCGCCCGGGCGATGTCGATCAGCGGCTGTTCTGCGTTCACCCCGTCCAGACAGTGCTCGATCTTGTCCGTCAGGGACCGCATCCCGGAGGTGTCCGTCCGGCCCGGTGCGCCGCCCGCGTCGCCCAGACGTTTGACGATGCGGTCCACCAGCTCCTCGCACCCTTCGGACTCGCCTTGGAGCACGCACTGGAGATCCGCGAGATGCGACAGTTCCGACCGCCGCAGATCGCTCGGCGTCACCCCTCGCAGCAGCACCGGCACGAGAGTGAGACGCGCCCCCAGCTGAGAGCGCCAGAAAAGGTTGTTGGCCTCGCGTTTCAGCCAGGTCGCCGTGAGTCCCTCGCGGTGGATCAGGATGACGGCCGAGTCGCATCTGGCCATCCAGAGGAAGAGTTCCTGACGCCACTCCGCCCCGGGGAGAAGCCTCTTCTCGTCCACCAGGACTTCCCGGTCGGGCTCGAGCCGGGCTATGAGTTCACGCCGCATGGAGTCGGCGTTGCGTTGATCCTCTTCGGCTTTCGCCGAGCTGTGACTGATGAAGGTGCTCATCATCGAACACTGACCGTCCTGCCGCACTGCCCCTGTTAAGGGGCAGAGCGTCCCAGGTGAGGCGCTCATGGGTCAACTCGCCCTGATCAACCGAGAAGTGACGGTTGTTCACGAGTGATCAACTCCGACCCCGGAAAGGCTCATTACGCCTCGATCCGACGAGGCGCAGCGCAGCGCTCGTCCGGGAGACGGCCCGGGGAGCAGACGGCGAGGACGGCCCGGGAGGAGCAGACCATGGTGTCATCGGGGACGGCGCGTCCGGTCGTCGCGCTGGTCGGCAGCGCAGCCTCCGGCCCTGTCTACGTGCCCGAGCTGAAGCGGCCCGAAGCCGTCCCGGAGGCCTGCCGCGAACTGGGCCGCAGCCTCGCCCGGGCCGGCTACGACCTGGCCGTGTTCTCCGCGAAGCCCAAGTACATCGAGTACCACGTCGTCCAGGGCTACGCGGAGCCCTGCGACCTCGGTGGGCCGCGTCATGTCTTCGTCCACGTCCCCCGCCAGCAGGAGCAGGACTTCGGCCTGCCGGCCGACAGCTCCGTGACGCTGCGGACCGTCCGGGACACCGGCACCGAGTGGGAGGTGTCCTTCTTCCGTACCCTGCTCGCCAGTGACGGGGCCCTGCTGATCGGAGGCCGGCAGTCGACGCGGGTGGCCGGGGTGATCGCCATGGCCCAGCGCATCCCTCTGCTGCCCGTGGCCGCGTTCGGGGGCGGTGCCGGGCAGGTCTGGGTCAACCTGGACAAGGTCCGCAATGACGTGACGGACGCGGACATCACGCTGCTCGGACAGGACTGGCGGCCGGACTCGGCGGACCGGCTGGTCGACTGTCTCGACCGCCAGCGGCAACGCCGTGCGCAGTGGCTGCGGCAGAGCGAGCGATCCACCCGCCGTGCCTCGCTGACCACGGGCCTCGGCATGGTCGTGGCCCTGCTGTTGCTGGCACTGTCCCTCACGGGATTCGCTCTCGCGGGTGAACGCGGTCCCGCGACGGGCCGCAGCCTGGCCGTCCTGGTCGTGGCCCCGCTGCTGGCCTCCATGGCGGGCGCGGTCATCCGCGGTTCCTTCGAAACGGCGGACCGGTGGCCGAGGGCCGCGGTGAGGGGGCTGGGCGCGGGCCTAGTCTCCGTGCTGCTGTACGTGGCCTCACAACTGCTGGCGGTGCCCACATTGTTGGAGGAGGTGGACGTGCGCAGGCTGCTCTTCTTCACGCTTCCGCTGGGCTTCAGCGCCGGATTCACCTTCGACCTGGTCTTCGAACGGCTGCGCTCGGGAGCGGCGCCGGAGCCACCGCCCCTGCCGGGCGGCGGAGCCACGGCCGAGCGCCCGCCGCGTCAGCCCTGACCGGGAGTCCGCCGACGGGAGCCGTCCCTCAGCGGGCCGCCGCCAGGATCGACGCCGCGACGGTCGGCGCCGACTTCGGGTGCAGGAACAGGAACAGGTTCGGCTCGACCAGTTCCAGTTCCATCACGCGCGGCTCCCCGTCGTCGCCGTCCACGAGGTCGACGCGGGCGTAGAGCAGCTCCGGCGCGTCCGGTACGGCGGCCAGGGCGCGTTCGGCGACGGCGAGCTCGGCCGGGGTCGGGGTCCATTGCTCCAGGCCGGGGTGGGCGACCTTGTCCGCGTCGAAGGCGGTGCCGGGGGCCAGTACGGCCCGCTTGCGGCTGGCGTGCAGCAGGCGCCCGCCGTAGAACTGGAGGGCCCGCTCACCGCCGGTGTCGATGCTCCGCATGTACGGCTGCACCATCGCCGTCAGTCCCTCGGCGTGCATCCGCGCGAGGTGCCGTACGGCCGCCTCGTGCTGGTCGGGCGTGTAGCGGGCGGCGTACCGTGCGCCGGCGCCGGAGGTGGGCTTGACGACGTACTCGTGGTCGCCCGGCAGCCCCGCGGCGGCGTCGGGGTCGTCCGGGGCGAGATAGCGGGTGGGGACCGTGGGCACCCCGGCCGCCGCGAGCTCCCCGATGTACCGCTTGTCGGTGTTCCAGCGCACGACGGAGGCCGGGTTGGCCAGCCGCGTCAGTTTGCCGCACCGCTCCGCCCACGCCGTGAACTCGGCGGCGCGCCAGCTGTAGTCCCAGGTCGAGCGGATGACGGCGAGGTCGTAGGAGGCCCAGTCGGCGTCGGCGTCGTCCCAGAAGACGACGTCCGCCTCGGCCCCGGCCGCCTCCAGCGCCGCCCGCAGCCCGGGAAGGTCGCCGTCCTTGCTCGGCTCCGGCCGGGGGTCATAGGTGACGAGGGCGATTCGGGGCACGGCGGGACTCCGTTCTCGTACATCTGGACATCTGTACATCCGTACGTCTGTGTCGTACCTCCGCAGGTTAACGGCCGCCCCCGCGACCGGGACAACCTGTTTGACCTTCCCCCTCGGGGAGGCCCCAGCATCGGTGGCGGGAACGAGGAAGCGACGGGGAGAGCGGAATGGACATCGGGCCGGGCATACGGACGCTGACGATCGGGGCCTTCGCGCGGGCGTGCAGGCTGTCGCCGAAGGCGCTGCGCCTCTACGACGAGCTGGACCTGCTGCGGCCCGCCCGGGTCGACCCGGACACCGGCTACCGCCACTACGCGGTGGAGCAGCTTGAGCAGGCCCGGCTCGTGGCGTGGCTGCGACGCCTCGGCATGCCGCTGGCCCGGATCCGTGAGGTCCGCGCCCTCGACGATCCGGCGGCGGCCGCCCGGGAGATCCGCGCGTACTGGGCGCGGGTCGAGGCGGAGACGGCCGTCCGACGGGACCTCGCCGCGTTCCTCGTGGACCACCTCTCGGACACCTCACGAAGGGATGCCACCATGCTGGAACTCCGCTACTCCGCCCACTCCGACCGGGGCCTGGTCCGGCCCGCCAACCAGGACACCGCCTACGCGGGCGCCCGGCTCCTCGCCGTCGCCGACGGGTTCGGGACGGCCGGCGGACCCGCGAGCAGCGCCGCCGTCGAGGCGCTGAGGTTCCTCGACACCGAGGAGGCGCCGGCGGGCGGGGTGCTCAACCTGCTGGAGGACGCGGTGCGGGGCGCGAGCGACGCCGTGCGGGCCGTGTCCGACGGCACCGCCGAGACCGGCACCACACTGACCGCGCTGCTGTGGACGGGATCGCGCCTGGCCCTCGTCCACATCGGGGACTCCCGCGCCTACCTGCTGCGCGACGGCGGCCTGTTCCGCATCACCCACGACCACACGGTCGTCCAGTCGCTGCTCGACGAGGGCCGGCTGACCCCCGAGGAGGCCGTGAGCCACCCCCAGCCCGCCCTGCTCCTGAAGGCCCTGTCCGGCGGCAACCCGGGCACCCCCGACCTCCGTCTGCACGACGCCCGCCCCGGCGACCGCTACCTCCTGTGCTCCGACGGCCTCCCGGCCGTCGTCCCCGACGAGGACATCCGCGCCCTCCTCGCCACGACCCCGGCCCCGGACGCCGCCGTGCACGCGCTGGTGGACGCCGCGAACGGCGCCGGCGGGCCGGACAACGTCAGTTGCGTCGTCGCGGACGTGGTGGAAGCGGCGGCCTGACAGGTGAGGGCAGGGCGCGTGGGGTATGAACGGGTCTGTCGTGTCCCGCAGCCACTCAAGGAGCCCGTTTCGTGTCCTCTCTCTTCCCGGCCCTGACGGACGACCCGTCCGGGCGCCCCGCCCTGCGGTTCGGCGAGCGTTCCCTGACGTACGCGCGGCTCGCCTCGGCGGCCGGCGCCGTCGGTGAACGCGTGCGGGGGCAGGAGAGGGTCGCCGTGTGGGCGACTCCGTCGCTGGAGACCGCCGTCGCGGTGGTGGGCGCGCTGCTCGCCGGGGTGGCCGCCGTGCCGCTGAACCCGAAGTCGGGCGACAAGGAGCTCGGGCACATTCTGGGCGACAGCGCGCCGGGGGCGGTGCTGGCGGCTCCGGGCGACGAACTGCCGGCCGCGCTGCGTGAGCTGGAACGGATCGACGTCCAAGTCGAGGTCGAGGTCGAGGTCCAGGTCGAAGGGGGTGTCGACGGGGACGGTGCCGACAGGGACGGTGTCGGCGTGCCCGTGGGTGATGAGGACCCCGCCCTCGTCGTCTACACCTCCGGCACCACCGGGCCGCCCAAGGGCGCGGTCATCCCGCGGCGCGCGATCGCCACGACCCTGGACGCGCTCGCCGACGCCTGGCAGTGGACCGGGGACGACGTCCTCGTGCACGGGCTGCCGCTGTTCCATGTGCACGGGCTGGTGCTGGGGATCCTCGGGCCGCTGCGGCGCGGCGGGTCCGTACGGCATCTCGGGCGGTTCGGCACGCAGGGCGTGACGCGCGAGCTGAGCACCGGCGCGAGCATGCTCTTCGGGGTGCCGACGATGTACCACCGCATCGCCGAGGCGCTGCCCGACGACCCCGCTCTGGCCAAGGCGCTCGCCGGGGCGCGGCTGCTGGTGTCCGGCTCGGCCGCGCTGCCCGTGCACGACCACGAGCGGATCGCCGCCGCGACCGGGCGGCGGGTGATCGAGCGGTACGGGATGACGGAGACGCTGATGAACACCAGTGTCCGGGCGGACGGGGAGGCGCGGGCGGGCACCGTCGGGGTGCCGCTGCCCGGCGTGGAGCTGCGGCTGGTGGACGAGGACGGCTCGGCCGTCGAGGCGTACGACGGGGAGAGCGTCGGGGAGATCCAGGTGCGCGGGCCGAACCTGTTCACCGAGTACCTCAACCGGCCGGACGCGACAGCCGACGCGTTCACTTCCGACGGCTGGTTCCGGACGGGTGACGTGGCCGTGCGCGATCCCGACGGCTATGTCCGGATCGTCGGGCGCAAGGCGACCGACCTCATCAAGAGCGGCGGGTACAAGATCGGGGCCGGTGAGATCGAGAACGCGCTGCTGGAGCATCCGGGGGTGCGCGAGGCCGCCGTCACCGGGGAGCCGGACCCGGACCTCGGGGAGCGGATCGTCGCCTGGGTCGTGCCGGCGGACCCCGGATCGCCCCCGGCCGAGGACGAGTTGGCCGACCATGTGGCCCGTCGGCTGGCCCCGCACAAGCGGCCCCGCGTGGTGCGTTACCTGGACGCGCTGCCCCGCAACGACATGGGGAAGATCATGAAGCGGGCGCTGCCGTCATGACGACGCGGCGGGCGAGCGCGCGGGAGGTCATCGCCCTCGTCGCCGACGACTTCAGCCGGTTCCCCGACCCGCCGGGCGGGCAGCGGGCGTCCGCCCCCGACGGGCCCCTCGGCTGGCCCGGCTACGACGCCTCGCGCGAGCGCGCCGCCCGGCGCACCGGTGAGTCGGAGTCCGTCGTCTGCGGCACGGCGAGCGTCGGGGGCACCCGGGCCGTGCTGATCGCCTTCGAGTTCGGCTTCCTCGGCGGATCCCTGGGCGAGCGCACCGGTGACCGGCTGGAGGCGGCGTACACGTACGCCCGTGAACACCGGCTGCCGGTCGTGCCGTTGGTCGCCACGGGCGGCAGCCGGATGCAGGAGGGCATGCTCGCCCTCACCCAACTCCAGCGGGTGGCGCGGCAGTCGGCGCTCACCCGGGAGGCCGGGCTGCCGCAGGTCGCGGTCCTGCGGGACCCGACGACCGGCGGCGGCTGGGCCACCCTGGGCGCGGGCGCCGACGTGGTGCTCGCGCTGCCGGACGCCCAGGTCGGCTTCGCGGGCTCGCGGGTCCGGCCGCCGGACGCCGACCCGGCCGCCTACACGGCGCGGGCGCAGGTCGCGGCGGGAGCGGCGGACGCGGTGGTGCCCCCGGCGGAGCTACGGGACGTACTGGGCCGCTGGCTACGCCTGCTGACCGACGGAACACCGTCAGCGCAACGCCCGGCCGAGACCCCCGGCACCCCCGGCACCCCCGGCACCGGCAGGCCGACCGCCGCCGGGACAGGCCCCGTCCCCGGGGCGGGCGGCCCCCCGACCGAGCCTCCCCCGGGGTCGCTTCGCGAACCCGCTCCCGTTCCCGCCGCGCTCGGGGTCGCGGATCTGCCGCGTACCGGGTGGGAGGCGGTCCGGCGGGCGCGGGCGGCGGAACGGCCTCGCGCGCGGGTCTATCTGGACGCCTACTTCATCGACCGGCTCGCGATCTCCGGGGATCGGTGCGGCGGCGTCGACCCGGACGGGATGCTGTGCGGGTTCGGTGTCCACCAGGACCGTACGGTCGCCTACGCCGCCCAGACCGGGGCGGCGACCCGGCCCGCCGGGTACCGGACGGCCGCCCGGCTGATCCGCCTCGCGGACCGGCTCGGCATCCCGGTGCTGACCCTGGTGGACACCCCGGGCGCGGCCAACGACGCCGAGGCCGAGGGGCAGGGGGCGGGTGCGGCGATCGCGGAGCTGTTCGGCGTGGTCGCCACCGCCCGTACGCCGATCACCACGCTGGTCATCGGCGAGGGCGGCTCCGGCGGCGCGCTGGCCCTGGCCGCGCCCGGCCGCACCTGGGCCACCCCGGACAGCTACTTCTCGGTCATCGCACCGGAGTCGGCGGCGGCGATCCTCAAGCGACCCCCGCGGGAGGTGGAGGCGACGGCCGATCAACTCCGTATCAGGCCGCAGGACTTGGTAGAGCTTGGCCTGATCCGGATCACGGAGGCGGGCTGAACACAGGACAATCTCCCGTACCGTCCGTGACAATGGATGCGCGCAGAGCCGCAGGACCACAACGGGTGAGGGGTTACGAGGGGACCGTGGACGCACTGGTGGAGTTCAGGACCGACGACGGTGCCGTGGTCGCCGTCGAGGCGGTCGCGGAAGGGCGGCCCGGTTCCCGGCTGGTGGCCCGCGACGGGACGGTCCAGGCGGCCCGCACCTTCGAGGGGGCCCTGGAGGGCGTGCGCGCGGCCGCCGAGTCCGCGCTGCGGGTGTTCCGCGACGGGACGTTGCGGCCCGACGGGGTGGAGATCGAGTTCGGGGTGAAGCTGTCGGCGGAGACCGGCGCGATCATCGCCAAGGGCACGGCGGAGGGCCACCTCGTGGTGCGGCTGACCTGGTCGCCCTCCCCCGCCTCATGAACAGCGCCGAATGGCACGCCCGGATCGAGAGCGCGGGCCAGGTGGCGGGCGCGGGCTTCCTCGTCACCCCGCGCCGGGTGCTGACCTGCGCCCATGTCGTGCGGCAGGCCGACCCGGACGCCCTGACGGTGACCTTCACCGAGCGCCCCGGCGCCCCCGCCGTGCCGGCCCGGGTGGTCGCCGACGGCGGCTGGGGCGGCGGCGCCACCGACCTCGGCGACCTGGCCGTCCTGGAGCTGGCGCACGAGGTCCCGATCGCCCCGGCCGCGCTGGCGCCCGTGGACGCCGCCCACGACCGGCGGCCCGACCGGCCCCGCAAGCTGGTCGTCTACGGCTTCCCGGTCGGGTTCGACGAGGGCACCCTCGCCGAATACCGCATCACGGCGACGCAGTTGCTCAACCGTGAGTGGATCCAGCTGGAGGCCTGGCAGCCCGGCGGCCAGCCGCTCGCCCCCGGGTTCAGCGGCGCCGCGGTCACTCTCGTCGACACCGGTGAGGTCGTCGGCATGGTCACCGCGGCCGCCGGTGACCGGGGCGTGCACAACGGGCGGATGATGCCCACGGAGGTGATGGCCCGCTACTGGCCCGATCTGGAGGGCCTGGTCCCCACTTCCGACCACGGCACCGCCGACCGCGCCCGGCTGCGCGAGCTCGTCGAACGTGCCGTCCGCGCCGGCCTGGACGGCGATCCGGGGCGGCGCGTGCGGCTCTACGAGTCCGCCCGGGGCCCGTTGGACCCGGACGGGCCCGAGGAGGGGTTCGACTCGCTGTGGTCGGCGGCCCTGTTCGTGCTGTGCGAGGTCGACGGCGCCGACGCGGCGGCCACCGTCGCCCGCTTCACCGCCCATGTGGAGAGCCTCTTCCAGGCGCCTGTCGAGAGGGCCGCCGAGACGGCCGCCGCACCCGACTGGTCGCCCATCCTCGTCGACCTCCAGCACAGCGGCGCGGGCGACGAACACGTCCTCGTCGAGGTGTCGGCGTACAGCGGGGGCCGTCGGCACCCGGTCGGCTCCGGCACCGTCCCGCAGGCCGGGCTGCGCGCCTTCGTGCAGGACCGGATCGAGGCCGCCTTCCGGTATCTGACGCCCGGCTGCGACGAGTTGCTCGCGTTCGCGCTGCCCCGCGACTGGATCGACCTGCCCGTCGACCGCTGGGCGAGCACGCCCGACGACGACACCCCGCTCGGCTGTGTCTATCCGCTCGTCGTCACCGACCAGGCGCGGCGCAGGGCGGGTGTCCGGCATCAGCTGACCCGGGTGTGGAACCGGCTCGACGCGGCGCCCGGCGCCCGGGTGCACCGCGTCGAGTGCGGCAGCCCCGAGGAACCCCGCCGGCTCCGGGTGCGGCTGCGCCGGGACGACGCCTGTCTCGCCGGCTTCGCGACCGCCCCGGCCGCGTCCCACACCCGCCCCCACTTCGACACCTCGCTCAACGCGCCCGCCCCGATGGTCATCTGGTCCCGTGGGGGCTGCGCAGGCGGTCCCGAGGAGTCCTGCGCCGGCGGGGACGGCTGCACGGGCAAGACGTTCCTGGACGAGCTCGACACCTGTGTGTCCGGCGTGTCGCCGGGCGAACTCCCGCGTCGGGTGCTGGCGTTGCGCGAGGAGGCGGACGCGGAGGACGGCCACTGGGCGCACGACATCCAGCTGCTGTGGGACGACCCGCGTCTCTTCGCCGACCCGCACGGCGAGGCGGCCGGCCACCCGCACTCCCCCGTGACCTGAGCCGCGCCCGCCACCCCCCACCGCGGTCACCCCGCCATCCCCGTCACCCCCGCCACCGAGCCACGAGCCGCACCAGCCCTACGAGTCACGCGAGCCCCACGAGTCACACCAGAGTTTCGGAGAACCATGCCGCACTGGTCCGTCTACACCGGGAACAGCGAGCCGCACGACGGCATCGCCCGGCTGCCCGCGCCGCCGCCCTGGCGGGCGTTCGACGGCGCACCCGTCGTGCCGCCGCCCCGGGACGCCGACGACGAGGCGGCCGTGTCGCCCGATCGCGTCCACCGTGCCCGCTCGTACGTGGCCACCCCGGAGAGCGTCGAACTCGTCAACGCGGCCCTGGTGCTGCGCCGCCCGCTGCTGGTCACCGGCCCGCCCGGCACCGGCAAGTCCTCCCTGGCGTACGCGGTGGCGCGCGAGCTGGGTCTCGGCCCGGTGCTGCGCTGGAACATCACCAGCCGCTCCACCCTGGCCGACGGCCTCTACCAGTACGACCCGCTGTCCCGGCTGTACGCGGCCCGGCAGGCGGCGTGGCGCGAACGGGACGGGGACGCCGGGGGCGGGGTCGAGGACCATCTGCGCCTCGGCCCCCTCGGCACGGCCCTGCTGCCCTACGATCGCCCCCGCGCGCTGCTCGTGGACGAGATCGACAAGAGCGACCTCGACCTGCCCAACGACCTGCTGAACGTCCTGGAGGAGGGCCAGTACGAGATCCCCGAGCTCATGCGGGCGGCCCGGCACTCCGCCGAGGACGTCACCGCCGGGGTCCTGGCCGACGGCTCGGACGACCCGGTCGCCGTCACCCGGGGCCGGGTGCGCTGCCGCGCCTTCCCGTTCGTCGTCCTGACCAGCAACGGCGAGCGTGAGTTCCCGCCCGCCTTCCTGCGCCGCTGCGTCCGGCTGAAGCTGCGCCGCCCCGGTCGCGAACAGCTCACCGAGATCGTCCGGGCGCACCTCGACACCCCGCCCGGCGAGGCGGAACACCTCATCGACCGCTTCCTGACCCGCGCCGCCGACGGCGAACTCGCCACCGACCAGCTGCTCAACGCGCTCTACCTCACCGGAGTCGCCGGGCTGGACGCCGACTCCCGTGACGGGCTGGCGGAGCGACTGATGCCGTACCTCAGCGCCACGGCGGACGGCGATGGCTTCTGAGGCTTCTGAGGAGACACCGGGGGGTGACATGTCCGCCCTGGACCGGCTGACCGCACTGCTGACGGCCGCGGCGGGCAGCACGCCCACCCCCCGTGAGCTGGCCGAACTGCTCTGGCTCGCCGAACTGTCGAGCGACCCGGAGGGGCCGTCGGAGCCGGCCGGGTCGCCGCTGCCGGACCCGGCGGCCGCACCGCGGAAGCGGGACACCGACGGCCGGCCCGACGAAGCGGCCGACGGCGCGCCGGACAGTGCGGCCGGGAGCGCGTCGCCGAAGTCCGCGCCCGTCGCCTCCGCCGACCGTGTCCCCCTCCACCTCCCCACGCCCGCGCCCGCGCCCGCCGCCGATTCCGGTGGTGATCGCGGCGGCGCCGGGAGCCGCCCCGTCCTCGCGCCCGCGCCTCCGATGCTCCCGCACCCCCTCGCCCTCCAGCGGGCCCTGCGCCCGCTGAAGCGCACGATGCCCTCGGCGCGCGCCCGCCTCCTCGACGAGCGGGCGACGGCCGACCGCATCGCCCGGCTGGGCGCCCACCCGGACGTCTGGCTGCCCGTGCTGCGTCCCGCGCGCGACCGCTGGCTGCGCCTCAACCTCGTCCACGACACCGGTCCGACGATGCCGGTCTGGCGGCCCCTCGTCCGTGAACTGCACACCGTCCTCGCCCAGTCGGGCGTCTTCCGGACGGTCACCGCGCACCCGGCCACGCCCGACGGCGAGGCCCGGCACGTCCCCGACCCGGCGGACGGCCGGACGGTCACCCTCGTCGTGAGCGACTGCATGGGCCCGCAGTGGCGCCCAGGACCGGCGGGCGAACGCTGGTACCGGGCCCTGCGGCACTGGGCGGCCCGGATGCCGCTGGCCGTCGTACAGCCGCTCCCGGAGCATCTGTGGTCCACGACGGCCCTCCCGGCCGGGCCGGGTCTGCTCTCGGCCGTGACCCGGGCGGCCCCGCTCTCCGCGCTCACGTTCACCCCGTACGACCCCGAGGCCGCGCCCCGGCCCGGCGCGGCCCTCCCGCTCCCCGTCCTGGAGCCGGGCGCGCCCTGGCTGGCCAACTGGGCGGCGCTGGTCGCGGGTCCGGGCGGCGCGCGCACCCCGGGCGCGGTGGCCTGGCTGCCCCCGGCCCCCGCCCCGCCCGGGACCGCCGGGCCCGAGGCCGCCGACCCGGCCGCCCTGCCCGCCCGGGACCTGGTGCTGCGCTTCCGCGCCACCGCCTCCCGGGAGGCCTTCCGGCTGGCCGGCCACCTGGCCCTGGCCGTCCCCTCGGTCCCGGTGATGCGTCTCGTCCAACGGGCCGTGATCCGCGACCCGCGCCCCCAGCACCTGGCCGAGGTGATCCTCAGCGGCATGCTGACCACCGTCCCGGGGCCGCCCGGCTCGTACGACTTCCGTCCCGGCGTACGCGACCTGCTGCTGCGCACGCTGCCGCGCACGACACGCGGCCGCACCCGTGAACTCCTGGACCGGATCGGCGGGTTGATCGACGAACGGGCGGGCCGCACGGCGGGCGAGTTCCGTGCGGAGGCGGGCGGCGCGGGCCGGGCCCACGGTGCGGGCGCGTTCGCCACGGTGAGCGCGGAGACGGTGCGCAGGCTGGGCGGGGGCGTCGAGGAACCCCCGCGACAGGCGACCGGGACGGCCACGCTCCTCTTCGAGACGGCCGGCGACCTCACCGCCCGGCCCGAGACCCGCATCACCCTCGAGTACGCCGTCCACGAGGTCCTCGCCCGTGGTGACCTCACCCCCCAGCAGTACGAGGTCCACGTCCGCGGGAACGGCTATGCCGTCCGGATCCAGCCGGAGGCGTATCTCCTGCCGGTGCTGGCCGCCGCGCTGCGCGGGCTTCCCGGACCGCTCGCCGAGCTGGCCGAACGGCCGCGTCTGCGGGTGACGTTCCAGGACGGACCCGGGTCGCCCGCGCCCCCGCAGGGCGCCGCCCCCGTCGTCCTCACCGTCCCCCCGGCCCTCTACGCGGCCTTCGCCGACAGCTCCGCCGCCTCCGGGCCGCACCGCTTCCGGCCCCTGTTCGGCGACGCCCCGGACGCCCCGCCGCTGGCCTGGTACTGCCCGCTGCCGCCGGAGGGGGGCGCGGCGGGAGCGACGGACGGCCCCGACGACGTCCGGGACCTGGTGCGGGGGCCCTTCCTCACCCGTGACCTGCGCCAGCTGGGCATCCCCGCGCCCGGCCGCACAGCGATCGTGCACACCCGTCCCGACAGCCCGCTCACCCTCCTCGACCCCGTCCTGCCCTACGGCGGCCGCCCGCCGCGCCCGGCGACGTACTACGAGGTCGACCTCACCCCGCAGCACGCCGTCGACCGGATCTCCCTGCCGAGCTCCGGGAAGGGCCTCTTCACCGCGGCCGTCGAGCTGACCTGGCGGGTCGACGACCCGGTGGCGTTCGTGCGGGCGGAGACCGCGGGCGTGCCCGAGCGGCTGCTGGCGCATCTGCTGGCGGCGGGCTCGGACATCACCCGTCACCACTCCGTCCGCCGGGCGGCCGGTGCGCAGCGGGCCGTCAACTCCCAGCTCGGCAGGTGGCCGGTGCCGGGAGTGGCGGTGACCTGCGCGGTCACGCTCGCGCCGGACTACGCCCCGCCCCCCGAGGTGCGCCGGCCGGCCGGCCCCTCCGCGCGCCCGCTCCAGGACCTGCTCGCCGACGCCGAGACCGTGCTGTTCGGCTTCGACGGCCCGCTGATCCGGCTGTTCACCGCGACGACCGCCCGTGCGGCCGCCCTCGACCTGCTCAGGATCGTCGCCGAACACCGCGATCCCGAGGACGCCCTGGCGGGCCGTCCGCCGGTCGCGCCGGGCGCCGTGGGCCGGGAGCTGTTCGTGCACCCGCTGGACGTGCTGCGGGTCTTCGCCCGGGACCGGCTGGGTCCTTCGCTGCGGGACCGTCTCGACCGGCTGGAGCTGAGCGCCGTGCCGGACGCGCCCACGACACACCACTCCGTCGTCCTCGTCCGCACCCTGCACGACACCGGGCGCCGGGTCGGGGTGGCCACGGACGTCTGCGCGGCGGCCGTCCACCGCTATCTGGAGTCCTACCGGCTTCCGCTCCTGGCCGGCGTCCACGGCCGCGACGACGACCTCGGCCGGCTCACGCCGGACCCGCACCGTCTGCTGCACGCCCTGCGGCCGCTCGACGCGCCCGCCGCCACCGGCGTCCTGATCGGCTCCACGCTCGCCGAGCTCGCCGCCGCGCGGGCCGCGGGTCTGCGCTTCCTCGGCCTCGCGCGCAATCCCACCGTCGAGCAGGCGCTGCTCGGGGCGGGCTGCGACGTGGTGGTCCCCTCCCTCACCCCGGTGCTGGAAGCGGCCCGCGCCCTGTAGTGCCGGCCGAACCGGGCGATGCACCGTCACAGGCGAAGGTACCGGCGAAAACCGGCACTCCGCGGGGCCAACTGGCTTACTGTGGCGGGGATTTGAGAGTCTCATGGAGATTTCCAGGGGGAAACACGCATGTTCAGCACACCGTCAAGACGCACCGTCCTGCGCGGACTCACGGTCACCGGAGCCGCGGTGATCGGCTTCGATCCCGGCGCCCGCGGCTGGGCCGCGACCACGGCCGAGCCGGACGCCGAGGCCGTCACGGAACTGGCCAGGGTGCCCCGGCTGGACGGCACGCTCGTCACGGACGACCCCTCCCTCACGGCGGCGGCCGACGACTACGGGCACATCGTGCACCGCCGTCCTTCGGCCGTCCTGCGCCCGGGCTCGGTCCGTGACGTGGTCGCCATGGTCCGCTTCTGCAACGACCACTGTCTGCCGGTCGCGCCGCGCGGCCAGGGACACGCCCCGTTCGGTCAGGCCCAGGTGGAGGGCGGTCTGGTCATCGAGACCGCGACGCTCGCGGACATCGGACCGCTGGGGCCCGACAGCACCACCGTCACCGTCGGCGCGGGCGCCAGGTGGAGCTCGGTCGCCCAGGCCACGCTCGCGCACGGCCTCACCCCGCCCGTCTTCACCGACTACCTCGAACTCTCCGTCGGCGGCACCCTGTCCGTGGGCGGGCTGGGCGGCCAGGCCCACCGGCACGGCGCCCAGGTCGACAACGTGACCGAGCTGCGGGTCGTCACCGGGGCGGGCGAGCTGGTGCGCTGCTCCCCGTCCCGGCGCGCCGACCTCTTCCACGCCGTCCTCGCCGGCCTCGGCCAGTGCGCCGTCATCGTCGAGGCCACCCTGCGCCTGGTCCCCGCGCCCCGGACCGTACGGCGCTACCAGTTGACCTACGACGACCTGCAGGTCTTCCTCGACGACCAGCGCGTCCTGGTGCAGGACGGCCGCTTCGACTACGTCGAGGGACAGGTTTACCCGGACGCCGCCGGAGCGTTCGGGGTCTTCGTCCTGGAGGCGGTGGCCTACGGCCAGCCGGTGGGCCCCGCACCGGACGACACGGCGCTGCTGCGCGGGCTGCGCCACGACCCGGCGAGCGCCCAGTCCACCGACCAGCCCTACTACGACTTCCTCGACCGGCTGGCCCCCGTCATCGCCGCCCTGAAGGCGGCCGGCATCTGGACGTACGCCCATCCCTGGCTCAACCTCATGCTGCCCGGCAGCTCCGCCGCGACCCTCGGCGCGCGGATCCTGGGCGGGCTCACCCCGGCCGACGTGGGCCCCGGGGCCGTCATCCTCTTCTACCCCCTGCGCGGCGACCGCCTCACCACCCCGCTGCTGCGCACCTCGGACGACGCCGTGTCGTACCTCTTCGACGTGCTGAGCTCCGCCGCGCCGGACGACACCGCCGCCGTCGACCGCCTCCTGGCGGCCAACCGCGCCGCCTACGACGCCACCGCCGCGGCCGGGGGCACCCAGTACCCCGTCGGCAGCATCCCCTTCACACCCGCCGACTGGCGCGCCCACTTCGGTCCGGCCTGGCCGGGACTGGCGTCGGCGAAACGGACGTACGACCCGCAGGGGATCCTCGTCCCGGGGCAGGGCGTCTTCGGCTGATCCGGCCGCGCGCCTCCCCGACCCGACCGTATTTCATACTTAATCTGGTCATGTGACACAAACCCCCCGTTCGGGCGCACCCCGCCCGGCCCACCCGAAAAGGCGGCCTCCTCCCCGCCCCCGCACCATGCGAAGGAGGCCGACCGCCGGGCGGCCCACGCACGAGAGGTTCGCCGGCCCGGCGAGCCTGCACGGTCTGTGCTCTCGGGAGGACCTGCCATGACCGCCAGTCTGGAGCAGCTGCGCCGCTGCCACTTCGCCGTCGACCTGGGAGCGGCGCGGACGCGGGTGTACGTGAAGGGGGCCGGGCTCGTCGTCGACCAGCCGTCCGCCGCCGCCGTGAACACCCGGACCGGCGCGCTGATCGCGGTCGGCGAGTTCGCCGAGAAGATGACCGGGCGCACGCCGCACTACATCCGCGTCGTGCGGCCGGTCTCCGGCGGCACGGTCGTCGACATCGAGATGGCGCAGCGCATGCTGCGCCATCTGCTCGGCGACAAGATCCGCCGTCAGCTGCGCCGCAAGCCGTTCCTGCGCGCCGCCGCCTGCACCCCGCACGACGCCGACCCGCTCGCCCAACGCGCCGCGATCGAGACCCTGGTGGGTCTCGGGGCCCGCCGGGTGGAACTCGTCGACACCCTGATCGCCGCCGCCGTCGGCTGCGGGCTGCCCGTCGAACGCCCCGAGGCCACCATGATCATGGTGTGCGGGGCGGCCGCCACCCAGGTCGCCGTCCTCTCCCTCGGCTCGATCGTGACCGCCGAGCGGATCCCCGTGGGCGGTGAGGCCGTGGACCACGCGATCGTCCAGCACCTGCGCCACGAGCACGAGTTGATGCTGCCCAGCCAGTCCGTCCGGCCCCTGCAGGTCGCCCTCTCCGGCAACGGCCTCACCTCGCAGGGCCCCGCGTCCACCGAGATCCACGGGCGGGACGTCGCCACCGGCCTCGCCCGTACCGTGCAGGTCGACACCGCGGCCGTCCGGGACGCCATCGAGACCCCGCTGACCGCCGTGCTCGACGGCATCGGCAGGGTGCTCCGCGAGTGCCCGCCCGACCTGGTCGCCGACCTCGCCGACCGCGGAATCATGATGGTCGGCGGCTCCGCCCTGCTGCCGGGCTTCGACCAGATGCTGCGTCAGGCCACCGGCATGCCGGTGCACATCGCGGAACGGCCCGACATCTGCGCCGCACAGGGCCTGGGCGCCATGCTGGAGGGCAAGATCGAGCCGCTGACCCTGGACCCGCTGGGAGCCTGACATGGCGGGCGCCGGTGCGGGCGCGGCCTGCGTCCCTTGCCACCCCAGAACTCCTTCGTTAAAATACGATTGCTGTATGCAAATAGAATTTCGATCAGCAAATCGGGATTGAGCGGGTCACGCCGAGCTTCGCTCGGAGCGTTTATCTGAACACCGGGGGGATTCA
This sequence comes from Streptomyces sp. NPDC102259, assembly GCF_044766465.1. Lineage (NCBI taxonomy): Bacteria > Bacillati > Actinomycetota > Actinomycetes > Kitasatosporales > Streptomycetaceae > Streptomyces > Streptomyces sp. NPDC102259. The sequence continues at coordinate 646,064 of NZ_JBIWMA010000001.1, read as the reverse complement.
ATTGGGGGGTTTCCGCAGAGCCGACCCCGATCGGGCCGTGTGCATCACCGGAATGGGCTGGACCACAGCGCTGGGTGACGGTCTCGACGAGGTGTGGCGACAGCTGACGAACGGCCGCGTCGGCATCCGGGAGTCGGCCGGCGCCGACCGTGCGCCCGCCGCCCTCCTGACGGACGGCGGGCCGGCCGGACCTCCGTCCGAACGCCAGGTCTCGCTCGCCGTGACCACGGCGTCCGCCGCCCTGCGCGACGCGGGCTGCCCCGCCGGGGACGTCGACACGCTGGTGCTCGGCAGCAGCCTCGGCCCACACCTGGACGACGCCGCCGAGATCTCGCCGCACGTCCTGACGGCCGCCGTCGCCGAGCGGTTGGGGGTGGCCGGGTCCGCGTCGGTGAGCACCGCCTGCTCCTCCGGCGCCGACGCGGTCCTGGCCGGCGCGGCCCTGCTCACCGGCGGCGAGGCGGACCGCTGCCTGTGCGGCGGCATCGACCTGCTCACCGAGGGAAAGCTCCTCGGACACCGGGCGCTCGGCACCCTCGCGGCGTCCGGCACCGTCCGCCCCTTCGACACCGACCGCGACGGCACCCTCTTCGGCGAGGGCGCCGGCTTCCTGCTGCTGGAGACCCGGGCCGCGGCCACGGCGCGCGGCGCCCGGATCCTGGGCGAGCTGCGCGGCTGGGGCGCGTCCAACGACGGCACCGGCCCGACCGCCCCCGCCGAGACCGGGGCCGGCGCGGTCCTCGCCGTCCGGCGCGCCCTGGCCAGGGCAGGGGCCGACGCCCGGGACATCGCGGTGATCAACGCCCACGGGACCGGCACCCGCGCCAACGACACGGCGGAGGCGGCGTGTTACGGCACCGTCTTCGGCACGGAGTCGGAGGCGGTCGTGTTCGCCACCAAGCCGGCCCTCGGCCACACCCTCGGCGCCACCGGCGCCCTGGAGGCCATCGCCCTGCTCCTCGCACTGCGGCACGGCAGCGTGCCCCCGCTCCCGCACACCCGCACGGTCATGCCGGAACTGACCCTGGCGCTGGCCGCGGACGGCCCCCGGGAGTTCACCGGCTCCCTCGGCATCAGCCTCACCCTCGGCTTCGGCGGCTTCAACACCTGCCTGCTGATGGCGGCTCCCGAGCAGCTGACCGCGGTCGGGGACGCCGCGTGAACCCGGCCCAGTGGTGCCCCGCGGGAGCCGTGATCACCGGCTCCGCCCTGGTCGAGGCCGACGATCCGGGCACGATCGGGCGCCGCGTCCCCGGGGTGTACGCCGACCCCGTGGCCTGGCTGATGGCGGCGACCGTGGCGGACGCGCTGGAGAACTGCGGCGACGCGGCGCCGAGCCGGCCCGAGGAGGTCGGGGTCATCGGGGTGAGCGCGCCGGCCACCCGCCACACCCTGCGCGCGCTCGCCGAGTCCGTCCCGCGCGGCCGGGTCTCCCCCATGCGGTTCGCGGGCGCCGGAGCGGGCTCGCTCGTCGGCGTCGTCTGCTCGGCGTTCGGCTTCCACGGGCCGGTGTCGATGCTGCCCATGCCCCTCACCCCGGCCGTGCCGCTCACCAGAGCCCTGTGCGGCGACTGGCTGCTCGGCGACCCGCCGAGCGCCGCCCACGTCCTGGTCGTCACCCACGAAGTCGACGACGAAGGCAAGCACCGGGCGCACTGCCTGGTCGTCAGTGGGCCGACGCCCACGCGGAGGCCCCGGAGAACATGACCTCGCAGAACATGACCTCGCAGAACACCACCCCGCGGATGGCGACTTCACCGAGCGCGGCTTCACCGAACACGACGTCACCGAGCGCGGCTTCGGCGGACCTGACCGATCCGCTTCTCGACCCGGCCGTCGTCGGCGACTTCCTGGGCCGCGTCGAGGAACTGTCGCCCACCGAGGATCCCGACGGCCCGGTCGGGCTGCCCGCCCTGGTCGACCGGTTCGCGGCGCTGCCCGCCCCGCCCGGCGCCGTCGTCGTCATCGCGCTGCCGAACGGCATCCGGGCGCTGCGGTTCTTCTTCGCCGTCGCGCTGGCCGGACACACCCCCGTGCTGCTCTCCCCGTCCACCCCGGTGTCCAGGGTCCGCGAGGTGGCCCGCGAACTGGGCGCCTGCGCGCTGGTCCGGGCGGCGATCCGGGCCGACGCGTACGGCGTCACCGACGTCACCCGCACCGGCGGCGCCGACCTCGGCCTCTTCACCGGCCGACCGTATCTGCACCACGGGCCGGGCCATGTGATCCTGATGAGCTCCGGCACCTCCGGCATGGCCACCGGCTGTCTGCACGGCCTCGACGCCCTGCTGCGCAACGCCCGCCGGCACGGCCGTTCCCTCGGCCAGCACGCCGCCGACACCGCCCTGGTCAGCCTGCCCGTCTACTACTCCTACGCGCTGGTCGCCCAGGTCCTCGGGGGTCTCGTGCACGGCTCGCGGCTGGTCATGGCCGGGCCGCCGTTCTCGGTGGCCGACTATCTGGCCACGGTCGCCGGCCGGGGCGTCACCCTCTCCTCGCTCACCCCGAGCCTGGTGAAGTCCGTCGTCACCGCGGGCGGCGAACTGCCCGCGCCGCTGCGCACACTGACCGTGGGCGGCCAGGCGCTGGACCCGTCGTACGTCTCCCGCCTGCTGAAACTCAACCCCGAGCTGGGCCTGTACCTCACCTACGGGCTGACCGAGGCCGGCCCGCGGGTGTCCACCCTCGCCGCCCACCTCGAACCCCCGCACCGGCACGGCTCGGTGGGGGTGCCGCTGGACGGCGTGGAGGTGCTCACCCGGCCCACCGACACCGGGGAGCGCGAGCTGCTCGTGCGCTCCGACACCGTCTACCGCAGGCGGGTCGGCGAGCCCGCGCCGTCCAAGCGCGGCGATCTGATCGAGCCCGGCCTGCTGGCCACCGGCGACATCGGGCACGTCGACGACGACGGATACGTGTACGTGCACGGCCGCTCGTCGGACTTCGCGATGGTGCGCGGCGAGAAGGTGTCGACGGCCACGGTGCGCCGGGCCGCCGAGTCGCTGCCCGGTGTGGTCCGGGCCGCGACCAGGATCGCCGTCGTGGACGACGACTCCGCCGTCCTCGAACTGGACGTCTTCGTCGACGACGCCGTACCGCCCTCCGAGGCGGAGATGCGGCGGCATCTGCGGTCGCTGCTGACCCGTAACGAACTGCCGCTGACGGTCCGGATCCAGCCGCTGCGCGCGGGCGAGCACCACAAGTGACGGGCCCGGAACCGCTCACCCTGTACTGCGTGCCGCACGCCGGCGGCTCCGCGCGCAGCTTCGTGCGCTGGCGGCGCGAGCTGCCGGCCGCCCTGCACGCCCGGCCGCTGGAGATCGCGGGCAAGGGCCTGCGCTCCCGTGAGCCGCGGGCGGCGACCCTGCGGGCGGCCGCCTCAGACCTCGCGCTGCGCCTGGACCCGGCCGGCCGGTACGCGCTCCTCGGGCACAGCATGGGCGGCCTGCTCGCCTACGAGACGGCCCTCGCCCTGCACGCGCTGGGCCGGCCCGCGCCCGAGTTCGTCGTGGTCGCCGCGACCCGGCCGCCGCATCTCCTCGGCGGCTCCTCCTACGGCCCCCTGCTCGCCCTGGACGACGACGCGCTGCTCGACGCGCTCGCGGAGAACGGCCGGATCCCGCGGGAGGTGCGCCGGTCACCGATGCGGCACCGGTTCGTGCCGGTCATCCGCGGCGACCTCGCGCTGCTCGCCGGCCACCGCCCGGACCGCGAGCCGCGGCCCCTCCGAAGCGACCTCGTCGCCTGGTACGGCGGCGACGACGCGGACACCCCGCCCGAGGTGATGGCCGGCTGGCGGCACTACACGCGGCGCACGCACGTCGGCGAGGCCTTCGACGGCGGCCACTTCTTCCTCCATGAACGCTTCGACGAGGTCGTGGCCCGGCTCCTCGGCCTGGCACAGCACAGAGCGGGCCGCTGACCGAGACCGGTCGGCGGCCCGCTCGCCGAGGGGCGGTGCCGGAAGGAGCATCGCGAGAGGGACGACGCCGAAGGAGCGGTGTCAGTGCTGCACCGGACAGCCGCTCCCGCCGCCGCGCACCGGGGCGTCCGTGTCGTGCCGGGTGCCGAGCAGCCAGTACGCGTCCTCCGCCGCCCGCCACAGTTCCGGGAAGAGCGCCAGTTGCGAGCGGGCCTCCAGCGTCGCCAGGGACCGGCCGCCGAGGCTCTGCGGCAGCTCGAGCTCGTCGTCGCCGTCCTCGTTGCCCTTGCGCAGGCCGGGCTGGCCGCCCAGCTGCGACCAGACCATGATCAGGTGGTGCTGCTTCCAGCCGAGGACGCTGCCGTCCAGCCGCAGCATCGCCTCCCGCACCAGGGCCAGCGACTGCGACCCGGGCGAGCGCGGGCCGTCGTAGCCGTCGTCCTGCTGGGCGATCACGTCCTGGAGGGACAGCCCGGCGCGCTCCACCGCCTGTTCGTAGGCCTTCCAGACCGGACGGGCCACCCGCCGCAGGTTGCGGTAGCCGGGCGAGTCCAGGCCGGTGGCGTCCTCGGGGAGCGCGTTGCGCATCATCAGCAGGCTGTGCTGCGGCAGATGGTCGGTGAGCAGCCGCACCGCCTGGACGGTGACCTCGCTGAGCCCGGTGGCCCGGTCGAACATGCGGACCGCCTGGTGGTGGCGGTCCTGGTCGAGGTGTCCGATCGCCCGGCGCAGCTCGTAGTGCACCTGGACCCACGCGTACTCGGTGATCAGATGGGTGACCTGGAAGAACCGCTGGTCGGGGTGTTCCGTCTCGCTCTCCGGGACCAGTGCGCCGAGGGCGTCGGTGAGGTGCAGGACGTTCTCGTAGTTGCTGCCCCGGTCGAAGTCGTAGGAGAGCAGGGCGTTCGGCTCGTCCGGGTTCAGCGAACGCTTCACCGGGTCTCCTCTTTGGTGTACTCGACCAGCCAGTGGCCGGGCAGCTCGAACTTCCTGGAGTCCGTGAGGGTGAGCCCGACGCCGGCGCCGAGGTCGCGCAGGTCGTCCATGCTGCGTTCCCGGCCGCCGAGCAGGACCAGCATCAGCAGGTCGGCGTAGCTCGCCATCACGGGGTCCTTGCCGCTGTCCAGCAGCCGCTCGACGACCACGACCCGCCCGCCGGGGGCGAGCGCCGCCGAGCAGCGGCCGAGGATGCGGGCGGCGTCCCGGTCGCTCCAGTTGTGCAGGGTGTTGGCGATCAGGTAGACGTCACCGCCGGCCGGGATCGGCTCGAAGAAGCTGCCCGCGACCAGCTCGCAGCGGTCGGACACCGGGGCGGTGACCCCGGCGGCCTCGTCGATGACGCTCGGCAGCTCCAGCAGCGTGCCGCGCAGCGCCGGGTGCTCGGTGAGCAGCTTCAGCAGCAGGGAGCCGTTGCCGCCGCCGACGTCCACTACGTGCCCGACCGACGCCCAGTCGTAGATGCGGGCGAGTTCCGGCACGAGCCGCTCCGCGATCCGGGCGATGCCCGCGTTGAAGGACTTCTCGATGTCGGGGTTCGCCTCCAGGTCCTTCCAGAAGGGCCGCCCGTGCGCCTGCTCGTACACCGGCAGACCGGTGCGTACGGCGTCCATGAGCCGGCCGACGGCCGGTTCGAAGCGGGCCTCCATGGGCCGGCTGGGGTCCTCGTAGTCCAGCCAGCGGCGCAGATTGCTCGGATGGTCGCCGAGCAGCACCCGTCCGACGTCGGTGAGCTCGTACGTCCGCTGCCGCGACTCGGCGTCGTGCGTCTCCTCGAAGAGGCCGAGGAGGCTGACGTAGTGCAGGACGCGGCCCAGGGACTGCTCGTCGGTGCCGGTCTCGGCGGCCAGGGCGGCCGCGGTGCGGTGCCCCTGCTCGACCAGGTCGGGCAGGCGCAGGGTCGCGGTCACCCGCACGGCGGTGGGGGTGAACCCGGAGCCCAGGGCGAGGATCGTGTTCAACGGGTCTTGGCGGAACACCAAAAGCCTCCAGTCTCGGTGGAAATTCAGGCGCTTTTCTCGATCTCGTCGAGGGCGTCGAGGAACCGCAGGAGGTCCTTTTGTTCGCCGAGCGACGTACGGAGGTAGCCGGGGAATCCGAACAGTCCCGCATTGCGAACGAGAATGCCGAAATCAGCGGCGAGACGATCCTGCGCGCGGGCGCAGTCCCGGGCCGCGACGGCGACGAAGTTGGTCACGGAGGGCAGATGGGCCCGCCCTCGCCGGTCCAGCTCGCCGACGAACCAGCGCCTGCGCTCGGCGGTGGCCCGGCGTACCCCGTCGACGAAGTCCCGGTCGCCGAGGGCGGCGGTCGCCGCCGCCTGCCCGAGCCGGTTCACGCTGAAGGGCAGGGCGCGCAGGGCCGCCCGCAGCCCGGCGATCAGATCGGGCCTGCCGACGGCGTAGCCGACGCGCAGCGCGGCCAGGCCGTAGGCCTTGGAGAAGGTGCGCAGCGCGACGACCGGCGCGTCCCCGGCCAGCAGGTCGCGGGTCTGCGGGGTGCCCGGGTCGGCGAACTCCATGTACGCCTCGTCGCACACCAGCGGGACCCCGCTGCGGCCGGAGACGTCGACCAGCGCGGCCAGCTCCTGCCGGGTGAGGGCCGCGCCGCTGGGGTTGTGCGGGTTGCACAGATAGCCGATCCCGTGTCCGGGCAGCCGCGCGGCGAAGGAGGCGACGTCGACGGCCGTGCCGGCCGGCGGCACGGCGGTGCAGCCGCGCCCGATGAGTTCCAGACAGGCCCGGTAGCCGGGGAACGTACCGTCGGTGACGAGACCGGGAAGGCTCCGGTCCCCGAGGGTGAGGGCGGTGGCGAGCACGAGCTCGTCGCTCCCGTTGGCGACGGCGATGTGGCCCGGGCCGACATCCCAGTGCGCGGCGAGCGCCCGCGCCAACTCCTGCCGCTCGGGGTCCGGATAGACGTTCGCCCGCCCCAACTCCCGCTCGGCCGCCCGCAGGGCCGCCTCGCTGGCCCCGTGCGGACTCTCGCTCAGATGCAGCCGGATCAGGTCATCGGCCCCGGGGACACTCGTGTTGAACGACGTGCCGACGGCGGGGGCCGACTGTCCCGCGGCCGGGGTCACAGGCGGTCCCCCAGCAGGATGCCGAAGCAGTAGCTGCCGACCTCCGCCTCGAGGGTGAGGAAGCAGTGTTCGCTGCCGGCCGGGATCCGCATGACGGCCGGGGAGAGCAGTTCATGGCGTCTGCCGTCCAGTTGGACCTCGATGCGGGCGCCGCCCTTGTTCGGGGAGACCAACAGGTACAGCTCGTCGACCGGGTGGGTGTGCGGCGCGGCGACCGGCTTGCCGACCAGGGTGCTGAGTTCACCGCCGGCGAGCTGCACGGGCAGGCCGCCGAACATGTCCGCGGTGAGGTAGAAGGGCGCGGGCTGGTGGTGCCCGGCCACGGCGAGGGGAATGGGCAGACCCTCCACGATCTCGGGGTCGGCGGGACATCGCTCGGTCGTCACTGCGCCTCCAGGACGAACAGGTAGGTGTGCGGGGCGCCGAAGGCAACCGTGCGGCGCAGGTGCAGCCCGCCCTCGTGGAAGAGGTTCTCGTACTCCTCGCGCGTGTAGATCGGGACGCCCATCAGGGCGTGGGCGAGCTCGAAGCCGCTGGAGAAGACCGGCAGCGTGTCCTTCTCCCCGCGGGGCCGGACGGTGGTGTCGGCGAGCAGGAAGGTGTGCGCGCGCGGGAACGCCTTGCGCAGCGCCGGGATGACGTCCGTCCGGGTGGTGGGGTCGACGAGCAGGTCGTGCAGGAACATGAAGCTCATCGCGACGTCCACCTGGTCGGCGCCCTCGATGCGGCGGCCCCGGAAGAGGACGTCGAGGACGTCGGCGCAGATCGGCTGGACGCGGTCGGCCAGTTCGTGGCGCTCGACGGTGCCGGCGGCCAGCGCGGTGGCCGAGGCGCTGATGTCCAGGCCCAGACCGCGGGCGCCGGGACGGGACTTGACGAGGCGGCACACGCGCTCGCTGATCCCGCTGCCGAGGTCGGCTATGACGGAGAAGTCGAGGGCGGCGATCTGCTCGTCGAGCAGGTTCCGCATCAGCGCCATGTCGGCCTGGGCCGAACCGAGCGCCACCATGGCCTCGTTGCGCAACACGTCCTTGCCGAAAGCGCGTTCCCCTCGCGCGATGGACGCGGCATTGGCGAAGACGTCGTGGTATCCGCCCACGCCCCAGGTGAAGAACCCTATTTTCCGGCGGAGTTCACCCCAGGCCGGTGTGGGCGTCACCCGGTCGCCCCTGACGTCGAGATACCCGAAGGCCTCCGCCGCCGACAGCAAGTGGCGGAAAACGCTTTCGTGCACCTGTCGGCGCCAGCAGTACTCCGGGACGTCGAGGACGTCGTCCTCGTCGAACCAGGCGAACAGCCCCAATTGCTCCAAGGCGAAAACGACATGCGTGGAAATGAATCCGTTGAACGCGGTGTCGGCATCGAGCGGGGTGTTCGCGGCGCCCTGCCATTCGGCGGGACGGAAAACGCTTTCACCTAACTCTTGGAGGCCGTCACGGGAAAGGGGAGCAGTCACGAGAAGTGCCTTCCTGGTTTCTGTCGAGATGCCGAGCTCCGGTCGAGCCGACTGCCGATCCGGTATTGATCCGGTGTTGATCCCGCATTGATCCGTGTTGAGCCCGCCTTGAGCCCGCCTTGAGCCGATGCCGACGTCCAGCCGATGCCGACGTGCGCATCGGGCGGCGACCGGTGACACGCGGGGCGCCCGGTTACACGCGGGGACCGGTTACACGCGGGGCGAGGTGGCGGCGACGCGTTCCACCGCCACCGCCAGTTCGCGCACGGTGGGATGGTCGAAGAACAGCCGGTTGGGCAGCCGGACACCCAGCCGCCGACGCAGTCGGATGAGCACCTGCGTGGCCTTCAGGGAATGACCGCCCGCCTCGATGAAGGGCGTGTCGTCATCGAAGTCGTCATGCCCCAGAACCTCGACCCACGCGGCTCTGACCTGGTCTTCCATGGCCTGCGCGGGCTCTTCCACGACCTGCGCGGGCGGGATCGCGGGCCGCTCGGAGGCCGGCCCGGAAGGCGGTCCCGAAGCCCGTCCGGAGGGTAGCCCGGAAGGCAGCCCGGAAGACGGTCCGGCGTACGGATCCGGACGTGTTCTCACGCCGTCGTCGTTCAAAAGAATTCCCCCGTGTCATGACGGATCACGGTCGATCGCCCCGGATGCGGCGCAGCCGTGGAACGGCCACGCCCCTGGGCGTGGCTCGGTGAAGCTTCAATTGTTTTCCCCCGTAGAAACGGACGCTCCACCGGTCGGTCAAACCGGTTCGGTCCATGAGGTGATTGCTCACCCTGACGGCAGATTGCCGATATTCGGAGAGTAGGCAGCGGCCATCGAGCCAGTCAAGGGTCGAATGTCGGCCAGCACTTAAACAGAACACCTTTGGCCAACGCTTCTACCCTGTGTGCGAACCTGCCCCGACATTCACGTGCACCGGCCATCCGGTTGGCCGAAAAGCGGGTTGACGGCCGAAACTTGGCGGCTCTACCGTCGATGAGTCGATTGTGAACGCAGTATTTCAAGGGTTGCGTTCGAAGCCGACACCAACCGGCGTGACAGGGGGATTGATGTACGCCGCAACGGGGGAGACAGAACCGGCTGACCAACCGGTTCCATATTCCGTCAGAGTCCTTTTCGTACTCCGATGATCCTTGGATCGGCGACCGCCTGACCCGTGGCCGCCCGATCCCTCAAAGGCCGCAGCCGGCCTTTCTCCATCATTCACACGGTGTCGTCTTCCGCTGCCCGCCGCACAGCACACAGCCCACAGCGCACAGCTGTGCGCGCACCGCTGTACGGGCACCGGCATTCGTCACGACACGAGATGCATCAAGGAAGCGTGTTGAGGCATGCCATTCTGGGCGCCGGGGGAGTCGGGCTCGCCCTCGGATCGGCGCTGGCCCGCGCGGGCCACGAGGTCGTGCTGGTGATGCGGGAGTCCTCACGAGCCCGCTACCGCGGCGTGATCGACGTCCACAGCAAGCTGCACGGCGACCTCGCCGTCGAGGCACGCGCGGTGGAACGGCTCGACGAACCGGTCGACGTCCTGTGGGTGACGGTGAAGGCGCCGGAGCTGGACGCCGCCCTGGCCCGGGTCGCCCCACGGCTGACCCCCGACTCGGTCGTCCCCCTGCTGAACGGACTCGACCATCCACGGTCGCTGCGGGCCAGGTTCGGACCCCGCCAGCTCGTCGGCGCGATCCTCATCGAGGCGGAACGCACCGCACCCGGCCGGGTGACCTGGCATTCCCTGTACGCGGAGATCAGCCTCGCGACCACCCACGACGGCCACCCCGGGGACGTCCTCGCCGCGGGCGCCGGAGCCGGTGGCCGACGTCTCGGCGGGCTCGCCGAGGTCCTCGCCGACGCGGGTCTCGGCTGTACCCCGGAGCGGGATCCGGCGAGCGTCCTCTGGCGCAAGCTGGTCCTCCTGTTGCCGTTGGCGCTGGCCACCACCGCGGCCGACGGCCCCCTCGGCATCGTCCGCCGACGGCTCGACCTGTCCGCCCTGCTGCACGACGCCGCCCGGGAGGTCTGCGCCGTCGCCGCGGCGGACGCGGTCGCCGTAGACGCCCGGAGCCTGCTGCACACCCTGGACACCCTGCCCGGCCGGACCGACACCTCCCTGCACCGGGACGTCGCCGCCGGGGTCCGGCCGACCGAACTCGCCGCGCTCGCCGAGCCGGTGTTGCGCCGCGCCCGGGATCACCACGTGGCCGTACCCGCGCTGACCGAACTGGCCCGCAGGGCCGCGGAGCGGGAGCGGCAGGCGGAGGTTCCCGCACCGCACCGATCCACCTACCGCAAGGGAGAAACGTCATGACAGTCGGTTCGGGCGAGACACTGGGCGAAACCCTGGAAGCGACGCTCAAGGAGATCCTCGTCGAGGACCTCTTCCTGGACGTGCCCACCGAACGCATCGGGGACGACGACGGCCTCCAGGACGTGCTGGGCCTGGACTCCCTCGGCTTCGTGGAGCTGCGCGCCCAGTGCGAGCAGCGCTTCGGCGTGGCCATCACGGACGCCGAGTTCACCCCGCTCCACTTCCACTCGGTGCGCACGGTGGCCAATCTGGTGCGCACCCTGCGCACGGGCGCGGCGGGCGAGCACCTGGCGGTCCCGCAGTGAGGGAAGCGGCCTCCTCCGAGCAGATGGACGTCTGGCTCGCCTGCCAGCGCGAACCGGAGTCCGACCGCTACAACGTCACCGTCGACCTGGAGTTCACGCCGACCGTCGACGTACCGGCGCTGCGTGCCGCACTCGGCGATGTGCTGACCGCCCACCCGGCCCTGCGCTGCGCCTTCGTCACCGAGGGCGGCGAGCTGTGGCGCACCGCCGAGGCCGATCCGCCGATGGCGTTCGTCACCGACCGGCTCCCGGGCCGCTACGACCGTGCGCAGGCCCTCGCCCGCGCGGTCGTCGCCGGCCGCGCGCCCTTCGACCTGGCCACCGCGCCGCTGCTGCGGGCGACGCTGCTGGCCGGGGAGGGCGGCGCGCTGCTCGCCGTCACGATGCACCACATCGTCTCCGACGGCTGGTCCAGCCGGATCCTCGCCGAGGACCTGGTGACGGCCTACCGCTCCCGGACGACGGGCGGCCCGGGTCCGGCCCCCCACCCGGCCCCCCGCACGTCGTCCGACACCGAGGCCGACATCGAGGCCGAATCCGGTACGGGTGCCGGTGCCGGCGCCCGAGGCGATCACGACGCCGCCTCCGAGACCGACGCCGACGCCGACGCCGACGCGGACGCGGACGTCGATGCCGACGCGGACGCGGACGAGTACTGGACCTCCGTCCTGCGCGACGCCCCCGCCTCGCTCGCGCCCCCGCACGACCTGGTGCCGGAGGACGGTTTCCCCGGGCCCTCCGGCCGGGTGGAGGTGCTCCTGCCCGCCGAGGTGCACGCGGGCGTCCAGGCGCTGGCCGCCGCCGAGCGCGGCTCCCCCGCCGTCGTGTTGCTCGCCGCCTGGTCGGTGCTGCTGCACGCGTGGGCCGGGGAGTCCGAGGGCACCTTCGGCATGGTCTTCGCCGGCCGCCGGTACGCCGACGCCGAGCGCGTCGACCTGTTCAGCCGTGCGCTGCCGATGCGCGACCGGACGTCCCTCGACGACCGCTTCCTGGACGTGGCGGCCCGGCTGCGCGAGCAGATGCTCGACGCGATGGAACACGCCCACCTCCCGGTGCGGCGGCTGCGGGCGATCCGCAGCGCGCAGGCGAACGGGCCGGGCGTCGAGCGGACGGTGTTCATGTACACCCCCGCCTACGAGGACGAGTGGCAGGCCGGAGAGGCGACCGTCCGACGCTTCGACCACCCGGACGAGACGACGAAGTACGAGTTCTCGGTCAACGTGCTGGAGGGCTCGGCCGGCACCCGGCTGTGCGTCTACTACGACACCGCCCGCTACCTCCCCGCCACCGCCGAGCTGTTCGCCGAGGAACTGCGCGAGCTGCTGGCCCGCGCCGTGGCCGCCCCGGACAGCACCTGCGGCGACCTGCTCGCCGCCTGCGACCCGGGCCTGTCCGAGGTCGCCGCGCACGGCGCGCCCGTCGTGTCACCGGCGCCCAGTGTCTCCGAGCTGGTCCTGCGGCACGCCGCCGACCGCCCGGACGCCATCGCCGTACGCCACGGCGAGCGCACCCTCGGCTACGGCGAACTCGCCGTCCGCGCGGGCGAGGTGGCCGGCTGGCTGCGCGACCGTGGGGTCGGCCCCGGCGACACCGTGGCACTGCTGCTCGCCCCCGGCGTCGAGACCCCGGTGTTCTGGCTGGGGTCCGCCCTGGCCGGCGCCGCCTACCTCCCCCTCGACCCCGCCTATCCACAGGCCCAGCTCCAGCTGATCGTGGACGACGCCCGTCCCGCGGTCCTCGTCGTCGACCCGGACTGCGGACAGGCCCTCGACGTGCCGCAGGGCACGGCCGTACCGGTCGACGAGGCGCTCGCGCGGGCTCGCGGCCGGTCCGCGCCCGAGTCGGCGTACGACGACGGCGCGACCCTCTGCGTGCTCTACACCTCCGGCACCACCGGCCGGCCCAAGGGGGTCGTCCTGCCGCACCGCGGCCTGGCCCGGCTCTTCGTACGGCCCGACTTCCTGCCGCTGGACGAGACGGACGTCGTCGCCCAGTTGTGCCCGCTCAACTTCGACGGCGCCAGCTACGAGATCTGGGGCGCCCTCACGCACGGCGCGCAGCTGGTCGTCCTCGACAAGCACCTGGTGCTCAGCCCCCGTGAGATGCGCACGGTGGTCCGCGAGCGCGGGGTGACCACACTGCTCGTGACGACACCGCTGCTCAACCGGATCATCGAGGACGCCCCGGATCTGCTCCAGTCGCTGCGGCGGGTGTACTTCGGCGGCGAGCTGATCTCCGTACGGCACATGCGCCGTGCGCTGCGCTGGTCCCGGCCGGGTGTCCTGCTGCACAGCTACGGCCCCACCGAGAACTCCTTCACCTCGACCTGGTTCCCGATCACCGACCTCGCGCCGAACGCCAGGACGGTCCCGATCGGGCGTCCGGTGCCCGGCACCGAGATACGGGTGGTGCAGGAGGGCGGCACCCGTCCGGTCCCGCGCGGGGTTCCCGGCGAACTGCTGCTCGGCGGCGCGGGGCTGGCCGACGGCTATCTGAACGCGCCCGGGATGACGGCGGACCGGTTCGTCACCGACGGCACGACCCGGCTCTACCGGACCGGTGACCGGGTCCGCTGGCGTCCCGACGGCCTGCTGGAGTTCATCGGCCGCAACGACAACCAGGTGAAGATCCGCAGCCAGCGCGTCGAACTCGGCGAGGTGGAGGCGGTGTTGGACGCACACCCGGCCGTCGAGTCGGTGTTCGTCACGACGCGCGTCAACCGGCGCGCCGAGAAGGAGATCGTCGCCTACGCGGTGGCCGCGCCCGGCACGGACGCCGACGAGATCGGCCGGCACGCCAGACTGCGGCTGCCCGCGTTCGCCGTACCCAGCCATCTGCTGCTGGTCGGCGAACTGCCACTCACCCCGACCGGCAAGATCGACCGGCGTCGGCTGCCGGACCCGGAACAGTCGTCCCGGTCCGCACAGCCCTCCCCCTCCCCCTCGCTCTCCCCCTCCCCTGCCCTGGCCCTCGCCCTCGGCCCCGCTCCGGTCCCCATCCCGGCCCTCGCACCGGAAGCACCCTTCGCGGCTTCCGTGACGGAAGGCGTGCGGGCCGCCTGGCGGGCGGTGCTGGAGCACGACGGCTTCGGACCCGACCGCAACTTCTTCGACGCGGGCGGCCATTCGCTGCTGCTGGTGAAGCTGCGGGAGCAGCTGCGGCTGACGACCGGCGCCGACGTCCCGGTCATCGACCTGCTGCGCCATGTCACGGTCCGCGACCAGGCCCGCCTGATCGCCACGGCCCACCAGCCCACGGGCGGGACGGCGGCCCCGGCCGTCGTGCCCCGACGGCCCCTACATGGCGTGCCGTCGAGGCCGTCCGGCACGGCGTCGGTGGCGGCCCCCGGTCCGCGGATCGTCGCCCTCTCCGCCGCCACCGCCGACGCCCTGCTCGTCGCCCGCGAGCGGCTGGCCGTCCATCTGGAGGCGAGCCCGGACCTGGCACTGGCGGACGTGGCCCACACGCTGGAGGTGGGCCGACGGCACTTCGGTCACCGATGCGCCGTCGTGGCGTCCGACCTGGCCGAGGCGGTACGTGCCCTGCGCGCCCCGCACACCCCGACGCCCGCCGCCCCCGATTCGCTCCCGGCCGTGGTGTTCGCCTTCGCGGACGGCCCGCCGGACGGCGCGGGCCGGGCCGCCGAACCGCTCACCCGCCAGCTGCGCCTGGCCGGTCGGTTCGCCGAACGGGGCGTGACCCCGGCGGCGGTGTACGGCGTGGGCACGGGTCGGTTCGCCGCCGCGGTGGTGAGCGGCGCGCTGACGGCCGAGGAAGGCGTGCGGCTGGTCGCCGACGGGGCCGGCGCGCGCATCCCCGTACCCCGCCGTCCCGCCCTGCTGTGGTCCACCGCGCTGGGTCCGCTCCTCCCTGACGGGCCCGCCCCGCAGGAACAGCACCTGTCGGCCGAGGCCGAGCCGGCCAAGCTGCTCCGGACGGCCGGTGACCGGCTCGGCGACGTGGCCGTCCTCGACATCGCGGCCGAGGACCCCGACGAACGGGCGCTGCTGACGGCGCTCGCGGCCCTGTGGTGCCAGGGCGCCGAGGTGCGGCTGACGCCGTCCGGCCCGGCCCGTCGGCTGCGGCTGCCCGGCCATCCCCTGTCCTGGGCGTGTTCCGCGTCCCCGGTCCCCGCACACTCCTGAAGGAAGGTCCGCATGCCGCACGTACGTGGCGAAGCCGCCGTTCTCGTCGAACCCGGGCGCCTGGAGGTGGCGGAGGTCGCCTTCCGGGAGCCGGCCGAGGGCGAGGTCCTCGTCCGCAACACCGTGGCCGCCATCTGCGGCAGCGATGTGCACCGGGTGCGCGCCGAGTCCCCCTTCTTCCGGGACATGCGCGACCACCCCTACCCCTGCCCGGCGGGCTATCCGGGGCACGAGGGCGTCGGGGAGGTCGTCGAGAGCCGGTCGGCCCGCTTCTCGCCGGGCGACCTGGTGCTCACCGTGCCCAACCACGCCTACATGGCGTCGTTCGCCCGCTACCAGACGATCGCCGACCGGTTCCTGCTGCCGGTGAAGGGCACCGGGGCGCCGACCGTCCAGCTGATGGCGCAGCAGCTCGGGACGGTCGTCTTCGCGCTGAAGCGGTTCTGGCCGGAGCCCGTGCCGCAGGGGTCGACGGCCGCCGTGGTGGGCGTCGGCTCTGCGGGACTGCTGTTCCAGCAGCTGCTCAAGCACCGCGGTTTCGAGAAGGTCGTCGCGGTCGACCTGGAGCCGGGGCGGCTCGCGGTGGCCCGCTCCCTCGGCGCGGACGCCACCGTGCACGTGCCTGGGCAGAGCGCCGAGGAGGTCGTCATGGAGGCGACCGGCGGCAAGGGCGCCGACCTGGTCGTCGAGGCGGCCGGCACCGACGGAGCGCGCGAGCACGCGATGCGGATGGTCGGTCAGCACGGCCGGTTGGGCTTCTTCGGCATGCCCGAGGACTACGACATGCGCATCCCGTACGCCCATCTCTTCGTCCGCCAGGCGCAGTTGATCACCGCGGTCGGCGGCGCCCAGCTGGAACCGGGGCTCCCCTCCTTCCGGACCGCGCTGGAGCTGATCGGGGACGGCTCGATCCGGGTCGACGACCACATCACCCACACCTTCGACATCAAGAACATCGCCGACGCCTTCGACCTCGCGCACAACCGGCAGGACGACGTCGTCAAGATCGCGCTCACTTTCGGCTGACGGGAGGACAGGCATGTCGGAACTCGCCAAGCACTCGGCCCCGGTGGCCGTCATCGGCGTCGGCGGCCGATTCGCCGAGGCGCCCGACGTAGGGGCGTTCTGGGACAACCTCGTCGCGGGCCGGGACTGTTTCCGGCGGGAGCGGGTCCCGGTCGTGGAGGACCTGGGCGAGGACCGGCTGCGGGTCCACTCGTGGGGGATCGCCCCGCACCGGGACGCCTACGACCACACGCTCGTCGGCGTCGAAGGCCTGGACCCGCAGCACGGCATCCTCCAGGAGTCGCTGTGGCAGGCGGCGGAGGACGCCGGGGTCAGGCTGTCGGCGATCGCCGACCGGACCGCCGTCTACGCCGGCTGCGCCCGCACCAAGCATGTGCCGCGGGCCGCGTTCGACGACGTGGTGCGGGTCGACCCGACGTTCGCCGGGCCCTACTTCTCCTACCTCCAGGATCTGTGGGGCGAGTCGCTGATGCTCGACTCGGCGTGCGCCACGTCCACGGTGGCCGTCCAGCTCGCCTGCCAGAGCCTGCGGGCGCACGCCTGCGACTACGCGCTGGCCGGGGCGGTGGCCATCCAGGAGGACGTCGACGGCTCCTATCTGCGGACCCCGCGCAGCATCTACTCCACCGAGGGCATCGTGCGCCCCTTCGACCGCCGTCACAACGGCGTCGTGCCCGGCGACGGCTCCGGGGCCGTCCTGCTGCGCAGACTGGACGACGCCCTGCGCGACGGCGATCCGGTCTACGCCGTCATCCGGGGCGGCGCCGTCACCAACGACGGGCGGGCCAAGCCCGGTTTCGTCATCCCCGGTGTCGACGGCAAGGTCCGCGCGGTGCGCCGGGCGCTGGAGGCGGCGGGCCTGACCGGGACCGACGTCGACTACGTCGAGACGCACGGCGTCGGCATCCCCCTGAACGACCAGATCGAGGCGACCGCGCTGATCGAGGCCCTCGGCACCGACGGGCCGCCGGTGGCGGTCGGCTCGGTGAAGGCCTCCGTCGGCCACTGCGACACCGCCGCCGGCATGGCGGCCCTGATCAAGACATGCCTCGCGATCGACCGCGGCTTCCTGCCCGCGACCCCGAACACCGAGGTCCCCATCGAGGAGTTCACCGGGCGCGGCGAACGCTTCGGCATCCTCCCCGAAGGCCGCCCCTGGCCCACGAACGGCCGCCCCCGCACGGCCGGCCTGATGTCGGCCGGCGTGGGCGGCACCAACGCCTTCCTCGTCCTCGAGGAAGCCCCCGCTCACTGAGCACCCGTCAGTTCCGTTTGTTCTCCGCCCGCTTACCGAGGAGCACGTATGTCCGTCACCGCCGACCTCTACATCGAGGTCAAGAACTTCTACGCCCGCCAGATGCGCGTCCTGGACGACCTGGACATCGAGCGTTTCACCGCGACCTTCACCGAGGACGGCTCTGTCGCCCACCCCCACCGCGGCGAGAAGGTGGAAGGCCGCGAGGCGATGCGCACCAAGATGAAGAGCATGCTCCCGATGTACGAGGGGCTGGTCACCCGGCACTGGTTCGACCACTTCCTGATCGAGCAGACCGACGGCGAAGGCCTGCGCGTCACCTACTACTCGCTGGTGACCCAGACGAACACGCGGGACGAGGTCCACTTCTTCTCCTCCTCCAGCGTCGAGGACCAGATGGTGCGCGAGGAGGGTGAACTGCGCATCCGGGAGCGGGTCATCCACCGCGACAACCCCAAGTACGGCCGAGTGATCTGACCCCCCGCCCGCGCACCGTGACCCGCTGAAGGAGGGCAGAGCAGATGGCAGAGCAACAGCCCACGGAGTCCTGGGAACCGCCGCCGGCCGAGTGGAACGACACGGCACGGCCGTTCGAGGACCAGGTGAGCATGATCGACCTGATCGAGCGACGCGTCCGGGAGTCTCCCGACGCGCCCGCCGTCCGCCTCGGCGAGGGGGAGGTCAGGACGTACGGGGAGCTGTGGACCGACTCGGGTCTGCTCGCCCGTTTCCTCGCCGGTCACGGGGTGGGCCGGGGCGCGTTCGTCGGCATCCTGCACGAGAACTCGTGGGACAGCGTGCTCGCGGTCGTCGGGGTGCTGCGCACCGGGGCCGCCTATGTGCCGCTGGACGCGCGCTGGCCGGCCGCCCGGATCGCGGCGCCCGTACGCCAGTCGGGCATCGGATGGCTCGTCACCGGCCATGCGCTGGCGCGCCGCGCGGAGGAGGCCGGGCTGCTCGCGGGCACCGGCGTGCGACTGATCTGCACGGATCTGGTGGCCGCGGTCCCGGACCCGCTGGACACCGAGGCGGTGGGCCTGCTGTGGGACGCCGTCGCCGAGGACGAGGACCTGGGCCGGGCCTCGGGCTTCAACCAGAACCCCGGCGACGGGATCTCCGCCGCGCACATCGACACCTACGCCTCGCACGTGCGCGACCTGGTGCTGTCGGCGGCTCCGGCGGGACGGCGGCCCCGGGTCGTCGAGGTGGGCTGCGGCGCCGGTCTGATCGCCGGGGCGCTGCGGGACCGGGGGGCCGGCTACACGGGCGTCGACGTGTCGGCCGTCGCGCTGGAGCGGGCGGGGCGGGAGGCCGGCGAGGGGGCACGGTTCGTACAGGCCGCGGCGGCCGACCTCGGCCGGGTGGTGGCCCCGGCGAGCGCGGACGTCGTCCTCCTCGCGAGCGTCGCGCAGTTCTTCCCCGGGTTCGAGTACCTGCGGTCCGTGCTGCGGGACGCCGTGGGCGTTCTGGCGCCGGGCGGGGCGGTGGTCCTCGCGGACCTCGCCGACCTCGCGGAGCCGGGCGAGGGACCCGACTCCGGTCATCTGCGGGTGCCCGCCGAGTGGTTCGAGCGCCTCGCCGCCCGACTCGGCCTGCCGGTAAAGGCGGAGATCCACCGGCGCCGCGGGGACGACTGGCCGCAGGTTCTGCGCGACCGGTACGACGTCGTCCTGCGCCTGGCGCCGCGGGACGCGGCCACGACGCACACGCCGGTCATCAGCACCTGGAGCGACGTCGAGGAGGCCCGCGCCCTGCCGCTGCCGGCCGGCCCCGGCGCCGACGACACCGCGTACGTCATCTTCACCTCGGGCTCCACCGGCGTGCCGAAGGGCGTGTCGGTGCGCCACCGCAGTGCCGTCAACGTCATCCAGTGGGTGAACGAGACCTACGCGGTGGGTCCGGACGACTGTCTGCTGTGGGTCACCGCGCTCACCTTCGACCTGTCCGTCTACGACCTGCTCGGCGTGCTCGCGGCGGGCGCCAGCCTGCGCGTGGTCCCCGCCGCCGAACTGTCCGACGGCGAGCGGCTGCTGGACATCATGCTGCGCGAGCCGATCACCTTCTGGGACTCGGCGCCGGCCGCACTCGGCATGGTCATGTCCTTCGCCACCGAACCGAACGGCACGGCCGGGACGGAGGGCACGGCCGGGACGGAGGGCACGGGCGAGTCGGCAAGGACGGGCGCGTCGGCCGGTACGGCGGACGGCGGTCCGGTGCCGAGTCTGCGCCTGGTCTTCCTCAGCGGCGACTGGGTGCCGCTGGCCCTGCCCGGCCGGGTCCGGTCCCGCTTCCCGAAGGCCCATGTCGTGGCGTTGGGCGGCGCGACCGAGGCGACGATCTGGTCCAACCACTTCGACGTCGGCGAGATCGACCCGGCCTGGACGAGCATCCCGTACGGCAAGCCGATCCAGAACGCCCGCTATTACGTCCTGGACGGCGACCGCAAGCAGTGTCCGATCGGCGTCGAGGGCGATCTCCACATCGCGGGCGTGGTCGTGGCCGACGGGTATGTCGGTGACCCGGAGCTGTCGGCCGCGAAGTTCACGGCCGACACGGTGAGCGGCCCGGCGGACGAGTCCATGTACGCCACGGGCGACCGGGCCCGCTGGATGGCCGACGGCAACCTGGAGTTCCGGGGCCGCCGGGACGACCAGGTCAAGGTCCGGGGCTACCGGATCGAGCTGGGCGAGGTGCTGGCCGCCCTGCGCCAGGTGCCTGGGGTGGTGGACTGCGCGGTCACCACCCTGCGGGGCGAGGACGGACCGCAGATCGTGGCGGCCGTGGCCGTGGGCGGCTCGGAGCCGTCGCCGGGCGGCGGGTTCGTCCGCCGCCACCTCGCGCAGAGCCTGCCCAGCTACATGCTTCCCGAGCATGTGCTCGTCCTGCCGGCCCTGCCGGTCGGTCCCACGGGCAAGGTCGACCGGGACCGGCTGGCCCGCCTGGCCGCCCGCCCCCGGAACCGCCGACGGGCCTAGCGGGAGAGGGCGGCACCCGATGCGCGGTCGGGCCACCGCGAAAGACGGTGGCCTGACCGGGCAGGTCCTGGGGCCTGTCGTTTGGATCATGCCGCGCGTCGCGGGGTGTGGCACGCACATCTGCGGCGTTGTCGTCGGTCGCCGAGGCTCCGCCTCGACTCCCTCCTCCGCCTTGCAGCTGCACGCACCACAACCCGCTCGGGCCCGCCGACAGGGCACCGTCGGTCAGGCCGACCTGATCCAAACGACAGACCCTAGCCGCGCACGCCCAGCTTCCACACCATCGCGGCGACGGCGTCGCTGTTGACGTCCAGGGCCCGCCTGTCGATGTTGGCGGGGGTGTCACAGGCCTGGTGGTAGCACTTGTCCATGGCCTCGCCGGCGGTGCCGCCCCACTTCGCGGCCTGCTCCGGGGTCTTGATCTCGGCGGATCCGGTGAAGATCCCGCCCACCGCGACGCCCTTGGCCAGGAACGGCTCATGGTCGCTGCGGCCGTTGAGCGCGGTCGCGGGCTCGGTGGGGATGCCCTTGGTGGTGAAGTACCGGTCGAAGTGCCGGGCGACCTCCGGGCTCTGGTCATAGACGAAGTACCCGGGGTTCGGTGAGCCGATCATGTCGAAGTTCAGATAGGCGGTGATCTTCGACAGTTCGGCCGCCGGCAGGGTGTTCACGTAGTGCGTGGACCCGATGTAGGTCTCCTCCTCCGTTCCCCAGAAGCCGAAACGGAGGTGCTGGGCAGGGGTGACGTTCTTCGCGGAAACCGTCAGCGCGGTCTCCAGGATCGCGGCGACACTGGAGCCGTTGTCGTTGATTCCGGGGCTGGTCTCCACCGAGTCGAGGTGCGCCCCGACCATGAGGACTTTTCCGGTCCGGCCACCCCGGGGCCAGTCGGCGATCAGATTCCAGCTCTTCTTTCCGCCGAACTCGAATTCCTGGAGCGAGGTGGTGAATCCAGCGGCTTCCAGATTTTTCTTCACATAATCAACGGAGTCCTGATAACCGGCTGTGCCATGAGCCCGGTTTCCGTTGTTCGCGTCGGAGATCCGCTGGAGCGCGTCCAGGTGTCGCATCACTCTGGTGACCGAGACATCGGGTGCCGCACCTGCCTGAGCAGGCTCTTCCGCATGTACACCGACTGTTGTCAGCATCAGGACGGACAGCGTGGACGCCGCGACGACGGCCGGACGGGACGGCTTGAAAGGCACAGCTGATTCCCTTCTCGGTGCGAGCAGTTGATCTTTCCGAATGCTTCCACGAAGCCCGCGTAAATACCAACGGACTTCATCAGACTTCACAAACGGAACCGTCCGGACGCTCCTTTTGCGCCAAGTCGATCACAACGGCTTTCCCTCCAGGAAGCCCACCGGAAATCACCTTCCAGCGACCGCCTCCACGCCGAATAGGCGCGTCAATTCATGACGCGTTTCGCACTGTCGAGAACGGCTCGGGAAACTGCGGGACCACACCAACAAAAAAGGGCGGGACCACACCGGGCCATCGAAGTCGTACGCGGGACCGGACCGCCGAAGTCCTTCGCGGGACCGGGCCGCCGGGCACCTCACCGCACCGGCGGTCGACGGTCGCCCCCTTCCGTCCCACCCCGTCCCGCGCCACCCCGTCCCTCCCCGCGCCCCTCACTCCGCCCCGCCCCACCCGTCACCGGCGGCAACAGACGTTACGCGCCGGAAACCTTGACGATCACACCCCCGGGTGCCACGATTCCGGCGCCGCCATGTTTACGTAAACATCAGCCATCCCGGGACATTGATGTTTACGCAAACATCGCGTGGCGGCCGCCGCCCAGCCCGCGCGTCCCCCAGCGCCGAGCCGCCTCTCCTGAAAGGGCACGTCATGCGCAAGACCCCCACCAGAGCCCCCCGCACCCCCCGCCTGCGCGCCGCCCTCGTCGCGGTCGCCGTCGCAGCCGTCACCGGCACGACCCTGGCCGGCAGCCCGGCCGTCGCCTCCTCCGGCGCCGCTCCGACCACGGACACGACCCAGTTCAAGGGCGTGAACTGGGCCGACCCGCGCGACAACTTCGCGGACGACCTCCTCCAGCTGTCCGGTCTGTCGACCACGGACACCTACCGGCAGACCTACGCGAAGGCGACCCGGATCATCGCGGCGTTCCGCGCGAACCTCGGCGCCAACACCGTGCGGCTGCCCATCAACCCGTACACGGTCAACGGCGCCTACTGGAAGTCATACCGCGGGGTCATCGACGCGGCCTCGGACCAGGGCTTCAAGGTCATCGTGTCCTACTGGGAGGGCACGGGCGCGCAGAAGGACGGCTTCATCGACGACACGGCCACGTACTGGCCGATGTGGGACACCGTCGTCAAGGCGTACAAGAACGACGAGCGCGTCTACTTCGAGCCGATGAACGAGCCGCACGGCTACACCGACACGGAGTGGGCCGACATCGCGGCGAAGTGGCTGTCGACGTACTCGAAGGTCCCGCGCAACCGGGTGTTCGTCAGCGGCGCCGGCTACAACGACCACGTCACCTCGGTCTGCGCCGACCCGCGGCTGAAGGGCACGTACCTCTCCCTGCACCACTACGGGTTCTGGAAGGACTACGCGACCTACGACCAGTGGGTTGCCGACCTGAAGGTGCGCATCGGCGACTGCGCGAACCGGACGGTCGCGGACGAGTTCGGCGCCCCGATGACGACCGGCCTGAACTACAACGTGAAGACCCCGGACAACAACTTCGTCAACTACGTCCAGGCCGTCACCGACACCTTCCGCGAGCTGAAGATGGGCTCCGTGTACTGGCCGGGTCTGCGCACCGACGACACGTACTCGGTGCAGACCCTCACCGGCACCACCGCCCGCCCCTGGCTGGCCACCACCAACCAGTCCGGCGCCGACCGCCTCGCCTGGGCATGGGGTCGCGGCAAGCCCGTCAAGGGCTGAGGCGCACCGGCGGCCGGGCGTGAGCCGCCTTTCTCGATCGGTCCGGGCAGCGGCCCCCACCGCGCCCGGCCCGACCGGTCACCGTCACCGGGCCGGCCGACCTGACGGCCGGCCCGGTGACGGCTTCTTCCTCTGGACGGACTCCGGACGGACTGCGGACGGACTCTAGACGGACGGCTCCCCGCCGGGGCCCGCGTCGACGTAGTCGGCGACGAGCGCGGCGAACTCGTCGGGTGCGGCGAGCCGGACGCCGAGCGTCTCCGCCTTGGTCCGCTTGGATCCGGCGCCCTCACCGGCGACGACCATGCTGGTCTTCTTGGAGACGCTGGAGGAGGAGCGGCCCCCGGCGCGCTCGATGAGCTCGTTCATCTGGTTGCGGCTGAGCTTCTCCAGCGCCCCGGTCATCGCGCCGGTGACGACCACGGTCATCCCGGACAGCGGCCCGGCATCGGCGACGGCCGGCCCGCTCTCGCCGTCGCCGCCGTCGGTCGCGTCGGTCCCGTCGGCCGTCGGCGGGGCGGGCGGGGTCGCGCCGGGCTCGGTCATGTTCACCCCGGCGGCGACGAGCCTGTCGATGAGCGGGGCGAGTTCGGCGAGTTCGGCGACGATGGACGGAGCCTTCTCGGTGCCGATGCCCTCGACCCGCTGGATCGCCTCGGCGTCGGCGGCGCGCAGCAGGTCCATGGTGGCGAAGTGGCGTGCGATGCGGCGGGACATGGAGCGGCCGGTGCCGCGGACGCCGAGGGCGCACAGGACGCGGGACAGCGGTTGGTTCTTGGCCGCGGCGAGCGCGGCGAGGAGGTTGTCGGTGCTGGTCTCCCCCATCCGTTCCAGGCCGAGGAGCTGGTCGCGGGTGAGGGCGAACAGGCCGGCGAGGTCGGTGACCAGTCCGGCTTCGACGAGTTGGACGACCCGGGTGTGGCCGAGGCCTTCGATGTCGAGCTGGTCGCGTCCGGCGGCGTAGGAGAGGGAGGCGACGAGGTGGCAGTCGCGGCCGTTGACACAGCGCCAGCGCTGCTCGCTGGTGTCGATGCCCGATCCGCAGCGCGGGCACGCCTCGGGGAAGACGATGGGCTGTTCGTCGCCGGTGCGCAGATGGGCGACGGGCGCCTCGATGCGGGGGATGACGTCTCCGGCCCGGTGGACCATGACGTGGTCGCCGAGGCGCAGGTCGCGGCGGGTGATGTCGGCCGCGTTGTGGAGGGTGGCGTAGGTGATGGTGGAGCCGTCGATCCGCACCGGCTCCAGGACGGCGCGGGGGGCGATGATGCCGGTGCGGCCCACGTTCCACTCCACCGCCAGCAGCCGGGTGATCTTCTCGACGGCGGGCAGTTTGTAGGCGGTCGCCCAGCGCGGGGCGCGTGAACCCGATCCGGTCGCCCGCTGGTCGGCGGCGAGGTCGGCCTTGACGACGATCCCGTCGATCCCGAACGGCAGCGTGGCGCGCAGCCCGGCGATCTCGGCCACCCGGGCCAGCACCTCCTCGGCGGTGCTCGCGGTGACGCCGGGCACGGCCGTGGTCGCGGTGGTGTTCACGCCGTAGCCGCCGGCCCGGGTCATGAGGTCGCTGTGCGCGCTCTCCTCCAGCAGCGCGGCCAGGGCCGGTTCGGTGTCGTCCAGGGGCAGCAGTCCGTAGCCGAAGAAGGTCATCGGCACGGTGTACGCGCGGTCCTTCGCGCGCAGGGTGCCCGCCGCGGCGTTGCGCGGGTTGGCGAACGGCGCGCCGCCGTGCGCGGTGCGTACCTCGTTGGCGTGCTCGAACTGGGCGTTCGTCATCAGGACTTCGCCGCGCACCTCGACCGTGACGGGCTCCGTCAGTTCGTCCGGCAGGCCCTCGACCGTGCCGATCGCGTGCGAGACGTCCTCCCCGGCCGTCCCGTCGCCCCGGGTGATCAGCCGCGTGAGGCGGCCGCGGGTGTAGCGGGCCGCGATCGCCAGGCCGTCCAGCTTCGGCTCGACGCTGAACGAGGTGACGTCGTGGCCGACGCGCCGGGTGAGCGAGGCGGTCCACGCGGTGAACTCCTCGGCGGAGAACACGTTGTCCAGGCTCAGCATCGCTCTCGTGTGCGGGACGTCGCCCTCGACCGCTCCGCCGGCGACCTTGCCGGTCGGCGAGTCGGGCAGCACCTGCTCCGGGTGCTCGTCCTCCCACGCCGCGATGGCGCGCACCAGCCGGTCGTAGGCGTCGTCGTCCAGCACCGAGGTGCCACCCGCGTAGTAGGCGGCCGACGCCTTCACCGCGTCCTCGATCGCCTGCGCGTAGGCGACGGCGTCCACAATCACTGCACCGGGTGTTGTCATGCCTCACATCCTGCCTGCCACCACTGACAACGCCCCTGACGAGAGGGGCGGGCCGGGCTCCCGGGGGCGGCCTCGCGGCCCGGATACGCCGTTGATCCACCCGCCGTCCACCCCATAGGTTCCGGTGCATGACGAACGTGACGAACGTACGGGTCGGTGTCATGTACGACCGCGACTGGGCTCCCGAGGAGTTGCCCGGGTTCGCGCGGCGGGCCGAGGGGCTCGGGGTGGACGACCTGTGGGTGGTCGAGGACCTCGGCTGGACCGGCGGGGTGTCGGCCGCGGCGGTGGCGCTGGGGGCGACCGAGCGGCTGCGGGTGGGCATCGGGATCGCACCGGCGCCGTTGCGCAGTCCGGCGTTGCTGGCGATGGAACTGGCCACGCTGGCCCGGGTGTTCCCGGGGCGGCTGGTGGCCGGGATCGGGCACGGGGTGCGGGAGTGGATGGAGTCGGTCGGCGTCGCCCCCCGCTCGCCGCTGGCTCTCCTGGAGGAGACGATCACCTCCGTGCGCGCGCTGCTGCGCGGCGAGCGGGTCGAACTGGAGGGCCGCGAAGTGCGGCTGGACGGCGTGCGGTTGGTGCATCCGCCGGTCCAGGTGCCGCCGGTGGTGGCGGGCGTGGTCCGTCCCCGCTCGCTCGAACTGTCCGGCCGGGTCGCGGACGGCACCCTGATCGCCGAGGGGCACGGCCCGCGGGACCTGGAGAACACCCGGGCCCTCACCGCCAAGGGCGGGGCCGGCCCCGACCACACGCTGACCGTGCTGTCCTTCGCCTGTGTGGGCGACGACCCCGAGCAGGTCGCGCGGCTCCTGCACCCGCACACCGAGGGCCACGGCGCCTGGCTGGGCCGCCCGCAGGAGGAGGTGTTCACCGTCTCGGGCACCCCCGCGCAGGCCGTCGCCGACATCCGGGCCCTGGCGGACTCCGGCGCCGACACCGTCGTCCTGCGCGTCGTCGGCCCCGAACCCCTGCGCCAGCTCGAAGCCGTGCTGACGGCTTTCGGACGCTGAACGGGTGAACGGGCGGCCCGGACCGGCCATCCGGCGTCCGGCCGGAACTCCGGGCCGCCGTCAGGGCGTTCTGTCGTGGGTGGCGTACGACGACGGGGCCGTGCGTCCATGAGCGGAACAGCGGGGTGAGGCATGGCGCGCCTACTGGTCATCGGCGGCGGGATCGCCGGCACGGCGGCGGCTCTGGCGCTGGACAAGGCGGGGCAGGAGGTCGCCGTGTACGAGGCGCATCCCGACTCCGCCGAGGACATCGGCGCGTTCCTCACCCTCGCGAGCAACGGCCTGCGGGCGCTCGCGCAGCTCGACGCGACCCCCGCGGTCACCGCGATCGGCTTCCCGCTCACCAGCATGCGGCTGCTGGACGCCGCGGGCGGCGAGGTGGCCCGCGCTCCGCTCGGCGAGGCCGACGACCCCCGGCTGCGCTACCGGTGTCTGCGCCGCGGCGAACTCAACGCGGCCCTCCAGACGGAGGCCGCCCGCCGCGGCATCGGTGTCGTCCACGGCGCCCGGCTCGCCTCCGTCGAGAGCGGCCCCGAAGGCGTCACCGCACACTTCACCGACGGCGGCACGGCGACGGGCGACCTGCTGCTCGGCGCCGACGGCCTGAACTCCGCGGTCCGCCGGGCCACCGCCCCCGCCGCACAGCCCCGTTACGCGGGACAGCGGGTCTTCTACGGCTACACCACCCTCGCGCCGGCGGCCGGGGAGGACGAGGCCGCGTGCATCACGATGATCCGCGGCAGCGGGGCCGCCTTCGGCCATACGACGTCACCGGACGGGGAGACGTACTGGTTCGCCCGGGTCTCCGCCGACGCCCCGCTGACCGCCGCCGAGATCGCGCACGCCACCCCCACCCAATGGCGTGACCTGCTCGTTCCGTTGCTGCGCGCGGACGCCACGCCCGCCGCGGACATCGTCGCGGCCACCACGGCCCCCGTCCTGGTCACCAACGCGAGCGAGATGCCGGCCGGAACGCCCTGGCGCTCCGGTGGGACCCTGCTCATCGGCGACGCGGCGCACGCCGCGTCCCCCGCGACCGGCCAGGGCGCCTCCATGGCCCTGGAGGACGCGGTGATCCTCGCCAAGTGCCTGCGCGACACCCCGGACACCGAGTCCGCGCTCGCCCACTACGAGGCGCTCCGCCGCCCCCGCGTGGAACACAACACGACCGTCAGCGGCAACATCTCCCGCGGCGTCCACACCCCACCGCCCCGCGCCCCCGGGAACCCGCCGCCGGCCCGGCCCGACGAGGAGATCACCCGCCAACTGGAGTGGACCACCGCCCTGCGCTGACCGGCACGGACCCCGAACTCCCGCCCCCGAACTCCCGCCGCCGCACCGCGACTTGCCGCAGGGTCCGATCCTGCGCTCGCTACGATCCTCGGCGTGTGCGCAAACATCATGGTCGCCGAAGACGACGCGAAGCAGGCAGAACTGGTGCGTCGTTACCTCGAACACGAGGGACACGCGGTCACGGTCGTCGAGGACGGCCGTGCGGCTCTCGAGGAGGTCCGGCACCGGGAACCCGATCTGCTCGTCCTCGATGTGATGATGCCCCGGGCCGACGGCCTCGACGTGGTGCGGATCCTGCGCGCCGAGGACCGGGAGGTACCGGTCCTGATGCTGACGGCCCGCAGCACGGAGGACGATCTCCTGCTCGGGCTGGATCTCGGCGCCGACGACTACATGACCAAGCCGTTCAGCCCCCGTGAGCTGGTGGCCCGGGTCCGCACGCTGCTGCGCCGCAACCGGCGCCCCGCAGCCCCCTCGCCCGCCGCCGACCCCACGCCCACGCCCGGCAACGCGCCGGCGCCCGCCCCCGCCGAGGCCGAGAGCGACGACGCCCTGACGGTCGGCACGCTCCGGGTCGATCCGGCCCGGCACGAGGTGTCGGTCGGCGGGGCGCCGGTCGTGTGCACTCCCGGCGAGTTCCGCATCCTCGCCGCGATGGCGGCGGAACCCGACCGGGTGTTCACCAGGCAGCGGCTCCTGGCGGAGCTGCACGGCTTCGACAAGTACATCAGCGGCCGCACCGTCGATGTGCACGTCATGCATCTGCGCAAGAAGATCGAGCGGGCCCCGCGGCGGCCGGTCCGGCTGCTCACCGTCTTCGGCGTCGGCTACAAGCTGACCGACCCGGCCAAGGGAGCACGCCGTGCGTCGTCGTGACGAGCGGGCAGGGCGGACGGGGCCGGCAGGGCGGACCCGGCTGCCGCTCCGCAAGAGCCTGCTCGGCCGCCTGCTCACCGTGTCGGCGCTGGTGGCCTTCTGCTCGGTCGCCGCCACCGCCTGGCTCGCCGTGCAGACGACCTCCGTCGCGATCCGTCAGGAACAGGGGCGCAACCTCAGCACCGACGCGAGGATCTACGACACCCTGCTGGGCTACGCGGCCGGCCATGCCGACTGGGCGGGCGTCGACGGCGCCGTACGGGACCTGGCCCGGGAGGCCGGACGCCGGATCGTGCTGACCACCGAGGACCGGCAGCCGCTCTTCGACTCCGCCGCCGGCGCCTCGCCCGCCGCCGAGCTGCCCACGCAGGCTTCGGCGGTCGTCGACCCGCTGTCGGTCGACACCGTGCTGGTGCCCGACGCCGTTCCGGTCGGCACGGACCGCGTCGATCCACGGGCCGTCGGACCGTTCCTGCTGCCCGCGAAGGAACGAGCGGTCCTGCGCAGGGCCACCGCCCGCAGCACGGAGTGCCTCGCGGGGATGGGGATCGCCGCGGACGTCGTCGACAGCCCCAGTGGGCGGCCCTGGCTCCGGTTCGTGAGCGACGGCGCCGACCGCGACAGCGAGCTGAAGTGTCTGTACGCCGGTGGCGCCGAGACCACCGCGACCGAGGAGAAGGCCCTGCGGGCGCTGGAGCAGCTCGCCGACGCCTGTCTGAAGCGACAGGGCCGCACGGGCGTGAAACTGAACCTGGATCTGTCCTGGGACCGGGGATACGGGCAGGAAGGCGCGGATGTCGGCTCGTCGGCGCCCGTCCCCGTGCCCGACACCGGCATCGCCAAGAAAGAGGTGATAGCGCGGCGCACGGCCGAGGAGAAGGCGGACGCGGCGGGCGTTCCGTCCGACGGCGCGGACCGGGCCCGCGACAGCGGCTACGACCGGGCCGTGGCCGCCTGTGTCGGCAGCGCCCGTCGTGAACAGCTCACGGCCTATGTCGCCGCGCCCGCCCTGCTGTTCATCGACGGACCCGGCGCCGTCAGCGTGCCCGGCTTCGACCTCTCACCGGCCAACACGGCGCGCATCGCCGGGGTCACGGCCCTCGTCCTCGCCCTCACCGTCGGCGCCTCGGTGATCGCCGGGACCCGGCTGGTACGCCCGCTGCACGCGCTCACCGGCGCCGCCCAGCGGATGCGGGACGGCCTGGACTCGG
This sequence comes from Streptomyces sp. NPDC102259, assembly GCF_044766465.1. NCBI lineage: Bacteria > Bacillati > Actinomycetota > Actinomycetes > Kitasatosporales > Streptomycetaceae > Streptomyces > Streptomyces sp. NPDC102259. The sequence goes on along the minus strand of NZ_JBIWMA010000001.1, from coordinate 615,980 downwards.
CTCCCGTCCCGGTCGGCGCGGACAACGAGATCGGACGGCTTGCGCTGGCCTTCAACGACATGGCCGCGCACCGGACCCGGCTCGAGGAGGCGCGCAAGGTGATGGTCAGCGACGTCGCCCACGAACTGCGCACCCCGCTGAGCAACATCCGTGGCTGGCTGGAGGCCGCGCACGACGGTCTGGCCGAGCCGGACCCGGCGTTCGTCTCCTCGCTCCTCGACGAGGCGGTGCAGCTCCAGCACCTCATCAACGACCTCCAGGACCTGGGGGCGGCCGAGGCGGGCGCGCTGCGGCTGCACCTGGAGCCGGTGACCGTCGACGACCTGCTCGGCCATGTCGCCGCGGCGCACCAGGGGCCGGCCGAGACCGCCGGTGTGACCCTGAAGGTCGCCACGGCGTCCGACGCCCCTCCCCCGCCGCCGGTCGAGGCCGACCCGGTCCGGCTGCGCCAGGCCGTCAGCAACCTGCTCTCCAACGCGGTACGCCACACCCCGCCCGGCGGCCGGGTGACGCTGCGTTCGTACGTCACGAAGGCCGGGGACGAGGTGGCGGTGGAGGTGTCCGACACCGGCAGCGGCATCCCGGCGGGCGATGTCCCGCATGTGTTCGACCGTTTCTGGCGGGCGGAGAAGTCCCGCAACCGCAGCACCGGCGGCAGCGGCCTCGGGCTGGCGATCGTGCTCAAGCTGGCCGAGGCGCACGGGGGCACGGCGACCGTGACGAGCACCGAGGGACAGGGCTCCGTGTTCACCCTGCGGTTGCCGGCCATGCCCGACGGGAACGCCGAACGGCCGAGGCCCGACGAGGAGACCGCCGTCCGCCCTTGATGCGACGACCTCGATGCGACGACCTCGACGCAATGACCGATGCGACAACCCTGATGGGACGACCCTGATGCGATGACGACGACGCTCTGACAGCTTCTTCACAAGTGACGGCAAGTCTTCGGTCATGCCCGCGGCCACCGAGGCCGGGCTGGAACTGGAGTCATACATGTCCCGCCGCCGTCCCATCCTGCGTCTCGCCCTGCTGACCGCCCTCGCGGGCGGCGCGCTGCTCGCCCCCGCCACCGCGGCCGTCGCCGACGACCCGTCCCCGGCGGCGTCCGCGCCGACGGACCGCGCGGACTCGGCCGTGGCCAAGAGGAAGGCCGAAGCCGACAAGGCGGCCAAGGCGAAGGAGGAAGCGGTGGCCGCGGCCAGGAAGGCCGAGGCCGCCAAGCAGCTGCCGAGGGGCGGCGTCGACGCGGGCGAGGCCCCGGCCGCCGGCAGCGCCTCCGGCACCGCCGCTCTCGTCGGTTCCGCCGCCGGCGCCCTGCTGCTCGCGGGCGCGGGCACCTTCGTCGTACGCCGCCGCGCCGCCGGCCGCCCCACCGACTGACCCCGCAGCCCACCCGACTGGCACACCATGGCGCCGCCCCGCACGGGCGGCGCCATCGCCTATCGGCGCACGCCCTCACGCACCTCCGCGTATCGCGCGGACCACCGCTCACCTCCGCGTATCGGCGCACGCCTTCACGCACCTCCGCGTATCGCCGCGGACCACCGCTCACCCCCGAGGGCGGCCTCGCGCCTCCGCTCACCCCCGAGGGCGTCCGCGTGTCGCCGCGCGCATGCACGCACCCACCCTGCTTGGAGCCCGTCATGTCCCCCGCACACCGTCCGGTACGGCGCCGCGCCACCCTGCTGATCCCGATCCCGGTCCCGGTCCCGGTCCCGGCCGCCGCCCGTCTCGTCCGCCTCGCCCTCGTCGTACCCGTGGCGCTGGCCGTGCTCACCGGCTGCTCGGCCGCTCCCGAGAAGGCCGCCGCCGCGGCCACCCCGGCTTCCTCCGCCACGACCGCGGGCGCCCCCGCGTCCGGCGGCGCGCCGCAGAAGACCGAGCAGGCCCCGGCCCCCGCCGAGGTGAGCATCCCCTCGCTCGGGATCACCAGTTCCCTGATGGAGCTCGGCCTCGACACGGACGGCACCGTCGAGGTCCCGCCGGCCGACCAGGGCATGACCGCCGGCTGGTACACCGGCGGTGCCGTGCCCGGTGAGCCCGGTGCCGCCGTCATCATCGGCCACAACGACACCCGGTTCGGCAAGGCCGTCTTCCACGACCTCGCCAAGATCGTCAAGGGCGCGGACATCACCGTCACCGACGCACAGGGGGATGCGGCGCACTTCTCCGTCACCGGCACCGAGAGCGTCAGCAAGAGCTCCTTCCCCACCGAGAAGGTGTACGGCCCGACGGGGGACCGCGCCCTGCGGCTGATCACCTGCGACGGCGACTTCGACGCCGAGGGACACCCGGTGAACAACCTCATCGTCTACGCGACGCGGGACTGACCCACGCGCCGGAACCGCCCGGCGGGGCGCCCCGCTCAGCTCTCGCGCAGGCGGGTCGCCAGGGCGGCCAGGGTCTGGGCGGTGTCGGTCAGGGACTGGACGGCCGCCTCCAGGTCCGCGGCCAGGAGGGGCGCCGGGATGGCGAGGGGCGCCGGTACGGGTGCGGGCGTGGGGACCGGCGTACCGCGATAGCCGATCGGGCCCTCGTTGTAACGCTGGTAATAGCCGGTGAACGCCCGGCCGGTGGGGCCTTCCACGAAGCGGACCCGGGCGAGCTGGGTCTCGTCCGCGCCGGAGTTGTCGGTGATGTCGAGGCGGTAGTAGCGGTAGCCCGGGGCAGGGGCACGGAGGCGGAACTCCCTGGTCTCGAAGCGGCCGCTGAAGGTCTCCTCGGCGCGGGAGTCCACGCGCGTCCAGGTACGGCCGTCGTGCGAGCCGTCGAGGGTCCAGTCGCGCGGATCGCGATCGGGGCAGTCGTTCGCCGACATCAGCGTGTAGGAGGTGACGACGGCGGAGCGGGCGAGGGTGAAGTGGAGCTGGGCGGTGTCGTCGTGCACCAGCCACTTGGTCCGGCTGCCGGTCAGCAGGTTGTCCGCCGTCTCGCCGCCTTGCGCGAACTCGTCGCTCGCCTCGACGTCGGTCACCCGGACGTCGGTGGTTCCGGCTTCGCCGGACACGGCCTGGAGCATGGCCACGCCGGAGTTGCCTCGCTGATCCCGCCAGGTCACCCGCTCCACGGCGGCCCCGCCGTCGTCCACCAGCAACCGCAGTTCGTGCGAGCTGTGCCAGTCACCGCCGTATCCCTCCTCCGTGCGGAAGCGGTGCAGCCCGGACGCCGACGTCTCCTCGATACCCTCCGGGAAGGCCCAGTCGCCGGTGAGGCGGCCGCGGTACTCGTAGGCCGTACCGTCGGCGCTGCGGTGGCAGCCGTGGAAGTCGGACATGTTCGACTGGAAGCTGATGGCCGATTCGGCCCCGTCCTCCCCTCGCCAGCCGAGCTGCGCGGGCAGCGAGTGCTCGTCCCGGTCGAGGTGGAACACCAGCCGCGGTGCCGCTTCCCAGGGCGTGGCCGAGGCCGCGTGGGCGGCGCGGAGTTCCGTCCGGAAGGCGAAGACCGAGTTCCGGGCGGCCTGTGCCGCCAGCCCGCGCTCCGAGCGGCCCCGCTCGTCGATGGAGTCCAGGGTGATCCGGTAGAGGTGGAGCATGCTGCGCGCCTCGGCCGACGCCCGTATCTCCAGGGTGTTGGTCCCCGGCTTCAGCAGGAGGGCCGGCACCGCGAACACGTTGTCCTGCGGAAGGTCTCCGCCGCCGGGCACGGTGAGGTCTTCGGCCAGCGACTCGCCCTGGAGCAGTACGTCGATCGGGGCGTGGCCGGGGGCGGAGCCGAGCCTGGAGACCAGGGCCGTGACGGTGAGCGTCGCCTCGGGGATGTCCTCCGGGTCCGCCACCTCGAAGTCCAGCGTCACCGTTCCGCCCGCGTTCAGCGTCAGGTGGGATCCGCCGAACTCGGCCCGGTCATGCGTGACCACGGCGTTGGACAGCCGGGCCGGGTCGACGGAGAAGTCGGCGAAGGTGGCCTTCATGCTCATGGCGCTCAGCTCCTGATAGACAGTCAACAACGCTGCCACCAAAGGGAGGTGACGCGTTTCATGGGGACCCTAGCGCCCCGCTCTGACAATCCCGGTCACCCGAGTCGCCGCCCTCGCACCGCGATTCACGTCGTCCGTCGGCGGCGTCCCGGGTCGCGGGCGCGCCGGCGGTGACGGGATGGAGTGACGTACGGCGAAGGCGACTCACCACGCGGAGTGGATGACCGTGGCGGCCCCCCACTCCGCACCCGGTTCGCCACCCAGTTCCCCACCGGCTCCGCACCCGCTCCACACCGGCTCCGCGCCGGTCGGCGCGCGTCGTGCGCTGGTACGATCGCCGGAAAATCCCGGGTTCGTGTTGACGGTCGACGTCGTGACCGCCCACAATCGTGACATGGATGTGACCGGTCACACGAGCCCCGCCAGTCCCCCGGGTCCCGGCCCGGAACCGCGCAAGGCCGCCAGTATCCGGGATGTCGCTCGGGCTGCGGGCGTCTCCTACCAGACCGTCTCGAGGGTCATCAACAGCCACCCGAACGTCCGCGAGGAGACCCGCAAGCGGGTCGAGGCGGCCGTCGAGGCGCTGGGCTTCCGACGCAACGCCACCGCGTTCGCGCTGGCCGGCGGCGTCAACCGGTCGGTCACCGTACTGACGTCGAACACCACCCTCTACGGATACGCGGCCACCCTCCAGGGCCTGGAGGAAGCGGCCCGCGCCGCGGGTTACTCGCTGGGCGTGAAGCTGCTGACGCCCGAGGACGACCTGGACCGCACCATCTCCTCGGCGGCGGACGACGGCGGCGGACTGATGGTCATCGGCTTCGACCGGCTCGGCGCCTCGGCCCTGGACCGGGTCCCGGAGAACGTGCCGTGCGCCGCGGTCGTCGAAGCGCCCTCACACGGCCGGACCCCTCCCCGTCCGGCCGTGTGGGCCGACGACCGTGAAGCGGCCCGCGCCGCCACCGCGCATCTGCTGGAGCTCGGGCACCGGACCGTGCACTACGTCGCGATCCCGACGTCGGTGGGCACCCGGCACTCGGAAGGACCGCGTGCGCAGGGCTGGCGCGCGGCCCTGGAAACGGCCGGCGTCACCCCGCCCGAACCCCACGGCGGCAAGGGCTGGGACGCGCAGGTCGGCTACGACGAGGGACGGCAACTCGCCCACGACCCGGGCGTCACGGCGATCCTCTGCGGCAACGACGACCTGGCGCTGGGCGTGCTGCGCGCCCTGCACCACGCCGGCCGGGCGGTGCCGGGAGACGTCAGCGTCATCGGCTTCGACGACGCCCCGCACTCGGGGTTCCTCACCCCCTCCCTCACGACCATCCGGATGGACTTCCAGGGACTGGGCCGCGACGCCTTCGCCCTCCTGCGCAGCCAGTTGGAGAACGACTGCCGGCCCCCCGCTCCGACCTTCGTCGGCACCGATCTGATCGTCCGCGAGAGCACGGGCCGCACCGACGCGTGACACCGGGCGGCGAGACGACCGTGAAACCGGCCTGACCGGCGACGCCGACGAGACACAGGCCCGCTCCGGCGCCCCGGGGAACGGCGATCCGCGGGACGGCGGTCCGGGGAACGGCGGTCCGGGGGGCGGCGGTCCGCCCGGTCCGGGGGGGCCGCCCCAGCCTCCGTTTCTGCGAGTCTCTTGCTATTGCAAGTAATATGCAACAGGCTTGGCGGGTCCTTACCGCCTGCCTGTGACGTGGAGTCTCGCCATGCCCCGCCTGATGCCGGACACCGGACCGCAGCGCGTCCTCGTGATCTCGAACTTCGTCTACACCGTCGGCAGCGGCCTGTATCTGACCGCTGGGGTGCTGTACTTCACGGAGGCGGTCCACCTTCCGGCAAGCCAGGTGGGGCTCGGTCTCGGCATCGCCGGTCTCGCCGCTCTGGCCCTGGGTGTCGCGGTCGGTCATCTGGCGGACAGATACGGAGCACGCGGCGTCTACGCCACCACCCTCGTCGTCCAGGCACTGGCCACAGCCGGCTTCGTACTGGCGGACAGCTTCTGGCCGTTCGTTCTCGTGGTCACCGTGGCCGCCGGGGCCAAGGCGGCCGGTACGGCCGCGCGCAGTCCACTCATCAGGCACTACGGAGGCGACCGGCCGCAGGAGTTCCGCGCCTATCTCCGCGCGGTGACCAACGTCGGCATCTCCCTCGGCGCCGTGGGAGCGGGGGCGGTCGTCCAGGTCGGCACGCTCACCGCCTATCAGCTCATGGTCGTCGGCAACGCGATCGCCTTCCTGGTCTCCGCGGCGCTCCTCACCTCCCTGCCGCCGGTCGCGCCCCTCGCCCCCACCGGCGGTCCTCGCCGGATCGCTCTCAGAGACCGCCCCTACCTGCTGATCACCGCACTCGACGGGGTCATGGCCATCCAGTTCAAGGTGCTCACCGTGGCCATCCCGCTCTGGCTGGTCGGTGCCACTACGGCCCCGCACTGGCTCATCTCGGGCACCATGCTCACCGGCACCGTCATCGTCGTCGCGTTCCAGGTGCGAGCGAGCCGCAGCGTCGTCTCCCCCACGGCCGGCGGCCACGCCTACCGTCGGGCAGGCGTGGCCTTCCTCCTCTCGTGTTCGCTGATCTCCCTGTCCGCCGGCATACCCGCATGGGCCGCCGCGACGGTGCTCCTCACCGCGGTGGTGATCCACACCGTCGGCGAGCTGTGGCACTCCGCCGCCGGCTTCGAGGTGTCCTTCGCTCTCGCCCCACGGCACGCCACCGGCCAGTACCTCGGAGTGTTCGGCCTGGGCGCCGGACTGGCCGAGGCCCTCGGACCGGCACTGCTCATCGCGCTGTGCATCGGCTGGGGCCGGCCCGGGTGGTGTGTCGTGGGAGCCCTGTTCGCGCTGACGGGCCTGGCGGCACCGCTCGCCGTCCGCTCGGCCCAACGCCACCAGCCTGCCGGACGGACGCGGACCCACTCCGTGGAAGCGGCGCCGGCGGCTCAGCGCACGAGGTGACGGGCCTGGTCCTACCGGTGGTTACGCAGGCGGGCGCGCAGGAGATTGGGGTCGGTGGCCGTGGTGTAGGCGGCGCTGAGTACGTACACCTCGTTGCCGCGCAGCGCGACGGACGTGGGGTTCTGGAGTCCGTCGGCCGCGTCCAGAACGGTGGTGCCGGTGCCGTCGGGCCGGATGCGCACGACCGTGTTGGGGCCGTTGAGGGCGGCGAGGATCTCGTCTCCGCGGCCGGTGAAGGTGAAATCGTCGATACCGACCAGGCCCGTCGCCTTGACCTGCGGTGCTCCCGCCCGGTTTCCCGAACGGATCGGAATGCGCAGGACGGTGCCCCGGTCCAGGTTGGTCACCCACAGCGCGCCGCGGTGCACCTTCACGCCGTTGGCTCCGAGGAAGCCGGTCGAGGCGAGTTCGGGGGCGGTGGACCACGCGGTGGGCGCGCCGCCGGTGACGGGGACGGTCCATACGGTGCCGAGTACCGAGTCGGTGATGTAGAGCTGTTCGCTGCGCTCGTCCAGAGCCAGCCCGTTGGGCAGACCGCCCGCGGGCAGTGCGGCGATGCGCTGTGGCGGCTGCCCGGGGCGCAGCCGCCACAACCCCGTCAGGTCGGCCGTGCCGGTCGCGTACAGCACGTACACGGTGCCGTCCGAGGTGTGGACGATGCCGGTGGCCAGGGGGAAGCCGAGGACCGGTGTGTCCACTCCGCCGTCGGCGGGTGCAGGCAGCGTCGCCAGGACGCGCGTCGCGCCCCGGGGAGAGACCTGGGCCACCTGGCGGCTGGCGGCGAAGGTGACGTCCGCCGTGCCGTCGGGCAGCAGGGTGATGTTCTCCGGCATCTGCCCCGCGGACAGGTCGAAGTGGGTGGCGACCCGCACGGCCGTCACGGGTCCTGTGTCGGTCGTCGCGTCGGCGGGCACAGCCGCCGTGAGGGCGGCTGCGGCCACCACGACTGCCGACATGATCAGTTTGATGCTTCGCTCGGACATGGGTTCCTTCGCTGTTTTCGGGCATGCGGCAGCCGCGGTGCGGTGCCGTGGGCGAGAGCCGCTTCGGGGGCGGCCGTGATCGTGATGCCGACCGGCGGGCGCGGGAGCGCTACGGGTGCGGACGTTTCCCGGCCGGGCGGTCCGCGAGAGGGACGGCCCGGCCGCGGGACGCTCCGGCGCCGGCGGATACGCGCGCGCCGGACGGCCCCGGGCGACGAGGGGCTCGGGTCAGGGGGTGCGGGTCGCGGCGCCGGGGCGCGGCTGGGTCGATTTCCGCGGGGCGGTGGTGTGGGCGAGCAGGGTCAAGGCCGTCGCGGACGCGGAGCCGGGGGCGGCCGTGGCCACCACCAGGGACGGTCCGGATCCTTGCGGGCTCTGCAATGTCTGCTGGGTGACCGCCAGCGTCCCGACCAGCGGGTGGCGCATCTCGTAGTCGGCGACATCGCAGGCCAGGATCCGGTGATCGGCCCACATCGTGGCGAACTCCGTGCTGTGCATGGTCAGTTCACCGATCAGTCCGGCAAGCAGTGGATCGTTCGGGAAGCGGCCGGCCGTCAGGCGCAGGTTGCCCACCACGGCCCGGGCCTTGGCGGGCCAGTCGGTGTACAGGTCACGGGTGTGCGCGTCGAGGAACACCAGCCTGGCCATGTTCGGCCGTCGGCCCGGGTCGTCGGGACTGTCCCGATCGAGATGGCCCGCGAACAGCCCGTGACCCGGCCTGTTCCAGGCCAGGACATCGCTGCGGCGGCCGAGGACGACGGCGGGTGTGCCCTCGACGGCCGCGAGCAGGGCGCTCATCGCCGGGGTGACGCGTTCGACGGGCGGCCTGCCGACCGCCCTGGACCTTCTCGGCGCACGGGCCAGGGTGTGCAGATGGGCGCGCTCGGACTCGTCGAGTCGCAGGGCGCTCGCCACGGCGTCGAGCACCTCGCGCGAGGCGTTGCGCGACTGGCCCTGCTCCAGGCGGGTGTAGTAGGGCGCGCTGATGCCCGCGAGCATCGCGAGCTCCTCCCGCCGCAGCCCGGGCACCCGGCGCCGTTCGCCGTAGGTCTCCAACCCGACGTCCTGGGGACGCAGTTGGCTTCGGCGTGCCTGGAGGAAGTCGGCGAGGTGCCCGTGCTCGTTCATGGAACCGAGTATGCGCACCGCCGACCATCCGTGCCTCACCCCGCCGGGGTAGGGATCGGCAGGGTCTGGCTCGGCCCGGCCCCGGTCTCCAGGATGGGCCGCGTTCCTCTTCATCGCTTCCGGGAGAATCCATGAGCGCCACCGCATCCGACCCCCGACACGCCCTGGCCGGGCTCGACCCGGCCCCCTTCACCTTCACTCGGCGGTGCTGGGTCGACGCGACGCCGGACTCCGTCTACGACCTCATCAGCGACGTGTCACTGATCGAGACGTGGAGTCCGAGCGCCGGCGGGGTGAGCTACGCGCCCGGCGACGGTCCGTGGGTCGGCGCCCGGTTCAGCGGCCGTAACCGCCGGGACGGGCGCGAATGGGTCACCCACTCCGAGGTGGTGCGGGCCGATCCGGGCACCGCGTTCGCCTTCGTCGTCGGCGGCGCCGACCACGGCATCGTGCGCTGGGACTGGAACTTCCACGAGCAGGGCCGGGGCAGCATCGTCCAGCAGTCCTGGCAGTTGCTGCGCCTGGATCCGGTCCTGGGCGACACCCTCCAGGACGTCCATTCGTTGCGGGACCACATGGCCGCCAGCGCGGAGTCCACCCTGCTCGCCCTGGCGGAGTGGATCGCCGACACCAAGAGCGTCACGTGGGCTGTGCCCCGGAACGGACCTCGCACGTGAACTCCACGGTGGCCGGGTTTCCCCGACCGGGACGCGAGGTGCAAGCTGGAATGGAGGCCGCCTCGCGGTCTCGTCACTCCGAGTGAGCTCCCTGGGGCTCGGCAGGAGGGAAGCGAGATGACAGAGCAGGTCACCACCGGTACGCGTTGGCGCCTGGCCGGTGATTGGTTCGATGTGTGCAACTGCGCCATACCGTGCCCTTGCACGTTCGCACAGCCCCCGACGTACGGCGACTGCGAAGGCGTGCTGGTCTGGCACATACGGGAAGGAAGCTTCGGCGACGTGCGGCTCGACGATCTCAACGTCCTGATGCTCGGCTCGTTCGTCGGCAACGTCTGGGCCGGCACGCACACCGACGCGTACGCCGCGGTCTTCCTCGACGAGCGCGCCGACGAGCGGCAGCGCGGTGCACTCGGGGCCATCTTCGGCGGTGAGGCGGGCGGATGGCCCGCACAGTTCGGAGCGATGCTCCACCCTGAGATGCGCGGCATGGACATCGCCCCCATCCACGTGGAGATCGACGAGGACCTCGCGACCTGGCGAGCCGAGATCCCGGGCCGGGTCACGGCCGCCGCTGAGGCACTCACCGGTCCGACGTCCGCGGACGGCGCACGAGTCCAGGTTCACAACGCCCCGGGCGCCGAGGTCGGGCCTGGCCAGGTCGCCACCTGGGGACGGGCCACCGTCGACCGCGCCGAGGCGTTCGGCTTCTCGTGGGAACGCTCGGGAAAGTCGAGCAAACACTTCCCCTTCGACTGGAGCGGTCCCGACTGACGAGCTGGGCGGCCGGGCGGGAGCGCACGGTCACCGGGGACCAGGTGAGTCACATGCCGCCCATCGACGGCATCGCCCCCCGCAACCCCGGCAGCAGCCAGTCCTGGAACGGCGCGAGCACGGCCAGCACGAGGAACGCGATGCCCACCACCCGGGCGAGTAGCGGGCCACGGGGCCACAGCTTCTCCACGAAGATCACCACGGCCAGTCCGGCCATCGCCGCCACGTTCATCACGCCGAGCGGGATCAGGACGACCATCAGTCCCGCGCAGCAGCCGACACAGTAGGCGCCGTGATGGACGCCGACCCGAAGGTCGCGGGCCGGCTGCCGGAACCCGGCGTAGCGCACCAGCTGGCTCATGGGGTCGCGGCAGTGCCGCAGACATACGTACTTGAGGGGGCCGAGCTGATACAGGCCCGCGAGCAGGAAGGCCACCGCGCCGATCCAGCGGCCGACGGTCGGGTGGTCGTCCACCAGTCCGCCGGTAAGGGTCAGGGCGGCGTAGGCGAGCAGGCCGAAGGCGGTCCACACCAGCAGGTACCCGCCCACGAACTCGACAATGCGCACGGTCCGCGGCCAGCCGGAGGACTGCCGGCCGATCCCCCGCACCCATGTGATGGCCACCGGCGCCATGGACGGCAGCATCATGGCCGCCATCATCGTCACCCACAGCAGCAGGAACAGCGGCAGCGCCATCCCCATCGTGCCGGGCTCGACCCCTATCTCCCGGGCCTGCCCGATCGTCAGCGCCCAGGCCGGCACCGCGATCAGGACGACCAGGAACCAGGCGGCCGCGAGGTCCCGCGCCGGCAGCAACCCTCCGCCGGCTCCGGTCGGCGCGGGCGACCGGGCGGATACGAAGGTGGAAATCCGGCTGTGACGCATCGGCGTGTACTCCTGCGGAGACTTCCAGGACAGCACGCATCCTTGTGGGGCGCGACCTCGCGCGGCCCTGGCCCATCGAGCACGGGCCGCTCCCTTCGGCAGGGCCTGTACACACGGTGGTGCCGGCGGTGGAGGCCGATCACACCTGCCCGGAAGCCGAGGACAAGGGCTGCTGCCGACAGGTGGTTCTGAACGGCTGTCATCTCAGCTGATCCCCCAGGCCGGGGAGGTTGCCCTGCGTCCGGATGCACGAATCCGCCGGTGGTGACGACCCCGCCCAGCGCGGGGACCATCGCGTCCGCCCCGCCCGTCAGCGCGAGCGCGGCGAGGAGTCGTGCACCGCGAGACAGCTCCGCTTCCAGGTCAGTCGTTACCCGCATCCGCATCCGGCGCCGCGTCAGCGGCCGGACCGGCGCGGAGCATGGCCCGGTAGAGGGCGTCGTGCTCGGGTGAGGCGGGCAGGGGGCCGCGGGCGGGGGCCTCGTAGGACTGGACGAACAGGGCGACGACGCGGCGCCAGGCGTCGGGGGCGGCGTCGCCGGTGGCCTGGACGACACCGGCGTTGGCCATGTGCAGCAGCGGGGTCGGGGTCCTCCAGGGCGACGGCGACGGCATCGGCGTAGGCGGCCATGCGGCATGTCCTTGCTGCTGGCCGGCAAGGGTATGGCGCTGGGCCGCCTCGACCTGTCCCAGACCGCCGTCCAGTGGCAGGACCTCTGCCGCCTTCCACCGGCGGACCATATACAAAAGATCTTGTATCTTGGTATACTCCAGTTGATATACACAGGAGGGCACCCATGAGTCGTACCGTGATCGACCTCGACGACGAGGCCTTGGAAGAAGCGGCCAAGGAACTCGGCACCACCACCAAGCGCGAGACCATCAACACCGCGCTGCGGGAAGTCACGGCCCGTTATAGGCGTCTGCGCGCGCTCGACGAAGCCCGCGAGCTGGCGACCGACGGCGCGCTGGACATGGACCTTCTCCTGGACAAGAGCAAGTACCGGCCCACGAGCACAGCTGACGCCGCCTCCGACACCGGAGCGCATGAGTGACCGTCGCCGATTACCTCATCGACACCTCCGCGCTCGCCCGAGTCCTGCTCCGCCAGAACACGACCGACTGGGATGACAGAATCGGCGCCGGCCTCGTCGCGATCTGCGACCTCACCGAACTCGAGGTCCTTCACTCAGCCCGTTCGGCCGCAGACCGTACGCGTGTGAAGGCGGCGCTCGACGCCCACTACGTCTGGTGCCCCATGCCGGACGGCGTCTACCGCCGCTCCCGCGTCGTCCAGGAACAGCTGACCGCCAAGGGTGAGCACCGCAGCGCGGGCCCCGTCGACCTCCTAGTGGCTGCCGCCGCCGAGGAAGCGGGGCTCACACTGCTCCACTGCGACCGCGACTTCGACACCATCGCCCGCACCACGGGACAGCCGGTCCGCACGATCGACCTCAGGCAGTAGGGCCTCCACAGCCGCACAGTCGGCGATGAGGAACGGGGGTGGCCCGTGGCAACGGCCTGTCGAGGACTCAGCCGAAGCCCGAGCGCCCGAGCCACGGGAATGATCGGCCAACCGGAGAACTCACCATGGTGACGCCCACCCCCAGGCCAACGCCGCGCCGACTGAGCGCACCCATGTACTGCGAGACCAGGTCCCGCACCTGGGCGTAGGTCAGTCGCCGGTCGCCCGCGACGAACGCCTCCGACGAGCTGTGCCGCGTCAGCGACGGGCCGATGAGGTCGCTCAGCGTCGCACCGGCCGAGGCCGCCGATGCCGGCGAGGAGCTCTGGGTGATGGCGGAGGGAGTCACCCTTCCAGCGTGGGCTCCCACACCATTGGGCTGCCACCGATGTTCCGCCAGGAACTACGGCTACCCCGCCAACCTCTCACCCATGGGAGCTGCGGGAGGACCGAGCCGACGAGCGATAGCCCCCCGGTGTCTGACCGACCAGCTCGGTGAAGGCGTCGATGAAGCTGCTGGGGTTCGACCAGCCCAGCCGGATCGCCGTGTCGGTGACCGAGGCGCCGTCGCTGAGCTCGATCAACGCCCGTTGAATGCGCAGCAGGGTGCGCCACTGACGGAAGCTCATCGACAGCTCGCTGCCGAACAGTCGGCTCAGGGTGCGTTCGCCGGCGCCCGTGCGGTGGCCCAGCTCGGCCAGGGTCGCCGGGCTTGCCGGGTCCATGTGAAGCAGGTCGGTGACCGCCTTGAGACGCCGGTCGATCGGCTCCGGGAGGCGCAGCGGCTCCTGTGCGGCGCGGGCGAGCTCGGCGAGTACGACGTCGATCAGCAGCCGCGCACGGGGGCTCTCCAGCGGCTCGCCCTCGCTCATCAGCGCCAGATAGGCCTCGCGCAGCAACGCGCTCGCCACGAAGACCGACGGCTCGGCCGGCAGCTGTCCGGTCAGCGTCACGGGCAGCGACAGCACCCGGATGTCCGTCTCGCCGTACGCCTTGCTGCTGTGCACCGCGAAGGGCGGCACCCACATGATCCGACTGGCCGGCGCCACCCAGGTGCCCACCTGGGTCGCTGTGACCAGGGCCCCACGCGCGGCGTAGCGGAGCTGGCCGTAGTCGTGGAAGTGCGCGGCCACGTCGGCACCATGGGCCAGCGGCGCCGACAACGGCGCATCGTCGGTGCAGAAGCTCGGCTCGCCGCTGGGGTCGGACACGCGATCGAGGCTACCCGACACTGGCGGGTTATCGGGAGAACCTGGCGCGATACCGGTGGTGAGCCTGGCACCGCAGACACATCGTGGAGACATGTCACAACAGATCAAGCTCGAGGACGCCGCGCCCTCGTCGTCCTCCCCCCACCGCCGAGGTCAACACCGGACTCGTGCTCACCTCGCTCACGCCCTGAGTGAAGGGTGGCAGCGATGAGCACACAGACGACCGGCACGATCGCAGTCTTCGGCGCGACGGGGCAACAGGGCGGGGCGGTGGTCGACGCGCTGCTGGACCACAAGGCCACGGTGCGGGCCCTGGTCCGCAACCCGCAATCCGACCGGGCTCAGGCGCTGGCCGCCCGCGGCGTCGAGCTGGCGGCCATCCGGACCGACGACCCGGCGTCACTGGCCGCCGCGCTGACGGCGGTCGAGGCGTTCTCCTTCATGACCCCGGAAGCGAACAACCTCGAAGAGGTCGAGACGGAGATCCGCATCGGCACCGCGCTCGTCGACGCGGCGGTCGCGGCACGCGTCCCGCACGTCGTGTTCAACTCGGTCTTCGGCGCGGACCGGGAGCGGGGTGTGCCGCACCACGACTCGAAGCACTGGATCGAGGAGCACCTGAGGAAGTCCGGCCTGCGGGCCGCGATGGTTCGCCCGGCCCCCTTCATGGAGGTGATGGCACCGAGCCTGGAGCACGGAGAGATCGTGCTGAGGCTGCCGATGCCGGAGGACGTCGCCCTGAAGATGATCTCGGTCAGGGACGTTGGCCGGGTCGCCGCCGCGCTCCTGCTCGACACCGCGGAGGCGCCCGGCGGAGCCGTCGAGCTCGTCGGCGACGAGCTGACGGGCCCTCAGATCGCCGCGGCGTTCGGCGCGCGCGCCGGGCTCCCGGCACGTTACGAGGCCCTCCCGTTGAGCGTGCTTCCCAGCGACCTCGACAGGGCGATGTTCCGCCAGTTCGCGAAGGCGGCGGAACACCCGGCGGATCTTGCGGTGGTGCGGGCGATCGAGCCGGCCACCCTCGACCTGGCCGAGTGGATCCGATCCACCGGCTGGACCGCGCCCACAAACGTGGCTGGTTCCTGAGCCTCCGAGCCGGAACTAGTCGAAGTGCCGGTGCGGCCGCCACCGGTCCCGGCCAAGTTGATCTTTCACCTAGAGCGACGAGCACTGGAGCAGGACATGAAGGCGATCACCTACACCGAGTTCGGCGGCCCGGAAGTCCTCCGCCTCGAAGAGGTCGACGAGCCGCACGCCGGACCCGGGCAGGTGCGGCTGAAGGTCGTGGCGGCAGGGGTCAACCCGCTCGACTCCAAGATCCGCAACGGGTGGAGGCCGCAAATCGCCCCGCCGTTCCCGGTGATCCCCGGCGTGGAGGCGGCCGGCGTCGTCGACGAGGTCGGCGAAGGCGTGACCGGCGTCGCGGTGGGTGACGAGGTCCTGGGCTGGACCGTCACCGGCACATACGCCGAGCACGCGCTGGCCGTCGACTTCGGCCCGAAGCCCGCGGACCTCGACTGGGACCTCGCCGCGGCACTGCCCGTCGCCGTCGAGACCTCGGTCCGCGTGCTCGACGCCCTCGGCGTCGGGGAAGGCGACACGCTCCTGCTGCACGGAGCCGCGGGTGTGGCCGGCGCCGTCGGTGTTCAGCTCGCGGTCACCCGCGGCGCCACGGTCATCGGCACCGCCTCCCCCGGCAACCACGACTACCTGCGCTCACTGGGCGCGATCCCGGTCGCCTACGGCGCCGGCCTCGCCGACCGGGTCCGCGAGGCCGCACCGCAGGGCATCGACGCCGTGTACGACGCCGCGGGGGCAGGCGACCTGGAGGTGTCGATCGACCTGCGCGGCGGCACCGACCGGATCATCACCATCGCCGATCCGAAGGCCGCCGAGCTGGGCGTCACCTTCTCCGGCCCCGGCGCCCCGTTCGGTTCCCGCCTCGGCGAGTACGCCCGCCTCGCAGCCGACGGCAAGCTCACGGTGCGCATCGCGCAGAGCCTTCTGCTGGAGGACGCCGCGAAGGCGCAGGAGCTGAGCGCGAGCGGTCACGCCACCGGGAAGCTCATCCTGCGGCCGTAGCTCAGCGCCCGGCCGGCTGGGAGGCACGACGGCAGCGCACCGGCCAGTCGCCACGGTCCTGGCGAACCCGGCCGGCTCGTCCGCCTCGACCGGTCCTGCCTGCCGCACGGCCTCGAACGGGACACGCCGCCCGCTGTAGTGCTCCTCCACATGCGCGACCAACGCCGGTAGCAGCGGCTGGCGTTGCCTGACCCGGTCGGCGGTGCGTTCGTTGATCCGGCGCGGCCCAGCGCGCCCACCGCTGGGGTTCCTCCAATGCCCAGCTCTGGATGTCCATGTAGAACGCGCGGACCGGCAGCAGCACGCCGGTACCGCCGTCGACCCGTGGTTTGCCGTCCTTGCGCAGCCGGATGGCCTCGCGCCAACCAGAACTCGCCCGCGATCGCCCTGGCCAGCCCTTCGCGGGTGACGTAGTCGGTGTCACCTTCCCGGCGCACGATGACCGAGGGCCTGAACGCGATCTCTGACCTGCTGCTATTTACGCGTCAGAGGCACGGATGGTGGGGCGGGTGGGACTCGAACCCACGGGTGGCGGATTACGAGTGGGCGGTTCGTGATTCTTTGAGGGGTTCTGGCGTCGCCTGATGGTGTGAGCCACCAGGGCAATGAGGGGCCGGCGAGGACGGCGCCGGGGCCGCGTTCGAGGTCGTGATGATCGGCCTGCGCCACCAGCAGACGTCTTCCATGGCATGGCACCGCTCGCCGGCCTTCAACCTCCGGTTCGTCGCGTCTGCGGCGGCCGGCAAACAGCCGATGATCACGGCCTCCCCCGGGCCCGGCGTCAACATCCGCACCACGGCGCTGAGCGACGGCGGCATGACAGCCGCATGGCTCAGCAGACAGGCCAGGCTGTTTTCTGTTCGGGCAGTTTCCGCCCTGGCGCGCACCAGCTCCTCACGCCCTGCTCCGACGCGATCGAGCTCCCCGGAGTTGAGTCCGAACCCGGTCAGCACGGAACTCCTCGGGCGGCCGGCCAGAGCCCACGGGGACTGGTCAGCAGACCTCACCGAAACCCTGCGTCCCCAACACGTCCCCAAAATCACGAAAACGAAGCCGAGGAGACGCTGCCAGCTCGTGACGTTGCTGAGGCACAAGTCCTGATCATCAGCATTGCCGCAGGTCAGCGCGATGTCTGCTCAGCGAGGGAGCGAGAGCCTCGCCCCGTTCCGAAGTCGCGAGCAGCGGATTCAGTCCGTTGAGCGAAAGTTGACGCTCCGACACCTCACGAGGAACGTTTCCGCAGGTCACAGCACTGCGCAGGTGGGGCGGGTGGGACTCGAACCCACGGCCGACGGATTATGAGTCCGCTGCTCTAACCGGCTGAGCTACCGCCCCATCGCGGCGTGTCGCGTACATGTGTGCGCGCCGTCTGCCGCAGCATAGCCGCTCATACGATCTCACGCTCCGGCTGGTCGACCTTGCACGACCATGAGGACAGCACCCCTGGCCTGCACGGTTCCCGCCGACATGAAAAAGGACCCCCACGGGGCCCTCGATCACGATGCTCCCCCGACTGGACTCGAACCAGTAACCTGCCGGTTAACAGCCGGCTGCTCTGCCAATTGAGCTACAGGGGATCGAAGCTCCCCCGACTGGACTCGAACCAGTAACCTGCCGGTTAACAGCCGGCTGCTCTGCCAATTGAGCTACAGGGGAACGCCTCGTTTTGCATCGAACGTGCTCACCTGGGTATTCGCCAGAAGGCGCTCGCTCGCTGCGACACATACATTAGCGCAAGCAGGGGGGTGCTCCGCCAATCGGTTCCCCCTGCGCCGATGCCGCGCCAGGGACTACGCAAGGAGAGGATGGCCGTCATGCGCTACAAGCTCACGTTCGTCGTCGGGCTGGCTCTGGGTTACGTACTGGGCACGCGTGCCGGGCGCGAGCGCTACGAGCAGTTGAAGAAGTCCGCGCGGCAGGTCGCCCAGAACCCCGCCGTGCGCAACACCGCCGAGACCGCCGCCCAGCAGGGCCGCCAGTACGCGGGCAAGGCGTACCACGCGGTGAGTGACAAGGTCGGCGACCGGATGCCGGAATCGGTGGCGGGCCGGGTGCGGTCCCTGCGCGACCGCAACAGCAACGGCGCGGGTGGGGACGACTGGGGCACCAGCAACACCTAGCGGCACCTTCGAGGCACTGGGAGGGCCGTCCCGGGGCCGCGGGGATGTGACATATGCGGCTCCGTCGCGGGGGCCCCACCAGCGACAACGCCCCGCGTTCGGCGGCAGCGAGGCACCCCTGCGGTCTCCGCGGCCCAACCCGAGCGGCGCGTGCGGCAGAATTTTCGCCATGGGGATAGTCGCCGGGTTGGACAGTTCACCCGAATTCACTCGTATCGTCGTCTGCGACGCGGACACCGGAGCCGTGCTCCGGCAGGGGTATGCGCCGCATCCGATGGAAGGCGCGGAGAGTGCGGGAGGGCGGCCCTCCGATGTCGATCCGCAGGCCTGGCTGCTGTCCCTGGGCGAGGCGGCGGGCGGCGGGCTGCTCGAGGGCGTGCAGGCCATCGGCGTGTCCTCGCAGCAGAACGCCGTCGTGCCGCTGGACGCGCAGGGCAACACCGTGCGGCCGGCGATGGTCGGCGGGGACAAGCGGGCGCAGGTCGCGGCGGCCGATCTGATCGACGCGATCGGCGGGCGCGAGGCGTGGGCGCAGGCGGTGGGATGCGTCCCGCAGGCCGCCCAGCCGGTGACCAAGCTGCGCTGGCTGGCGAAGAACGAACCGGAGGCGGCCGCCCGGACCGCCGTGCTGCTCCAGGCCCACGACTGGCTGGTGTGGCAGCTCCTCGGCCGGCCCGGGCGCAGGACCACCGATCGCGGCGGGGCCTCCGGGACCGGATACTGGTCCGCCGCCACCGGCGGTTATCGGCCAGATCTCGTCGAGCTGGCGCTCGGTCACCAGGCCATGCTTCCCGAGGTGATCGGACCGTCCGACGCGGCCGGTACGACGCCGGAGGGGTTGCTGATCTCGGCCGGGACCGGCGAGACCATGGCGGCGGCCCTGGGGCTGGGAATCGGGCACGGGGACGCGGTCGTCTCCCTCGGCGCCTCCGGGTCAGTGATGGCCGTGCACCACGAGGCGCTGATCGACCAGAGCGGGATGATCACCTCGCTGGCCGACGCGACGGGCATGCACCTGCCGGTCGTCACCACCCTGAACGCCGTACGGACCCTGCGCGGGGCCGCCGAGCTGATCGGGGCTCCCGATCTGGAGGCGCTGTCGGACCTGGCGATGAAGTCGACGCCGGGGGCGCACGGGCTGGTCATGCTGCCCTATCTGGAGGGCGAGCGGACGCCGAACCTGCCGCACACGGCCGGGACGCTGGCGGGCCTGCGCCGCGAGTCGATGAAGCCCGAGCACTTCGCGCGAGCCGCCTTCGAGGGCATGCTGTGCGGGCTCGCGGACGCGCTCGACGTGCTGCGCGGCCGGGGCGTGGACGTACGGCGCATCTTCCTGCTGGGGGCGGCGGCCGAGCTGTCGGCCGTGCAGGCGGCGGCGCCCGCGCTGTTCGGTGCGCAGGTCGTCGTGCCGCAGCCGGCGGACTACGCGGCGATCGGGGCGGCCCGGCAGGCCGCGTGGGCGCTCGGAGCGTCGCAGGGCACCCACGACCCGCGGACCCCACCGGCCTGGCAGGGAGCGGCCGCGCAGGTCCTGGACCCGGGCGAGGAGCTGGCCGTCGGGCAGGCGGTGCGGCAGCAGTACGTGTCGGTGCGGGAGCAGACCCACCCGGGAGCGTTCCGCGCATAGGCGCAGAGGGGTTCGCGGACGGGAGCGACGCGTTCCGCGGACGGGAGCGCGCGGGGCGTACAGGGCGCGTCGGGCGCGTCGGGTGTACGGGTGTGCGCCCGGCTTGCACGGACGGCCGTAAAAGCACTGCTCTCAGCTTAATCAGTTGAGGTAACGCGGGTGGAGTGTTCAACGATAGGGGCCAGGGGCAACCAATGCCCCTCCCCTGCTCCTCCCCGCCGACTCCGAGAGACGTAGCGTGCTCATACGACTACTGCGGACCTATCTCAGGCCCTACAAGAAACCCATCGCCCTGCTGGTGGGGCTCCAGTTCCTCCAGACCTGCGCGACCCTGTACCTGCCGACACTGAACGCGCACATCATCGACAACGGCGTCGTCGAGGGGGACACCGGATACATCCTGTCCTTCGGCGGCGTGATGATCGGCATCTCGCTGGCGCAGGTGGTGTGCAACATCGGCGCCGTGTACTACGGCGCCAGAACCGCTTCCGCGCTCGGCCGGGACGTGCGGGCGGCCGTCTTCGACCGGGTGCAGTCCTTCTCCGCCCGCGAGGTCGGCCAGTTCGGCGCCCCCTCGCTGATCACCCGGACGACGAACGACGTCCAGCAGGTCCAGATGCTGGCCCTGATGACGTTCACGCTGATGGTGTCGGCGCCCATCATGTGCGTGGGCGGGGTCGTGCTGGCGCTCGGCCTGGACGTGCCGTTGTCCGCGGTGCTCGTCGCCGTGGTGCCGGTGCTGGGCATCTGCGTGACGCTGATCGTGCGCCGGCTGCGGCCGCTGTTCCGGTCGATGCAGGTGAGGCTGGACACCGTGAACCGGGTGCTGCGTGAGCAGATCACCGGCAACCGGGTGATCCGCGCCTTCGTCCGCGACGAGTACGAGCAGCAGCGGTTCCGGAAGGCCAACAGCGACCTCACCGACATCTCGCTGAAGACCGGAAACCTGCTGGCGCTGATGTTCCCGGTGGTCATGACCACGGTGAACCTGTCGTCGATCGCCGTGGTGTGGTTCGGCGCCCACCGGATCGACAGCGGCGGGATGCAGATCGGCGATCTGACCGCCTTCCTCGCCTACCTCATGCAGATCGTCATGTCCGTGATGATGGCCACCTTCATGTTCATGATGGTGCCGCGCGCGGAGGTCTGCGCCGAGCGCATCCAGGAGGTGCTGGACACCTCGTCGTCCGTGGTCCCGCCGGTGGCTCCCGTCACCGAGCTGCGGCGGCACGGGCACCTGGAGATCCGGGGGGCCGGATTCCGCTATCCCGGCGCCGAGGAGCCCGTCCTGAAGTCCATCGAGCTCGTGGCGCGGCCGGGCGAGACGACGGCCGTGATCGGCTCGACCGGGAGCGGAAAGTCCACGCTGCTCGGGCTGGTGCCCCGGCTGTTCGACGCCACCGAGGGCGAGGTGCTCGTCGACGGGGTGTCCGTCGCCGAGGTCGAGCCGGTGCTGCTGGCGAAGACCGTCGGACTCGTGCCGCAGAAGCCGTACCTGTTCGCGGGCACGGTCGCCACCAATCTGCGCTACGGCAATCCGGACGCCACCGACGAGGAGCTGTGGCACGCGCTGGAGGTGGCGCAGGCCAAGGACTTCGTGAGCAAGCTGGAGAACGGCCTCGACTCCCCCATCGCGCAGGGCGGGACGAACGTCTCCGGTGGTCAGCGGCAGCGGCTCGCGATCGCCCGGACGCTCGTGCAGCGGCCGGAGATCTACCTGTTCGACGACTCCTTCTCCGCCCTCGACTACGCCACCGACGCGGCGCTGCGCGCGGCGCTCGGGCGGGAGACCGCCGAGGCGACCGTGGTGATCGTCGCCCAACGGGTGGCCACCATCCGCGACGCCGACCGGATCATCGTCCTCGACGAGGGCCTGGTCGTCGGCACGGGCACCCACCGCGAGCTGATGGCGGACAACGAGACCTACCGGGAGATCGTGCTCTCCCAGCTCACGGAAGCGGAGGCTGCCTGATGGCCGGGCCCATGGGACGCATGATGGCCGGCTCCGGTCCCGACAGCCATTCGCTGGACTTCAAGGTGTCCGGCAGGCGGCTGCTCGCCCAGTTCAAGCCGGAGCGGTTCACCCTGTACGGGATGCTGTTCTGCGTGGTGCTGAGCGTCGGCCTGAACGTGGTGGGGCCGAAAATCCTCGGCAAGGCCACCGACCTGGTCTTCGCGGGCATCGTCGGGCGGGAGATGCCGGCCGGGTCCAGCAAGGAGCAGGTCCTCGACTCGATGCGGGAGCGCGGCGAGGGCAGCGTCGCCGACATGCTCAGGAGCACCGACTTCACGCCCGGCAAGGGCATCGACTTCGGCTCGGTCGGCGAGGTCCTGCTGTTCGCGGTCGGGGTGTTCCTGATCGCCGGTCTGCTGATGGCGGTGGCGACGCGGCTGGTCAACAAGACCGTCAACCGCACCATGTTCCGGATGCGCGAGGACGTGCAGACGAAGCTGTCCCGGCTGCCGCTGTCGTACTTCGACAAGCGTCAGCGCGGCGAGGTGCTGTCCCGTGCCACCAACGACATCGACAACATCGGGCAGACGCTCCAGCAGTCGATGGGCCAGCTGATCAACTCGCTGCTGACCGTCATCGGCGTGCTGGCGATGATGTTCTGGGTGTCGTGGATCCTGGCCCTGGTCGCGCTCGTCACGGTGCCGCTGTCGGCGGTCGTCGCCACCCGGGTGGGCAAGCGGTCGCAGCCGCACTTCGTGCAGCAGTGGCGCTCCACCGGCAAGCTCAACGCCCACATCGAGGAGATGTACACCGGCCACACCCTGGTGAAGGTGTTCGGCCGCCAGGAGGAGTCGGCGCAGCAGTTCGCCGAGCAGAACGACGCGCTGTACGAGGCCGGGTTCAAGGCGCAGTTCAACAGCGGGGTCATGCAGCCGCTGATGATGTTCGTGTCGAACCTCAACTACGTGCTGGTCGCCGTGGTCGGCGGGCTGCGCGTGGCGTCGGGTTCCCTGTCCATCGGCGACGTGCAGGCGTTCATCCAGTACTCGCGCCAGTTCTCGATGCCGCTGACGCAGCTCGCGTCGATGGCGAACCTGGTGCAGTCGGGCGTCGCCTCGGCCGAGCGGGTCTTCGAGATCCTGGACGCGGAGGAGCAGGAGGCGGACCCGGTGGCGGCCGAGCAGCCCGCGGAGCTGCGCGGGCGGGTGGCGCTGGAGGGCGTGTCCTTCCGGTACGACCCGGAGAAGCCGCTGATCGAGGACCTGTCCCTGACGGTGGAGCCCGGTCACACGGTCGCCATCGTCGGTCCGACGGGCGCCGGCAAGACGACGCTGGTGAACCTGCTCATGCGGTTCTACGACGTCTCGGGCGGGCGCATCACCCTCGACGGCGTCGACATAGCGAGGATGTCCCGCGACGAGCTGCGGGCCGGCATCGGCATGGTGCTCCAGGACACCTGGCTGTTCGGCGGCACCATCGCGGAGAACATCGCGTACGGGGCGTCGGGTGAGGTCACCCGCGGCGAGATCGAGGAGGCGGCGCGGGCCGCGCACGCCGACCGGTTCGTCCGCACCCTTCCCGACGGTTACGACACGGTGATCGACGACGAGGGCAGCGGGGTCAGCGCCGGTGAGAAGCAACTGATCACCATCGCGCGGGCGTTCCTGTCCGACCCGACGATCCTGGTGCTCGACGAGGCCACCAGCTCCGTCGACACCCGCACCGAGGTGCTGATCCAGAAGGCGATGGCGAAGCTGGCGCACGGGCGTACGTCGTTCGTCATCGCGCACCGGCTGTCGACCATCCGGGACGCCGACACGATCCTGGTGATGGAGAACGGCTCGATCGTCGAGCAGGGCACGCACACCGACCTGCTGGCGGCGGACGGGGCCTACGCGCGGCTGTACAAGGCACAGTTCGCGCAGGCACTGGCCGAGGTCGACTGACGGTCCCCACGGACGGTCCCTCTCCCGGAGGCGTCTCAGGGGCGTCTCCGGGGGCGTCTGCGGGACTGTTCGGGGGCCGCTCGCACCGGGTGACGGCGAGCGGTCCCCCTCAGTCCAGGTAGCCCCTCAGCTGGTCGGCGAAGGCGTGGTCGCGGAGTTTGTTGAGGGTCTTCGACTCGATCTGCCGGATCCGCTCGCGCGTCACGCCGAAGATGCGGCCGATCTCCTCCAGCGTGCGCGGCCGGCCGTCCGCCAGCCCGTAGCGCAGCTGGACGACCTTCCGCTCGCGTTCGCCGAGCGTGGAGAGCACGGCTTCCAGGTGCTCGCGCAGCAGCAGGAAGGCCGCCGACTCGACGGGGCTGGCCGCGTCGCCGTCCTCGATGAGGTCGCCGAGGGCCACGTCGTCCTCCTCGCCCACCGGGGCGTGCAGCGAGACCGGCTCCTGGGCCAGCCGCAGGACCTCGCCGACGCGTTCGGGCAGCAGGTCGAGCTGGGCGGCGACCTCTTCCGCGGTCGGCTCGTAGCCGCGTTCCTGGAGCATCCGGCGCTGGACGCGGACGACCCGGTTGATGAGCTCGACGACATGGACCGGGACGCGGATGGTGCGGGCCTGGTCGGCGAGCGCACGGGACATGGCCTGGCGGATCCACCAGGTGGCGTACGTGGAGAACTTGTAGCCGCGGGCGTAGTCGAACTTCTCGACCGCCCGGATCAGACCGAGGTTGCCCTCCTGGACGAGGTCGAGCATGGTGAGCCCGCGGCCGACGTAGCGCTTGGCCACGGAGACCACGAGCCGCAGGTTGGCCTCGATCAGCCGGCGCTTGGCCATGCGGCCAAGGACGACCAACCGGTCGAGGTCGAGGGCGAGTTGACTGTCCAGGTCGGTCGCGCCGCTCAGCTTCTCCTCGGCGAACAGACCGGCCTCCACGCGCCGGGCCAGGTCGACCTCCTCGGCCGCGGTGAGCAGCGGGATGCGGCCGATCTCGCGCAGGTACTGCCGGAACAGGTCCGAGGAGGGGCTGCCGCTGTCGGCGGCCCGGGCGCGGGGCGGCGGGACGGGCTCGGGGGCGTCCTCGGGAGCCTCCTCCAGCGCCTCGGCGGGCGGCTCGGTCTCGGGCTCGGCCTGCGTCTCCGGGTGCGCTTCCACGGGCGGCTCGGGGTGGCTCTCAGGGTGGCTCTCGGGGTGGGTTTCCGGGTGGTGCGCGGCACGGTTCTGCGGCGGGACGGCGGCCAGGACGTCGCTCTCGGCGTCCGGTTCCGTGCCGTCGGCCGTGTCGGCACCGGTGGTGGTACCGGCCGTACTCTCGGCAGTGCTGACGGTCTGGGTCAGGGTCTGGGTCTGCACGGGGGCGACCTCCAGGATGATCGCTGCTGAGGTGAGCAGCAGCGGTACTTCGGGGCGGAGTCGGCGGCCACGCCGCGTCCGTCCGGGATCGGCCGCGCTCCGAGGACTCAGGCACCGCACCCCAGTGTGGAGTACGACACACAGCCGCCACGAGGGGCGTGCGACGACTTTTTGAGTCCGGTCAGTGACCGCGCGGTTACCGTGCCGCGGCCGACGGCTCAGAGAGCGGACGGGCCCTCGTGCTGCAACGCCCTGTCGTACCTGGTCAGGATCATCATCTCGTTCTGGACGGCGGCCGACTGGGCCGGGTCGCTGTGGCCGAGACGGGTCAGCGTGCCCTGGAGATCGGTGATCCTGCGGGTCACGGCCCGGCGGCGGACCGTCACCAACTGCTCCCCCGCGTAGTTCTCGTCGACCGAGCGGCGCATGATCGCCTCGACCGCGAGCTCCGTCACCATCGCGCGGACCGCGTCGTCGGGCGCGGCCTCCCGCACCCGGACGAGGTACTCCTGCCCGTCCTTGACGCCGAACTCGGCGCCGCCCGCGTCCTGGATCGCCTGGCGTACGGCGGCGTAGGGGGCGGCGGTGAACTCGTCGATCCCGTACGCGTCGAAGGCCGGGGAGACCAGTTCGGGGCGTTGGAGGGCGAGCTTCAGCAACTCGCGCTCGGTGGCGTAGACGGCGTTGCGGAGATTGAGGGCGGGGCCGCCCGCGGTGGGCCGGGCGGCGGACTCGTACGGCTGGGGGCCACGGCCGGCCGGCGCCGGGCCCTTGCCGCCCCGGTCGCGGGCCCAACGGGCCAGCTGGGCGACCCTCTTGACGACGAACTGGGTGTCCAGGATGCCGAGCATGCCGGCCAGCTGGACGGCGACCTCGTGCTGGGCGCCGCTGTTCTTGATACGGGCGACGATGGGCGCGGCCTCGTCGAGGGCGGCGGCGCGGCCCGCCGGGGTGTCGAGGTCGTAGCGGACGACGATCTGGCGGAGCGCGAACTCGAAGAGCGGCGTGCGTGGTTCGACCAGGTCGGCGACCGCCTCGTCGCCCTTCGCGAGGCGCAGGTCGCAGGGGTCCATGTTGTCCGGCGCGATGGCGATGTACGTCTCGGCGGCGAACTTCTGGTCGTCCTCGAAGGCGCGCAGGGCCGCCTTCTGGCCGGCCGCGTCGCCGTCGAAGGTGAAGATGACACGGGCGCTGCCGTTGTCCATGAGGAGCCGGCGGAGGATCTTGATGTGGTCGCCGCCGAAGGCCGTGCCGCAGGTCGCGATGGCGGTGGTGACGCCGGCCAGGTGACAGGCCATGACGTCGGTGTACCCCTCGACGACGACCGCGCGGCTGGACTTGGCGATGTCCTTCTTCGCGAGGTCGATGCCGTAGAGGACCTGGGACTTCTTGTAGATCGCCGTGTCGGGCGTGTTGAGGTACTTGGGCCCGTTGTCCGCCTCGTAGAGCTTGCGTGCGCCGAAGCCGACGACCTCTCCGCCGATGTCGCGGATGGGCCACATCAGGCGGCCCCGGAAGCGGTCGATGGGCCCGCGGCGCCCCTCCTGGGCAAGCCCGGAGAGAAGCAGCTCCTTGTCGGTGAAGCCCTTGCCGCGCAGGTAGCGGGTGAGGTGGTCCCAGCCCTGGGGGCTGTAGCCGACGCCGAAGTGGACGGCCGCGGCCTGGTCGAAGCCGCGCTCGGCGAGGAAGATCCGGCCGGTGTCGGCCTCGGGCCCGGTGGCGAGCTGCTCCGCGTACCACTCGGCGGCGACCTTGTGCGCCTCGACCAGCCGGATGCGTTCGCCGCGCTGGTGGGCGGGGTTGTAGCCGCCCTCCTCGTAACGCAGGGTGATGCCGGCCTGGGCGGCGAGCCGCTCGACCACCTCGGAGAAGGTGAGGTGGTCGACCTTCATCACGAACGTGATGGTGTCGCCGCCCTCCTGGCAGCCGAAGCAGTGGAACAGCCCCTTGCTCGGGCTGACCTGGAAGGACGGCGACTTCTCGTCGTGGAACGGGCAGAGGCCCTTGAGGTTGCCGCCGCCCGCGTTGCGCAGCTGGAGGTACTCGGACACCACGGCGTCGATCGGGACCGCGTCCCGTACCGCCTTCACGTCCTCGTCGTTGATCCGTCCTGCCACGAGGTGATTCTACGGGGGCGCGGTGACATCTCCGGCGGCCCGCGGTGCCCTTGGGGTGCGCGGGGCTGTGTCGGGTGCGGCTCGCCCGCGGGGGCGCGGCCGGCCGCACCCGACCCTCGTCCGTCGGTCCACAGCCCCGCGGGCGACCGGAACCCGGCCTAGGCGCCGAGATCCTCCAGCGGCACCCGGGGGTCCGCCAGCGCCTCCGTGTCGATCCGCTCGCGCGAGCGGATCAGCTTCTGGATCGGCTCTGTGACGTCCCACACGTTCACATTCATCCCGGCGAGGAGGCGGCCCTCCTTCAGCCAGAACGCGACGAACTCCCGCTTGCCCGCGTCGCCGCGGATCACCACCTCGTCGTACGTCCCCGGCGGGGCCCAGCCGCTGTACTCCATGCCCAGGTCGTACTGGTCGGAGAAGAAGTAGGGCACGCGGTCGTAGGAGACGTCCTGGCCGAGCATCGCGCGGGCGGCCGCCGGGCCGCCGTTCAGGGCGTTGGCCCAGTGCTCGACGCGCAGCCGGGTGTCGAAGAGGCCGTGCGGGAAGGACGCGACGTCGCCGGCCGCGTGGATGTCGGGGTCGGAGGTGCGCAGCCGGGCGTCGACCGCGATCCCGCCGCCGTGCGCGCGGTCGGCGAGGGTGAGGCCCGCCGTCTCCGCGAGGCCCGTGCGGGGGGCCGCGCCGATCGCCGCGAGGACGTCGTGCGCCGGGTGTTCCTCGCCGTCGTCGGTGCGGACGGCGAGCACCATGCCGTCCTGGCCGACGATCTCGGTGAGACGGACGCCGAAGTGGAAGCGGACGCCGTGCTCGCGGTGCAGATCGGCGAAGACGCTCCCGAGCTCCGGGCCGAGGACGCCGTGCAGCGGGGTGGGCTCCGGTTCGACGACGGTGACCTCGGCGCCGTACTCCCGGGCCGCCGCCGCGATCTCCAGCCCGATCCAGCCGCCGCCCGCGATCACGATGTGGCCGTTGTCCCGGCCGAGGGCGGCCAGCACGCCCTTGAGGCGCTCGGCGTGCGAGAGCCGGCGCAGATGGTGCACGCCCGCGAGGTCGGTGCCGGGGATGTCCAGCCGGCGGGGCTCCGCGCCGGTGGCGAGGAGCAGCTTGTCGTAGTGGGCGAGCGTGCCGTCGTCTCCGAAGCGGACCGTCTTCGCGGTGCGGTCGATCGCGTCGACGGTCTGGCCGAGGTGGAGCTCGATGTCGTTCTGCGCGTACCAGGCGGGCTCGTGCACGAAGACGCTCTCCCGCGCCTCCTTGCCGAGCAGGAAGCCCTTCGAGAGCGGCGGCCGCTCGTAGGGGTGGTCGCGTTCGTCGCAGATCAGTATCACGCGGCCGGTGAAGCCCTCCGCCCTCAGCGTCTCGGCCGCCTTGGCGCCGGCCAGGCCTCCTCCGACGATGACAAATGTCTGATCCGCGTCGACCACGTGATGCCTCCTACCGGGGGGTCCGGGGGTTGTCCCCCAGATCACACTGTGCGTGCCGCCACATGCGAGCGTCCCGCACGCAGCGTGATGGGGGAAGGGGGACGTGCCCGATCAGGGCACGCTGGGTCACGTTCCGGGCCCGTTCGGGCGCACCCGGTCCGCACTTGTCAGGATCTCGTCCGCCCCGCGTGTCGGCTGTGGAGCGAGCGGGCCGAGGCGTCGGTGAGGGAGGCGATCTGGTCGACGACGACCCGCTTGCGGGCGCGGTCGTCGGGCGCCTGGTCGAACAGGGCGCGGAACTGGGGGTCGAGACCGTCGGGGGCGCGGGCGGTGAGCGCCTCGGCGAGCTCGGTGATGACCACGCGCTGATCGGCGCGCAGGATCTCCTGTTCGGCGCGCTGCATGACGTACCGGTCGGCGACCGCCTTGAGGACCGCGCACTCCAGGCGCGCCTCCTCGGGTACGACGAGCTCGGCGCCGTAACGGGTGAGGCTCCCGGTTCCTCCCCCAGTGCCTGGACGGCCTGGGTGGTACCCCCATCGCTCGCGGGTGGCGCCCTCGGCGGCCAGGCAGAAGCGGCCGATGAGCTGACTGGTGGCGTCCTTCAGGCGGGCCTGGGCGGCCGCCGTGCCGTCGTAGCCGTGCGGCCACCAGTCCTGGTCCTGGAGTCGGTCGAGGGCGGCGGCGAGCGCGGCCGGATCGGTGCCGGCGGGGACGTAGCGGCCGACGGCGACCCGGAAGATCTCCTGGCGCTCCGGTTCGGCGTGCAGGCAGTCGGGGTCGATGTGCCCCGCGTGCAGGCCGTCCTCCACGTCGTGCACCGAGTACGCCACGTCGTCGGCCCAGTCCATGACCTGCGCCTCGAAGCAGGTACGCGTGCCGGGGGACGCTTCACGGACCCAGTCGAAGACGGGCCGGTCGTCGTCGTAGACGCCGAACTTGGGGGACGCCGGGTCAACGGGGTGGCCGCCCCTGGGCCAGGGGTACTTGGTGGCGGCGTCGAGGGTGGCCCGGGTGAGGTTGAGGCCCACGGAGCCCTCGGCGGTGAAGCGTTTGGGCTCGATGCGGGTGAGGAGCCGCAGCGACTGGGCATTGCCCTCGAAGCCGCCGCAGTCCCGCGCGAACTCGTTCAGCGCCTGTTCGCCGTTGTGCCCGAACGGGGGATGCCCGAGGTCGTGGGAGAGGCAGGCCGCCTCGACCAGGTCGGGGTCGCAGCCGAGCGCGGCGCCGAGCTCGCGGCCCACCTGGGCGCACTCCAGGGAGTGGGTGAGACGGGTGCGGGGAGTGGCGTCCCAGGCGTCGGTGCGGGTGCCCGGCGTGACCACCTGGGTCTTGCCGGAGAGCCTTCTCAGCGCGGAGGAGTGCAGAACGCGGGCGCGGTCTCGTTGGAAGGCGGTCCGGCCGGGGCGTTTGTCCGGCTCGTGGGCCCAGCGGGCGACTGACGTCAGGTCATAGGCGGTGTCGAGGTGTGCGGTGCCTTCCATGTCTCGACAGTAAGCGGCGGGGGTGACAATCGGGTGGTACCGGGCGCCCGCCCGGCTGTCGGGTCCCGCGCGTCGGCGGGTCCGGGCCGATCGGGGCTCTCAGGCCGACGCCAGTTCGGGGGCCGTGCTCGCCGGGGTCGCCCGCGCCTGGTCGTAGCGGTGCAGGAGCAGGCTCGCCATCGCCGGATGGGTGCCCAGCGGGGCGGACGCGATCCAGGGGGCCGCCCGCGCGGACTCGGTCGCGAAGCGGCCGGGGGCCGTGAAGTAGGAGGCGACCGCCACCCGGTCGCGGCCTCGCGCGGCCAGGGCGCGCAGCGCCGTCGGGACGGTCGGGGTCGCCGTGGAGGCGTACGCGGGAACCACCGGAACGCCCAGACGGCGCGCCAGGAGACGGGCCGTACGGCGGGTGTCGACGGCCGAGTCGGGGTCGCGGGAGCCCGCCGCCGCCAGGACGACCGCGCTCGTCCGGCGCTCCTCCTGCGTCATGTCCGGGCGCCAGCCCGCCTCGACCAGGCGGGTGTACAGGGTCTCCACGAGGAACGGGTGCGGGCCGAGCGGTGCGGCCACGCGCGTGTGCACCCGTGCCTTCGCGGCCATCTCGGGGATGTCCCGCTTGACGTGGTAGCCGCGGGCCAGGAGGAGCGGGACCAGGACGGCGTCCTGCGTGCCATGGGCGTCGAGGTCGGCGAGGGTGTCCGTCAACAGCGGCTCGTTGAGCTCGATGTGGCCGAGGCGCACCGGCAGGCCGGGGCGCTGCTCGCGGACGCGGTCCAGCAGCGTGCGGACGGTGTTCAGCGCGCGCGGGTCGCGGCTGCCGTGGGCGACGACGACCAGCGCGGGCGGGCCGGGACGCCGGCGGCCGTCGAGCTGGACGAGGTTGAGCTGGCTGGCGAGCTGGGAGCTGATCCGGTTCATGATGTGCGCCGTACTGTCGAGGTGGACTTCGGACTCGTCGTACTGAGCGGGCGACGCCTTCATGAACAGATCCTGACGGCTCGAGGTTGCACCCCCGTTGCCTGACCGTCACGAGTGTTTTCGGGTCGTTCACGTCGAGCCCGGGGGCGGTGTGAGATGTGGCTCGCGGCGCGGGGGCGAACCGGATCACCGTCGGCTGCGTCTTCCCTGGCCGAAGGGGCTTTCGAGCTGTTCGACCTGGGGGGAACACCGTATGGACGTCCGTCGACCGCGACTGCCGCGCACTCGTGCCGGCCGGCGGCGGCTGGTGCAGGCGGTGATGGCCGGGTGCGTGCTCGCGCTGCTGCCGGCCACCTGGCTGTACGTGTCCACGGCCGGCCGGCTCGGTACGACCGCCGACGCGCCGCGCACCGAGGTCGCCGTCGTGTTCGGCGCCGGCCTGTGGGACGGCGAGCCCTCGCCGTATCTCGCGCACCGGCTGGACGCGGCGGCGAAGCTGTACCGGGAGGGCCGTATCGAGGTCGTGCTCGTGACGGGGGACAACAGCCGCGAGGACTACGACGAGCCCGATGCCATGCGCACCTATCTGACCGGGCACGGGGTGCCCGACGCGCGGATCGTCAGCGACTACGCCGGTTTCGACACCTGGGACTCCTGCGTCCGCGCCAAGAAGATCTTCGGCGTCGACCGGGCCGTGCTGATCAGCCAGGACTTCCACATCCGGCGGGCCGTCGCCCTGTGCGAGGCGGCGGGGGTGGACTCGTACGGCGTCGGGGTCGCCGCCAAGCACGACGTGACCTGGTACTACGGGGGCGCCCGGGAGATCCTCGCGGCCGGCAAGGCGGCCCTGGACGTGGTGTTCGAGCCGGACCCCAGGTTCCTCGGACCGAAGGAAGCGGGAGTGACGAGGGCCCTCGCCGACGACCGGTGAGGCGGGGGACGCGGCGGCGGGACGGCGGCGGATGCGGCGGTCCCGCCCCGGCGGGCGCCTCACGGCGGGCCCGGTCCGGTGAGGAGGGCACCACCACACCGCCGTAACAGGAGACCGCACGGCGCGTAACACGGCCGAAGCACGCTGGAGCGTATGCCGACCACTTCGACGCCCACCCACTGCCCGTACTGCGCCCTGCAGTGCGGGATGGCCCTGTCGCCCCTGCCCACGGGGGGCGTCGAGGTGGTCGAGCGCCCGGACTTCCCGGTGAACCGGGGCGCGCTGTGCGGCAAGGGCCGTACGGCGCCCGCCGTGCTCTCCTCCCGGGTGCGGCTGACCTCCCCGTTGGTGCGGTCCGGCGGCTCGCTCGTGCCGGCCACCTGGGAGGAGGCGCTCGACCGGATCGCCGGGGAGTTCCGCAGGGTGCGCACCGAGCACGGGGCCGACGCGCTCGGCGTGTTCGGCGGCGGCGGGCTGACGAACGAGAAGGCGTACACGCTCGGCAAGTTCGCGCGGGTCGTGCTCGGCACCTCGCAGATCGACTACAACGGCCGTTTCTGCATGTCGTCCGCGGCGGCGGCCGGCATCAAGGCCTTCGGGCTCGACCGGGGGCTTCCCTTCCCGCTGGAGGACATCCCGAGGACGGGATGCGTGATCCTGGTCGGCTCCAACCTCGCGGAGACCATGCCGCCCGCGCTGCGGTTCTTCAACGAGCTGCGGGAGAACGGCGGCACGCTGATCGTGATCGACCCGCGCCGCACGAAGACCGCCGAGCAGGCCGACCTGCACCTCGCGCCCCGGCCCGGGACGGATCTCGCGCTGGCGCTGGGTCTGCTGCACCTGATCGTCGCCGAGGGGCGGGTCGACGAGGAGTACGTGCGGGAACGGACCACCGGCTGGGAGGACGCGCGGGCGGCCGCCATGGCGCACTGGCCGGAGTACGTGGAGCGGATCACGGGGGTGTCCGTTCCACAACTCCGGGAGACCGTAAGGCTGTTCTGCGAGCCCGAGGCCGCGATGGTGCTCACCGCGCGCGGACCCGAGCAGCAGTCCAAGGGCACCGACACGGTCGGCGCGTGGATCAACCTCTGCCTGGCGACCGGGCGGGCCGGGCGGCCGCTCAGCGGCTACGGCTGTCTGACCGGGCAGGGCAACGGACAGGGCGGCCGCGAGCACGGCCAGAAGGCCGACCAGCTGCCCGGCTACCGCAAGCTGGACGACCCGGCGGCCCGGCGGCACGTCGCCGAGGTCTGGGGCGTGGACCCCGACTCGCTGCCCGGGCCCGGGCGCAGCGCGTACGAACTGCTCGACGCGCTGGGGTCCGACATCCGGTCGCTGCTCCTGATGGGGTCGAACCCGGTGGTGTCGGCGCCGCACGCCGCGCACATCGAGGAGCGCATCAAGTCCCTCGAGTTCCTCGCCGTCTGCGATGTCGTCCTGTCGGAGACGGCTGCCCTCGCGGACGTCGTCCTGCCGGTCACCCAGTGGGCGGAGGAGACGGGGACGACGACCAACCTGGAGGGACGGGTCCTGCTGCGACGCCAGGCGATCACCGCCCCGGAAGGGGTACGCAGCGACCTGGAGGTAATGCACGAGCTGGCCGCACGCCTGGGCGTCGAGAAGGGCTTCCCGACCGACCCCGAGGAGGTCTTCGAGGAACTCCGACGAGCCAGCGCGGGCGGCGTCGCGGACTACTCCGGCATCACCTACGCGCGCCTGACGGAGGACGCCGGCGCCGGGCTGTTCTGGCCCTGCCCGGCGGAGCGGGAGGGCGAGGCGGGGGCCGGGAGCGGTGGGGCGTCCGGGGGGAGTGCGGCGACCGGAGGCGATGCCGAGGTCGCGCGTGACGCGAAGGGCGACCGGCCGGGCGGCGCGGGGGCCGGGAGCGGTGCGGGGGCCCAAGATCGTGCGGCGGCCGAGGGCGGTGCCGAGGGCGGTGCCGGGGGCGGTGCCGGGGGCGGTGCCGGCGCCGAGGGGGGCGAGCAGGGGCGCCGGCGGGCGGCCGGTACGCCTCGGCTCTTTCTCGACCGGTTCGCCACGGAGGACGGGCGGGCGCGCTTCGTGCCGGTCTCGCACCGGCCCAACGCCGAGGAACCGGACGACGAATACCCCGTCCTGCTCACCACCGGGCGGGTCGTGGCGCAGTACCAGTCCGGCGCCCAGACCCGCCGCGTGGACGAGCTGAACGCCGCCGCGCCCGGCCCGTTCGTGGAGCTGCACCCCCGGCTGGCCGCGCGGCTCGGAGCGGCCGAGGGCGACCCGCTGGCCGTGGTGTCGCGGCGCGGACGGGCGGTGGCCCCGGCCCGGATCACCACCGGGATCCGCCCCGACACCGTCTTCATGCCGTTCCACTGGCCGGGCGAGGGCCGCGCCAACACCCTGACCAACCCGGCGCTGGACCCGACCTCGCGCATGCCGGAGTTCAAGGTGTGCGCGGTGCGGGTGGAGATCGCCGGGTGACCGGCCGCCGGGCCGCCTAGCCGGGCAGGCGCAGGGCGAGGCCGTCCAGGACGACCTCCAGGCCGTACCGGAACTTGTCGTCGCGCAGCGCGACGGGGTCGGCGGTCGTCGCGGCGGCGTCCGCGTACCCGCCGGCGAGGTGCTCGTGTCCGGCCGCGGCCTGCCGGGCGGCGGGCATGAGGCGGGCGACGAAGTCGGCCTCGCTCTCGCCCGATCGGGCGACGGTGGTGAGCCAGGCGGCCTCCGTGGTGCTCATGCCGATCACGTAGGACAGGACGGTGTCGATGGCGCGGCCCGGCTCCGGAAAGCCCGCGACCGTGAACAGCGCGGCCAGGCGCTCGGAGAAGGTCATGAGGTTGGGCCCGAGGTAGGCGAGGCCTGCCTGGCCGAGGACCGACGACAGCCAGGGGTGGCGCAGGCTCGTCGCGCGGAAGGCCGCTGCGGCCTCGGTGACGGCCGCCTTCCAGTCGGGGGCGCCCGCGTCCGGGACGTGGATCTCGGCGGCGACCTCGTCGACGGCCAGCTCCATCAGCTCGTCCTTGGTGGCGACGTGCCGGTACAGGGAGGTCGCGCCGGCGTTCAGCCGGGCGCCCAGCTTGCGCATGCTGAGCGCCTCGATGCCCTCGGCGTCCAGCATGGCGATCGCCTCGCGGACGATCGAGTCCCGGCTGAGCGTCGGCTGGTCGGGCTCACGGCGCTGCCGGGTCCACACGGACGGCACGGGGTGCGGGTTCTTCGTCCTGGCGGCCACGGGCCCTCCCATTCCTCGGCGCGGACTGCTCATGCGCAGCACTCGTCGCGTACATCGTGCGCCTTTAGCGTACAGAGTTCGAGGCTTGCGCACACCGTTCCGTAGTGCGTACAGTGTTCGCAACGGACGGAACGCCGTACGCCCTAGCCGGAACAGTGTGCGCAGCCGAGAACGATGTGCGCACGACGAAAGAAGAGGAAGCCTCCATGGAGAACCCGGTGAGAACCCGCGACCCCCGCCGCTGGTGGATCCTCGTCGTGCTGTGTCTGAGCACGGTGGTCCTGACCATCGACAGCATGGCGCTGACCGTCGCGGTCCCCTCGATGACCGAGGACATCGGCGCGAGCGCCCAGGACACCCAGTGGATCCTGGACTCCTACATCCTCGTCTTCGCCGGCCTCCTGCTGACCTCCGGCAGCCTCGGCGACCGCTTCGGCCGCCGCAAGGTGATGCTGCTGGGCCTGCTGCTCTTCGGGGCGGCCTCACTGGCCGCGACGCTGTGCGCCAACCCCGGCGAGGTGATCGCCGTACGCACCGCGATGGGCGTCGGCGGGGCGCTGATCATGCCGTCCACCCTCTCGATCCTCATCACCGTCTTCGACGACGAGGAGCGCGGCAGGGCGATGGCGGCGTGGGGTTCGGTGTCGATGCTGGGGCTGGTCGGCAGCCCGGTCCTGGGAGGCGTCCTGATCGACCACTTCTCCTGGCACTCGATCTTCCTGATCAACGTCCCGGTCGTCGCACTGGCCGTCGTCGCCGCCGTGGTCCTGATGCCTGAGTCCAAGGCGCCCTGGCAGAAGCCCGACCCGCTGGGCGCGGTGCTCTCCGCGGTCGGTATGACCGCTCTGGTCTGGTGGATCATCGAGCTCCCGCAGCACGGAGCGTTCGGCGGCCGTTCGACGCTGTCGCTGGCGGTCGCGGTGGTCGGCCTGGCCGGCTTCGTGATCTGGGAGAACGTCACGTCCGCCCCGATGGTCCCCCTGGTCCTCTTCAAGCACCGCAACTTCAGCGGCGGTTCGCTCTCACTGGCCCTGGTCCAGATCGGCAACGGCGGTCTGCTGCTGGTCCTCACCCAGTACCTCCAGTTCGTCCTCGGCTACTCCCCCGTGAAGGCGGGCCTCGCCTTCCTGCCCCTCGCCGTCGCCGCGCTGATCGGCAACGGCATGGGCGTGAAGGCGGCCGAGAAGATCGGCAACCGGTTCGTGATCCTGTCCGGGATGCTGGTGATGACCGCCTGCTTCGCCCTGCTGACGACGGTGGACGCCGACTCGGGCTTCACCGTCCCCGCCATCGCCCTCGGACTGCTCGGCCTCGGCGCGGGCCTGGCGATGCCGGCCGCCGTCGGCGCGCTGATGGGCACCATCCCCGAGGACAAGGCAGGCGTCGGTTCAGCCCTCAACGACACCATCCAGCAGGCCGGCACCGCCCTCGGCATCGCGATCCTCGGCTCGCTGCTGACCAGCGGCTACGCAGCCGAGATGCCGACCGACGCGCCCGAGGCGGCCCGGGAGTCGATCGGCGGGGCGCTGGCGGTGGCCGGCCGGGACGCGGGGCTGGTCCGGGAGGCCCGGGAGGCTTTCACCACCTCGATGACGACGACCTTCACGGTCAGCGCGATCGGCGTCCTGGCGGCGGCGATCCTGGCGACCCTGGTGATGCGGGAGGACAAGCCGGAGCGGCCCGCGACCGAGGCCCAGGTGGCGGAGCCGGAGCCGGAGCCGGAGCCGGCCGCCTGAGCGACACGGCTTCCGTTCCGACTGGGCCGGCACCCCACAGGGTGCCGGCCTTCCGCGTGGTCGGCGGCGTGCGAGGCGGCGGGGCCGCCGCCGGTCGGCCGCTACCGCCGGTCGACGCCGTCAGCCCGCGGCCGTCCAGCCCGGGATCGCGGGCAGGACCTTCTGCGCGATGCTCAGCAGGGCCGCGTCGTCCGGTCGCACGTTGTCCTGGCGCCAGACGGCGAGTTCGTAGGAGCCGCCGCCGTCCTTGGTGTCCGGGGCGACCATGAGCACGCGGGCGGTACCGCCGGGGGCGGTGTCGGACTTGCCGCCGCCGAGGTCGAAGCTGAAGGCGATCGTCTGGCTCGAGTAGAGCACCGCGGGGTGGCTCACGACCGTCTTCGCCTCCGCTTCGTTCAGCAGGTCCTCCATCCCCGCGATCGGGAGGTCGTCGTAGGACCGCGAGAGCTGCACGGTGTACGTGTCCAGTCGGACGGTCCCCTCGGGGGTGGGAATCTCGGGGCCGCTCGCCATCTTGACCGAGCTGTCACTTCCGTAGGCCGTCTGCGCGTGCTCCTGCGGAGTGCCG
Organism: Streptomyces sp. NPDC102259; assembly: GCF_044766465.1. Classification (NCBI taxonomy): domain Bacteria; kingdom Bacillati; phylum Actinomycetota; class Actinomycetes; order Kitasatosporales; family Streptomycetaceae; genus Streptomyces; species Streptomyces sp. NPDC102259. The sequence continues at coordinate 578,511 of NZ_JBIWMA010000001.1, read as the reverse complement.
AGAAGCGCCGGCAGATCCGCGCGGTTCAGCGCGGTGCACAGCTCCGTCCCGGAGATGCGGTGCGCCGCGTGCGCCTTCTCTGCGGCCTTCTTGTCGTCGTCGTCGGAGCGGCAGACCGCCGGCTTGTCGGCGTCCACGGCGGCGTTCTGCGCGTCGTTCTTCTGGATCACGTACAGCCCGCCCCCGAGCGCCCCGACCACCACCAGCGCCGCGATGGCTTGAGCCCATGCGTTCGGGCCCTTCTCGGGCGCGGCAACTATCTCCGCCATGTCCCCCATTACCCCCATTACCCCCGGTACCCCCTGCTCGCGCCGGATGCGCGCTGAGGGAGCGTAACGGGTGATCCAGCCACGGGGAAGCGAGTTCCTCACCAGTGAGTAACATCGAGCACTCGCGCGCAGTGCGGATCCCCGTCGTCCGCCGCCATCTGCTCGACCTCCCCCCGAACCAGCGAGGGGAGCGCGGCGATCAGTGCCGTGAGCGCCCCGGTCGTCCGGACGTCGGCGGCGGTCACCCCCGGGAGTCCTTCGGCCCGGAAGTACAGCCGCACCCGTTCCTGGTCCAGGAAGAGAAAGCCGTGCAGGAGGGGCTCCGTCGAGTGGTCCTCGTCGAAGCAGGTGGCCCGGGCCAGGGTCCGCACCAACCGCAGCCCCCGATCGGCGGCCGTCTCGTCGGCCCGGGGCACGACCGCCGGGTCCACGGGAACGAGCGGCATCCCCATCACGGTCCCGGTCCCGGCCGGCCGGCCGCCCGCACCGCACAGGGTGCGCAGCATCCCGATGACGTCGTACGCGGTCACACAGTCCTCGCCGACGAGGAGCGGAACTTCGTAGAGCGTCAACTCATCCGCGCTCACCGCGCTTACGGGCCCGACGGCGACCCGCACGGCATCGACGCCACCGGGGGCGGGCAGCACCCCGCGCACGTACGTCGTCCCGACGAGCGGAGCGTGAAGATGCTGAAGCACAAGGGGGATCAGGTCCGCCTGATCACGCACGGTCTCTTCGTCCACGGGGGCATTGTCGCGGCCTGCGGGCGAGGTAGGGCACGGTGAGCGACCGTGTCGGGACTCCTACCGGGGCTGCCGCCTGTCCGAGGAGCGGTGGTGAACCGACGTCGGCCGCCCCGGGCCGGTGGTTTCGGGTGCGGGGCGGCCGTGTCATGCCGTGCGGAACAGGTCAGTTCACGTTGACCGCGGTCCAGGTCGCCGCCACCGCGTTGTACTCCGTGCTGCCGTTGCCGTAGAGGTCCTTCGCCGCGTTCAGGGTGGCTGTTCTCGCCGCCGCGTAGTTCGTCGAGGACGTCATGTAGACGGTCAGGGCGCGGTACCAGATCGCGCCGAGCTTGTCGCGGCCGATGCCGGTGAGCGTCGAGCCGTTGTACGTCGGGGAGTTGTAGGTGACGCCGTTGACGGTCTTGGTGCCGCTGCCCTCCGCGAGGAGGTAGGCGAAGTGGTTGGCGACCCCGGAGGAGTAGTGGACGTCGAGGTTGCCGACCGAACTGCTCCAGTAGTCGGCGGAGTTGCCGTCCTTGCTCGGCTTGTCCATGTAGCGCAGGGCGTCCCGGCCGAAGCCGGAGCGGACGATCTTCTCGCCGATGAGGTAGTCGCCGGCGTCCGAGGAGTTTCCGGCGTAGAACTCGACCAGGCTGCCGAAGATGTCGGACGTGGCCTCGTTCAGGCCGCCCGACTCGCCCGAGTAGGTGAGCTTGGCCGTCTTGGAGGTCACGCCGTGGGACATCTCGTGGCCGGCCACGTCCAGCGCGACCAGCGGGCCGAGCTGGGTGCCGTCACCGTCGCCGTAGGTCATGCAGAAGCAACTGTCGTCCCAGAAGGCGTTGTTGTAGCTGTTGCCGTAGTGGACGCGGTTGTAGGAACCCTTGCCGTCGTTGCCGATGCCGTTGCGGCCGTGCACGTTCTTGTAGTAGTCCCAGGTCACGTCGGTGCCGTACTGGGCGTCGACGGCCGCCGTGGAACGGTCCGCCGTGGCGCCGGTGCCCCAGTGGTTGTCGGCGTCCGTGAAGAGGGTCGCGGGGGCGCGGCTGATGCAGATGCCGAAGATGCACAGGTCGGTCTTGTTGGCCGCGTCGCCGGTGTACGTGTTGCCGCGGGTCGGGTCCTTGAGCTGGTACGTCGATCCCGAGAGGGTCGTCTCCAGCGGGACCGTGCCGCCGTACAGGGACTTGCCGTCGCCCGTGGCGGTCTCGATGGTGTCCCAGGCGTCGATCTGGGCGCCGGTGCGCGCGTCGGTCAGTACCGCGCGGGCGACCGGGTTGCCGAGCGAGTCCAGGGCGACGACGTCGGTCCGCCAGGCCAGCTTCGGGGCGCCGTGCAGCGCGTCGACGACCAGCTGCGGCTTGGCCTTCACCTGCTTCAACGTCTCGCCGAGGTTGGCCGCGCGCAGGGCGTTCACGGCGACGTCGGCGGCCTTGGGGGCGGACACCTTCGGGGTGATGCTCGACAGCGAGATCGCCGCCCTCGTCGCCCGGTTCGCGCTGCGGTACGCGCCGTCGGGGGCCAGGTGGACGACGAAGTCCCCGCCCAGGACGGGGAGTTGGCGGTAGGTGCGGTCGTAGCGGACGTGCTGGGCGCCGTCCTTGTCGACGACCACGTCACGGACGGAGGTGCCCTGTACGGAGGTGAGGCCGAGGGTCGCCGCGTGGTCGGCGAGGACCGCCGCCGCGTTGTCGAGCGCCGTCGCCCGGGTCGGCCTGTCGGCCGCGTCGGCGACCGGGGAGAGCACGGCGGCCAGGAGCGTGGCCGTGGTGGCGGCGATACCGGCGGTGGCGAGACGGGAACCTCGGACGTGCTGCCGTATCCGACTCATCAGTGTCTTCGGTCTCCTCGAGAAGGCGCCGTGGGGGCGCGTGTGGGGGTGGCCTGTGGGTGGCCTGTGGAGGTGGCGCTGATGTCGTCCTGGCATTTAAGAGGGCATGACATGTCATGTCCATAGCGCCTACGCGATGGACCGGTGAGGGGGCGGTGAGGGGAGAGAATCGTTTCCGTGAGCGCCCCGGAACTCCCCTTCTTCGTCTACGGCACCCTCCGCCCCGGCGAGGTCAACCACGACCTCCTCCTGCGCGGCCGCACCCTCCGCGAGGAACCGGCCCGACTGTCGGGAGCCGTGCTCTACCAGGGCCCCGGTTACCCCTACGCGGTGGAGGAGCCGGGTGGGACGGTGGCCGGTGAACTCGTCACCCCCCTCCCGCGGGCGTACGCGCGACTGCTCGCCGAGCTCGACCGGCTCGAGGAGTACGTGCCGGGCGACCCGCGCAACCTGTACGAGCGGGTCGAGCGCGAGGTGGCCGTGACCGGGGACGGGGACGGGGACGGGGATGAGGATCAGGACGGGGATGAGGATCAGGACGGGGATGAGGATCGGGACGGGAGTGAGGATCGGGACGGGAGTGAGGATGGGGATGGGGCGGTCCTCCGGGGCGGGGTTCGTCCCGTGCGCGCCTGGGTGTACGTCGCCGCACCCGCCGTCGCCGACCGTCTGCGGGCCCGGGGCAAGCTGATCGAGAGCGGGGACTGGCACACACGGCGGTGACCTCACCCCGTCCCGACGGTGACTCACCCCGGCCCGGCGGCCAGGTCACCCCGGCCCGACGCCGACTCACCCCGGCCCGACGGTCAGGTCAGCGTCGGCGGTCACCCGTTCACCCGCCCTGTGGGCGGTTTTCCGTGCTGGGCCGTCCGCACGCCGGTGACCTGGTGAAACCCATGCACGGGCCACTCTCCCGCGCGCACATCTGACACCCATTCATCCCATTCCTGACGCTCCCTCAGGAAGCGCGCTCGCCGCGCTGCGACTTACCTCGGAAGGGCAGGGAGACTCGAAGAGCTCGAAGGAGCACCGATGCGACGCACCGCCCGTCGTACCGCACGTCGTGCCGCACATGTGCTGACCGGTACCGCGCTGGCCGTCATCGCCACGGCCGGATTCGCCGCGCCCGCCCACGGCACGGTGGCCGGCGCAGGAACCCGTGCCGGAAGCCTGGAGGTGCGTCCCTCCACCGCGGTGCCGGGCGGGACCGTCTCGGTGAACACGGCGGCGTGCGGGGACGGCGGAGCGGCGACGGGCGACGCCGGGGCGGTGGGCGCCGGTCGCTTCCCGCTGGCGCCCGGCGCGCACGAGGGCGAGGCGGTCGGACGGTTCCGGGTGCCGCCGAGCGCGCAGCCGGGGACGTACGAGATCGTCGCGGAGTGCGCCGCGGGCGGGCGGCGCGTCACCGGGGACCTGGTGGTCGTGCTGGCCTCGGACCGGCAGCTCATGCAGCCGGTGCAGCCGCGAGGAAGTGTGAAGACGGGGGTCGGCGGCGCACTGGGCCCCGACCCCGTACAGACCGCGGCCGGTGTGGCGGCTCTCGCCGTCGCCGCCGCGGGCGGTACCTGGCTCCTGCATCGCCGGGCGAGAGGCGACGGGATCTGACGGACACCCTCCGCTGTCCGTCCGCCGGTACCGCATGTCCCCTCCCCCTCCGGGTCCGACGCCCCTCGCGGCCCGGAGGGGGAACGGGGTTCCCCCGACCAGGAGATGCACGGAAGGCGTTCGCGCGAAGAGTCACGGAGAAGGGTCCTGGGATGCGCAGGGTCGGCAACATCGCCATAGCGGCCGTCACCGTGATCGCACTCGGCAGCGGCGCCTGGCTGCTGCACAGCGGCGCGGAGACACACGCCCCGCCCCAGCCGTCCGCGGCCGAGGCCCGCTCGGCCGGCCCGGACGCACGGGCCCGCTCCGCGCCGGCGCTGCCGCCCTCCCCGCCCGACCGGGTCCGCATCCCCTCGATCCAGGTGGACGCCCCGCTGACGGGCCTCGCCCTCACCCCGTCCGGCAGCCTCGACGTCCCGCCCGCCGAGAAGAAGAACCTGGCCGGCTGGTACGAGGCCGGCACCACGCCCGGCGAGACGGGCACCGCGATCGTCGCCGGCCATGTCGACAACGCCGACGGCCCGGCCGTCTTCTACGACCTGGGGGCCCTGCGCAAGGGCAGTGACATCGAGGTGGACCGGCGTGACGGAAGCGTGGCCGTGTTCACCGTGGACGCCGTCGAGGTCTACCAGGCCCGCGACTTCCCCGACGAGAAGGTGTACGGGGCGGCCAGCAGGCCGGAGCTGCGGGTGATCACCTGCGGCGGGGGCTACACGAAGTCGACCGGCTATCAGGGGAACGTCGTCGTGTTCGCCCATCTCACGTCCTCCCACACCTGACCGGGCACCGGAGACGGGGCGGGTACTGGAGACAGGCCTGGAGCCGGAGGCTGGGCCGGCGGCCGCAGCCAGGCCTGACACCGGGGACAGGGCGTCACAGACCGACCGCCCGCGCAGCGCCTCCGTTTGCTTCCGGCTTGTCGCAGATCGGTTAACTCCCCCCGTTCTCCCGGCGGATGACCGAGGATCGGGGTATGCGTTCAGAGGATCAGCAGAACTCCACCGCTCGACCCGCCCGGGTGACGCCCGTCACGGCGCGATCGACCGACGCCGCCGTGAGCGCCGTCGCCCCGGTCCTGTCCGGTGACGTGCTGTCCGGTGACGTGCTGTCCAGTGGTCTTCTGTCGGGTGTCGGACTTTCGGGCGGCGGACCGTCGGGTGGCGGGCCGGCCGGCGGCACGCCGTCCGCGGGGCAGGTGCTGGCGTTGCAGCGGACGGCCGGTAACGCCGCCGTCGTGCGGGCGTTGGAGCAACAGCGGCAGGCCCAGCGCCATGCGCACGGGCCCTCGTGCGGCCACGCCGGTCTCGCCCCGGTGCAGCGTCATGTGCACGGCTCCTCCTGCGGCCACGACGAGTCGGGCCGCGACGAGGCCGCTGCGGTGCAGCGTTCGTCCGTGCCGGACGTGTTGCGCGCCGCCGGTCAGCCGCTGGACGGGGCGGTCCGCGCGGACATGGAGTCCCGGCTGGGCGCCGACTTCTCCGACGTGCGTCTGCACACCGGGCCCACCGCACAGCGCTCGGCGGCCGAGGTGGGCGCCCGCGCCTACACCTCCGGCAGCAATGTCGTCATCGGCGCGGGCGGTGCGGACCGGCACACCCTGGCCCATGAGCTGACGCACGTCATCCAGCAGCGCCAGGGGCCGGTCGCGGGCACCGACAACGGCTCGGGGCTGAGCATCTCGGATCCCTCCGACCGCTTCGAACGCGCGGCGGAGGAGAACGCCCGCCGGGTGCTGTCCGGCCCCGCGCCGACCGCCGAGGCGCCCGTGCAGCGGACGGCGGCCGCGCCGGCCCAGTCCCAGACTCCGTCCCAGACTCCGTCCCAGACCCAGACCCAGACCCCGTCCCCTTCGCACGCCCACGCCCCCGCCCCCGCCCACGCCCCCGCCCATAGCCACGCGGGCGGGGAGGTCGCCGTCCAGCGCATGGTGAGCGGCGAGGCCCCCTTCGACCACGCCCAGTACTACGCGAAGACGGGCTGGCAGGCGGCGGCCGAAGGGTTCGAGCAGCGGCTGGGCGCGTACACCTTCGGGCATCCGAGGGCGCTCGGCGCCGCCCGCAAGAGCGTGAACCGGCTCAAGCAGCTGCTCATCGCCTACGCCCGCACGGAGCACAAGGACGTGGCCCTCGCCAACAAGTCGTTCTTCAAGGACGACAAGACGAGCGGCGGCCAGGTGGGCGTGGACATGACCACGGCCCAGATCAACGAGTTCTTCGCCCGTGACGGCAACGTCCGAGAGCTGATGACCGCCCTGTACAACGCGGCCTACTACAACACGGCGGCGGAGCTCTCGCTCAAGCAGATCCTGAACGCGATCATCGGACCCAAGCCGCAGCTCGCGTCGACCCTCCACATGAACGAGGAGGAGCTGAAGAAGCACTCCGCGTTCCTCAACGGCTGGTCCCGGCCGCCCCTGTGGGCGGCGGCGAGCCTGAAGGGCAAGGGCTACAACTACGAGAAGGACCCGTACGCGCTGGGCAACCTGCTGTGGCAGTCGGACCCGGAGACCGTCGTCGGCGACACCCTCGAAATGATCAACAGCCAGGGGCCGCGGAAGGAACGCAGCGAGGCCGACAAGGAGGCCAACCGCAAGACCCCTCGCGACTACGCGGACCGCGGCGCCCCGCTCAGCGACCGCGAGCTGGCGTTCGCGGGCAAGCCCGGCATGGACGAGAAACTGCCCTGGAACGAGGGCGCCGCCTACTGGGAGATCCAGCAGAACGAGTCCTGGCCGAAGTCGAACGCCGCGCGCGGCATCCCGGTCGTCGCCGGCATGTCGGGCACCACGACCCGGATGCTCAAGACCTTCCAGTGGATCAAGGTGTCCGGGGTGGACGTCTTCGACTACCGGATGGCCGTGATGGGCTGGATGCTGCCGTCCTGGGACCACTCGCTCTACGAGATCCTGCGCGGTTCCTGGGCGGCCGGGGTCAAGGGCCCCAAGGAGTCCGCGCTCAAGGCCGACAAGGGCGCGGCGCTGATGTACCAGAACATCGCGCCCTTCACGGAGGAGGAACTGCGGCAGAACGTCTGCGTCGACGGCCAGTTCCCGCACGAGCTGATGTATCTCGCCGAGGCGAACAAGCCCCGGCAGGTCGACCCCGCGGCGAGCGGCTTCATGGAGCCCGGCCAGCCCGCCGCGAGCACCGTGGCGGGCAAGTACAACGCCTTCGCGCAGGGCGACACCGCGCCCACCCCGCGCATCGCCCAGTGGAAGGCGGACAACGGGGGCGCCTCCACCGCGGCCGTCACCGAGAAGTTCAAGCCCGCCCACGCGACCGCGCTGATGGCGTACACCGGCGGCGCGCACCAGATGATCAACTCGGTGGTGCGCAGCAGGCTGCTGCCCGAGGGGTACGCGCCCTACGGCACCGGCGCCCTGGCCACCGCCGGCGCCGAGGCCCTCTCCCTGCGGCAGATCAAGAGCGGGCTGAGGTGGGCCGCCCAGAACGACAGTCCCCAGCAGGAGTGGGTGCCCACGATCAACGAGGATCCGGTGATCCAGCCGCAGATCGCGGCCGCCCGGGGCACGGACCCGGTGGCCAAGAAGGCGGCGATGGCCGTCATCGACGCGCGGATCGAGATCCTCGCCCCCGTGCTCTTCGAGGAGTTGAAGGCGCACGCCGACATGACGATGGAGGCGCTGACCCGGCTGCCTCCGGTCACCGGCACGGTCTTCCGCGGCGACTGGAACGCGGGCGGCGACGAGTCGGTCTACCGGCTCGGCAAGCAGGCCGCGCTGAACTACCGGCCGGGCGCCATCTTCACGTCCTCCTTCGACAGCACCAGCCGGGAGAAGTCCGTGGGGCTGGGCTTCATGCGCGGCCAGAAGGTGACCGGCACGAAGACGCACCGGATCCTCCTGGAGCTGACGCTCACCGGGAAGTACGGCCGTGACATCGACCCGTTCCACCAGTACCAGGGCACCGAGGCGGAGGTCCTGCTGATGCCGGGCGCCCATTTCAAGGTGGACAAGAGCGAGTGGGAGCAGGACCCGGGTCACGACCCGGCAAACGGCGGCAGCGACTGGTACGAGCACGTCTGGGCGACGGAGGCGTGACGACACGGCCGGTCGGGCGCCCCGCCGAACGGGGCGGGCCGCCGGACCGGCGGGCGCGGGGCGCAACCCTCACACCCCCGCCCCGGCCCCGCTGAGGGCAGCGTTCCTCGCGGGAAACAACCGTGATGCGGTCGGGTAACGTCGGCAACGCACGCTCCTGGACATGACCTCGAATTCGCGTGTGGTGGTGATCGGCGCCGGCCTCGCGGGCGTACGACTCGCCCGCCGGCTCGGCGAGCTGGGGACGCCCGCGCTGCTGATCGGCGAGGAGGAGCACCGGCCCTACAACCGGGTCCTGCTCGCCGAGGTGCTGGCCGGCCGGTACGCCCCCGAGGTGATCGCGCTGCCCGCGCCCGCCGGACTGGTCCGGGGCCAGGTCACCGGCATCGACCGCGACCGACGCACCGTGGCCTGCGCGGACGGCTCGGAGATCGCATACGGCACCCTGGTCCTGGCCACCGGCTCCAACCCGGTGCTGCCGCCCCTGCGCGGTCTCTTCACCCCGGACCACGTCCTGCCGGAGGGCGTCCACGCCTTCCGCACCATGGACGACTGCCTCGGCCTGTCGAAGGCGGTGCGGCCGGGCGTGCGGGCGGTCGTCATCGGCGGTGGGCTCCTCGGGGTCTCCGCGGCCCGCGCGCTCGCCGTACGCGGCGCACAGGTCGTCCTCGCGCAGCAGGGCGAGCGGCTCATGGAGCGCCAGCTCGACCCGAACGCGTCCAAGCTGGTGCTGCGGCACCTGAAGGACCTCGGCGTCGAGGTCCACACCGAGTGCCGGGTCCGCGACGTGCGCTGCGTCGGCGGCGCCGTCCGCTCGGTCGAGATGGCCGACGGCTACGCCCTCGACGCCGACCTGGTGGTGCTGGCCTGCGGGGTCTCCCCGCGCGCCGGACTCGCCAAGGCGTCGGGGATCGCCGTGCACAAGGGAATCCTGGTCGACGACGAACTCCGCACGTCCGACCCGCACATCCGGGCGATCGGCGACTGCGCACAGCACGACGGGAACGTGTACGGGCTGGCCGCACCCGCGCTGGAACAGGCGGACGTCCTCGCCGAGTCGCTCGCCGGAGACGCGGACTCCCGGTACGGCGGCACCCGCGCCCTCACCCGGCTCACCCTCGCCGGGCACAGCGCCTTCGACCTCGCCGCGTTCGGCGAGACGGAACCGCGCCCCGGCGACGACGTCGTACAGCTCGCCGACGCCACCCGGGGCACCTACCGCAAGGTCGTCGTCCGCGACGACCGCCTGGTCGGCGGGGTCCTCGTCGGCGAACTCGGCACCGTCGGCGCGCTGGCGCGCGCCTGGGAGGGAGCAGAGCCGCTCCCCTCCGACGGCGGACCCCTGCTCCACCTGCTCACCAACGACGGAGGCTCCTGATGACCGCCACCCCCGGGGGCACCCCCACGATCGTGCTCGTCGGCCACGGCATGGTCGGCCAGCGCTTCCTCGAAGCGCTCGCCGAGCGCGGCCTGACCGCCACGCACCGCGTGGTCGTGCTGTGCGAGGAGCCGCGTCCCGCGTACGACCGCGTGCAGCTCACCTCGTACTTCTCGGGCCGGACGCCCGAGGAACTGTCCATGACGGACATGGCGTTCATCGCCGACCACGGGATCGAGCTGTACGTCGGCGACCCCGCGGAGACCATCGACCGCGAGGCCCGCAAGGTGACGGCCCGCTCGGGACTGGCGGTCGACTACGACATCCTCGTCCTGGCCACCGGCTCCTACCCCTTCGTGCCGCCCGTCCCGAACAAGGACGCCGAGGGCTGCTTCGTCTACCGCACGATCGAGGACCTGTTCGCGATCGAGGCGTACGCGAAGTCCCGTGCCACCACCGGCGCGGTGGTCGGCGGCGGGCTGCTGGGCCTGGAGGCCGCGGGCGCGCTGAAGGGCCTCGGACTCACCTCCCACATCGTGGAGTTCGCACCGCGCCTGATGCCCGTCCAGGTCGACGACGGCGGCGGCGCGGCCCTGCTGCGCACCATCGAGGACATGGGTCTGAGCGTCCACACCGGTGTGGGCACCCAGGAGATCGTCGTCGGCGAGGACGGCGCGGTCACCGGGATGAAGCTCTCCGACGGCTCCGAGCTCGCCACCGACCTGGTGGTGTTCAGCGCCGGTGTCCGCCCCCGCGACCAGCTGGCCCGTGAGTCCGGCCTGACGGTCGGCGAGCGCGGCGGCATCGCCGTCGACGAGCAGTGCCGCACGGTGAACGACCCGCACGTGTTCGCGATCGGCGAGTGCGCGCTGGCCGCCGACGGCCGCGTGTACGGCCTGGTGGCCCCGGGCTACGAGCAGGCCGTCACGGTCGCCGCGACCATCGCCGACGACGAGTCCGAGCAGCTGTCCTTCACCGGCGCCGACCTCTCCACCAAGCTGAAGCTGCTCGGCGTGGACGTGGCGTCCTTCGGCGACGCGCACGGCACCGCCGAGGACTGCCTCGACGTCGTCTACTCCGACTCCCGCTCGGGCCTGTACAAGAAGCTGGTCATCGGCCGCGACGGCACGCTGCTCGGCGGCATCCTGGTCGGCGACGCGGAGGCGTACGGCACCCTGCGCGCGTTCACGGGGTCCGTGCCGCCCGTCTCCCCCGAGTCGCTGGTCCTGCCGGCCGGCGCCGGGGACTCCGTCCAGCTCGGCCCGTCCGCGCTGCCGGACGAGGCGATCGTCTGCTCCTGCCACAACGTGTCGAAGGGCACGATCCGCGGCGCGGTGACGGAGCACTCCTGCACGACCGTGCCCGAGGTGAAGAAGTGCACCAAGGCCGGCACCGGCTGCGGCAGCTGCGTCAAGGTGCTCGGCCAGCTGGTCACCGCCGAGCTGGAGGCGAGCGGCGTCGAGGTCGACAAGGGCCTGTGCGGCTGCTTCTCGCAGACCCGCGAGGAGCTGTACGAGATCGTCCTCGCCCTGCGCGTCAACACCTACCAGGACCTCCTCGACCGCTACGGCCGGGACGGCGCCCGGGGCGGCGACGGCTGCGAGGTCTGCAAGCCGACCGTCGGCTCGATCATCGCCTCCCTCGCCCCGACGATCGGCGCGAGCGGCTACGTCCTGGACGGCGAGCAGGCGGCCCTTCAGGACAGCAACGACCACTTCCTCGCCAACCTCCAGAAGAACGGCTCCTACTCGGTCGTCCCGCGCATCCCCGGCGGTGAGATCACCCCCGAGGGGCTGATCGTGATCGGTGAGATCGCCCGCGACTTCGGCCTCTACACGAAGATCACCGGCGGCCAGCGCATCGACATGTTCGGCGCCCGGGTGGAGCAGCTCCCGCTGATCTGGACCAGGCTGGTGGACGCCGGCTTCGAGTCCGGCCACGCCTACGGCAAGTCGCTGCGCACCGTGAAGTCCTGCGTCGGCCAGACCTGGTGCCGCTACGGCGTCCAGGACTCGGTCCGCATGGCGATCGACCTGGAGCTGCGCTACCGGGGGCTGCGCTCCCCGCACAAGCTCAAGTCCGCGGTGTCGGGCTGCGCCCGCGAGTGCGCCGAGGCCCAGTCGAAGGACTTCGGCATCATCGCCACCTCCAACGGCTGGAACCTCTACGTCGGCGGCAACGGCGGCGCCACCCCGCGCCACGCCGACCTGCTCGCCCAGGACCTCACCGACACCGAACTGGTCCGCCTCATCGACCGGTTCCTGATGTTCTACATCCGCACCGCCGACCGCCTGGAGCGCACCTCGACCTGGCTGGACCGCATCCCCGGCGGCCTGGACCATGTACGGGACGTCGTGGTGGAGGACTCCCTCGGCATCTGCGAGGAGCTGGAGTCCCTGATGACCGACCACGTGGCGCACTACGCCGACGAGTGGGCGACCACCATCAACGACCCGGAGAAGCTCGCCCGGTTCGTGTCCTTCGTCAACGCCCCCGACACCCCCGACCCGGTCGTCGGGTTCGTGCCGGAGCGCGACCAGATCAAGCCCGACCTGCCGTTGCTGTCCATCGGCCACCGTCCCCTGGAAGGGAGCGCCCAGCGATGACCCTGGCACTCGAGACGACCGACCTCAAGGTCCAACTGCGATTGCAGGACCAGTGGTTCACGGTCTGCGACCTCAGCCAGCTGATCCCCGGCCGAGGGGTGGCCGCCCTGCTGCCCGACGGCCGCCAGGTCGCCCTGTTCCGAGACCGGGCGGGTGAGCTGTACGCCGTCGACAACCGCGACCCGTTCGGCGGCGCGGCCGTCCTCTCCCGCGGCCTGACCGGTACCCACGAGGGCCGCACGTTCGTCGCCTCCCCGCTCCTCAAGCAGCGCTTCGACCTGCTGACCGGGCAGTGCCTGGACGACGACTCGGTGCGCATCGTCACCTACGAGGTACGCACGGCCTGACGGCCGCCTGTCCCGCCGCCCCGGTGTCGCGGACCGGAGACGTCCGACCGGACGCTGGGGCGGGATGCCGACACTCCTCGTGCGGGCGGTGCGGGCGGTGCACCCTGGCCCGCCGGTACGGCCGGCGCGCCCTGGCCCGCAGGTGAGCGGCGAAGCGGCCGGGGCTCAGCGGCTCGGCGGCTCGGCGGCTCAGACCTTGAGGGCGTCGTAGGACACCCCTGTCAGCTGTTCGGAGGCGGCCCACAGCCGCTCCCCCGCCCGGTCGTCGAGGGTCCAGGGTGCTCGCCGCGACGGCGCGGGCGCCCCACGCCACATCGCGAGGGACGGCCCGGTGAACGAGTCCGGGCGGACCCCGGGCGCGGTCGCCGCGTACAGGGCGGGCAGCGCGCCGGCCTCGGCGGGCTGGGCGAAGATCCGGTTGCCCAGCGCCATCAGCCGCTCGGCGACCGGGCGTCCCTCCGCGCGCGGCCCCGCCGTCTGGAGGTTGGTCGCCGCGTACCCCGGATGCGCGGCCGCCGCGACGGCTTCGGCCCCGGCCGCCGTGAGTCTGCGCGCCAGCTCGTGCGTGAAGAGCAGGTTGGCGGTCTTGGTACGGCCGTAGGCGATCCAACGGCGGTATCGGCGCTCGGAGTTGAGGTCGTCCGGGTCGATGTTGCCGAGCAGGTGGGCCATGCTGGAGACGGTCACGATCCGCGCCTCGGGCGAGCGGCCCCGCGTGGCGAGCAGCGCGGGCAGCAGCAGCCCGGTGAGGGCGAAGTGCCCCAGGTGATTCACCCCGAACTGGGTCTCGAACCCGTCGGCGGTGGTGCCGTAGGGCATCGCCATCACGCCCGCGTTGTTGACGAGCAGGTCGAGCCGGTCGTACGGCAGCGCGTCCGCGAACTCCAGTACGGAGGCGAGGTCCCCGAGATCGAGCCGCCGCAACTCCGCCTCCGCGCCCGGCACTTCGTCGCGCAGTCGCCGGACGGCCTCCCGCCCCCGCGTCTCGCTCCGGCAGGCGAGCACCACGCGTGCCCCCTTGCGGGCGAGCTCGCGCGCGGTGACGTATCCGAGCCCGCTGTTGGCCCCGGTGACGACGGCGGTGCGACCGCTCTGGTCAGGGATGTCGTGCGCGCTCCAGCCGGACATGGCCGTACTCCCTCCGCGGTGTGTGCACGGGCAGCCTACGGCGCTGCCGGTCACCCATCCCGCATCTCCCCGTTACGACATGTCCACGACATAGCTACCCTGCCCTTCTAGCGTTCGGCAGCGCACGACCCCTGAACGACCCCGTCGCCGGGACCGGCGCACGGGCCGGTTCACCACACCACCCCCGGGAGTGAGCGTGGAACGTCGTACCTTCCTGCGTGCGGCCGCGATCGGCGGCTCCTCCGCCGTACTCGGCGGAACCCTCTGGCGCGGCGCCGCCTACGCCGCCCCGGCCCAGCCCGGCACAGGCCCGTACGGGGCACTCGGCGCGGCCGACGCCAACGGCATCCGGCTCCCCAGCGGCTTCACCAGCCGGGTGATCGCCCGCTCCGGCCAGACGGTGACCGGGACGTCGTACGCCTGGCACAACGCCCCCGACGGCGGAGCCTGTTACGCGGACGGCACGGGCTGGATCTACGTCTCCAACTCGGAGATCAACCCGTCGGGCGGCGCGAGCGCGGTGAAGTTCTCGGCAGCGGGGACGATCACGGCCGCGTACCGCGTCCTGTCCTCCACCCGCCAGAACTGCGCGGGCGGCAAGACCCCGTGGAACACCTGGCTGTCCTGCGAGGAGGTCGACCGCGGGTACGTCTACGAGACCGACCCCTGGGGCACGAAGGCGGCGGTCCGCCGGGACGCGATGGGCCGCTTCAAGCACGAGGCGGCGGCCGCCGACCCGGTCCGCAAGGTGATCTACCTGACCGAGGACGTCACCGACGGCTGCTTCTACCGTTTCCGGCCGACGAGCTGGGGCGACCTGTCCTCGGGAACGCTGGAGGTCCTGGTGGCCGGCTCGGCCACGAGCGGCCCGGTGACCTGGTCGCCGGTGCCCGACCCGACCGGCGCCACCGCCACCCGCAACCAGGTCTCGGGCGCCAAGCACTTCAACGGCGGCGAAGGCTGCCACTACGCGAACGACACCTGCTGGTTCACAACGAAGGGCGACAACCGGGTCTGGCAGTACGACGCGGCCGCCCAGACGATCGAACTCGCCTACGACGACTCGCTGGTGACGTCCGGCACGGCTCCCCTCACCGGGGTGGACAACGTCACGGGCTCCGCCTCCGGCGACCTGTTCGTGGCCGAGGACGGCGGCAACCTGGAGATCTGCCTCATCACCCCCGACGACGTGGTCGCGCCCTTCCTACGCGTCGACGGCCAGTCGGCCTCCGAGATCACGGGCCCGGCCTTCTCCCCCGACGGCACCAGGCTGTACTTCTCCAGCCAGCGCGGCACGAGCGGCAGTTCGTCGGGCGGGATCACCTACGAGGTGAAGGGCCCGTTCCGAACGTAGGTCGCCTGGACAGGCACTTCGAGATTGACAGGAACTCGACAGCAGATCGGAGGAACGCGGTCGGGCGGCGGCTCGTTACTCGCCAACGAAGTCGAAGCGAAGTGAGACCACACACCCGGCGTGGCCCCAGTTCGCCGTGTCACGCGGTTCACAGAGTCACACGACTCGCCGTGTCACGCGACTTTCAGAATCACGCCATTCGCAGAGTTGTTACGACGTTCGCCGCCCGCACCCCACCCACGGAGGCACGTGACCATGACCCCCACGCCCACGCCCGCCCCCACCCCGTCCCGCCGCACCGTACTCGGCGGCGCGGCCCTGGCCGCCCTCGCCGTGACGGCCACGGCGGCCACGGCGGCCCCCGCCGCGACCGCGGCTACCAAGTCCCGTCCCAGCGAGGTGAGTTGGCCGACCGAGTACGCCCTCCCCGACGGCTGGCTCCCGGAGGGCATCGCCATCGGCAGCAAGCCGTACGCCTACCAGGGCTCCCGCGCCAACGGCGGTATCCTCCGCACCGACCTGCGCACCGGCGAGAGCACGGTCCTGTACGCGGGCGGCACCGGCCAGGTGTCGGTCGGCCTGAAGCTCGACCACGACGGCCTGCTGTACGTGGCGGGCAGCACGGGAGTGGCACGCATGGTCGACTCCCGCACCGGCGCACTGGTGACGACCCACCAACTCGTCCCGGCAGCAGGCCACTTCATCAACGACGTGACCCTGCTGGGCAACCGGGCCTGGTTCACCGACTCCCGGGACGCCGTACTGTACGGCGTCCCGCGCGGCCGGACCGACGGCGAGATCCGCGCCCTGCCGCTCACCGGTGACTGGGTCCAGCTCCCCGACGTGAACAACGCCAACGGGATCGTCGGCACACCGGACGGCCGGGGTCTGATCGTCGTCAAGAGCACACCGGGCGAGCTGTACAACGTGAACCTCAGGACGGGCCACGCCACGAGGATCACGCTGGTCGGCGCGTCGGACGTGGTCAACGGCGACGGCCTCTACCGCATCGGCCGCACGCTGTACGTGGTCCAGAACCGCCTGAACCTGATCAGCGTCTGGTCCCTGGACCGCACGGCGACCACCGCCACACTCACCCGCACGATCACCGACCCCCGCTTCGACGTCCCCACCACGGCCGCCCGCTACGGCGACCGCCTCTACCTGGTCAACGCGCGCTTCACCAGCCCGCAACTCCCGGAGACGACATTCACAGCGGTGTCGGTGCCGATCTGACCAACCCCTCCTGACCACCTGGCTGTCCACCCTCCCCACCTGACACCCACCGCCACAGACACCAGAGGCGGCACCCCACCCACGGGTGCCGCCCCACTCACGTCCGATCACGGCCCCTCAGTCACGCCGAATCAACTCCGGATCAATACGCCGACCGACCAGCGGCAGCGCGCCGAGCGCGGCGACGACCACGACGCCGAGCGCGGAGGCGACCAGCAACGGCAGCCCGGCCCCGTCCCAGAAGACCTCGCCACCGCCGGTGACCAGATAGCTGGACTCGGCGGCCTTCCCGGCAACGACCGCCAACACCAGGCCCACCGCCAACGGCAATACAACTTGCGCCACCTGCACGGCCCGCAACGTACGGGGCCTGGCACCGAGCAGTGACAGCGCGGT
This sequence comes from Streptomyces sp. NPDC102259, assembly GCF_044766465.1. NCBI lineage: Bacteria > Bacillati > Actinomycetota > Actinomycetes > Kitasatosporales > Streptomycetaceae > Streptomyces > Streptomyces sp. NPDC102259. The sequence goes on along the minus strand of NZ_JBIWMA010000001.1, from coordinate 561,576 downwards.
CACCTGTGGCCGACGTTCGACCGCACGGTCGGTGGCAGCCACAACGTATGCGGCTACACCGATGACGAGCCCTAGAACCATGCCCATGCCGAGGATCGTCTTGACGACGGTGATCTGTTGAAGGGCGGTGACCACTACGCCGGGGGTCATCACGCTGGCGGTCGGATCGACGCCGCCGATGCCGTCAAGTACGGCACGAACGGTACCGGGTGCTGAACTGCTTACAAGGGTGAGGCTGGCCCCCTCAGGTCGGAAACCGTCAGGCATAAAGGACGGCGGGACGACGACGTCCCCACTACTCAACGCAGAGAGTCCCGGTTCATCCCCGAAAGCCACCTGTTGCGTCGGTACTTGAACCGCAATCACGCGCCGCTCGCCTCTGTCATTCCTGAGGTGGAAAGGGAAGCTTGCACCAGGCTTGCTTTCTTCGTCATAGGTCTCGTGAGGGTTCACCACTCGAAAGGGCCGCCCATCCGTGCAACGCCCGATGTCAGGCACCATCCCGCGAAGTTGACTGCACGTGGCAATCACAGCATTGATCGTCGGTGGAAACTCGGCTTCCCGATCCCTCCACGAACGCGCCTCCATGCCATGGCCACGAACACCCGTCACCGCCTCGAAGGCCCGTTGGCGATCCTGGGTGACTCCGTCAAGAGACAGCGTGTACGACTGCACAGGCGACGTGTTCTTGGAGACTTGGTCCAGCTCGATGAGCACTCCTTGCGCAAGCGACGCCGCATAAACGAGAAGCACCAGCCCGGTCGCGACACGCAGAGCTCCTCCCGGTTCCACCTCGTTGCGTCTCATAGCCAATCCGAGTGGCAGGGATCGGCTTGTGCGTGCGATCGCCCGAGACAGGATCCGAGAGAGGATAGGCAGCGAAAGAACGAGCCCGACGCCAACGAGAACGGCGGCGAGCGGCATCAGGATCGATGAGAGCGACGTGTCCCGAGGCGCATGCCCCGTTGCGCCCGCCACGCAGTACCCGGCAACAATGCCCAATCCAGGGAGAAGCGGCAGCAACCCCCACTTCGCAGGCGGCTTCTCAACCGCACTACGCCTCACAGCCAAGGGGTTCGCCGCAGCCTTCCTGGCTCCGACCGCCCCGGCGAACCAGGCGAGCGCGGGACAACCGATCAAACAGACGAAGGTGGCGGTCAGAGACAGCGATCCGTCAGACGGATACCACCGGAAGCCGGGAAGCCCAACACGGGAGATGAGCTGGTTGGCTACCGCATACACACCCAGGCCGAGTACCGCACCAAGCAGTGCCGCAGCTACCGTCTCAGCCGCATTGACGCGCTGAACGCCCTTCTTGCTCAGCCCCACAAGTCTCAGTGCGGCAAGCCGTCGCGCCCGCGCTGCGGCCGACAGCCGCGCACACACGGACAGATAGACGATCAACGGAAGGAGAACGACGCCAGAAAGCGTGAACCGCACGATGTCCAGCGTGGAAGGCTCCACCGTTTCGTCGTTCGCATAGGTCCACCCGTAAAACGTCACGGGGTTTCCGCTTTGCAACTGCTGCCGGGGAACGCCGATATAGGCGTACAGCTCGTCGGGGTGGGCCAACCCTTGAGCCCCGATGATTCCTCTTTCCCGGCCCGGTACGAGCTGAGCGAGACCCGGCTCCTTCCTTAGTTCCTCGTGCAGTTGCGGCGACACGAACACCTCGCCTGGAGCGGGCAATTCACTCAGACCCGGAGGAGGGGCGATGGCGAAGGCGCCCGGTGCATGGAAGACGCGGGTCATCGGACGGGAGCCGTACGGGTCCGTCAGACTGAGTTCAAGAGGTGCCTCGTCGGCACTGACACCGGATGGGCGATCGCCGGCGCAGCAATCCGCCGAACGTGCAGCCTTGCGTCCGTCCTGCGCTGCCAGGATCCCGGGAATCGCAAGCACCATAGCCAGGCAACAGACACCGACGGCACTACCCCCGGCCATGAGGAGGAATCTCACTCGATTGCCCCGCCCACTGCCCAACAACAGCCGCAGACCCAGGAGAAGTTCTCTCATGTCGTCTCCCATGTCAGGGCCGAAAGGACACCGTCGCGCATCACATACTGACTGTCGGCTCGGGAGGCCACCTGGGCATCGTGCGTGACGAGCACCACGGCGGTCCCCTGGGACCGCGCTAGAGAAAGGAATTCTTCCAGCACCGCTGTGGCATTGGCGCTGTCGAGTGATCCAGTCGGTTCATCGGCGAACACAACAGCGGGCCGGTGCACCAATGCTCGAGCTACAGCGATGCGTTGGCTCTGCCCTCCGGAAACCTGCGAAGGCCGTCGCTGTCGCAATTCGGAAAGGCCCAGTCGGCCGAGAACTTCGCCGGCAGCGGCCAGCGCCTCCGCCTTGCGCTGCCCAGCCAGACGCAGCGGAAGAGCGGCATTCTCCTCAACGGTCAACTCAGGCAGCAGTTCGCCGTATTGGAAGACAAAACCGAAGCGCTCGCGACGCAACGCACTGAGTTCTTCGTCGTCGAGCTCACCGAGGACGCGATTTTCAAAACGAACTTCACCGCATGCCACGGCTAGGACCCCAGCGAGACAGTACAGCAACGAGGACTTACCGGAGCCGCTCTGTCCGGTGATCGCCGCAATTTCGCCACGGTGAAGACTGATGTCAGCACCTCTGACAGCGGGCGTGTCACCGTAGAAAAGATCTACACCCGTGGCGGACAGGACTTCTGGCGTGTTGATGACGCTCCCCTATGACGAAAGGAGCCCAGATGCGGGCATCTGGGCCATGAAGTAGAGAGGACTTCTAGCGACCGCTCGAGTAGCGTTTGGTGTGCGAGCAGTTGTCCGGGTGCAGACTGCCGCGGTCGCGGCACGCCTTGATCTCCGCGTCGTCGGTGTAGCGCTGCGCGCCGTCCCAGTTCGAGTGGTGCAGAGGGACGGTCTTCCGCTGCTTGCCGTTGTAACGCACCCAGCCGTGGCTCTCCACACGTACCAACACGTAGACGTTGTGGCCGTCTTCCGGGGCAGCGTCCTTCAGGCGCCCCTTCCACTCGAAGGCACCGTGGTTCTCCCCCGCCGCATTGAAGCGATGTTCACCGCCCAGGAAGTCAACGCCCGACGAATGCAGGTTGGGCATGTCGCGCCAACCCTCCGCGCCCAGCGCTGTCCCAGCCCCCGCCAGAAACGCCGCCGCCATGACGCCAGCCAGTGCCTTCTTCATCCCACACCTTCCTGAAGCCGAAGACTCGACAGCCTCCGCAGGTAACAGAAGGTAATGGATCACTTACAAGCTGAAACCTTCAGTCACTCACTCACCATCACATCAGGTGATCGACTTCCAGCCACGCCAAGTCGTCGCCGCCCCCGCACAACGCAAGAGGACGGCACCCCCGCACAGGGTGCCGTCCTCCTTGGTGCGCCGGGGCCGTCGCCGATCGGTGAGGGTCGGGGACCGGCGGCGGCTCCGGGGCTATCGGGGTGTCACCGGTGGTCGCTGCCCGCCGACTGCGAGGCCGCCCGGCCCGCCTCGAGCCGGGCCACCGGGATCCGGAACGGCGAGCAGGAGACGTAGTCGAGTCCCACCTCGTGGAAGAAGTGGACGGACTCGGGGTCGCCGCCGTGCTCGCCGCAGACGCCGAGCTTCAGGTCGGGGCGGGTGGCGCGGCCGGCCTCCACCGCCAGCTTCACCAGGGAGCCGACGCCGTCCCGGTCGATCGTCTCGAACGGGCTGACGCCGAAGATGCCCTTCTCCAGGTAGGCCGTGAAGAACGAGGCCTCGACGTCGTCGCGGCTGAAGCCCCACACCGTCTGGGTCAGGTCGTTCGTGCCGAAGGAGAAGAACTGTGCCGCTTCGGCGATCTGACCGGCGGTCAGCGCGGCGCGCGGCAGCTCGATCATCGTGCCGATCGAGAGCTTCAGCTGGACGCCGGTCGCCGCCTCCACCTCCGCGATGACCTGGTCGGCCTCCTCGCGGACGATCTCCAGCTCCTGGACCGTGCCGACGAGCGGGATCATGATCTCCGGGCGCGGGTCGCCCTTGGCCGTCTTGCGCTCGGCCGCGGCCTCGGCGATCGCCCGTACCTGCATGGTGAACAGGCCGGGGATGACCAGGCCGAGACGCACGCCGCGCAGACCCAGCATCGGGTTCTGCTCGTGCAGTCGGTGGACGGCCTGGAGGAGGCGGAGTTCGTTCTCGTGGGGCTCCTGACGGGACTCCGCCAGCGCGACGCGGACCGACAGCTCGGTGATGTCGGGCAGGAACTCGTGCAGGGGCGGGTCCAGGAGCCGGACCGTGACCGGGAGGCCGTCCATCGCCGAGAACAGTTCCACGAAGTCCTGCTTCTGGAGCGGCAGGAGCGCCTTCAGCGACTCCTCGCGCTCGGCCTCGGTGTCCGCGAGGATCAGGCGCTCGACCAGCTCACGACGGTCGCCGAGGAACATGTGCTCCGTACGGCACAGGCCGATGCCCTGGGCGCCGAAGCGGCGGGCGCGCAGCGCGTCCTCGGCGTTGTCCGCGTTGGCGCGCACCCACAGGCGCCGCTTGCGGTCGGCGAACGCCATGATCCGGTGCACGGCCTCGACGAGTTCGTCGGCGTCGTTGGCGCCCGCGTGCATCCGGCCCTCGAAGTACTCCACGACGGGGGACGGGACCACCGGGACTTCACCGAGGTAGACCTTGCCGCTCGAGCCGTCGATGGAGATCAGGTCGCCTTCCTCGACGACATGACCGCCGGGCACCGTCATCCGGCGGCGCTTGGTGTCGACCTCGAGCTCCTCCGCGCCGCAGACGCAGGTCTTGCCCATGCCCCGGGCGACGACGGCCGCGTGCGAGGTCTTGCCGCCGCGTGAGGTGAGGATGCCCTCGGCCGCGATCATGCCGTCCAGGTCGTCGGGGTTGGTCTCGCGGCGGACCAGGATGACCTTCTCGCCCGAGCGGGACCACTTGACGGCCGTGTAGGAGTCGAAGACGGCCTTGCCGACCGCGGCGCCGGGCGAGGCCGCGATGCCCCGGCCGACCTTCTCCACCTTCGCGTTCTCGTCGAAGCGGGGGAACATCAGCTGGGCGAGCTGGGCGCCGGTCACCCGCTGGAGCGCCTCGGCCTCGTCGATCAGGCCCTGGTCGACGAGCTGGGTGGCGATGCGGAAGGCCGCGCCCGCCGTGCGCTTGCCGACGCGGGTCTGGAGCATCCACAGCTGACCGCGCTCGATGGTGAACTCGATGTCGCAGAGGTCCTTGTAGTGGTTCTCCAGCGTCTCCATGATCTGCATCAGCTGGTCGTACGACTTCTTGTCGATCGACTCCAGCTCGGCGAGCGGGACGGTGTTGCGGATGCCCGCCACCACGTCCTCGCCCTGGGCGTTCTGGAGGTAGTCGCCGTACACGCCCTGGTGGCCGGAGGCGGGGTCGCGGGTGAACGCCACGCCGGTGCCCGAGTCGGGGCCCAGGTTGCCGAAGACCATCGAACAGACGTTGACGGCCGTGCCCAGGTCTCCCGGGATGCGCTCCTGGCGGCGGTAGAGCTTCGCGCGGTCGGTGTTCCAGGAGTCGAAGACCGCGTGGATGGCGAGGTCCATCTGTTCGCGCGGGTCCTGCGGGAAGTCGCGGCCGGCCTCGGTCTTGACGATCTTCTTGAAACGGGTGACCAGCTTCTTCAGGTCCGCGGCCTCGAGCTCGGTGTCGACCGTGACCTTCTTGGCCGTCTTCGCGGCCTCCAGCGCGTCCTCGAAGAGCTCGCCCTCGACGCCGAGGACGGTCTTGCCGAACATCTGGATCAGGCGGCGGTAGGAGTCCCAGGCGAAGCGGTCGTCGCCGGACTGCTTGGCGAGGCCCTGGACCGACTTGTCGGAGAGGCCGATGTTGAGGACCGTGTCCATCATTCCGGGCATCGAGAACTTGGCGCCGGAGCGGACCGAGACCAGCAGCGGGTCGTCGGCCTGGCCGAGCTTCTTGCCCATGCGCTGCTCCAGCGCGTCGAGGTGCGCACTCACCTCGTCACGCAGTGCCGCCGGCTCCTCGCCGCTGTCGAGGTAGACCTTGCAGGCGTCGGTGGTGATGGTGAAGCCCGGAGGGACGGGAAGGCCCAGGTTGGTCATCTCGGCGAGGTTCGCGCCCTTGCCGCCGAGGAGGTCCTTGAGCTCCTTGTTGCCCTCGGTGAAGTCATAGACGAACTTCACGCCCTCAACGGTCGCGGCCTGCTCGGCTACCTGGAGATCTTTGTTTTCCGACACGGGTCTCGACTCCTCGAGGACGCGGTGGCTGCCCTGACGGCCAGGAACATACCCAGATCGAAGGCTCCTGGGTACGTCCACTCGCGCGTCATGTGCCCGTAACCAACCGTCCGCCAGCGGATCGAAAGTCAAGGCTTGGCAAGCGCACGGCCGCCGATGTTTTCACTTCTTGAACGCAAGCACCTCCCGACCGCCTCTCACATGCCCCATATTACGCTCAGATGAGCACTGTGCGGCACGATTGATTTCGATCGATGAACGATCAAGGGGTGGCACTGAGTGCCACTCCTTGGAGAAGTGCAGTCGCTCTTGAATCGCTCATCTGAGCACTACCCCCCTCAGGGGTGGCGAGAATCACGCCGGAATCAGCCTTGCGTGGGCGCCTCGATTTCACGATGCGGACGCACCCGAGGACACGCCCACGGACGGAAACCTGCTCGTCACACGAGGGTCTGGAGGATCCCGGGACTCCTGGGGATCCCGAAGTCCCAGGAGTCCCAGGAGTCCCGGGAGTCCTGGGAGGGCCCGGGAGGGCCCCGGAGTCCCGTCACACACACGAGCGTCCCTCACACCCCGAGCGCCAGCAACCGCTCCTCGGCCCGCTCCGGCGCGTACAGGTGCTCCACGACCAGCGCACCCGCTCCGACCAGGCCCGCCCGCTCCCCCAGCCGCGAGGTCACCACGTCCAGGTGGGCCGTGGAGCGGGGCAGCGCCCGCTGATAGAGCAACTCGCGCACGCCGGTCAGGAAGGCGGTTCCGGCCAGATCTCCGGCGATCATCAGAACCCCGGGGTTGAGCAGTGTCACGACGGTCGCCAGGACGTCTCCGACCCGGCGCCCCGCCTCACGGGCCAGGGCGGCCGCCTCCGGGTGGCCGGCCGCGAGCAGGTCGCGCACATCCGATCCCGAGGACGCCCGAACACCCGACTCCGCCAGCCTGCGCGCCACGGCGCCGCCACTGGCGACCGCCGCGAGACAGCCGTAGGAACCGCAGCGGCACAGCGCCTCCGCGCCCACCCGGATGTGCCCGATGTCGCCGGCCCCGCCGTCGATGCCCCGGAAGATCGAGCCGCCGACCACGACCCCCGCGCCTATACCTGTCGACACCTTGACCAGCACGAACGCCGAGCAGTCGGCGTATCCCGTGCGCTGCTCGCCGTACGCCATGAGGTTCGCGTCGTTGTCGACGAGGACGGGGACCGCCACCGCCGGGCCGCCGTCCGCGTCCCCGCCCGTGCCCGCCGCCGTCCGTTCGGTGAAGGCGCGGGACAGGCGACCCCTTATGTCGTAGCCGTCCCAGCCGGGCATGATCGGCGGCTGGACGACCCGGCCCGTCTCGCTGTCGACCGGGCCGGGCACGGCGAGGCCGATGCCGCACACCTCGTCCGGCCGGTGGCCCGCCTTCTCCAGCAGCTCGGCGAACCAGCCGCCCAGTTCGCCGAGCACCGCGTCCGGCCCGTCCTCGATGACCAGCGTGCCACCGTGCTCGGCCAGGATCTCCCCGGTGAGCGTCAGTACGGCCGCCCGCGCGTGCCGTGTGTCCAGGTCCGCCGCCAGGACGACGGCGTGGGCGTCGTCGAACTCCAGGGTGATCGAGGGGCGGCCGCCCAGCGGGGAGTCGACCGGGCCGCCGGCGCCCTCGCGCAGCCAGCCGGCCCGGAAGAGCCGGTCCAGGCGCTGGCCGACGGTCGCGCGGGAGAGGCCGGTGGCCTGCTGGAGGGCACCACGTGTCGTCGCCCGTCCCCTGCGCACCAGTTCGAGCAGATCCCCGGAGCTGGCCTGGCCGCGTCCCGTCATGCGCACCCCCTTGTGTTTCTCAAGCCTGCATTACATATTGAGTTTTGCGTGTTAAATAGACGTAACTCTATGGTAGCCACAGCCGAACCGGTCGGCCTTGTCGTCTTCGGGGAGCCCCGAGTGGATCGCACCGCCCAGCTCATCGCCCGCCCGGCGGAGTACGCCGTTGCATACGATCCGGCGGCTCCGCCGGGTCCGCCGCACCTCGGGGCTCCGGCACCCGGGACTCCGCACCTCGCGGCCCTGCGTCGCCGGGCGGCGCACGTGCTGGCCGGCAACTGGACGGGAACCTCGACGGTTCCCTCGCCCGGTCTGTACCCGCACCAGTGGTCCTGGGACTCGGCCTTCATCGCCATCGGCCTGCGGCACGTCTCGCCGCGCCGGGCGCAGACGGAGCTGGAGACGCTGCTGGACGCCCAGTGGGGCGACGGGCGCATCCCGCACATCGTCTTCAACCCCTCCGTGCCGCTCGACGCGTACTTCCCGAGCCCCGACTTCTGGCGCTCCTCGACCGCGGGGCGCGCTGCGGGCGCCCCGCGCACCGTACAGACCTCCGGCATCGTGCAGCCACCGGTGCACGCGCTCGCGGCCTGGCTGGTGCACTGCGCCGACCCGGGGCTCTCGCGCGCCCGCGGTTTCCTCACCCGGGTCTACCCCCGGCTGGCCGCCTGGCACCGCTATCTGCTGCACCGGCGCGACCTGGGCGGGGGCGGGCTGGTGTCCGTCGTCCATCCGTGGGAGCAGGGCATGGACAACGCGCCGAGCTGGGACGCGCCGCTCGCCCGGGTCACCCCGGCCCCGGCCCGCTCCTTCCGGCGCGCCGACCTCGACCACGGGGCGCCCGAGGACCGTCCGACGGACCTGGACTACGGGCGCTACGTACGGCTGGCCGCGGAGTACCGGGACGGCGGATACCGCGACCACGGAGTGCGGGAAGACGGCGTGCGGGAAGACGGCGTGCGGGACGGCGCGAACCACGGCATCCGAGCGCGGGACGGCGCACACCGCGACGGCGCACACCGCGACACGCGGGACAGCGGACACCGGGACGGCAGGAAGCCGGACGCCCGGACACAGGACGCCCGGGCACAGGACGGCAGGAGGCAGGACGACAGGACGCAGGGTGTCCGGCATGAGGGCAGGCCTGGTGGGGGTGGCGATGACGCCGGGGGCCGCCGGGCCGGGGGTGCGGAGTTCGCCGTCGAGGATCCCGCCTTCAACGCGCTGCTCATCGCCTCCGAGCACGCCCTCGCCCGCATCGCGACCGAGCTGGGCGCGACCGGCACGGCCCGGCACGCGCGTGCGGAGCGGCTGACGGCGGCGCTCGTCGAGCGGCTGTGGGACCCGACGGAGGGCATGTTCTTCTGCCGTGACCTGCGCGGCGGGGATCCGGACCCGGGCCGGCGCCCGCTCACCGGCGCCCTCGTCCCGGAGCGGGGCGTCTCCGGTCTCGTCCCCCTTCTGCTGCCCGGCCTGCCGCGCGAGGTGGCCGCCGCTCTCATCCGCACCCTGCGCGGCCCGCACTTCGGTCTGGGCGCCGCCACCCGCCTCGCGCCCAGCTACGACCTGCTCGGCGAGGCCTTCGACCCGCACCGCTACTGGCGCGGCCCGGCCTGGTTCAACACCAGCTGGCTGCTCGAGCGGGGCCTCAGGCTGCACGGCGACCAGCGCGACGCGGACGCGCTGCGCCGGGCCGTGCTGGACATCGCGGACACCTCCGACTTCGCCGAGTACGTCGACCCGTACACCGGCGAGGCCTGCGGCGCGACCGGCTTCAGCTGGACCGCCGCGCTCACGCTCGACCTGCTGCACGACGACACCACGTCAGGCACGGGTGTCATGGCCGGCCCGGGAATCCCGGCGTCCGGCACGGATATCACGGCTCTCAAGGGAGGGGACCGGGGATGACGGACCGGCATCATCTGCTCGTGTACGGCGGGACGTTCGCCGCCGTGGGCGACCGCGGGGACATCAGCGGCGTACGGGGCTCCGGGGTGGCCGCCGGATCCCCCGAGGGGTTATTCGTCCGGGACGCCAGGCATCTCAGCCGCTGGCAGCTGACGGTCGACGGCGCCGTGCCGGAGGTGCTCTCGCCGGTCGCGGACGGGGACACCACGCGGTGCGTGCTCGTCCCGCGCGGCGGCCGCAACGAGCCGCCGTCCTGCACGCTCTTCCGTGAACAGGCCGTCGGTGACAGCTCGTTCGTGGAGACGCTGCGGGTCGTCAGCAACCGCCCGGTGCCGACGACGGTCCGCCTCGCGGTCACCGCCGACGCCGACTTCAGCGACCAGTTCGAACTGCGCTCCGACCACCGTACGTACGCGAAGACCGGTGTCGTCCGCCGACGCCAGATCCTCGACGACGGCGTGGAGTTCACCTACCGGCGCGGCGAGTGGAAGTCCTGTACGACGGTGACGGCCGAGCCCGTGCCGGACGGCGTCGAGGAGACCGGCACCGGCGCGCGCCGGCTGGTGTGGAAGCTGGAGCTCGAGCCGCACGGCTCCGCCGAGCTGACCCTGCGGGTGATGGCCCGGCCGCACGGTGAGAAGCGGACCCTGCGGGTGCCCCGCTCACCGGCCTCGGTCACCGGGCAACTCCTCGCGCAGGAAGGCGAGTTCGTCGAGGGCGTGGCCTTCCCGACCGGCTGGCCCGAGCTGGCCGCGGCCTGTGCGCGCGGTCTCGCGGACCTGGCCGCGCTCCAGGTCCAGGCGACCGGCCCGGACGGCGAGGAGCTGCGCGTCCCGGCGGCCGGCGCCCCCTGGTTCCTGACCCTGCTGGGCCGCGACGCCCTGCTCACCTCGCTCTTCGCCCTCCCCTACCGCTCCCGCCCGGCCGCCGCCACGCTGCTCGCGCTCGCCGCGGCCCAGGCCACCGAGACCGGCCCGCAGGCGGTGTCCCAGCCCGGCAAGATCGTGCACGAGGTGCGGCACGGCGAGCTCGCCCACTTCGGGCAGGTGCCGTACGGCCGCTACTACGGTTCGGTGGACGCGACCCCGCTGTTCCTCGTCCTCCTCGGCGCCTATGTCGAGCAGACCCGTGACCAGGCGCTGGCCCGCCGGCTGGAGCCGCACGCCCGCGCGGCGATCGGCTGGATGCTGGACCACGGCGGGCTCACCTCCCGCGGCTATCTGGTGTACCGGGCCGACCAGGGCGGTCTGGCCAACCAGAACTGGAAGGACTCCCCCGGCGCCATCTGCTCCGCGGACGGCACCCGCGCGACCGGAGCGGTGCTGGCGGCGGGGGCCCAGGGCTACGCGTACGACGCGCTGCGCCGCACGGCGTGGGTGTCGCGCACGGTGTGGGAGGACGAGAAGTACGCGGCCCTGCTGGAACAGGCGGCCGCCGATCTGCGGGACCGGTTCCAGCGGGACTTCTGGATGCGGGACCGGTCCTTCCCGGCGCTCGCCCTGGACGGCGAGGGCCGCCAGGTCGACGCGCTCGCCTCGGACGCCGGGCATCTGCTCTGGTCGGGCCTGCTGGACAAGGAGTACGGGGAGGTCGTCGGCCGACGGCTGCTCGAGCCGGACTTCTTCTCCGGCTGGGGCGTGCGCACCCTGGCGTCCGGGCAGCCGGCCTACCACCCGCTCTCCTACCACCGCGGTTCGGTCTGGCCGCACGACAACGCGCTGATCACGCTGGGCCTCGCCCGCTACGGCCTGCACGAGGAGGCCCGTACGGTCGCCCACGCGCTGGTCGACGCGGCGACCGCGACCGGGCACCGCCTCCCCGAGGTCCTCGCGGGCTACGGCCGCGACACCCACGCGGAGCCGGTACCGTACCCGCACGCGTGTGTACGGGAGTCCCGTTCGGCGGCGGCCCCGTTGGCGCTGCTCACGGCGGTCGGGGGCGCGTAGGCTCCCCCGGTCCGGCCCCGGTCCGGCTGCTTGGCGTGCCGTTTGCGCGGTGTTTGCCGAGCGCTGGCCGAGGGGGGTTGAACGCGAGCCGAAGGCAGGCCGTACGAAACTGTGGCGGATCCGGCCCCATGCCGGATCCGCCGAACCGCCGGGCTTCGTACGGAAGGACCCTCGGGTGCCTGTCACCACTCACTCATCCCAGCTGCCCACACCGCAGGACCCCGAGGACGACACCCCGGCCCCCGCCGCGACGGCCCATCCGGAGCCTCCGTCGCCGGAATCTCCGACGACGGAATCTCCGACGACGGAGAGCCCGTCACCTGAGCCCCCGGCCACCGAAGCCCCGGCCGCCGAGACCCCGTCGGCGCAATCCTCACCGGCCGAGAGCCCGACCGCTGAAAGCCCGACTGCTCAAAGCCCGACCGCCGAGGCCCCGTCGGCTGCAAGCCCGTCGACGAAGGCCCTGGCCGCTGAGGGCGAGCCCGCCGCGTCCAGCGAGCCCAGCGAGTCCGCCGACTCCACCGAACCCGCCCCCGCCAGCCCCGCCGAGTCCGCCGACTCCGCCGGGTCCAAGCCTCGTGGTTTTCGGGCGCGGGTCTCGTACTGGCGGGGCTGGCGGGGGCTGTATCCGGGGGTCGCTCGGGTGGTGTGGTGGACGGCGACCGTCGTGTCCCTGGTACTCGTGTTCGGGGCGCTGTCGCTGCCGAATCGTCTCTTCGCGCTGCACCTGAGCCGCTTCGTACGGCTGCCGGGTGAGGCGATCATCGGCGCGGCCGTGCTGCTGGCGTTGCCGCGTCGGCCCCGGGTGGCGGTGGCGGCGCTGGCCGGCGCGGCTCTCGGCGCGCTGACGATAGTGAACCTGCTCGACATGCAGTTCGTGGAGTACCTGGGCCGTCCCTTCGACCTTGTCCTGGACTGGACCCTGCTGGACGACGCGCAGTCGTACGTGGCGGACTCGATGGGCGGGACCGTCGCGCTGGCCGCGTCGATCGGACTCGTCCTGCTCGTCGTACTGATCATGGCCGTCATGGCGCTGGCGACGGTCCGGCTGAGCGGCATCCTGGTGCGCGACACCCGGCGGGCGACCCGGGGCACGCTGATCGCGGGCACCGTCTGGATCACCTGCTCCGTCCTCGGTGTCCAGTACGCCGCGCTGCCGGTCGCCTCCGACCAGGTCGTGAACACGCTCACCTCAGAGGCCAGGCGGGTGCGGGCGACCATCCAGGACGAGGCGACGTTCGGGAAGGTGGCCCGCAGCGACACGTTCGGGGCCACCCCGGCCGCCCAGCTCGTGCCGGACCTGCGCGGCAAGGACGTCATCTTCACCTTCATCGAGAGCTACGGCCGCAGCGCCATCGAGGATCCGGGCATGGCGCCGGGCGTCGACGAGACCCTGGACACCAGCACCGCGGCCCTGACGAAGGCCGGCTTCAGCGCGAAGAGCGGCTGGCTGACCTCGGCGACGTACGGCGGCAGCAGCTGGCTCGGTCACTCCACCACCCTGTCCGGCCTGTGGGTCGACACCCAGCAGCGGTACCGCACGGTGATGGCCAGCGACCACCTGTCCCTGACGAAGGTGTTCCAGAAGACCGGCGCCTGGGACACGGTCGGCATCATGCCGGGCGTGCAGAAGGGCTGGCCGGAGCAGAAGTTCTACGGTCTGGACAAGGTCTACAACGCCTTCCAGATGGGCTACCAGGGACCGAAGTTCAGCTGGTCGACCATGCCCGACCAGTACGCCCTGGAGGCTTTCCAGCGGCTGGAGCACGGCCGTACCGACCGCGACAAGCCGCTGATGTCGGAGATCATCCTGACCTCCAGCCACCAGCCCTGGGCGCCGATTCCGAAGATGGTCGGCTGGGACGAGCTCGGCGACGGCTCGGTCTTCGACAGCATCGAGGCGGCCGGCGAGAAGGCGTCCGACGTCATCGCCGACTCCGCCAAGTCGAAGAAGGAGTACGGCAAGTCCATCCAGTACTCGGTGACGGCCCTGACCCAGTGGCTGGAGCGCTACGGCACCGACGACACCGTTCTGGTGTTCCTCGGCGACCACCAGCCCATCAGCCGGGTGAGCGGCAACAACGCCAGCCGGGACGTGCCGGTCTCGATCGTCGCCAAGGACCCGAAGGTCCTCGACAAGATCGCCACCTGGAACTGGACGGACGGTCTGAAGCCGGCCCACGACGCCCCGGTGTGGAAGATGAGTTCCTTCCGCGACAGGTTCCTGAAGGCGTACGGCTCGACCCCGCATCCGTCGACGGGCTGAGCGCCGACAGCGCTGAGAGCCGACAGGGCTGAACGCCGACCGGGCTGAACGCCGACCGGGCTGAACGCCGACCGGGCTGAGCGCCGACAGCCGGTCGGCTCAGGGGAGTTCAGCCGCCGGAGGTGTCCAGTTCCGCGTCCTCGCTGATGCCCGCGCAGTCGTACGGGTCCTTCAGCCAGCCGTCCGGCAGCACGACCCTGTTGTTGCCGGAGGTGCGGCCCCGGGGGCCGTCGGCGCCGGTGGGCCAGGGCTGGTCGAGGTCCAGCTCGTCGAGGCCGGCCCGGAGTTCGGCGAGGGACGAGGTGATGGCCAGCCGCTTGCGCATCTCGGAGCCGACCGCGAAGCCCTTGAGGTACCAGGCGACGTGCTTGCGGAAGTCGATGACCCCGCGCGGCTCGTCGCCGATCCACTCGCCGAGCAGGGTGGCGTGCCGGACCATCACGTCGGCGACCTCACGCAGGGACGGGCGCGCGATGTCGTCGGTGCGTCCCTCGAAGGCGGCCACGAGGTCGGCGAACAGCCACGGCCGGCCGAGGCAGCCGCGTCCGACGACCACGCCGTCGCAGCCGGTCTCGCGCACCATGCGCAGGGCGTCCTCGGCCGACCAGATGTCGCCGTTGCCGAGGACGGGGATCTCCGGGACGTGTTCCTTCAGGCGGGCGATCGCCTCCCAGTCGGCGGTGCCGCCGTAGTGCTGGGCGGCGGTGCGTCCGTGCAGCGCGATCGCGGTGACGCCCTCGTCGACGGCGATCCGGCCGGCGTCGAGGTAGGTGATGTGGTCGTCGTCGATGCCCTTGCGCATCTTCATCGTCACCGGGAGGTCGCCGGCCCCGCTCACCGCCTCCCGCAGGATCGCCCGCAGCAGGTGGCGCTTGTAGGGGAGGGCGGAACCGCCGCCCTTGCGGGTGACCTTGGGGACCGGGCAGCCGAAGTTCAGGTCGATGTGGTCGGCGAGGCCCTCCTCCGCGATCATGCGGACGGCCTTGCCGACGGTCGCCGGGTCGACGCCGTACAGCTGGATCGAGCGCGGCTTCTCGGTCGCGTCGAAGTGGATCAGCTGCATGGTCTTCTCGTTGCGTTCGACCAGCGCCCGGGTCGTGATCATCTCGCTCACGAACAGCCCCTTGCCGCCGCTGAACTCCCGGCACAGGGTCCGGAAGGGGGCGTTGGTGATCCCGGCCATGGGGGCCAGGACGACCGGCGGGGTGACGGCGTGCGGGCCGATCCGGAGGGCTGTGTTCGGGGTCGCGTTCTGCGTGGGCGCGGTCGTGGGCATCCACCCATTGTCACGCATCGGACGGCGTGCCCGGCCGCACGTTCTCTGACCGCCCACAGATCATGTATGAACCATTAGTTAGGCGCACTATCGATATCGGCTACGATGGGGCGCATGCCCGAGCTCAGCCCTCGGCGACGCCTCCTGGTCCTCGCGATCTGCTGCATGAGCCTGCTGATCGTGAGCCTCGACGTCACCGTCCTCAATGTCGCCCTGCCCGCGATGCAGCGCGATCTGCACGCCTCCACCGCCGGCCTCCAGTGGACGATCGACGCGTACACGCTGGTGCTCGCCGTGCTGCTGATGCTCGCGGGATCGACCGCCGACCGGATCGGCCGCAAGAAGGTCTTCATGGCCGGGCTGGTCGTGTTCACGATCGGCTCGCTGCTGTGCTCGCTCGCCCCGAACCTGGAGCTGCTGGTCGCGGCCCGGATGGTGCAGGCGGTCGGCGGCTCGATGCTGAACCCGGTCGCCATGTCGATCATCACCAACACCTTCACCGACCCCCGTGAACGGGCCCGCGCGATCGGGGTCTGGGGTGCGGTCGTGGGCATCTCGATGGCCGCGGGCCCGCTGCTGGGCGGGCTCCTGGTGGAGTCGGTCGGCTGGCGGTCGATCTTCTGGCTCAACCTGCCGATCGGCCTGGTCGCCCTGCTGGCGACCCTGCGGTACGTCCCCGAGTCCCGCGCGCCCAAGGCCCGCCGCCCCGACCCGGTCGGTCAGCTGCTGGTCATCGCCCTGTTCGGCCCCCTCACCTACGCGATCATCGAGGCGCCGGAGGCGGGCCTGTCGACCAGCGGTCCCTTCGCGGCGGTGGCGCTGGTCGCGCTGATCGGCCTGCTCCGGTACGAGCCGCGGCGCGCCGAACCCCTCGTCGACCTGCGCTTCTTCCGGTCGGTCCCGTTCAGCGGGGCGACCGTGGTCGCGGTCGGCGCGTTCGCCGCGCTGGGTGGCTTCCTGTTCCTGTCCACGCTGTACCTCCAGAACGTCCGGGGCCTCGACGCCCTGCACGCAGGGCTGTGGATGCTGCCCATGGCCGTGCCGATGTTCCTGTGCGCCCCGCTGTCCGGACGGCTGGTCGGCAGCCGGGGACCGCGGCTGCCGCTGCTGATCTCGGGCGCCGCCATCACGACGAGCGGGCTGCTGTTCGCCGTCTTCGAGGCGGAGACGTCCGACACGACCCTGTTCCTCGGGTACGTGCTGTTCGGGGTGGGCTTCGGGTTCGTGAACGCGCCGATCACGAACACGGCGGTGTCGGGCATGCCCCGCGGTCAGGCGGGGGTCGCGGCGGCGGTCGCCTCCACCAGCCGCCAGCTGGGCCAGACACTGGGCGTCGCGGTGATCGGCGCGGTACTGGCGGCGGGCGTGAGCACCTCGGCGTACCGCGACACCTTCGTCTCCGCGGCCGTGCCCGGCTGGTGGATCGTCACCGGCTGTGGTGTCGTCGTCCTCGTCCTGGGCGCCGTGACCACCGGAGCCTGGGCCCGGCGGACGGCGGAGCGGACCGCGCGGCGACTGGAGTCGCCGGAGGTCCGGGAGGCGGCGAGCCTCAGCGCCTGACCCCGCTCCCGGCGCTCCCAGCGGTCTCGACTGTCTCAGCGGTCTCGGCTGTCTCGGCGGAGGGCGCCTGCGCGAACGCGTACAGCTTCTCCAGCCGCTCCCGCGTCGCCTCGTCCGCCGGTGCGTACGTCACCAGGCGCGCCCCGAGTTCCGGGCTCAGCCAGAGGTCGGTGTGGGTGAGGTCGAGGAGGCCGACGTGCGGGTTGCGGAACTGTTTGGTCTTGCTGCGGGTCGCGATGACCTCGTAGCGCTCCCAGTTCTCGCG
Organism: Streptomyces sp. NPDC102259; assembly: GCF_044766465.1. Lineage (NCBI taxonomy): Bacteria > Bacillati > Actinomycetota > Actinomycetes > Kitasatosporales > Streptomycetaceae > Streptomyces > Streptomyces sp. NPDC102259. The sequence goes on along the minus strand of NZ_JBIWMA010000001.1, from coordinate 544,371 downwards.
GAACTCCGGTGACTCCGACTGGAGTCGCTTGACCAGCATCTTCCAGGCGGGCTCGGTGAGATGGCCGGCCATGGAGGCGCGGAGCTTCGCGGCCATCAGACGCATGGTCTCGTCGAGGTGGACGATCGACTCGCGCCACTGCGGGTGGGTGTGGACGAGGACCATGCAGTTGCGGTCCTCGGGCGGGATCGCGTCGAGGTCGCAGAGCAGATGGGCGTAGGTGCGGTTGTAGGCCAGGATGTCGTAGCGGCTGTTCTGGACGCAGGCGGGCAGCGGGTCGAGCTGGTCGAGGACCTCGCGTACGGCGTCGGTGACGCCGGTGCACGAGGAGGCGGGGGTCGGGTCGGTCGCGGCGGCCAGCTGGAAGAGGTGCGCCCGTTCGCTCGGGTCGAGCAGCAGGGTGCGGGCCAGGGCGTCGAGGACCTGGACCGAGACCTGGATGTCCCTGGACTGTTCGAGCCAGGTGTACCAGGTGACGCCCACCGCCGAGAGGTGGGCGACCTCCTCGCGGCGCAGCCCCGGCGTACGGCGGCGCGCCCCGCGCGGGAGGCCCACCTGCTCGGGCGTGATCCGCTCGCGGCGGCTGCGCAGGAAGGCGGCCAGCTCGTGGCGCCGGATCTCCGAGCCCCCCGCCCCGGGCGACTCACGGGCGTTCTGGACCTCGCGGGCCGCCTCCGCCGCACGGGCCTCCTGCGACTCCTGGGCCTCCTGCGCCTCCCGGGCCTCGCGAGTCCCCTGCGCCCGGCGGATCGCCTGGGTCTCGCGCGCGCGTGTTTCCTGGGCCATCGTCGTCATGCCTCCAGCGTGCGCCCGCCCGGACACTGTTGCCAGGTGCTCCTTCTACCAGGATAAGGAGACTCTGGTACCCGTCTGAGCGGCGGCGCAGGCTCGGGACCGTGACTGAAACCATCACCACCCCAGCTACCGCACGGACGGTCGCGGCGCCCCGCGCGCTCGGCTCGCTCGGGCTGTTCACCGTGCTGCTCGGCGCGGCACTTCCTCTGATCGACTTCTTCATCGTCAACGTCGCCCTGCCGACCATGGGCCGGGATCTCGCCGCGAGCGAGTCCGTCCTCGAACTCGTCGTCTCCGGGTACGGGCTCGCGTACGCCGTCCTGCTCGTGCTGGGCGGCCGGCTCGGCGACCTGTTCGGTCGGCGCCGGCTCTTCCTGGGCGGCATGGTCGCCTTCGGCCTGACCTCTCTGGCCTGCGGACTGGCGCCCGACGCGTGGTTCCTGGTCGCGGCGCGGGTCGCGCAGGGCGCGTCGGCCGCCGCGATGGTTCCGCAGGTGCTGGCCACCATCCAGTCGTCCACCGAGGGTCCGCGTCGCGCCAAGGCGATGAGCCTGTACGGCGCGACCGCCGGGCTGTCCATGGTCGCGGGCCAGATCCTGGGCGGCGTACTGGTCGCCGCGGACCTCGCCGGCAGCGGCTGGCGGTCCGTGTTCCTCGTGAACGTCCCCGTCGTGGTCGTGGGGCTCGTCCTCGCCGTCCGTACCGTCCCGGAGACGCGCTCACCGCGCCCCGAGCCCGTGGACGGACCCGGCACCGTGCTCCTCGCCGCCGCCCTGCTGACGCTGCTCGCCCCGCTCACCGAGGGCCGGGCGGCGGGCTGGCCGCTGTGGACGTGGCTGTCACTGGCCGCGTTCCCGCTGGTCACGGGCGCGTTCCTCGCGGTGGAGCGGCGGGCCGACCGGCAGGGCCGTACCCCGCTGGTGCCGCCGAGCCTGTTCGCGCTCACCACGCTGCGGCGCGGCCTGACGATCATGGTGCCGTTCGCGATCGGCTTCAGCGGGTTCATGTTCGTCGTCGCCGTGGCGCTGCAGAGCGGGGCGGGACTGGGTCCGGTGCCGGCCGGTCTCGCGCTCGCGCCGATGGCTCTGGCGTTCTTCCTCGTCTCGCTGGCCGGGCCACGGCTGGTGGCGCGGTTCGGGGCCCGGGTGGTCACGGCGGGCTCGGTGGTCCAGGGCGTGGGTGTCGTCCTCATCCTGCTGGCGGTGCGCGCCGACTGGCCGGACGTGGGCTTCGTCGCGCTGCTGCCGGGCGCGGCGGTCGCCGGTGCGGGGCAGGCGCTCCAACTGCCCGTCGTCATGCGGATCGTGATGTCCGAGGTGCCTTCGGTCCGCGCGGGCGTCGGCAGCGGGGTGATGGTGACCACCCAACAGGCCTCGCTGGCACTGGGTGTGGCCACCCTCGGCACCCTGTTCCTCTCCCTGGTCCCGGGGATGGGCATGCGGGACGCCCTGGTCGTCACGCTGGCCGTGCAGTTGGGCGGGGTCGTCGTGACGGGGCTGCTGAGCCTGCGGCTGCCGCGCAAGGTGGGGTGACTCACACGCCCCGGACCGGGCTCGGGAACGGCTTGGCCAACTCGACGGGCCGAAACCCCTGTTGATGTTGGTATTGCTGCACACTCCTTGCTGGCCGAGATTCAGGGAGGCGTGGTGCTGGAGATCAACACGAGCAAGGTGAGCCGCTGGGACCAGCATGGACGGGAGCATGTCGTCCGAGTGCGGCGAGCGGGAGTGCAGCGCACGATCAGATGTGACACGTGCGGCTGGCGCAAAGGGGCGCAGTTCCTGCCCTGGCTGAAGGCCGAGGAACATCTCGCCGAGGCGCATCAGGCGACGGTGGACCCCGCGGAGGGCCGCGAGCCGCGATGACTCCCGGCCGCCCCGGGAGTCATCGGGGCGAAGCGAGGCCATCGCACCGGAAGGCCGGATTTCCTTCGGGCGGACAGCCTCTGAGCGTCGACGTGGCGGCCAGTCAGGACCGGTTCGGCGCCGACTCCGGCTCCGGCTCCGGCTCGGACTCCAGCCCCGGCTCAAGCTCCGGCCCGGGCTCGGACTCCAGCCCCGGCTCAAGCTCCGGCCCGGGCTCGGACTCCAGCCCCGGCTCAAGCTCCGGCTCCGGTTCCGGCTCGGGGCGGCGCGCTGTCGTGCGGCGGGGCAGCAGCAGCGGGGTGGCCAGCAGGAACACGCCGGCCAGGCCGATGGCCGTACGCGGACCGAGCAGGCTGCCCAGCACACCCCAGACGGCCGTCAGGAGCGCGGTCGCCGCCTTGGTCGTCACCGCCCAGGCGGACAGGGTGCGGGTGACCCGGCCGGTCGGGGTGCGCTCCAGGCGGTAGGTGGCCTGGACGGGGTTGAAGACCCCGCAGCAGAAGATGAGCCCGAGCTCGACGCCCACCACCAGCAGCAGCCCGCCGGCGCCCGGCCCGAGGAAGGCCAGGCCGACGGGCCAGATCGCACGCAGCGCCCCCGATCCGACCAGTACCCGGTGCTGCCCGAACCGGGTGACGAGCGGTCGGGCCAGCCGCGAGCCGAGCAGCCCGCCGATCGCGGGCGCGGCGAAGGCGAGGCCGTACTGCCACGGTGCGAAGCCGAGTCGGCCGAGCATCAGGACGGCCAGCAGCGGCTGGGCGGCCATCACCAGGCCGTTGAACAAGGCCGTGTTGAAGAACAGGGGACGCAGCGTCGCGTCGGCGAGGATGTACCGCCAGCCGTCGAGCAGGTCCCCGGCCCGCAGGCGCGCGGCCTCCCGGGGCGCGGGCCGCTGCTCGTGCCCGCCCATCGCACGGATGCCCAGGGCCGAGAGCAGGTAGCTGACCGCGTCGGCCACCACCGTCGCCACCGGGCCGAGAAGCCCGATCGCCGCGCCGCCCAGCGGTGGTCCGATGATCGTGGTCGTCCAGGCCGTGGACTCGAACCGGGCGTTGGCGACGAGCAGGTCCTCGGCCGGCAGCAGTGTCTTCAGGTACGCGCCGGAGGCGGCGCGGAAGGTGATGTCGGCCGCCGCGACGACGACCGAGACCAGCAGGAGCTGAAGGAAGGTGAGGACGCCGAGCGCGAACGCGGCGGGGACGGTCAGCAGCGCCGCGCACCGCACCAGGTCCATCGTGATCAGCACCGGCCGCTTGCGGCGGAACTCCACCCACGGGCCGAGCGGCACCGCCACGACCGCGCCCACCGCGGCCCCCACGCAGGAGAGCGCGGCGACCTCGGCCGGTCCGGCGTGCAGCACCTGGATGGCGATCAGCGGGAACGCGCCGAAGGCGAGCCAGGTCCCGAGCGCGCTGGTTCCGTACGCTCCCCAGAGCCACCCGAACCGCCGGCCCAGCCGATGCCCGCGCCGCTGACCGGGAAGCTGTCCGGGCCGCTGTCCGGGCCGCTGTCCGGGCCGACGTACGAGCCGCTGACCGAGCAGCCGTCCCAGCCGGTCCCCGCTCCTCATGCCCGCCCGCCCCTCGCCACTCGCCGATCGCCACTCGCCACTCGCCACTCGCCGATCACCCGTACAACCGATCCGCGTTCGCAAGCATCAAAGCGAGCACCGCGCCCGGGGATCAAACAACCGTGGGGCCTCCTGGCCACAACCACCGGTTGTGTCCCTAGGGTGTCGCCATGGACCTAGAGACCGTCCGGACGTTCGTCGCCGCCGCCGACGCGGGGCAGTTCCAGGAGGCCGCCGCCGAGCTGGCGGTCACCCAGCAGGCCGTCTCCAAGCGCATCGCCGCGCTGGAGCGCACCCTCGGGGTACGGCTGTTCACCCGCACCCCGCGCGGCGCCGAACTCACCATCGACGGGCAGGCGTTCCTGCCCCACGCGCGCGAGCTGCTGCGCGTCACCGAGCGCGCGGTCGCATCCGTGCGCACCGGCCACCGTCCGCTGCGCGTCGACGTGATCGCCTCACGCGGCGCGGCGACGGGCCTGATGCGCGACTTCCACCGCGCACACCCCGAGATCGACCTCGACGTGGTGATGCTGTTCGAGATCGAGACGGCCGTCGCCGCCCTGCGGTCCGGTGCGATCGACGCGTCCTTCCGCGCCGTCGCCGCGCCCGGCCGGCCGCTGCCCGAGGACATCGAGTCCGTCCGGGTGCTCGACGAGCCGCTCCAGCTCCTCACGGGCTCCGCCCACGCGCTGGCGGGCGCCCGGTCGGTGCCCCTCGCTCAGCTGGCCGGGCACCGGATCTGGATGCCCGGCCTCGCCCCCGGAACCGAGTGGACCGCCTACTACGACGATCTCGTCGCCGAGTTCGGCCTCACCATCGAGGCGACCGGCCCCAACTTCGGCTCCGACGCCCTCCTCGACACCATCGCCGACACGCCGGCCCTGGCCACCTTCATGGGCGGGCGGACCCGCCTCGTCTGGCCCGCGGGACACGGCCTGCGTCTCATCCCGGTGACCGACCCGACGCCCGTCTACCCGCACTCGCTCCTCTGGCACCGCGACAACCCCCACCCGGCGCTGGCCGCCCTCCGCGCCCACCTCGACGCCACGGCGGCCGGCTCCGACGCCGCCGGGACCTGGGCGCCGGGCTGGGTGATTCCGCGCTGAACGGTCAGTGTGAGCCAGGCGCCCGGTCGCCGCGGGCGTCGAGGTCGCTGACCAGGCCCCGGAGCACCGGCCCGTACTCGGGGTGGGCCAGGGCGTGGGCCAGCTGGGCGACGAGGTAGTCGGACGGGTTGCCGGTGTCGTACCAGCGGCCCTGGATGACCTGGCCGTAGACCGCACGGCCGCGGGCGTAGGCGTTGATCGCGTCGGTCAGGTAGATCTCACCGGTCCGGTGCTCGTACCAGCGGCGGGTCTGCTCGCGCAGTTCGTCGATGATGCCGGGGGTGATGACGTAGCCGCCGATGGCCGCGTACGCCGACGGCGCCCGCGCGGGGTCGGGTTTCTCGACGAGGCCGGTGATGCGCAGGGTCCCCTCGCCGAGGTCTTCCTTGACGACGGGGACGCCGTAGCGCTGGGAGTCGGCGGGGTCCATCGGCAGCAGGGCCAGCACCGGGCAGCCGGTCTGCTCGTAGGCGCGGATCAGCTGCTGGGCGCGGGGGGTCTCGGCGACGAAGACGTCGTCGGGCCACAGGACCAGGACCGGCTCGTCGCCGAAGGAACGGGCGGCGTTCAGCACCGGGGTGCCGTTGCCGTACGGGCCGCGCTGGTCGAGGTAGGTGATGTGGCCCCTGCGGGCCAGCTCGGCCACCTCCTCGACCGCGTCCGCGTAGGCCGTCTTGCCGTCGGCGCGAAGCTGCTCGACGAGGGCCGGGTTGGGGCGGAAGTGGTCCTGGATCAGGCTCTTGCCGCCGGAGACGACGATGGTGATGTCGGTGATGCCCGAGTCCACCAGCTCCCGCACGGTGTGCTCGATCACCGGCTTGTCGCCGACCGGGAGCATCTCCTTCGGGATCGCCTTCGTGAGGGGCAGCAGCCGGGAGCCCAGCCCGGCGGCGGGGATCACGGCCCGGCGGATCGTGGGGGCCATCAGACCGCTCCCCGCAGCCCGCGCAGCAGCAGGTCCACCAGCGCCGTGAAGTCCTCCTGCGCGCCCGGCCGCTCCCACACCCGGTGGTAGCCGGGGTCGTGGAAGCGGCCGGTGGCCTGGAAGACGGCAGCGGCGGAGGTCCTCGGGTCGGGGACCGTGAAGTCGCCGGACGCGACCCCCGCCTCGATGATCTCGGTCAGCTGGCCGGTCAGGTCGGCGAGGTGCTCGTCGACCACCTCGCCGGTCTCCCCGGTCAGCACCATGTACGTGGCGAACAGCTCGGGATCGTCGCCCGCCTTGCGCCGCTTGGCCTCGAAGAGCGCCGCGAGCCAGTCGCGCAGCCGGGTCTCCGGGGCGCGGGTCTCGTCGGCGGTGATGGCGGACAGGGTCTCCGACGTACGGTCCAGCCACCGCTTCGTGACCGCCGCGCGCAGCGCCGCCTTCGTCCGGAAGTGCCGGTAGACGCTGCCATGGCTGACCCCGAGCGCGCGGGCCACGTCGACCACGGTGGCCTTGGCCGGGCCGTGGCGGCGCAGCACTTCCTCGGTCGCCTCGAGGATGCGCTCGGCGGTCAGGGTCTCGGTGGTCGGTGACATGCTCAGACCGTACCCGGAGTGCGGGTCAGCGCTCGCTGTCGAGGTGGGCCATCGCGGCGGCCGAGTAGCGGTCACCGGCGGCCGCGTCGGCCGGGACGGCGCCCTCGATCGCGGCGAGGTCGGCGGCGTCCAGGACGACGTCCAGCGCGCCCAGCGACTCCGCCAGCCGCTCCCTGGTCCGGGCGCCGATCAGCGGCACGATGTCCTCGCCCTGGGCCAGCACCCAGGCGATCGCGATCTGTGCGACGGAGACGCCCTTCTGCTCGGCGACCTTCCGCAGCGCCTCCACCAGGTCCAGGTTGTGCTGGAGGTTGTCGCCCTGGAAGCGGGGCGAGTAGGCCCGGAAGTCGTTCGCGGCGAGCTTGCGGTCGGCGGTGAAGTGCCCGGAGATCAGCCCGCGCGACAGCACGCCGTACGCCGTGATGGAGATCCCCAGCTCACGGGTGACCGGCAGGATCGAATTCTCGATGCCTCGCGAGATCAGCGCGTACTCGATCTGGAGGTCGGCGATCGGCGCGGTGGCGGCGGCCTTGCGGATGGTCTCGGCGCCGACCTCGCTGAGGCCGATGTGCCGGACGTACCCCTTCTCGACCAGCTCGGCGATCGCGCCGACCGTCTCCTCGATCGGTACGTCGGGGTCGAGCCGGGCGATGCGGTAGACGTCGATGTGGTCGACGCCCAGGCGCTGGAGGGAGTAGGCGGCGAAGTTCTTCACGGCTCCCGGACGGCCGTCGTAGCCGCTCCAGCCGCCGTCGGGGTCGCGCAGGGCGCCGAACTTCACGCTGATCTGCGCCTGTTCGCGGCGGGCGGCGGGAGCGGTGCGCAGGGCTTCGCCGATCAGCAGCTCGTTGTGGCCCATGCCGTAGAAGTCGCCGGTGTCCAGCAGTGTCACGCCGGCCTCGAGGGCGGCGTGGATCGTCGCGATCCCCTCGGCCCGGTCCGCTTCGCCGTACAGCGCGGACATGCCCATGCAGCCGAGGCCGAGGGCGGAGACCTGGGGACCGGTGGTACCGAGGGAACGGGTTCGCATCGTCATGTACCCCAGCATGGCATGACGACTGACAGATTTCAATATCTGTCACCTGTCAGCTGTCACCCGCCGGGCCTCTGTCAGCTGTCACCCGCCAGGACCCTGGCAGTGAAGGCCGCCAGGTCCGCCCGCACCCGCTCTCGAGGCACGCGCCTCTCGTCCACGAGGTGGTCGACGAGGTCGGCACGGACGGCGGCGAGCAACGCGTGCGCGGCGAAGTCGCCGTCCGAGGGCCCGAAGCCGGGGATCCGCTCCAGCGCGGCCCGGAGCGTGGAGTGCCACCACTCGTAGTGACCCGCCCCGTAGGGGCTGCCGCTGCCGGCCTCCTCCAGGGCCAGGGCGAGGTGGCGGTTGTCGAGCTTGAAGCAGAGAAGGGCGTCGAGCAGGGCGGGCGCGCGCAGCGATGGCGGAGTGGCGGGCCCCAGCGGTGCCGGGCCCGCTTCGACGGCGGCCCTGACCGGCTCCAGCCGCGCCGCGTACAGCGCCTGGATCAGGCCGGTGCGGTCGCCGAAACCGCGGAAGAGCGTCGCCTTGCCGACGCCGGCCGCCGCCGCGATGTCGGCCATGGTGACGGCCTCGGGACTCTCGCAGCGGGCGAAGAGGTCGTCGGCGGCCGCCAGGACCGCCTCCCGATTGCGGGCCGCGTCCTTGCGCGGCCTGCGTTCGGCGGCGGCCGCCACGGATTCCATGGGTTCCACGGGTTCCCTCTCGCCCACCATCCGGCCCTCCTTTACAAAGCGGACCACGGGTCCGTATCGTTGGGCCCAGAAGCGGACCCCGGGTCCGTATCTTATGGACGGAGTGCCCATGCCCACCACCACGGCGCCTACGGATCTGTACCGCCACGGCCTTCAGCTGCTGCTGGACAAGAACATCTCCGCCTGGGTCGACCTCTGGGACGACGACGGAGTCCTCGAGTTCCCGTTCGCCCCCGACGGCTGGCCCAAGCGACTGGAGGGCAAGGCCGCGATCGCCGACTACATGCGCGGCTACCCGGACCACATCGACGTCCACGACTTCCCGTCCGTGCGGATCCACCGGACCACCGACGCGGGGACCATCGTGGTCGAGATGCGCGGCGTGGGGCGTCTGGTGGAGACCGGCAGCCCCTTCGACATGACCTACATCGCCGTGGTCACCGTCGAGAACGGCCTCATCACCGGCTACCGCGACTACTGGAACCCGCTCGCGGTCCTCCAGGACCCCGCGACCGACTTCACGGGGACGAGGACGAAGTGATGACGACCATCGGCACCACCCTGGTCATCGGGGCGACCGGCACCACCGGCAGCCGCGTCGTCTCCCGGCTCGCCGCGCGCGGGCACGACGTCAAGGCCGCGAGCCGACGCGCCAACGCCGTGGACGACTCCCGGTCCGTCCGGTCCGTCCGCTTCGACTGGGACGACCCCACGACCTTCGACGACGCCCTGACCGGCGTCGACCGGGCCTACCTCATCCCACCGCTGGGCTCCACGGAACCGGCCGCCATCATGCTGCCCTTCCTCGAAGAGGCCCGCGCGGTCGGGGTGCGGCGCGCGGTACTGCTCAGCTCCTCGGCGATCCCCGCCGGCGGCCCGTCCACGGGGCAGGTCCACCAGGCCCTGCCCGGCCTGTTCGACGAGTGGGCGGTCCTGCGGCCCTCGTGGTTCATGCAGAACCTCACCGGAGACACCCCGCACGCCCGGAGCATCGCGGCGGACGGCACCATCCTGACGGCCACGGGTGAAGGCCGGGTCGGGTTCGTCGACGCCGACGACATCGCCGCCGTCGCCGTACACGCGCTGACCGATGCACAGGCCCCCAACACCGACCTCGTCATCACGGGCCCGGAGGCACTGAGTTACGCCGACATCGCCGCCGTCCTCACCCGGCTCACGGGCCGGCCGGTCACCCACCACCCGCTGACCTACGAGCAGTTGCGCGACCGTCTCGCCGCCGCGATACCCGCCGAGTACGCGGCGCTGCTCGCCGGCCTCGACCGCGCCATCGCGGACGGCGCGGAGGACCGGACCACCGACACCGTCCAGCGCCTCACCGGCCGGCCACCACGCGCCTTCCGCGCTTTCGCGGAACGGGAGTTGACCCGGTCGGCCGGCTGAGCGCCCCGTACGGCCGCGTCGGCATGCGCATCACCCTGACATGACAGCCGACACGACGGCCGACACGACAGCTGACAGATGTGAACATCTGTCGGCTGTCATCTGTCCGGTCGACGGGGCGGGCAGCGCGAGGACAATAGGAGGTGTCGGTGCGCGGTCACCCCGGCGGCGCCTGCCGCCGACCGAGCGGCCCTTCGCGCCGCCATGGAGGCTGCCATGAGCATCCGCATCGCCACCTTCAACATGGAGAACCTCTTCCGCCGGCCCACGGCCTTCCGCGTCGAGGACCCGGCGAAGCGCGAGGAGATCCTCGACGACTTCGCCACGCTGGTCGCTCTCCTGGACCTGCCCGTGTACACGGACGACGACAAGACGAAGATCGCCGGCCTGATCGAGAAGCACCGGGCGTACGAGATCGACCCGAAGGACCCGCCGCCGATCTATGTGAACCAGTCACGTCCGGGCAAGGAGTCCGGACTGTTCAAGCCGCCCGAGCCGGGAAAGAACCCCCACATCGTGGTCACCGCCAAGGGCCGTGCCGCGTGGGCCGGTTGGGCCGAACTGGGACAGGACGACTTCGAGATGAACGTGGTGCGCAACACCGGCCGCGTGGTCTCGGAGGTCGACGCCGACATCCTGCTCACCGTCGAGGTCGAGGACCGTCTCACCCTGGAACGCTTCAACACGCAGGTGCTGGCCGGGGCGCTCGGCCGACGGCCGTACCCCTACGCCCTGCTGATCGACGGCAACGATCCCCGGGGCATCGACATCGGGATCCTCAGCCGGCACCCGATCACGTCCGTGCGGTCCCACCTCTTCGACACCAGCCCCGAGCGTCCCGACCTGCGCCTCTTCAGCCGCGACTGCCCCGAGTTCGAGATCCAGCTCAACGGCACGCCCCTGGTGATCCTCGGCAACCACCTGAAGAGCAAGTTCCAGGACAACCCCAAGCTGCGCCTTGCCCAGGCGAAGCGGGTCGCGGAGATCTACCGGGCCGCGCTGGAGCGCACCCCGCACGTCATCGTCGCCGGAGACCTCAACGACGACCCGGACAGCGACCCGGCCACGGCCCTACGGGACACCGGGCTGCGGGACGTGATGAGTCACCGCGCCTATCATGGCCTGCCCGGCACACACGGGGACTGCAAGAGCGAGGGGAACAAGCTCGACTATCTGCTGCTCTCCCCCGAGCTGTGGCCGGAGGTCCAGCACGTCGGCCTGGAGACCCGTGGCATCTTCGCGGACGACATCAAGTCCTTCGACACGGTGACCTCGAAGGGCACGGCGGCCTCCGACCACGCGGCGCTCTACGTGGACGTCGACCTGTAGGCACGCACGAAGTGACCCCAGGCCACCGGCCCGAACGTCAGCACACCCCGCCCGGGGTCCTTGCTGTCCCGGACGGGGACGAGGGCGGTCACGTCGTCGGCGACTTCGAGGCACTGGCCGCCGTCAGAGTTGCTGTAGCTGCTCTTGCGCCAGACGGCGGCGCTGAGGAGATCGTCGGAGACCTCAACACAGTTGCCGCCATCGGTGTTGCTGTAGGAACTCTTGCGCCACGTCACGCTGCTCAAGTCGATGGCTCGCATGGCATTTCCTCCAGCACTCGCAAGATGAACGTCCGTGACTCGGCAGGGCTCAGCGCCATGTCACGTACCGCATCATATGTGCGGTGCAGGCGCTCAACCTTGCCTGTTTCCTCGACCAGTTCACCCCGTACATCGTTCTCCGTATAGGCCACGGTTCGGCCGTCCAGGAGCCGCAGGAACATCGTGTCCGTATTCATCAGGCCGTGCGGGCCGGTGCCGAACGGCAGCACGTGCAGGGTGACGTTCGAGTATTCCGACGCCTCCACCAGGTGCCCCAACTGCCCTTTCCACTCTGCGCGGTTGCGCAGCGAATTGCGGAGAACGGCTTCGGAGAGGATCGCCCGGAACGGAGGAGCCTCCTCCCCCTCCAGCAGCTTCCGTCGACTCGTGCGCGCCTCAACCTGTTGGTTCAACTCCTCCCCTTTGAGACCGCCCGCCACGAGTGCTTCGAGCGCGTAGCCGTCCGTCTGAAGCAGTCCCGGCGGCGCACTCACCGAGTACTGCCACAGCCCGATCGCCTCAGCCTCCAGCAACATGTACCGCCGATACTGCTCCTTGAACTGCGATGGATCCGCCACCGCCAGTTCCCACAGCGTGAGCAGCATCGGGGTCGTCCCGTAGTGCTGGTCCAGCGCCTCGACGATCTCCGGGCTGCCCAGGCTCTGGCCGCCCTCCATCTTCCCGAACGTCGACGCGTTCCAGCCCAGCACCACCTCCAACTGCCGCAGGCTGTCCCCCTTCTCGGTCCGCAGGAGGCGCAGCTCCTCCGCGAAGCGTCGCCGGGGCTCCTGGCTACGGCCCGTGATCACCCGCCTGGACGGCATCCAACCCTCCGGAATTTGTGGAATATGCGCTGTCCGACGACGCCCAGCCCCACGTCAGCGGCGTGCCGATGCCGGTCGAAGGCCATCCTGACGACAACCCCCACTACCCAGAGTAGCCCAACTGTCGCATTTAGTATGTAAGTTGGGTGAAAGGAGCGAAAGACATGCACGACACGCGGCATGAGCCGGGAGCCCTGCTCTACGACCCGGCGACGGACAGGGTCGGCGAGTACCAGGACCGGTCCGGCCCCTACGCGATGCTGCGGCCGGTCGGCGGCGGCCGGGAGTGGCAGGCCGACCCGGCGGCGCTGCGGCCGGCGACCGCCGAGGAGCGGCTGAGCGCGGGCGTGCGGGCGGCGAACCGGCGGGCCCGGACGGACGGGCCGTTCCTCGTCGGCATCGGCACGCCCCGGCCACCGGTGCCGGAGCCGGACTGCGTCGGGTGCGAGGACCTGGCGGCAGGGCGGGAGATCGCCCGCGCCGCGCACGACTACAGCGCGGAGACGGACGCCAACGTGCTGCTGCGCGACCATGTGCGGCGGGAGCACGCGAACGACGAGTGCCGGGCCCCCGAAAGGGACCCGGCACTCGTGGGCGACGACGAGGAAAGCTGAGGTCAGCAGCCGATCAGGCGACCCGCGAGGTAGCTCTCGATCTGGTCGAGGGACACGCGCTCCTGCTTCATCGAGTCACGCTCGCGGACGGTGACCGCGTTGTCGTCGAGGGTGTCGAAGTCGACGGTCACGCAGTACGGCGTGCCGATCTCGTCCTGGCGGCGGTAGCGGCGGCCGATGGCGCCCGCGTCGTCGAACTCGATGTTCCAGTTCTGGCGCAGCGCGGCGGCGAGGCCCTTGGCCTTGGGCGACAGCTCCGGGTTGCGGGACAGCGGCAGGACCGCGACCTTCACCGGGGCCAGGCGGTGGTCGAGGCGAAGAACGGTCCGCTTCTCCAGCTTGCCCTTGGCGTTGGGCGCCTCGTCCTCGATGTAGGCGTCGAGGAGGAAGGCGAGCATCGCGCGGCCGACACCGGCGGCGGGCTCGATGACGTAGGGGGTCCAGCGCTCCTGGGCCTCCTGGTCGAAGTAGGAGAGGTCCTGGCCGGAGGCCTTGGCGTGGGCGGAGAGGTCGTAGTCGGTGCGGTTGGCGACGCCCTCCAGCTCGCCCCACTCGTTGCCGCCGAACTGGAAGCGGTACTCGATGTCAGCGGTGCGCTTGGAGTAGTGGGAGAGCTTCTCCTTGGGGTGGTCGTACCACCGCATGTTCTCCTCGCGCAGGCCCAGGCCGGTGTACCAGTTCCAGCGCTGCTCCATCCAGTACTCCTGCCACGTCTCGTCCTCGCCCGGCTTGACGAAGAACTCCATCTCCATCTGCTCGAACTCGCGGGTGCGGAAGATGAAGTTGCCGGGCGTGATCTCGTTGCGGAAGGACTTGCCCATCTGCGCGATGCCGAACGGCGGCTTGCGGCGCGAAGTGGTCTGCACCTGGGCGAAGTTGGTGAAGATGCCCTGGGCGGTCTCGGGGCGCAGGTAGGCGATGGAGCCGGTGTCCTGCGTGGGGCCGAGGTGGGTGGAGAGCAGGCCCGAGAACTGCTTGGGCTCGGTGAACTGGCCCTTGTTGCCGCAGTTGGGGCAGTTCACGTCCGCCAGGCCGTTCTCCGGCAGGCGGTGGTGCTTGGCCTCGTACGCCTCTTCCAGGTGGTCCGCGCGGAACCGCTTGTGGCAGGAGGTGCACTCGGTCAGCGGGTCGGAGAAAGTGGCGACGTGGCCGGAGGCCACCCAGACCTCGGGGGCCAGGATGACGGACGAGTCGATGCCGACCACGTCCTCGCGCGACGTCACCATGTAGCGCCACCACTGGCGCTTCAGGTTCTCCTTGAGCTCGACACCCAGCGGTCCGTAGTCCCAGGCGGCCTTCTGGCCGCCGTAGATCTCACTGCACGGGAATACGAAGCCACGGCGCTTGCTCAGGCTGACGATGGTGTCGATCTTGTCGGCGGCCACGGTGCTCTCTTCATAACGACGACGGGCGACGAAGCGAGATGCGCTTCCAGAGAAGACTTCAGGGTACCGGCGGGGACTCCCCCTCGACCAAATCGGATCCCTACCCAGACCCTTACCCAGCCGTTACCAGGCCTTGTTGACAACGGTTTCCATATTTGTTGAAAATGACTGTCATGAACGTACGACGACGACTCATATCCGGCACCGCGGTCGCGGCGGCCACCGCCCTCGGCCTCTGCACCCTCTCCGCCTGCTCCTCCGACAGCGCGGCCGCGGCCAATACGGACAAGTTCGACGTCGTCGCGTCGTTCTACCCGATGGCCTTCCTCGCCGAGCAGATAGGCGGGGACCATGTGAACGTCAGCAGCCTCACCGAGCCCGGCCAGGAGCCGCACGACCTGGAGATCAGCGCCAAGCAGACCGCCGCGCTCCAGGAATCCGACGCGGTGCTCTACCTCAAGGATCTCCAGCCCTCCGTCGACTCCGCGGTGGCCCAGTCCGAGATCAAGACCAAGATCGACGCCGCCTCCCTCACCACGCTGGAGAAGCACGGCAACGAGGTCGGCGGCCACGCGGCCGAGCACGACGACCACGCGAACGAGGAGCTGTCCGGCCTCGACCCGCACATCTGGCTCGACCCGGTGCGCTACGCCCAGGTCGCCGAGGGCGTCGGCAAGGCCTTCGAGAAGGCCGACCCGGACCACGCGGCCGACTACAAGACCAACACCGCGGCCCTCGTGAAGAAGCTCGACGCCCTGAACACGCGGTTCGAGGACGGGCTGGCGAACACGAAGACCAAGGTCTTCGTCACCACCCACGCCGCCTTCGGCTACCTCGCCGAGCGCTACGGCCTGACCGAGGAGGCCATCAACGGCCTCGACCCCGAGTCGGAGCCCAGCGCCGCCCGCGTGAAGGAGCTTGAGAAGATGGCGAAGGCCGACGGCGTCACGACCGTGTTCTACGAGACGCTCGTCAGCGACAAGACCGCGAAGACCATCGCCTCCGACGCGAACCTCAGGACCGACGTCCTCGACCCGATCGAGGGCATCACGAAGAAGTCCCGGGGCACGGACTACTTCTCGGTCCAGGAAGCGAACCTCGAGGCGCTGAAGACAGCCCTGGGAACGAAGTGAATCTCCAGTGATCTCTACGGAGGGCGTCATGGACGCGAGTGTCACCGACGCGAAGGCCGAGCCCGTGGTCGCGCCGCCCGTCATCTCCCTGCGCGGCGCCCGCGCGGAACTGGGCTCGCGCCCGGTCCTGCGCGGCATCGACCTCACCGTGCGGCGCGGTGAGGTCGTCGCCCTGCTCGGCGCGAACGGCTCGGGCAAGTCCACCGCCGTACGCACCGTGATCGGCCAGGTCCCGGTCAGCGCCGGAGAGGTCGAGCTGTTCGGCACCCCGCAGCGCCGGTTCCGGGACTGGGCGCGGATCGGATACGTGCCGCAGCGCACGACGGCCGCCGGCGGGGTCCCGGCCACGGTGACGGAGATCGTCTCCTCGGGCCGGCTCTCCCGCACCCGCTTCGGCTTCTTCCGCAAGGCCGACCGGGAGGCCGTCCGGCGCGCCCTGGACCTCGTGGGCATGGCCGACCGGGCCGGGGACAACGTCGACGCCCTCTCCGGCGGCCAGCACCAGCGCGTCCTCATCGCCCGCGCACTGGCCGCGGAACCCGAACTGCTGATCATGGACGAGCCGATGGCGGGCGTCGACCTGGCCAGCCAGGAGGTCCTGGCGCGCACCCTGAAGGACCAGGTCGCGGCCGGTACGACGGTCCTGCTCGTCCTGCACGAACTGGGCCCCCTGGAGCCCCTGATCGACCGGGCGGTCGTCCTGCGCGACGGCTGCGTCCTGCACGACGGCCCGCCCACCCCGGCCGTCGGCCAGCACGCGCTGCCCGGCCACGACCACGTGCACCCGCACGCACCCGCGGGCGCCGAACCGATCCGCACGGGACTGCTGAGCTGATGGACTTCCTGAACTACGCCTTCATGCAGCGGGCGCTGCTGGCCGCCGTCCTGGTCGGCATCACGGCCCCCGCCGTCGGCATCTACCTCGTCCAGCGCCGCCAGGCCCTCATGGGCGACGGCATCGGCCATGTCGCGATGACCGGCGTCGGCCTGGGCTTCCTGCTCTCCTGGTCCCCGGTGTGGATGGCCACCGCCGTCTCGGTGCTGGGCGCGGTGACCATGGAACTGATCCGCTGGTACGGCAGGACCCGCGGCGACATCGCCCTCGCCATGCTCTTCTACGGCGGTATGGCCGGCGGCGTGATGTTCATCAACCTCGCGCCCGGCGGCTCGAACGCCAACCTGACGTCGTACCTGTTCGGGTCGCTGTCGACCGTCTCCGAGTCGGACGTCACGGCGATCTGCCTGCTCGCGGCCTTCGTGGTCGTCGTCACCCTCGGCCTGCGCCGCCAGCTCTTCGCGGTCAGCCAGGACGAGGAGTTCGCCCGGGTCACCGGCCTGCCGGTCCGCGCGCTGAACCTGCTCACGGCGATCACGGCGGCGGTCACCGTGACGGTGGCGATGCGGGTCGTGGGCCTGCTGCTGGTGTCGGCCCTGATGGTGGTCCCGGTGGCCGCGGCCCAGCAGCTCAGCCGCAGCTTCGCCGCCACCTTCGCGATCGCGGTGGCGATCGGCGTGACGGTGACCATCGGCGGCACGGTCACCTCGTACTACCAGGACGTCCCGCCCGGTGCGACGATCGTGCTGCTGACCATCGCCGCGTTCATCGCGCTGAGCGTGCTGGCCGCTCCGCTGGCCCGCCGCCGCGCCCGTGCGCTGGCGTCGGCGCAACCCGCCGGCGATCCGGCGGAGTGTGCCATTCCGGCCACCCGGGCGGCCGGCGACGAGATCGGCGTCTGACCGCGCACAGCCGGTGCTGGCACAATGGCCCGGCAAGCCGCAGACGTGAGGAGGCAACGGTGACAACCGCTGGACCGCCCGTGAAGGGCCGTTCCACCCGGCAGCGTGCCGCTGTCGCGGCGGCGCTCGACGAGGTCGACGAGTTCCGCAGCGCCCAGGATCTGCACGACATGCTCAAGCACAAGGGCGACTCGGTGGGCCTGACCACGGTCTACCGCACCCTCCAGTCCCTCGCCGACGCGGGCGAGGTCGACGTCCTGCGCACCTCGGACGGCGAGTCGGTGTACCGCCGGTGCTCCACCGGCGAGCACCACCACCACCTCGTCTGCCGCGTCTGCGGCAAGGCCGTGGAGGTGGAGGGCCCGGCGGTGGAGAAGTGGGCCGAGGCCATCGCCGCGGAACACGGCTACGTCAACGTGGCCCACACGGTGGAGATCTTCGGCACGTGCGCGGACTGCTCCGCGGGTTGAGCGGTTGTACGGTGCGGGCCGGGCGAACGCGCGGAGGCTACGAGGTGACCTCCTGGTCCGGAGTCTTCCCCTCCATGGCCAAGAGTTCCTCGTTCGTGATCGCGCCGCCGAACCGGCGGTCCCTGGACGCGAACTCGACGCACGCCCGCCACAGGTCACGGCGGTCGAAGTCGGGCCACAGGACGTCCTGGAAGACCAGCTCCGCGTACGCGCTCTGCCAGAGCAGGTAGTTGGAGGTGCGCTGCTCGCCGCTCGGCCGCAGGAACAGGTCGACGTCCGGCATGTCCGGGTAGTACAGGTACTTCGCGAGGGTCTTCTCGTTGACCTTCGACGGGTCGAGACGGCCCGCCTTCACATCCTCGGCGAGCGCCTGCGCCGCGTCCGCGATCTCCGCCCGGCCGCCGTAGTTCATGCAGAAGTACAGGGTGAGACGGTCGTTGTCCTTGGTCTGCTCCTGGGCGACCTGGAGCTCCTTGGCGACCGACTTCCACAGCTTGGGCATCCGGCCCACCCAGCGCACCCGGATGCCGAGCTCGTCGAGCTGGTCGCGGGTCTTGCGGATGAAGTCGCGGTTGAAGTTCATCAGGAAGCGGACCTCGTCGGGCGAGCGCTTCCAGTTCTCGGTGGAGAAGGCGTACAGCGAGATGTTGCGCACACCCATCTCGACCGCGCCCTGGAGCACGTCGAGGACCTGCTCGGCGCCGACCTTGTGCCCCTCGGTGCGCGGCAGCCCGCGCTCCTTGGCCCAGCGGCCGTTGCCGTCCATGACGATCGCCACATGCTCGGGGACCAGCTCGCCCGGAAGCTTCGGCGGGCGCGCGCCGGACGGGTGCGGCTCCGGCGTCCTGTACTCCCGACGCTGCCGCCCCAGGAACCCGCGTACGACCATGTGCCTCTCGTCTCCTCTGACTTTCGCTTGCTTGTCTCTCCGCGTACGACTGGCTATTTCTCCACGTACCTGAGCGAGCGCAGCCCGCGCTCCAGGTGCCAGTGCAGATAGGCGGACACCAGCCCGCTGCCCTCCCGGACATGGCGCGCCTCGCACGCGTCCGCCGTCTCCCAGTCTCCCGTGAGCAGCGCGCCCAGCAGGACCAGGGTCTGCGGAGAGGGTACGACGCTGCCGGCCACCCGGCAGTCGACGCAGACGGAGCCGCCGGCCGCGACGGAGAAGAACCGGTTGGGTCCCGGCATTCCGCACTTGGCGCAGTCGCCGAAGCTGGGGGCGTACCCGTTGACGGCCAGCGACCGCAGCAGGAACGCGTCGAGGACGAGGTGCGGGGCGTGCTCCCCGCGCGCCAGGGTGCGCAGCGCCCCGACGAGCAGCAGGTACTGCTGGACAGCGGGTTCGCCCTCGTGGTCGGTGAACCGCTCGGCGGTCTCGAGCATGGCGGTCCCGGCGGTGTAGCGGGCGTAGTCGGTCACGATGCCGCCACCGTAGGGAGCGATGATCTCGCTCTGCGTGCACAGCGGCAGCCCGCGTCCGACCAGTTCGCTGCTGCCCCGCGCGAAGAACTGCACGTCGACGTGGGAGAAGGGTTCGAGGCGGGCGCCGAACTTGGACTTCGTCCGCCGCACCCCCCGCGCCACGGCCCGCACCCGCCCGTGCCCGCGCGTCAGCAGCGTGATGATGCGGTCGGCCTCGCCGAGCTTCTGGGTCCGCAGGACGATGCCGTCGTCGCGGAAGAGACTCATCGGGCACCGCCCGGGGCGGCCTGCCGGGTGCGCGGCAGGCCGCGGTCCGCCGCACCCGGCTGCCGGGTGCGGGCCACGCTGCCGTCGTCGCGGAACAGGCTCATGCGTCCATTCTCGCCTACGCCGGAGGGGCGGTGTGCCCGCCCGTCACGATCCCTCGGCCGGTGCGGCGGGCGTGGGGCGCGGCCTCGGGTGGCTGACCAGGGGCGGCGCAACCGACGGGAGCGGAGAGACGTCCGTGACAGAGGAGACCATGATCCTCGACGGACGGAGAGAACGATCTCAAGCTCGCACCTTTCCCCCAGGCCCTCCCGCCGCACCCTGCTGACGGCCGGCGCGGCCACCTCGGCCGTCCTGCTCGCCGCGGGCCCCGCCGCAGCCGCCACCGACCCCGGCGCCGACCCCGTCACCGCCCGCCTGCGCGACCTCGAAGCCGGGCACGGCGCCCGCCTCGGCGTGTTCGGGTACAACGTCCGCACCGGGCGTTCGGTCCGCTACCGCGCCGACGAACGCTTCCCGGTCTGTTCCCTGTTCAAGACCCTGGCGGTGGCGGCCGTCCTGCGGGACCTGCCCGAGGTCACGCTGGACCGCCGCCTGTACTGGACGGCGGCGGACGTGGTGGAGAACTCCCCCGTCACCCAGGAGCATGTGGCCGACGGCCTGACGATCGCCGAGTTGTCCGCCGCGGCCATCCAGCGCAGCGACAACACGGCCGGCAATCTGCTGCTGCGCGAGATCGGCGGCCCCGCCGGACTCACCCGCTTCGCCCGCTCCGTCGGCGACCGCGTCACCCGCCTCGACCGCTGGGAGCCGGACCTCAACTCGGCCGAGCCGGACCGGATCACGGACACCACCAGCCCGGCCGCGATCGGCCGCACCTACGCCCGTCTCGTCCTCGGCAGGGCGCTGGCCCCGGCGGACCGCCGTCGCCTGACCGACTGGATGCTCTCCACCGTCACCAGCGCCAACCGCTTCCGCGCCGGACTCCCCCCGACCTGGACGGTCGCCGACAAGACCGGCGGCGGCTGGTACGGCGCCAACAACGACGCCGGAGTCGCCTGGACCCCGGACGGCGCCCCCGTCGTCCTGGTGG
Organism: Streptomyces sp. NPDC102259; assembly: GCF_044766465.1. NCBI lineage: Bacteria > Bacillati > Actinomycetota > Actinomycetes > Kitasatosporales > Streptomycetaceae > Streptomyces > Streptomyces sp. NPDC102259. The sequence goes on along the minus strand of NZ_JBIWMA010000001.1, from coordinate 523,848 downwards.
TCCAGCTCACCAAGCCGGCCCGGGACGCGGCCTACGACCACGAACTGATCGTGGACACGGCGAAGGTACTGGCGGAGACGCTGGGCTAGGACCTGTCGGGCCTCAGCCGTACGCTGTCGGGGACGCCGTTCGGGGAGTTGCCCGGGGCGGCGGCCTCCCACAGCTGGTCGAACCGGCGGATCAGGGGCTGGACCTCGTCGGCCCGGGCGTTCACCGTCGTCGAGGTGTTCACGCTCAGCTGGTCCGCGTGGATCTCGTACGACAGCACCCCGTCGAAGACGATGCAGTCGATCATCTTGCCGCGGCGCAGGAACAGCGGGAGTTCCTCCAGGGCCACCACCTGGACCTGGATGCCCATCTCCCGCTGCTCCGCGCAGATCGGTTCCAGGGCGGCCAGTTCCTCGGGCCGCTTCACGATGAACAGGCGCCGGACCGAGATGTGCCGTTCGAGGATCGCCTCGCGCTGGGCGGTCAGATAGCGTCCCGCCGGCTCGGTGTTCCAGAACCCGTCGTCGACGACGGTGGTGCTGATGGCGTCGATGCTGGACCTCGCGCACTTGGTGAGGGTCAGCAGCCAGTCGTGGTTCTCGCCCGCGCACTCGGCGCTGAGGTTGGTGAAGTCCTCCATCTGCGCGGCGAGCCGGTCGATCTCCGAGTGCGCGAACTCGCGCAGGATGTCGGGCCCCATGGACACGACCTTGGTGGCGTGCTCGGCGAGCCGGGGCACCCCGTCGCCGCGCAGCTTCTCCACCTCGGTGAAGAGCTTCGTCGCCTCGCCTATGTCGGCGAACCGCTTGTCCACCGACTCCCTGAGATCGCCCAGCTGGCTCACGAAGGACGCCAGGAACTGCACGATCAGCACGATGCCGCCGCACAGCACGGACAGCACGAGCTGCCAGGGACCGTCCTGCTCGGACGGTCCGACGACATTGGTGAGCAGATAGACGCCGCCACCCGCCACCACGGTGATCAGGATCTTCTGCGTCACATGCCGGGCGCCCTCGCCGTCTCGGATCCGGTCGCCCCGCACATTCGGATTCGTCGGTGCCTGCATCTCTCTTTCTCCCCCCGTCGGGATGCTGCGCGAGCAGATGTCGTGTTGCGTCAGGACAGGGCCGGCACCTCGCCCCGGACGAGGTTCTGCAGTGCCAGCTGGTCCCGGATGCGCTGTGCCATGGTGTTCCACTGTCTACTGAACCCCGGGTGCCGCTCCAGCTCCTCCCAGGGCGGGCTCAAGGCACGGTCCAGGCGTGCTCGAGGCATCCACAGGTGCAGCAGGTGCTCGACGAGCGGACGCAGCACCTTCATCGTGGCCGTCTGGTTCTCGGAGCCGGGCGGCAGGCCGTCGAGCTTGTCCCCCACGGTCGTCAGCAGCCAGTCGTGCAGGGCGAGGTCCTCGCACAGCGTGGCCGCCGCCACGGGCGTGGTCCCTCGCGGCAGCCGCAGTTCGACGATCCGCAGACCTGAGCCGAGTTCGGTGAAGAGCGCCGACGTCGGCTCGCCGTCGTCGGCCGGTGAGGCGGTCCAGCGCAGGCTGGTGTCGGTCGTGGTGAGCGGAGCGTCGTGGTCCAGGAGGTCGTGCCGGCGGGAGATCCTCGCCAGCAGGCTCTCGGCGATCGAGCCGACGTCCAGCTGGTCCTGCTGATGCCCGGTCAGGAAGCCCTCGGTGACGGACTTCCCGGGCAGCCTGCCGACCGGGACCAGGGACCCGGGCCGGACCAGGTAGTACCCCCAGGGCCGGCGCCGGTCGGGCCCGGTGGCCGGGGCCGAGAAGTACGCCGTCGACTGGAGGACGCGGCCCTCGACGAGCCCCGCGTGCGCCGCCACGGTGCCGACGGCGCGGATCTTGGCCCCGGTGGCGGTGGGCAGCCGGCAGTCGACGCCGGTGAGGACGTCCGGGGAGAGGGCGTGCCGGTTGGGGCGCCGCGAGGTCCGGACGGGTTCGTCGGCGCGCAGCCGCAGCAGCCGCACGGCCGTCCGCTCGTCCACCGCCCTGCGGGTGGGCAGCAGACAGGTCCGCACCTCGCCGCAGACGAGGACGGGACCGGCGGTCGTGCCCAGGCCGCTCATGTCACAGCCCCGCCGGGAACACGTAGGACGTGCGGTCCACGACCCCCGCGGGCACCGTGAAGCCCTCGGCGGCGGACCGTTCGGCGACCTGGTCGAGCGCCTCGGCCTCGACGTGGACCTGGTCGAGGATGACGCGTACGGCGTGCTCGACGGGCAGGAACCGGCTCGGCAGGACGCTGCACGTGCCGTAGGCGGTGAAGGGCGTCGCGGAGGGGTTGAGCTGGAGGACGGGCGCCAGCGCGTCCCACTCGGCCGGGAACTCCTCGCCCTGCCACCGGGTGGGGGTCAGCACGGCCGCGCCGTTGTCCCGCAGCAGCCCGAGCCGGACCAGTTGCCAGACCGAGGCCAGGAAGGCGCAGGACCAGGTGCGCGCGTCCTCGGGCCCGTTCCACAGTTCGACGTCCAGGAACACGGAGTGGCCGCGTGCCTCGGTCTCGCTCGGCGGCTGCCAGACGCCGGTGGAGTCCAGGGCGGCCGAGGTCCGCTGGGAGGGGGCGCGGCGGCCGTTGGTGAGCCAGCCGGCCCGGCCGACGGGCGGGCGGAAGCCGTTGCTGCCTGGCGGCGGTGACTCCACCAGCCGGTGCAGTACGGACTCGGCGAGCGCGGCCCGGTCGCGGTGGGCGGAGCCGCCGGGGGCGAGGGCGGGGCCGGCGCACCCCGACTCGCGGGCCAGGTAGTCGATGGTCAGCCCGGCCTCGGCCGCCGCCTCCAGCAGGGGCGGGATCAGCTCGGCGGGGGTGGAGAGCCGGGAGAAGTAGTCGTCGATCAGGAAACAGGTGCTGATCCGGGGCCGGCGGCCGGGCGGCAGCGGGCCGAGCCCCGCCCGGGCGGCGTCCACCCAGGGACGTACGCCGGCGAAGTGGCGGCGCAGCCGGGCGGCCCCCTCGGCGAAGTCCTCCATGTACAAGTGGCCTAATTCCAGGGAGAGATGGGAGAAGGGCACGGATTCGGTGCGCGGGTCGGCGCTGCTCTCCCGGAAAACGGTGCCCGGCCCGTTCACAACTGCCCCCAGAACTTGTCGTCGGTCAGTCGTTGCGCGAGATCTCCGATGGCCTGCCAGGTCTCGTTGTTGGCGATCCGGCGGTCGTGCACGTCCTCGTCGGTGATGAGGCGTTCCTGCCACTGGAGGACGGGTTCCAGGGGAATGGACGCCAGCACCCTGGTTCGGCCGATGCCCCGGCCGGCCGCGAGTTCCTCGAGTTCCTTGTCGCACTGCCGCATCCACGCGTACTGCGCGGGCGACACCTGGGACCACAACGGCGACTCCAGATCGGGCACCGCGGCGCGCACGAACCTGATGGCGCCGCCCAGCACGTCCGGGTCGTGGCCGATGGCCGTACCGGCTTGCACAATGCCCTGTCTACCGAATACGAGTTCGGCCGCCGCCATGACGTGCTGGCGGGTCCAGCGGTGATAGACGAGCCAGCGGTTCTTGAGACGGCCGAGCCCGCCCCGGGGCGAAGTGGCGGCGAGTGCCAGGTCCATCGCATAACTGCGGCCGGCGCTCAGGTCGATGATGATGACGTCGAATTCGCGTTTCAGCCTCAGGACGAGGTCCACGCAGCGGTGCAGGTTCTCCTCGTCGGTGACGAATTCACCGGCCGTGCGGTCGCCGGGCAGCAGCACCAGCCGTCCGGACCCGCCGGGCCTGCCGCGCAGCACGGGGTGTTCGGTGCGCGCCCAGACGTCGACCCGCAGCGGCTCGCCCGTCTTGCCCTTCAGATAGGAGTGCAGGCCGCGCCCCTCGGCCTCGGAGAGGACGTCGGGCAGGTCGAACACGGCGGCGGCGGTGGGCGAGCCGAAGTCGAAGTCCAGGTAGCAGACGTCGTCCCCGTCCAGCGCGCGGTGGTACGCGAGGTTGGCGCTGGTGACGGAACGGCCGGTGCCTCCCTTGTCGGAGGCGGCGAAGACGAGCACCTTCACACCCCCCGGGCGTCGGCGCCCCGGGCGCGGGCCAGCGCGTAGAGCCGGGCGAGGACGCCGAGGGCGAGCGAGTGGGCGGTGCCGGGCTGTTTGTCGACGAGCTGACGGGCGCGGCGCAGGTCGGCCTCGATGCCCTTGATCTCTTCTCCCTGAGGGCTCTTGGGGGCGGGGGCGGGCTGCTCCAGCTGCTCCTTGCCGAACAGGTGGGCGGCCTCGCTGAGCGCCGCCTGGGCGAGGGCGGTCATCTCGGAACTGCGGATGGGGTCCTGCGTGTAGAGGGCGTGCGCGGCGACCATGCACTCGGTGACGCGCTCGGTCATGCTCCAGGACAACGGTCCGGTGCGGACCGGTGATTCGGGGTACACGGCGTGCACGTTGTCCCAGAGGCCGACGCCCTCGCCGTCGCTGACGCGACGTGCCCAGAGGTGGTCGAGGATGCTCTCGGCGAGCGTGAGCAAACGGTCCTGCGAGCTGATGTTCCGGGACAGCGCGCACAGTTGGACGGTCCGCTTGAGCAACTGCGCGGAGAAGTCGCCCATCGTCCACTTCATGGCCGGGCCGATCTCCTCACTGCCCAGCAGCGGGAGGGTGACTCCGGGGTTGTGCAGACCGATCGCCGGGTCCTCGCGGGCCGTGCGGCTGGTGATGCGACCGCGCTCGGCGAGGCGTTCCATGACGGCGACGGTGCGGGTGAGGTCGTCGTCGGTGGCACGGCGGCGCACCAGGTCGTGGACGAGGATCGAGGCCACGGACAGGGAGAAGTACTCGGACTCCAGCTGCTGGAGCGTGGTGCGCCAGGGGATCTCCTCCAGCGGCCAGGTGGCGGCGTCGAAGCGGGCGATGCCCGACCAGTACTGCTGGGTGATCTCCCAGCGCAACCGCAGCGCGTCGGCCAGCTTCTGCTGTTCCGCGGTGAGCAGGCCGAGGACGAGGGTGCGCTCGGAGGAGAGGTCGGGGATGCCGTCGAGGGCGACGACGGTGAAGTACAGGTACGGCACCGCGTGAGCCACGCCCTGGGGCTGCTTGCCGATCTCCTGGGCGGTCTGCGCCTCCACCTCGACCTCGGGGGCGCCCTTCACCAGGCTCCAGGCCCAGCCGCACTCGAACAGCCGGTTCTCGTTGCGGAGTTGATCGGCGACATCGGTGTCCAGGCCGAGGGTGACGCTCTCGCTGATGAGGGCGCGCAGCGACTTGAACCGGTCCTGGAAGCGTTGCAGGACCTGGCGGTCGGACAGCCGGCCCCGGCCGAGCAGCCGGGCGAGCGCCTGCCCCTGGTCGGAGGCGATGTCGACGACGTTGACGGTGAAGGAGCGCAGCAGGCTCACCATGGCCGCGGTCAGGCGGGCGCTGGTCGCCTCCCTCAGCTTGTCGATGCGGGCGAGGGTGCTCGCCCGCTGGGTCTTGCCCCGGTACACCTTGAGGAAGCCGAGGGTGGCCAGGCAGAGGGTGATCGACATGGAGTAGGAGTCGACGACTCCCACTTCCCCCTGCTCCTTGGAGAGTTCCTGCTCCGGGTCCTCCGGGGCGAAGTAGTAGCCGCCGGCGAAGGTGGGGCTCTCCTCCCCGCGGTGGTTCTCCATGAAGTCGCCGAGGATCTCCACGAGGTTCATGGGGATCTCGCTGGAGTCACCCGCGTTCCTGAGGGCCCGCTCCACGTCCAGCTGTGTGGTGTCGGGGTCGTCCAGGCGGAACGGTTCGATTTCGGTGGCGGGGTACAGAAGGCAGAGCAGACGCTCCGCGTCGGCCACGCTGCTACGACCGCCCCATTCGCCCCATTCCCATTCTCCGTTGTCGAAGGAATGGCGGGCGATGGCCTGCCACACCTCGAGCAGGTTCTGTCTCGGCTTGATCTGCATGCCCATTCCCCTCGCACAGGCCCGTCACCATGTATAAGAACTCCGGCAGCTCATTCGTCGCGTCGCTCTTTACGTTGCCCGCAGGCCAGGATCATACCCGTGTAGCCGTCCCGTACAAGCTGCTTCGGATTGGCTGTGCGGTGAATCTCCACATGGTCCGCGTAACCGCCGAGAACCGCCCGCACTTCGGATTCGTCGATATCACTGGCGGGAAATGTATGGGAACCGACACGGTATCCTTCGGAATGCTCCATGAAGGCGGCGGCGAAAGGCGCACCGGAATTCAGGACGTTCATGAAGCATCCCACCCCTCGCCGGAATTCAGCGAGCGAGGTGGTGATGGATTCGGCGACGAAGAACATCGTGCCGAGGTCCCAGCGGCGCCGATCGGCGCAGAGATCGAAGAGACTGCCCGACTCGGGCTGCTGGACGGCCTCCTTGAACCGGACCCTGGGCGTCATGTCGAGCGTGGCATATGCCTCGTCCTTGCACAGGACGTTCCAGAACTGATCCCAGTGGGGGGCGTAGTCGGGGCACTGCCCCCGGAGATAGTCCAGATTCCGGGCGGACCGCTCCAGAAGCGTGATCCGGTCGCACCAGGGAAGCATGGCCAGAGCGGGATAGAGATTGGGCCCCGCGCCTACGTCGATACCGGAAGCCGCCCGCCCGCGACCTCGGAAGTGATCACTGAAGTGATCGCGCACATGGGAGAGGATCTCCTCGTCCACGGCCTGCATCTCGAGGTAATTGTGGCTGATGTACACGCCGGGATCGAAGTCGTCCCAGGGTGCGTCACCATTCAGCTTTTGGTCAGCGGCGGGCGGTACCGAGGTCATGATTCAGCGTAGCAGGACGCATGGGTCTTGAAGGAGTGGGTGCACGGAGCAATGATGGAGATCAGGTACGCAAATCGCACTGGCTGCAATTCGATTTGTCGACATTCACAAGGGGACGGTATGACTCCTCTTCCCGGAGATCGTTTTCCGTCGGGCACCGGTTCGATAATGAGCCAGATGTCCGGAGAAAGACCCTTACGGATCAGAGCGGTCACCGAGGCGGATCTACCCCATATCGTGCGCCTCGATGCCGATGCCTTCCCCCACGGCCCCTACCCCTACTTCGTCCTGCGCCAACTCCTCGCCGCCTGCGCCGACCTCGTGTACGTCGTGGACGACGGAACGGACCTCTACGGATACGTGCTCGGGACCTCGCCGAACGACGCGCAGAGCTGGGTTCTCAGCCTCGCCATCACCCCTGGGCTGCGCGGAAAGGGATTCGGCCGGCAACTGCTGACGAAACTGCTCGGTCAGCTACGGGCGAAGGGCGCGCATTCCGTCCGGCTCTCCGTGGAGCCGCGCAACGACTCGGCCATCGCCCTGTACCGCTCCCTCGGCTTCGTCCCCGACCCCGGCGGGCCCCGCACGGACTACTTCGGCCCCGACGAGGACCGCCTCCTCATGACGCTCACTCTGTGAGCCCCCCGAACCCCCGCACATACCTGCGCTGCCAGGGCGTCTCCACCGCGCGCCGGTCGTAGTGACGGCGGACGTACTCCACCGCCTCGCCCGGCGGCACGCCGTCCAGGACCGCGAGACACGCCAGGGCCGTTCCGGTGCGGCCACGGCCGCCGGCGCAGGCTATCTCCACGCGTTCTTCGGCCGCGCGACGCCATGCCTCGGCGAGGGTCGCCCGGGCCTGCGCGCGGTCCCTGGGCAGGCGGAAGTCGGGCCAGCGGAGCCAGCGTGACTCCCAGGGCGGGTGCGGGGGCCGCGCGCCGAGGAGGTAGACGCCGTACGCGGGTGTGGGGGCCGTGGGGTCGAGCGGGCGGCGCAGACCGCGGCCGCGGACCAGTCGGCCGGACGGCAGCGGGAGCACCCCGGGCTCACCCTCACGCCAGGCCCATGCGTCGCTTCTCATCACCCCATTCGAACGTGGTCACGCGGGACGGGCAACCGATTCGGCGCAACCGGTGGTCTGGAGGTCGAGGAGGGTGCTTGATGCAGGCCGAACAAGAGGACCGGTTCCAGGAGTTCGTCAGAGCCCGGTGGTCCCGGCTCGTACGGACCGCGTATCTGCTCACGGGGGACGTCCACCACGCGGAGGACCTGACGCAGACCGCGCTGGCCAAGGCGTACCGGTCGTGGCGGCGGATCTCGCGCAGCGACAACCCGGAGGCCTATGTGCGGCGGATGCTGGTCAGTTGCAACAGTGACCGGTTCCGCAAGCGGCGGGTCACCGAGGCGCTGACCGCGGCGCCGCCGGAGCGGGCGGGGCGCGACGAGGGCGCGGGGCGGGTGGAGGAGCGTGGCTCCCTGCTGGCCGGACTCGCCCAACTGCCACCGAAACAAAGGGCGGTGGTGGTCCTGAGGTACTGGGAGGACCTGTCCGAGGCGGAGGTGGCCGACGTGCTCGGCTGCTCGCCCGGCACGGTCAAGAGCCAGGCGTCGAAGGGGCTCGCGAAGTTGCGCGTGTACCCGGGCCTGGCCGCCGACCGCACGGCGCCCGGTGGCCGGGGTCAGGAGCGGGGGCAGGAGCAGGGGCAGAGGCAGGGGCACAGCCAGGTTCGGATTCAGGGTCGGGTTCAGGGAGGCAGCAGGTGAACGGGGCGGGAGAGCAGGTGAACCAGGGAGACTCCGGCTTCGAGGAGCGGATGCGTGAGCTGCTCGCCGAGGACGCGTACACCATCCAGCCCTCGTCGGCGCCGTATCCGGCGATCCGGCGGCGTGGACTGGCCGAGCGGCGGCGGCGCGTGGCGATGACCGGGGCGGCGCTGATGGCGTTGGCCGCGGTGCCGGTGGGCGCGTATGCCGTGGCCGGGGGGAACGGGGAGCGGGACGCCGACACGGCGGCGCCGATGCCGTCGGTGAGTGCCCCGCACAGCCCGGCCGGGAGCACGGCGGGAAGCACGGCGGGAAGCACGGGTGGAAGCACCGGCGGATCCCCGTCCGCGACCTCGGCGGGCACCGCGGGCGGACCCGGACGGCCCGCCACGGACGGCCAGCTGCTCGACGGGATCACCTTCGCGCAGGCGGCGGACGGGCTGAAGGAGTGTCTGGCCGCCGAGGGCGGGCCGCCCGGCGGCGCCGGCGACCTCGGCGAGGCCGACGACTACCGGATCATCCTGGCGATCAAGAGCACCGGCGACTCCAACGCCCCCGGCGACGGCATCTACGTCACCGCGGTGCGGGAGCGGCCCGCGGGCCGTTGGGTGATCTGCTCCCTCAAGGACGGTGTGGCCTCGGGCATCAGCGTCGGCGCGATCGACGCCGGGGCGCCGGGCGCGGGCCCGGTGACGGTCGACGGCAACGGCGAGCAGCTGTACCAGCAGTCGTTCATGGACAAGGGCAAGTGGAAACTGCCGTTCCGGTGGGGGGTCATCGGCGCCGTCGAGACGTCGGTGGCCAAGGTGACCGTCTCCTACGGCGACGGCGGCCCCGTGGCCGCGACCCTGGACCACGGCTGGTTCGTCGCCGCCGGCCTGCTGAACCAGCAGGTCACGCTGGCCCCGCACATCAAGGGCTACGACGACTCCGGCAAGCTGGTCTACGACTCCGACGAGGACGAGACGTACGCGCGGACGCTGCCCTAGGACCTGCCGTGGCCGACAGCCGACAGCGGTCAGCCGACAGCCGTCAGGGAGCGCTCGGTCCCGGGGTCACCAGCCCCGACTCGTAGGCCACGATGACCAGTTGGGCCCGGTCCCGGGCGCCCAGCTTGCCCATGATCCGGCTGACGTGGGTCTTCGCGGTGAGCGGGCTGAGGCCCAGCTCCGCGCCGATCTGGGTGTTGGTCAGGCCCCTCGCGGCCAGGGACAGCACCTCGCGCTCCCGTTCGGAGAGGCACTCCGGGCCGCCCGCCGTGGGCGGCCCGGGGTGACCGCGCAGGAACTGGGCGATCAGCCGCGCGGTGGGCCCCGGCGACAGCAGCGCCTCGCCCGCGGCGAGCGTGCGGATGGCCTCGAGGAGGTCGGCGGGCCGGGTGTCCTTCACCAGGAAGCCGGCCGCCCCCGCGCGCAGCGCCTCGACGATGTTCTCGTCGGTGTCGTACGTGGTCAGGACGAGGACGCGCACCCCGGCCAGCTCCTCGTCGGCGGCGATCAGCCGGGTCGCCTCGATGCCGTCGAGGTCGGGCATCCGGATGTCCATCACCACGAGGTCGGGGCGTTGGCCGCGGGCCAGTGCCACCGCCTCCCGGCCGGTCCCGGCCTGTCCGACCACCCGCATGTCCGGCGCCGACTCGACGAGCATCGCGAACGCCTCCCGTACGAGGGTCTGGTCGTCGGCGAGCAGCACTCTGAGCGGCTTCATCGGTCCTTCCCGTGCGGCAGTACGGCGCTCACTTCGAAGCCCTTCCCGTCGTCGCGCGGTCCGGCCTCCAGCGAGCCGCCGACGCTGCGCGCCCGCTCCCGCATCCCGACGATCCCGAAACCGGGCGCACGACCGCCTTCCGCCGTACGGCCGCCTCCCTCCCCGCCGCCGTCCCTCCCCACACCGCCGTTCCTCCCCACGCCGCCGTCTCCCCCCGTTGCCGGGGAGCGAGCCCCGGGCGTCCGGTGCGCCGAGGTCGCGCAACACCTCCAGCGTCGTGCGGAGTTCGCCGCGGGCGCTGCGGCAGGTCCCGGCGATGTCGTCGAGGGCCTTGGCGACGGCCGCGCGGTCGAGGCGGTCGGGGTCGGCGGCCAGGACGTGCGCGGCGACGGAGGTCTGCACGACTGTCTGGTTGCGCTCTCCAGACTTCCGGCACGCAGGGGGCGGATCGTCGCGCGCGAGGGCGAGTTCGGTTGTACTGCCGGGGGTGACCGGGCGGGGGGACTACTCCCTGGGGAGTATCAGGACGGCGTCCGGGCCGCGACCAGCAACCGGGTCACGTCTTCCGCGCGGATCGTCAGGGCCGCGCCCACCGTCGTGAGGACCTCGCGTTCGGCCGGGGTGTACGGGCCGTCCGCGAGGGCGATGCGGGCGCCCTGGAGCAGGATCGATTCGCGGCCGATCGCGGCGAGGTGCGGGGCGAGCGGGTCGAGGGCCTCGTGGAGCTCTATGGCCAGTCCCGGGCCGTACGGTCCGCCGTAGTTGTGGCCGGTGTCGGAGGCGAGGGCGGCGACGAGCGCGGCGAGCTGTTCCTCCGTGCAGTCGGTGAAGCCGGCCGCGCGCACCGCGCCCGCCGCCGTCTCCAGGGACGTACGGGCGCAGACGCCGCCCGCGGACAGGACCGCGAGGGCGACGGTGTGGACGGCGTCGCGGAGCATCGCCGAGAAGCGGATGGTGGTGGGGTGGTCGAGGACGTCGGTGCCGAAATGGCGGCGGCAGGCCGCGCACTCGACGACCGGGCCGGTCTCGCCGCGTGGCACGACCGGCAGGCCGAGGAGGGTGAAGCGGCGCTGGCCGGTCAGCCGCTGGTAGTTGCGGTCGCCGCCGCAGCCCGGGCAGAAGAACTCGCCGTCGCCCGCGGGCGTCCACGCGGTGCGGGTGCCCAGGATGCGGGCAAGGCCGGTGACACGGCCGTCACGTCCCCGGTCTGGCAGCACGTCGCACCTCCGTAACCCCGCGGCAACATCGCCGCACGCCTCCGTGATGTTAGCCACATCCATGAGGTGTAGTCAGCACCCAGGACGAGACCTTCCCGTGACCTCCACAGCGGTATGGCCGATATACGACGGGGCCCCGACCGCCGTATACAGCGGTCAGGGCCCCGAAAGTCCCGGTCAGGCCAGTCAGCGGGTCGCGCGGTTGACGGCGGAGACGACTGCCTTCAGCGACGCACGCGTCGTGTTCGCGTCGATGCCGATCCCCCACAGGATCTTGTCGTCGATCGCGCATTCGATGTAGGAGGCGGCCTGCGCGGAGGCTCCCTCGCTCATCGTGTGCTCCTGGTAGTCCAGCAGGCGTACGTCGACGCCGACGGACTCCAGGGCGTTGAAGAAGGCCGAGATCGGACCGTTGCCGGAGCCGGTCAGGACGGTGTCCTCGCCGTCGACCGTGGCCTCGACGGTCAGGGTGTCGACGCCGTCGGTGTCGGTCGTGGACTGACCGTTGCGGACCTGGATGCGGCCCCAGGGGTTCTCCGGGTTCGGCAGGTACTCGTCCTGGAAGACCGACCAGATGGCGCCGCCGGTGACCTCGCCGCCCTCGGCGTCCGTCTTCGCCTGGATGAGCTTGGAGAACTCGATCTGCATCCGGCGGGGCAGGTCCAGCTTGTGGTCGTTCTTCAGGACGTACGCGATACCGCCCTTGCCGGACTGCGAGTTGACCCGGATGACGGCCTCGTAGGAGCGGCCGACGTCCTTGGGGTCGATCGGCAGGTACGGGACCGCCCACTCGATGTCGTCGACGGTGACGCCCTTGGCGGCCGCGTCGGCCTCCATCGCGTCGAAGCCCTTCTTGATGGCGTCCTGGTGGGAGCCGGAGAAGGACGTGTAGACCAGGTCGCCCACGTACGGGTGGCGCGGGTGGACCTCCATCTGGTTGCAGTACTCCCACGTACGACGGATCTCGTCGATGTCGGAGAAGTCGATCTGCGGGTCGACGCCCTGGGAGAACAGGTTCATGCCCAGGGTGACCAGGTCGACGTTGCCGGTGCGCTCGCCCTGCCCGAACAGACAGCCCTCGACGCGGTCGGCGCCGGCCATCAGCGCCAGCTCGGCGGCGGCGACGGCCGTACCGCGGTCGTTGTGCGGGTGGACGGAGACGCAGACGTGCTCGCGGCGGGAGAGGTTGCGGCTCATCCACTCGAAGCGGTCGGCGTGGGTGGAGGGCGTGGAGCGCTCGACGGTGGCCGGCAGGTTCAGGATGATCTCGCGGCCCGGGCCGGGCTGCCAGACGTCCATCACGGCCTCGCAGACCTCCAGCGCGAAGTCCAGCTCGGTGTCGGTGAAGATCTCGGGACTGTACTGGTAGCCGAACTCCGTCTCGGGGCCCAGCAGCTTCTCCGCGTACTCGACGACCAGGCGGGTGCCGTCGACGGCGATCTGCTTGATGTCGTCCTTGGAGCCGCGGAAGACGACCCGGCGGAACACGGGAGCCGTGGCGTTGTACAGGTGGACGGTCGCCCGCTTGGCGCCCTTCAGGGACTCGACGGTCCGCTCGATCAGGTCCTCGCGGGCCTGGGTCAGTACGGAGATCGTCACGTCGTCCGGGATCGCGCCCTCTTCCTCGACGATCGAGCGCACGAAGTCGAAGTCGGTCTGGCCGGAGGCGGGGAAGCCGACCTCGATCTCCTTGTAGCCCATCTTGACCAGCTGGTCGAACATCCGGCGCTTGCGCTCGGGCGACATGGGGTCGATCAGGGCCTGGTTGCCGTCACGCAGGTCGGTGGAGAGCCAGCGGGGGGCGACGGTGATCCGGTTGCCGGGCCAGGTGCGGTCGGGGATGTCGACCTGGTCGTACTGTCCGTACTTGTGGATCGGCATGTGGCTGGGCTGCTGGCGGTTCGCCATGATGCGGTGGCTCCTCGGGGTGACCGGAGAATGTCCGGACGGAAGGACGGCCGACGCGCAACACCAAGCACCGCGGGGAGGGGGTCGGCCTCGACTACAGGCCCTCGCCGCGGCAGCTAAGGAGAAGCAGCCCGAAACGCATAGTGCTCCGCAGCCTAGCCGAGCCGCTTCCGTCGCGCGGGACCGTTCCAGTATGCGGGACCGGAGGGAGGAACCATAGGAAAAGGTGCAGAACGTGCGCCACGCCACTCGCCACCCCTGCGCCATAGCACCCGGCGCTACGGATCACGCCCCTTTGTCACCGTATTTCACCAATCATGGTTGCCGGTGGTGACAGCGGAATGACGCAGTGCAAGGGTGCCGGGCATGACGACTCACGGGGGCTTCGAGCCCGTCTTCTGCACCGTCGTACCGCCGCACGTCCTCGACCGGCTTGCGCGCAACGACGACCCCGCTCTCTCCGGACCCGCCCGGCGCACCATCCTGCGCGACAGCGAGCTGCGCGCACTGCGCCAGGTGAACACCGAGTACGGCCTCCTGGCCGCCCCGACGGTGAAAGCCCCGTCGGACCAGCCGCTGCGCACCCTCTACGACGCCGAGCACGGCACCTCCCTGCCCGGCACCAAGGTCCGCGCCGAGGGCCAGGACCCCGGACAGGACGCCACCGTCAACCGCGCCTACTCCGGGCTCGGCGCCACCTTCGACCTCTACCTGAAGGCCTACCAGCGCCACTCGATCGACGGCGACGGCCTGCCCCTCGACGCCACCGTCCACTACGACGAGGGCTACAACAACGCCTTCTGGAACGGCGAGCAGATGGTGTTCGGCGACGGCGACGGCGAGATCTTCGTCGACTTCACCAACTCCATCGACGTCATCGGGCACGAGCTCACCCACGGCGTCACGCAGTACACGGCGAACCTGACCTACAACGGCCAGCCGGGCGCCCTCAACGAGTCGATGTCCGACGTCTTCGGCTCGCTCATCAAGCAGTACTCGCTCGGCCAGACCGCCGCCGAGGCCGACTGGCTGATCGGCGCGGGCCTGCTCGCCCCGAGCGTCACCGGCACCGCGCTGCGCTCCATGAAGGCGCCGGGCACCGCGTACGACGACGACGTCCTCGGCAAGGACCCGCAGCCCGCGACGATGGACGAGTACGTCCGCACCGGCCGCGACAACGGCGGCGTCCACATCAACTCCGGCATCCCCAACCACGCGTTCTACCTGGCCGCCACCGCCCTCGGCGGCTACGCCTGGGAGAAGGCGGGCCAGCTCTGGTACGACGTCCTGACCGGCGGCGAGCTCTCCGAGCGGGCCTTCTTCACCGACTTCGCCAAGCTGACGGTGAAGGCCGCGCGCGAGCGCTTCGGCAGCGGCGGGGAGGAGCTCCAGGCCGTGGAGAAGGCGTGGGAGCAGGTGGGGGTGCGGATTCTCTGAGTCCGTAATAGACAGGGACCCATGCGTATTCAGGTGAGTCGCACGGGCGGGTTCGCGGGCATCGAGCGCCGTGCCGAGGTCGACACCTCGGGACGGCCCGACGCCCCCGAGTGGCACGCCCTGGCCGAGCGGGCGGTCGCCGCCGGCCGGGGCGTGCCTTCGGCCGGCGTGCCGGACGGCTTCAGCTACGAGATCACCGTGGACGGCAGGACGGTGCACGCCGCCGATCCCCGGCTCACGGAGGAACAGCGCGAACTGATCTCCCGGGTACTGAAGGAAGGCGCCTGAGGGGGCCTGCGGGGGGCTTGCGGCAGGGGCATAACTGGCAGTTCACGCCGGGACGTTGACTTCCTTACCCAGCGGTAAGGATGATCCCGCCCATGGCGAACGATCCGCGCGACGCGGCGAACCCGATGCCCCGCTTCCCGGCAGACTTCCTGTGGGGCGTGTCCACCTCCGCGCATCAGATCGAGGGCGCGGTGGAGACGCGCGACCCTTCGGTGTGGGACACCTTCACCGCCGAGCCCGGACGGGTGAAGGACGGCTCCACGGCGGCGGTGGCCTGCGACCACTACCACCGCTACCCCGAGGACGTGGCGCTCCTGTCGGGCCTGGGCGTGGACGCCTACCGCTTCTCGATCTCGTGGCCGAGGGTGAACTCCCCCGGCGGTCTCGACTTCTACGACCGGCTCGTCGACGAGCTGTGCGCGGCCGGCGTCCGCCCGGTCCCCACCCTCTTCCACTGGGACCTGCCCGCCCGGCTCGACTGGCTGGAGCGGGACACCGCCGCCCGGTTCGCCGAGTACGTGTCGGTGGTGGCCGCACGCCTCGGTGACCGCGTCCAGAAATGGATCACCGTCAACGAGCCCGCCGAGCACACCCTGCTGGGGCACGCCCTCGGCACCCACGCGCCCGGCAAGCAGCTGCTGTTCGACGCGCTCCCGGCCGCCCACCACCAGCTGCTGGGGCACGGCCTCGCCGTCCAGGCGCTGCGCGCGGCCGGCGCCACGGACATCGGCATCGCCAACTCCCACGGCCCGACCTGGCCGGCCTCCGAGGAACCCGCCGACGTGGAGGCGGCAGCCTTCTACGACGTCCTGCTGAACAGGCTGTTCGCGGAGCCGATCCTGCTGGGCGCCTACCCGGAAGGCCTCGGCGAGTTGATGCCGGGGGACGTACAGGCCGACCTCAAGGTGATCTCGGAGCCGCTCGACTGGTACGGGATCAACTACTACGCCCCGACGAAGGTGGGCGCCCCGCAGGGCACGGAGATCGAGTTCGGCGGCATCCGCATGCCGGCCGAACTGCCCTTCTCCGTCCAGCAGATAGAAGACGTCCCGGTGACCGACTTCGGCTGGCCGGTCGTCCCGGAGGGCCTGACGGAACTCCTGACCACCTTCCGCGACCGCTACGGCGACCGGCTCCCCCCGGTCGTCATCACGGAGAACGGATGCAGTTACGAGGGCGTGGACGACCAGGAGCGCATCGCCTACCTGGACGGTCATCTCCGGGCCCTGCACCGCGCGGTGGAGGCGGGCGTCGACGTGCGCGGCTACTTCGTGTGGTCGCTGCTGGACAACTTCGAGTGGGCGGAGGGGTACGAGCGCCGCTTCGGCCTGGTCCACGTGGACTTCGAGACCCAGGCCCGAACCCCCAAGGCGTCGTACGCCTGGCTGCGGGACGTCCTGCGGGCGCAGAGATGACGACGGCGGACAGCGCGCCGGCCGACAGTGATCCGGCGGCCGCGGCCCTCGCCGAGCCCGTGGAGCGGGTGGGCCGGGGCTGGACGTCGGCCCTCTCCCTCGCCAACGGGGCGATCTGGGTGGGCTGGTACGGCCCCCTCCAGATCCTGCTGGCCTCCCAGGCCGAGGACTTCGCCCCCGGCTCGGGCATGTCGAAGGAGACCATGCTGGCCTGGGTGACGGGCGTGGGCGCGGTGGCGTCCCTGGCCGCGAACCCCCTCTTCGGCGCGCTGTCGGACCGCACGACCTCCCGCCGGGGCCGCCGCACGCCGTGGATCGTGGCGGGGACGGCGGGCGGCGCCCTCTCGCTGCTGCTGCTCGCGGGAGCGGACGGGGTCTGGACCATGGCGGCGGGCTGGTGCCTGGTCCAGCTCACCCTGAACGCGGCCTTCGCGGCGGTGACGGCCGCCGTCCCCGACCGGGTTCCCCGGCTCCAACGGGGCTCGGTGGGCGGCTGGCTGGGCGCCGCGCAGATCCTCGGCGTGGTCGGCGGCACCGGGCTCGCGACGGCCGCCGGGGGCGTCGGCGCGGGATATGTGGCGTGCGCGGTGTTCACCACGCTCGGCGTGCTGCCGTACGTGCTCCGGTACGAGGATCTGCGGCTGGCGGTGCGGGACCGGCCGGCGTGGACCTGGCGGGGCTTCGCGGCCGGGTTCTGGCTGAGCCCGCGCGCCTACCCCGACCTGGGCTGGGCGTGGCTGACCCGCTTCCTGATGAACCTGAGCAACGCGCTCGTGCTGCTGTACCTCCTCTACTACCTGCGCGACCGTCTGCACCACTCCGACCCCGAGCAGGGCGTGCTGATCCTGACGGCGGTGAACGGGCTGACGCTGCTCGCCACGGTGGTCGTCGGGGGCGCCTGGTCGGACCGGGTCGGCAGGCGCAAGCCGTTCGTCATCTGGTCGGGCGTGCTGATGGCGGTGGCGACGGCGGGACTGGCGCTCTGGCAGACCTGGCCGGGGGCGATCGTCGCGGCGGCGGTGCTGGGCATCGGCTTCGGCGTGTTCACGTCGGTCGACTTCGCTCTGATGACGGACGTGCTGCCGAAGGCCGGGGACCGGGGCAAGGACCTGGGCGTCATCAACGTGGCCAACGCCCTGCCCCAGGTCGCGGCCCCCGCCCTCGCCGCGCCGATCGTGACCTATCTGGGCGGCTACCGGGTGTTGTACCTGGTGGCGGCGGTGATCGGGCTGGCGGGGGCGGTGCTGGTGGGCCGGATCAGGGGGGTGGACTGACCCCTCGGACGGATCCCGGCGGGGCTGCCTACAGGGCGCCGGCGTCCCGGGCCGCGTAGACGCTGGGGTACAGCGGGCGGAAACCGAGTTCACGGCGGATGCGTTCGGTGGACGTCAGCTGGAAGAACGGGTCCGGGTCGGTGCGCTCGTAGAGCTCGGCGGGCACGTCGACCCCGTTGAGCTGATGCAGTTCGACCGCCGTGACGGGGGCGTCGTCGGCGATGTTGTAGGCCCGCCCCGCGGCTCCGGGCGCGTGCAGCAGACGCAGCAGTCCCTGGGCGACGTCCACGTGATGGACCATGTGCAGCCGCTGGGCCGCCGCCCAGTCGCCGGCCCACATCAGCGACTGGGCGAGGTGCGGATCGCCCTCGCCGTAGACGAAGGCGAGGCGGCCGACGCGCACGTCCAGGCCGTCCAGCGCGAACAGCTCCCGCTCGGCCACCCCCTTCGCCTCGGGGTACGCCCCCCACATCGCGCCGCCGCCGGGCCGGACCTCGTCGTCCTCGACCAGCGGGCGGCCCCGCCCGAGGCCGTACACCAGTCCCGTGCTGACCTGCACGAAGCGCCGCACACCCGAGGCCAGCGCGGCGCGGCCCAGTTCCACCGCCGCGTCCCGGTTGACGGCCCACGCCTCCTCGTCCGGCACCCCGCGGAAGGAGGCCGCGACGTTCACGACCGCGTCCACCCCGGCCACCGCCTTGCCGAGCGCCTCCGCGTCCCGAAGATCCCCGAGCACGACCTCCGCGCCCAGCTCCGCGAACCGCTCCCCCCGTGCCGCGTCCCGCACCAGGACCCGCACCTTCTCCCCCGCCGCGGCCTGCGCCAGCAGCCTCGGCACAAAGCGCCGGCCGACCTGTCCCGTCGTACCCGTCACCAGTGTCAACATCGTCATTCACTCCTCTTGGTCGGTGCCACCAGCCTCGGACGGAGCGGGGACGACCGGGAGAGACCCGTCGATCAGGGGATCAGCAGTCCCTGGATAAGGCGGGCGGGATGCCGCAGCCTGGAGAGGTGAACCGAGCCGAACTCGCCGACTTCCTACGCCGTGGCCGGGCCCGTCTGACCCCGTCGGACGTGGGTCTGACCCCGGGGGCCCGCCGCCGTACGCCCGGACTGCGCCGCGAGGAGGTGGCCCAGCTCGCGGGCATGTCGGTCGACTACTACACGCGCCTGGAGCAGTCCCGCGGCCCGCGCCCGTCCCGCCAGATGCTGACGGCGCTGGCCCGCGCCCTGCGCCTCACCGCCGACGAGCGTGACCACCTGTTCCACCTGGCCGACGAGGAGCCGCCGCGCCGGGAGACCGCGTCGGCGCACGTCCCGCCCGGCCTGATGCTGATCCTGGACCGCCTGCACGACACCCCGGCGCAGGTGGTCACCGACTGCGGCGAGGTGCTGGCCCAGAACGCGATGGGCAGGGCACTGACCCACGATGTGATGTCCCGCCCCCCGCGCGAGCGCAACCTGCTCCGCCTCTACTTCCTGGACCCGGCCGCGCGCACCCTGTTCCCGGAGGAGGACCGCGCGGAGCACGCCCGCGTCCACGTGGCCAATCTGCGCGCGGTGGCCGCCGCCCGCCCCGACGACCCGGAACCGGCCGCGCTGGTCGCCGAACTCCGGGCGTCGAGCGAGGAGTTCGCCCGCCTGTGGGAGGAACACGAGGTGTCCCTGCGCCACCGGGCGACGAAACGCTTCCAGCACCCCCTGGTGGGCCTGCTGGAACTGGACTGCGAGGTCCTCCTCAGCCACGAGCACCACCAGCTCCTCGTCATCCACACAGCCCGCCCGGGCACGGAGGCCTACGAGCGGCTGGAGTTGCTGAGGGTGGTGGGGCTCCAGGACATGTCCCCACAGGGAACGATCCCTCGACGGAGGGGTTAGAACCCCGGACGGTCAGAACCCCAGCTTGCGCAGCTGCTTCGGGTCGCGCTGCCAGTCCTTCGCGACCTTCACGTGCAGGTCGAGGAAGACCGGCGTGCCCAGCAGCGCCTCGATCTGCTTGCGGGACTTGATGCCCACGTCCTTCAGGCGCTTGCCCTTGGGGCCGATGATGATGCCCTTCTGGCTGGGGCGCTCGATGTAGATGTTCGCGTGGATGTCGAGCAGCGGCTTCTCCGCCGGACGGTCCTCGCGCGGGAGCATCTCCTCGACGACGACCGCGATGGAGTGCGGGAGCTCGTCCCGTACGCCCTCCAGCGCCGCCTCGCGGATCAGCTCGGCGACCATCACCTGCTCGGGCTCGTCCGTCAGGTCGCCCTCGGGGTAGAGCGGCGGGCTCTCCGGGAGCATCGGGGCGAGCAGGTCCGCCAGCAGCCCGACCTGCTGGTCGCCGACCGCCGAGACCGGCACGATCTCCGCCCACTCGAACCCCAGCTCCTTGCCGAGCTGGTCGATCGCGATGAGCTGCTCGGCGAGCGTCTTGGAGTCCACGAGGTCGGTCTTCGTCACGACCGCGACCTTCGGGGTCCGCTTGATCCCGGCCAGCTCCTTGGCGATGAAGCGGTCGCCGGGGCCCAGCTTCTCGTTGGCCGGCAGGCAGAAGCCGATGACGTCGACCTCGGCCCAGGTGGCGCGCACGACGTCGTTGAGCCGCTCGCCGAGCAGGGTGCGCGGCTTGTGCAGGCCCGGGGTGTCGACCAGGATCAACTGGGCGTCCGGGCGGTGCACGATGCCCCGTACGGTGTGCCGGGTGGTCTGGGGACGGTTCGAGGTGATCGCCACCTTCTTCCCGACCAGAGCGTTCGTGAGGGTGGACTTGCCCGCGTTGGGACGGCCCACGAAGCAGGCGAAGCCGGCGCGGTGGAGGGCCTCGGCGGACTGCTCGGATGACTGGTTACGAACGCTCATGGCCCCCATTCTCCCTGATCCACGGAGCCCCGCCGCACACACGAGCGGCAGTGCCCTCCCGCGTGAGCTCCCGGAAACCTCCACGCAACGAAACGTCACGGAAACACACCTGTACGCGACCGGAAACCGGAAGCGGTGAACCTCTGACGAGCCCCCGCATCGTTGGAGACCCACGTGACCCTGGCCGCCGCCCATGCGAACACCGGCGACACCGCCTGGCTGCTCGCCGCCACCGCCCTCGTCCTGCTGATGACCCCGGGTCTGGCCCTCTTCTACGGCGGCATGGTCCGCACGAAGAGCGTGCTCAACATGCTCATGATGAGCTTCGTGTCGATCGCGCTGGTCACGGTCGTCTGGCTGGCGGCCGGCTACTCGCTCGCGTTCGGTGAAGACGCCGGGGGCGGACTGATCGGCGGCCTGGAACATGCCGGGATGGCGGACCTCGGCCCGGACAGCGTGCAGGGCACGGTCCCCACCCTCCTGTTCGCCACCTTCCAGCTCACCTTCGCGATCATCACGGCCGCCCTGATCAGCGGCGCGATCGCGGACCGGGCGAACTTCGGCGCGTGGCTGGTCTTCGTACCGGTCTGGGCGCTCCTCGTATACGTTCCCGTCGCGCACTGGGTGTGGGGCCCCGGTGGCTGGATCCTCGACCGCCTCGGCGCCCTGGACTTCGCCGGCGGTCTCCCCGTCGAGATCACCTCGGGCGCCTCGGGGCTGGCGTTGTGCCTGGTCCTGGGCCCGCGCCTGGGCTTCAAGAAGGACGCGATGCGTCCCCACAACCTCCCCATGGTGATGCTGGGCGCGGGTCTGCTCTGGTTCGGCTGGTTCGGTTTCAACGCGGGCTCCGCACTCGGCGCGAACGGTCTGGCGGCCGCCGCCTTCCTCAACACCCTGGCCGCCGGCTGCACCGGTCTGCTCGGCTGGCTCTTCGTCGAACAGAAGCGCGACGGCCACCCGACGACGCTGGGCGCGGCGTCCGGCGCGGTCGCGGGCCTGGTGGCCATCACGCCCTCCTGCGGCTCGGTCTCCCTGCTCGGCGCCCTGGTCGTCGGCCTCGCGGCCGGTGTCGTCTGCTCCTACGCCGTGGGCTGGAAGTTCAAGCTGAACTACGACGACTCCCTCGACGTGGTCGGCGTCCACCTGGTCGGCGGGATCATCGGCACGCTCCTCATCGGCGTCTTCGCGGTGGACACCATGACCGGCGGCGCCGAGGGCCTCCTCTACGGCGGCGGGCTCACCCAGCTCGGCAGGCAGCTGGTCGCCGTGATCGTCGTGGGGGCGTACGCCTTCACCGTCACGTACGGCATCGGCAAGGTCCTCGACAAGACGATCGGCCTGCGCGCGCACGAGGACCACGAGCACACCGGCCTGGACCTTACGGTGCACGCCGAGACCGCATACGATCACGGCGTCCTGGGCCACGGCGCCCCGGTCGGCTCGCACTCCGTCCTCTCCCCCCAGAAGGTCAAGCCACAGGAATGAAGCTCATCACCGCGATCGTCAAGCCCTACCGCCTCGACGAGGTCAAGACGGCCCTCCAGGAGCTCGGCGTACATGGCCTGACCGTGACCGAGGCCAGCGGCTACGGCCGGCAGCGTGGCCACACCGAGGTGTACCGGGGCGCCGAGTACCAGGTCGACCTCGTGCCCAAGGTGCGCATCGAGGTCGTCGTCGAGGACGCGGTCTCCGACGCCGTGATCGACGCGGTGGTGCTGGCCGCACGGACCGGGAAGATCGGGGACGGGAAGGTCTGGGCCCTGCCGGTCGAGACCGTCGTGCGGGTGCGGACCGGTGAGCGGGGGCCCGACGCGCTGTAGCGTCAGCCTCCGGCGGGTTGGCCGACTTTCGTCCGCGGGTCCGCCGCGGCTGGTCGCGCCCCGCGGCGGAGCCGCAGAAGGCCAGCGCCCCGCGCCCCTGGGCGGCTGGGCCCCGCGGGCCCTCGCCGCCTTCTGATCAGCAGCCACACCCCTGCCGCGATCCCCGTCGTCAGCAAGGCCACCACCAGCCACGGCACCGCCACGAAGGACGCTGTCGCCGACTCCTTCGTGTCCTTGGCGGTCGCCGTCAGCCGGACGTCGGTCCAGTCGAGCTGGGGTGCGTCGGCCCAGCGTTCGGTGAGGCGGACGCGCTGGCCCGGGAGGAGCTGGGACGGGATCTTCTTCAGGTCCCGGGTCAGGAGCGTACGGCCGAACAGGCCGCTCGCCTTCAGCTCCACCTTCGGCGCGAGAGTGACGTTGCCGGTGTTGTGCAGGGTGTAGGAGATCGTCGCCGTGCTGTCGCCGAGACCGGGGATCAGCGGCTGGCCGTGGCTGATCTCGACGTTCTCGACGGCGAGGGCGGGCAGCGTGGGCCCGCCGACCTGGAGGTAGACCCGGGCGCCGACGGCCCGCTGGACGCCCAGCGCGACCCCGCCGTCACCCTGTTCGACCCGTTCGTCGAGGGCGACGATCGCCCCCGGATGGTCGCCGGGCTCGGCGCCCTCGGGCACCCGCACGGTGAACGGCACGGTGACCGTCGCGCGGCCGGGCACGGTGACCCGGTCCTTCGGCAGCTCGGCCCACGCGCCCACGCCCCGCATCTTCTCGCCGAGCGACTTCACGGCGAAACCGCCGTCGCGCGCGGTGTTGTAGGCGTCGGCCGCGTACAGCCGGAAGGTGAGGGGCTCGTCCGTCTTGTTGGCGACGACGACCTTGTCCTCGATCGTCTGCCCGGGATCGGCGGAGACATAGAAGTAGGGCCGCGCGGCGACGGCCGAGGAGACGGGATAGACCGACCAGCTGCCGTTGTCGGCGGCGCGGGCGGGGGTCGCGAGCGTCAGGAACAACAGCAGCGGCAGGAGGAGGACGTACGGCTTGCGCATGGGTGCGGACCCCCCAGCGAACGGGCCCCGGCTGACGGGCCCCGACGAACGGGCTTCGACGATGGGACTTCGACCGTCGGGCTGCGGCGCTTGGGCTTCGACGGTCGGGTGGACGGGCGGGTGCGGACCTGTGGGGCGGGCGCCCGGCCACCGGTGGACGTGATGCCTACGCTCAGGTGAGCGTGAGGGTCAGGACGCCGGCGTAGCTGCCCGGAGGCGTGAACGACGGTACGTCGAGGGACAGTTGGGCGTCGGTGGTGAACTCGCCACCGGTGGCCGTGCCGTCGGGCGTGGACGCCAGGGTCGCCCCCGCGGCGCCGACCGAGCCCGCCGAACCGGCCTGACAGACGCTCGGGCTGCCCGCCTTGGTGGTGCACGCGGGCGTCCAGCTCAGCTTGCCGGCGTCGATCTTGGCGCCGGGGCCGCTGAAGTCGGTGACCTTGCCGGTCAGGGACCAGCCCGCGGGCCCGCCGCGGAAGTCCTTGACGGTCACGGTCTGGAGCGCGCCGGTCGAGGCCCCGCCCTGGCCGAAGTCGACCGCGGACAGCTGGACGGCGTCCCCGGCCTGGGACATCGACAGCGTGCCCGCCCGGACCGTGGTGGTCACCTTCTGGCTGCCCTCCGGTACGGGCTGGTCGTCGATGACGACATACGCGACCGGTCCGGCGCCGAGGTCCGAGCTCCACGCGCCGCCCTCGTACGCCACGACACCGGTCGTGGTGAGGTCGCTGACGACGAGCGAGCCCGAGATGCCGCCCTGCGCGTCCGCGGTCACGGTCGCCGTGTCCGCGGTCTGGGCGGACGCGGAGCGCCCGGCCAGCGTGACGGTCGCGCCCGCGGTGAAGCCGCTGCCGGTGACGGCGACGGCCGCGCCCGGACTCCCGGAGGCCGAACCCAGCGAGATCGCACGGGTGTTGGCCGGCGGGTTGTCCGCGGCGGTGACGGTCTCCGACACCGGGGCGGGCGGGTTGGTCACCGTGCAGGGGGTGTCCAGCTCCAGGATGTAGCTGGTGTGGATGTTGTAGTCACCGGGCGAGAGGGTGATCGCGCCGGGCGTGGTGACCGTGAAGGTGCCGGTCATGGAGAACGACGGGAAGGCTCCCTTGCCGGGCACCGGGTCGTTCTTCTTCGGCCCCGTGACCGTGACGCTGCCGGTCTGCGCGCCGCCGAGGGTGACCTTGCCCGTCGGCGTCATGATGTCGGCCGGCAGGGCCAGGTCGGTGGGGTTGCTCGCGGCGGGCGTGACCACCGTGTACGTGACGGTGACGGTGTCGCCGACCGCGGGACTGGTGTTGTCCGCCGTGATCTTCGCGGTGGTGGTGCCGTCGATCGGCGGGAGGCCCGCGATCGCCGGCGGGATGCAGTGCGTGTCGAAGTCTACGTTGGACGCGGCGCCGGCCGGGGCCGCCAGCGCCCCGCCGGCGGTGACCGCGAGCGCGGTCGCCCCGAGCAGCGACGCCCAGCGCCGTCTTCGGGAACCTCGGGTGCTTCCGGAACTTCGGGGTGAACCCATGTTGCCCCCTCCTCCAGGGTGCGGGCGCAGCGGCTCTTCTGCGCCGACAGGGGGCATTGAGATGCGGATCGCGCGAGAAGTCAATGGACATCACGCGGTGAACTGATGGGCCGTCAGTTTCCTGGTCTCGCCAGGGAACTGACGGCCTGTAGGCTCAGTTTCCAACCGCTATCAGCTGAACACGAACGGGCCGGGCGCCTGCGCCGCGCTCGCCGTACAGGTGACGGTGATCCCGAAGACGACCATCTTCAGGGAGCCGCCGTAGAAGTTCAGGCTGTCACCGGAGGCCACGGTCCCGTTGAGCGGACCGACCGTGATCGAGGAGCCGGCCGGCATGGCGGGGTTCACGGTGCCGGAGAAGACCCTCGCGGCGCCGGTCGAGTTCGCCATCGTGAGCGTGGAACTGATGCTGTTCGCACCGATCGCGATCGGCGTGGTGATCGCGGTGGACGTCAGCTTGAGGGTGGCGGCCGTGCCCGTCTGGGTGGCCGTGAGGGTGGCTGCGCCGCCTCCGAAGAGACCGCAGTTGGCCGTGACGGTCGCCGTCAGCGGGGTGACGGCGACAGCCGAGGGCGCGAGGGCCAGTCCGGTGACCGCGAGGGCCCCGACCAGCATTGCCGCACCTGATCCGATTCGCTTGCCTCTCATGGGATCCGCTCCCTTCCCGAGTACGGGAATCCATGTGGGGGGTGGATGGACGGGAGATGCCGACGGACCACCGCCCGGGAGGGATGGGTGCGGACACCCTGCCCGGGTGAAGATCGGACGCCCGGATCGGACGCCCGGATCGGACGCCCAGATCAGACGCCCAGATCTGACGGTCCGTCGGAACTTGCGGTTCCATTGATGCGCGAGCGATACGAGAACGGCAAGGTTGAAAACCGGCCTACCTCCGGCCGGCCCCCCGGTGAGCCGCCTCCGGCTCCCCTCAGCCCGCGGACACGGTGAGCCGGACGGTCCCGTCCGGCGAGGCCACCAGCACCGGCGTCCCCGCCCCGCCGAGATCCCGTACGGCGGCCAGGTCGGCCTCGGCGGCCGCCTCCGACGAGGTCACCACCGCCGCCGCCTCCAGCGACTCCGCCCCCGAGGCCACCGCCATGGCCACCGCCGTCTGGAGCGCGCTCAACCGCAGCGACGGCAGATCCACCGTCCCCGCGACATACGTACGTCCGGTCTCGTCCCGTACGGCGGCCCCCTCGGGCACACCGTTGCGGGCCCGCGCGGAGCGGGCCAGGGTGACGATCTTGCGGTCCTCGGGGTCGAGCGCGTTGCTGTCGGTCATGCCCCGAGCATACGAAGAAACGATCCGCACACCGCGTCTGCCCTGCTCGTCCGCGTGACGCGTGGTGCCGCCACCACCGGTAGGGGCGACTGCCAGGCCGTTCCGATGGCCGGAAGGGCTCGGGCCGGACGTCCGCGGGGGCTCAGGGCCGGTCGAGCCGCAGCCGCTCGGCCCGCGGCAGACCGGCGACCACCAGGTCGTAGGAGTCCTCGACGAGTTCCCGCACCAGCCGGTCCGGGAGCGTCCCGTCGACCGTCACCGTGTTCCAGTGCCGCTTGTTCATGTGCCACCCGGGGACGATCAGCCCCTCGTGCTCACCGCGCAGGCGCACCGCGTCGTCCGGGTCGCACTTGAGGTTCACCGTCAGGGGCCGCGCGTCCAGGGTCGTCAGGGCGAACAGCTTGCCGCCGACCTTGAAGACCGAGGTCTCCGGCCGGAAGGGGAAGTCCTCCACCGCCTCATTGAAGGAGAGACACAAGTCGCGCAGTTCCTGAGGTGTCACTCCGTCACTCCTTCACTCCGCCAGTCCGTCATCACGCCAGGCCGTCGAGCCGTCGAGCCGTCAGTGAGCCATGCCGTCGCTCGGTACCGTGGCTCAGGCCGGGCCCCGTCATTCGGGTTTCGTCTCGTCCTCCGGCCGGTCCGCCGGTTTCACCGGCTCCACCAGCACCGTGACGATCTTGTTCCGGCGGCCGGCCGCTGTCTCCGCCGTCAGTCGCAGCGCGCGCCCGTCCGGCAGGTCGACCACGCTCGACGCCCCGGCGATGGGCACCCGGCCCAGGGCCTTGGCGAGCAGCCCGCCGACGGTCTCCACGTCCTCGTCGTCGTACTCCTCGATGCCGTACAGCTCGCCGAGGTCGGTGATGTCGAGGCGGGCGGTGACCCGGTGGCGGTCGTCGCCGAGCTCCTCCACCGGCGGGAGTTCACGGTCGTACTCGTCGGTGATCTCGCCGACGATCTCCTCGAGGATGTCCTCGATGGTGACGATGCCGGCCGTGCCGCCGTACTCGTCGATGACGACGGCGACGTGGTTGCGGTCCTGCTGCATCTCCCGCAGCAGGTCACCGGCGTTCTTGGTGTCGGGGACGAAGGCGGCGGGCCGCATCGCCGTCGACACCAGTTCGCCCTCGGCGTCCCGGTTGATGTGCGTCTTGCGGACCAGGTCCTTCAGGTACACGATGCCGACGATGTCGTCCTCGTTCTCCCCGGTCACCGGTATGCGGGAGAAACCGGAGCGCAGGGCGAGGGTCAGCGCCTGGCGGATGGTCTTGTACCGCTCGATGACGACGAGGTCGGTCCTCGGGACCATGACCTCGCGTACGAGGGTGTCGCCGAGCTCGAAGACGGAGTGCACCATGCGGCGCTCGTCGTCCTCGATCAGGGACTCCTTCTCGGCGAGGTCGACCAGCGCGCGCAGCTCCGCCTCGGAGGCGAAGGGGCCCCGGCGGAAGCCCTTGCCGGGGGTGAGCGCGTTGCCGATGAGGATCAGGAGCGACGGGATCGGGCCCATGATCCGCGCCAGCGGGAGCAGCACGTACGCGGCGGCCGTCGCGGTGTTCAGCGGGTGCTGGCGGCCGATGGTGCGCGGGGACACGCCCACGGCGACGTACGACACGAGGACCATCACGCCGATCGCCGCGAACAGGGCCGCGGTCGTGCCGTCGATCTGCTGGAGGCAGGCGTAGGTGACCAGCGCGGCGGCCGCCATCTCGCAGGCGACGCGGACCAGCAGCGCCACGTTCAGATAGCGGGTGGGGTCGGCGGCGATCTGCGCCAGCTTGGCGCTGCCCCGCCGGCCGGACCGTACGGCCTCCTCGGCGCGGAAGCTGGAGACGCGCGCG
Organism: Streptomyces sp. NPDC102259; assembly: GCF_044766465.1. Lineage (NCBI taxonomy): Bacteria > Bacillati > Actinomycetota > Actinomycetes > Kitasatosporales > Streptomycetaceae > Streptomyces > Streptomyces sp. NPDC102259. The sequence continues at coordinate 495,810 of NZ_JBIWMA010000001.1, read as the reverse complement.
AGGCCCGCCTCCGCGCAGGCGGCGAGCCAGGCGACGACGACCAGGGCGATCGCGCCGGCGATGAGGGTGGGACTCATGAGACGGTCGGGGCCGGGGACGGGCCGGTCAGGCCCTTCTCCGCACGCCAGCCGTCGACGATCGCGGCCTGGAGACCGAACATCTCGGCCTTCTCGTCGGCCTCCTCGTGGTCGTAGCCCAGCAGGTGCAGCACCCCGTGGACGGTGAGCAGTTGGAGCTCCTCGTCCATGGAGTGCTGCGTCGGCGCCTCCGTGCCCTGCCGGGCGGCGACCTCGGGGCACAGCACGATGTCGCCGAGGAGGCCCTGCGGGGGCTCGTCGTCGTCCTTCGACGGCGGACGCAGCTCGTCCATCGGGAAGGACATGACGTCCGTCGGCCCCGGCAGGTCCATCCACTGGATGTGCAACTGCTCCATGGCGTTCTCGTCCACGACGATCACCGAGAGCTCGGAGAGCGGGTGGATGCGCATCCGCGCGAGCGCGTAGCGGGCGATGTCGAGGATCGCCTGCTCGTCGACCTCGGTTCCGGACTCGTTGTTGACGTCGATCGACATGGTGCTGACTTGTCTACTTCCGCTTGTTACGGCCGCCCTTGTGGGTGCCGTTCTCCGTACCGTTCTCGTTGTCGTACTGCTCGTACGCGTCGACGATACGGCCGACCAGCTTGTGCCGGACGACGTCCTGGGACGACAGGCGGGAGAAATGGACGTCGTCCAGCCCCTCCAGGATGTCCTGGACCTGGCGCAGACCCGACTTCGTGCCGTTCGGCAGGTCGACCTGGGTCACGTCACCCGTGATCACGATCTTCGATTCGAAGCCGAGCCGGGTGAGGAACATCTTCATCTGCTCGGGGCTCGTGTTCTGAGCCTCGTCCAGAATGATGAAGGCGTCGTTCAGGGTCCGTCCCCGCATGTACGCCAGCGGGGCCACCTCGATCGTCCCCGAGGCCATCAGCTTGGGGATCGAGTCCGGGTCCAGCATGTCGTGCAGGGCGTCGTACAGCGGGCGCAGGTACGGGTCGATCTTCTCGTACAGCGTGCCCGGGAGGAAGCCGAGCCGCTCCCCCGCCTCGACCGCCGGGCGGGTCAGGATGATGCGGTTGACCTGCTTGGACTGGAGGGCCTGGACCGCCTTGGCCATGGCCAGATAAGTCTTGCCGGTACCGGCCGGGCCGATGCCGAAGACGATCGTGTGCTTGTCGATCGCGTCGACGTACCGCTTCTGGTTGAGGGTCTTGGGTCTGATGGTGCGACCGCGCGAGGACAGGATGTTCTGCGTCAGAACCTCGGCCGGGGTCTCCTGGCCGTCACTCGTCCCGTTCTCACTCGCCCGCAACATGGCGATCGAGCGTTCCACTGCGTCCTCCGTCATCGGCTGCCCGGTGCGGAGCACCAGCATCATCTCGTCGAACAGGCGCTGGACGAGAGCGACTTCCCGTGGGTCGCCGACCGCGCTGATCTCATTGCCCCGGACGTGGATGTCAGCCGCCGGGAAGGCCGTCTCTATCACGCGCAGGAGGGAGTCTCCGGATCCCAGCACCGCCACCATGGGGTGCTGGGCGGGAACGGTGAACTGTGCTCTCGCCTTGCCCTGCGCGGGCGTGTGAGCTGTGGGTGTCTGAGTCATAGGCCGGCCCGAAGGCCTCTACGTCCTCCCGGATGCGTCTCGCCTGCCACAAGGGCGGCCTGGCGAGTTCAAGGGTACGCCAGGGGACTGACAACGCCGTAGGGCTTTTACGGGTCCGACGACGGTCCGGTGCCGGGTCCGGCGCCTATGCCGAGCGGCCGAAACCGATCGTCGGCACCGCTCTGCGCAGCGGCCAGGGGGTGGCCTCCTCCGCCGCCGTGAGCAGGGCCGGGAGCAGGCTGTCCAGGAAGGCGTAACGCCGCAGCGCCTCGGGGTCCTGGCTCTCGACCGACTGGACCCTGCGCCACCAGGCCGCGATCTCGGACCAGCCCGGGGCGGAGAGCGAGCCGCCGAACTCCTGCACGGAGAGGGCCGCCGTCAGGCCGGCGAAGGCGAGTCGGTCGGCGAGCGGCCAGTCGGCCAGCGTGCCGGTGACGAAGCCGGCCACGAAGACGTCCCCCGCGCCGGTCGGGTCGAGGGCCTCGACGGCGATGGCCGGGACCTCGGCGGACTCGCCGGTGCGCCGGTCCACGGCGTAGGCGCCGTCCGCACCGAGCGTCACGACCGCGAGCGGTACGTGCTCGGTGAGGGCGTGGGCGGCGGCGCGGGGACAGGTGGCGCCGGTGTAGCGCATGGCCTCCTCGGCGTTCGGCAGGAAGGCCTCGCAGTGCGCCAGGTCGGTGAGGCCGGCCAGGTCCCAGGCGCCGGTGTCGTCCCAGCCGACGTCGGCGAAGATGCGGGTGCCGCGACCGGCGGCCCGCTCGATCCAGGGGTCGCGCCTGCCCGGGGTGAGGGAGGCGACGGCGGCGCGGGCGTGCGGCGGGTGCTCCGGGGCGCCCTCTTCGACCAGCACGGCTTCCAGCGGCGGTTCGTGTCCGTGGGAGACCATGGTCCGCTCGCCCTCGTAGGCCATGGAGACGGTGACGGGCGAGTGCCAGCCGGGGACGGAGCGCGAGGTGCTGAGGTCGATGCCCTCGCCCTGTTCGAGGGCGTCCCAGCAGTACTCGCCGTAGTGGTCGTCCCCGAAGGCCGCCGCGAGGGAGGTGCGCAGGCCGAGCCGGGCGAGGGCGGTGGCCATGTTGGCGACGCCGCCCGGGCTCGAGCCCATGCCGCGCGCCCAGGACTCGGTCCCGCGCACCGGGGCGGAGTCGAGTCCGGTGAAGATGATGTCGAGGAAGACGGTGCCGGTGAGGTAGACGTCCCACGGTGGGTCGTCGGGGGCGCGCCGGGCGGCCAGGGGGTCGACCCGGGCGGCCTGGCAGATCTGGCCGGCCTTGCCCGCCTTGCCTGCCTTGGCGCCGGTCATGCCGCCGCTCTTGCCGGCCTTGGCGGTCTGGCGGTGGCGTCCCTCTCCGGTGGACGCGTTGGACGCGGTCACGGTGCGCTCCCTGACGTGGTGCCGATCTGGCCAGTGTGCACCACGCCACCGACAACGCGCCGTCCGTCACACGCGGGCCGGGAGCACCTACCGCTCGGTACGGCGCCGGTCCCGGGCGGGCCGGGCTCGAGGAGGCCGGGGCCCGGCATCCGCCGTCTCCCCGGGTCGGCGCCGCGTCACCAGCGGGGGACGGACGGGGTGACCCAGTCGGGGTCGGCCAGCCGCATGGCCGCCGCGTCGTCGCGCTCGCGCAGGGCGCCGTCGTCGTCGAGCCAGCGCCGGTGCAGGAACCGGAGCCTGTCCCGGTCGAGTTCGACGCCCAGGCCGGGCGCGTCCGACACGGTGACCCTGCCGTCGTCGAAGGTGAGGCGTTCGGTGAGGACGTCCTCCGACTGCCAGGGGTAGTGGGAGTCGCAGGCGTGGTGGAGGTTCGGGACGGTGGACGCCACATGGGTCATGGCGGCCAGCGAGATGCCCAGGTGGGTGTTGGAGTGCATGGAGATCGCGACGCCGAACGTCCGGCAGATCTCGGCGAGTTGCCGGGTGTTGCGCAGTCCGCCCCAGTAGTGGTGGTCGGAGAGGACGACCTGGACGGCGTCGCGGGTGAACGCCTCCTTGATCTCGGCGAACGTCGTCACGCACATGTTGGTGGCGAGCGGCACGTCGGTCCGCGCGGCCACCTCGGCCATGGCCGGGGTGCCGAGGGCCGGGTCCTCCAGGTACTCGAGGATGCCGCCGATCTCGTCGGCCACCTTCAGCGAGGTAGCCACGGACCAGGCGCCGTTGGGGTCGAGGCGCAGCGGGTGGCCGGGGAACGCCTCGGCCAGCGCCCGTACGGCGGCGATCTCCTCGTCCGGCGGGAAGACGCCGCCCTTGAGCTTGAAGGAGGTGAAGCCGTAGCGCTCCTTGAAGCGTCGGGCCTGCTCGACGACCCCGGCCGGGTCGACGGCGGCGCCCCAGTCGTCCCGCTCCGCGGGGACGCCCTCGGGGTGGTCGGCCCACTTGTAGAAGAGGTAGGCGCTGTATTCGACCGTGTCGCGCACCTTGCCGCCGAGCAGTGTGTGCACGGGCAGGCCGAGCGTCTTGCCGAGGGCGTCGAGGCAGGCGACCTCGAAGGCGGAGACGACGGAAAGCCGCAGCTTGTCGGCGGTCTGGACGCCGCGCAGCCCGCCGACGTCGACCTGTCCGGAGACGCGGGAGCTGTCGACGGCGACCTCGTCGGCGAGGGTGAACAGGCCGTTCAGGTCGCTCACCGGTCGGCCGTGCAGCTTCTCGGCGAACGGGCGGGCCAGTTCCAGGTACTTGGTGTCGCCGTAGGTCTCACCGACGCCCGTGACCCCGTCCGCCGTCTCGACCTCCACGATCAGCCGGGGCGTGTACGGCTGGTGCACGCCCTGTGTGTTGAGCAGGGGCGGGTCGGCGACCAGGATCGGGGTCAGGCGGACGTCGGTGATCGTGAGGTTCACAGCGCGGCTCCTACGAGGTCGAGGCCGGTGTTCAGGAGGGTTCGCAGGTCGGCGAGGTCGGTGGGCGAGGGGTCGGTGAGCGGGGCGCGGACCGGGCCGACGGGTAGGCCGCGCAGTCGGGCCGCCGCCTTGACCAGGGACACGGCGTATCCGGGTACCCGGTCGCGGAGTTCGACGAGCGGGACGTAGAAGTCGCGCAGCAGCCGGTCCACCGTCTTGTCGCCCCTGTCGCCCCTGTCGCCCCTGTCGCCCCTGTCGCCTCTGTCACCTGTGTCGCCCGTGTCGCCTCGGTCGCGCAGCGCGGTGAAGAAGGCGTTCGCGATCTCCGGGGCGAAGGCGTGGACGGCGGAGGAGTAGGCGGGGACGCCCACGGTGGCGTAGGCGCGGGCCTGGATCTCGGCGGTGGCGGCGCCGTTGAAGAAGAGGAAGCCGTCGGGGGCGGCGAGGGTGAGCCGCTGGAGGCGGTCGAGGTCGCTGTGGCCGTCCTTGAGGCCGATGACGCCCGGGATCGCGGCGACGCGCCGCAACGAGGCGGCGGTGAAGGCGACCTGGCCGCGCTGGTAGGCGATGAGGGGCAGCCGGGTGCGGGCGGCGAGCTGTTCCAGCTGGGCGACGAGGCCGTCCTGCGGGGCGGCGACGAGGTAGTGCGGCAGGACGAGGAGGGCGTCGGCGCCGGCCTCTTCGGCGATGCGCGCGAACCGGGCGGCCTGGGCCCAACCGTAGCCGACCCCGGCGACGACGGGCAGGCGGCCGCCCGCCTCCTCGACGGCGATCGTGACCACCTGCCGGTACTCGTCCTCGTCGAGGGAGAAGAACTCGCCGGTGCCGCAGGCGGGGAAGACGGCGCCGGGTGCGGTCGCGATCCGCTCCGCGACATGCGTGCGGAAGCCGTCGGGGTCGAGGGAGCCGTCGTCGTGGAAGCTCGTGAGCGGGAACGACAGCACCCCCTGTGTCATGCCGTCCCGCAGGCGTCGGACGGTTTCCCTGTCGAGGTCCCTGTCGAGGCTCACCCTCGGCCATCTCCCTATGTAGACGTAATCCATGTATGAAGATGGAGATTAGATACGCGAACGCCGACCGTCAATGGGCGCGCCTGGCCCTGCGCTGCGGCGCCCCGACCAGGCGGGCACCCCTCGACCCGCACACCCTTACGATCGGCACATGTCGGAGACAGGCGGCGTCCGCGAGGTGAAGTCCGCGGCGCGCACGGTCGAGCTGCTGGAACTGCTCGCGGCGCGCGGCGACCGGCCGGCGCGCCTCCAGGAGCTGGCGGACGAGCTGGGGGTGCCGCGCAGCTCGATGTACGCGCTGCTCCAGACCCTGATCAGCCGGGGCTGGGTGCGCACGGACGTGACCGGCTCCCTGTACGGCATCGGCATCCACGCCCTGCTGACCGGCACGAGCTATCTCGACTCCGACCCGCGCGTGCGGCTGGCGCGGCCCTACCTCGACGAGGCGTCCGAGGCGCTGGGCGAGACGATCCACCTGGGGCGGCTGGACGGCCGCGGCGTGGCGTACCTGGCGACGCGCGAGTCGCACGAGTACCTGCGCACGATCAGCCGGGTCGGGCGACGGCTCCCGGCGCACGTCGGCGCGCTCGGCAAGGCGCTGCTGGCGCAACGGCCGGACGACGAGCTGCCCGAGGGGCCGTACGAGGCGTTCACCCCGCACTCCCGCACGAGCCGTCAGGCGCTGCTCGCCGACCTCGCCGGGGTACGGGCGCGGGGGTACTCCGTGGACCGCGAGGAGGGCGTCCTCGGCATCGTCGGTTTCGGGTTCGCGCTGCGCTACGACACCCCCGCGCAGGACGCGGTCAGCTGCTCGGTGCCGGTGGCCCGGCTGACGCCGGAGCACGAGGAGCGGATCGTCGCGGTGATGCGGGAGATCAGGGCGAAGATCGAGGCGACGGCGCCGGGTTCGAGCGGCGCCCCCAACTGGCGCTAGCGCACGCCCCGTTCACCCGCGCTTTCACGGCGTCAACCGGCAGGGAAGGGCGCTGCGAATACCCCTCTCCCTCCACCCCAAACACAAAGTGATCCACATCACCCACCCCGCGCTTTTTCTCACACCGCGTGCTTGATACAAATTGCCCGCGCGTTCCTGTCCGTCGACGGTCGGCGCCCCACCCCTCTTCCTGAGCCGTCCCTTTCGCATGCCCTGGAACGCCCGTGTTCGCCCCACGCCCCACCCTGCCCTGGCCCGTCGTCGCCCTGTTCACGGCCGGGTACCTCGCCCCCTACCTGCTGCCGACCGTGGTCGGCCGACTGGACGCCGGGCTGCCGCTGTCCGCCACCGAGGCCGGAGCCGTCGGCAGTGCGCTGCTGCTCGGTTCGGCCGCCGCCGGATTCCTGCTCGCCTCCCGCGTGGAGCGGATCGGGGCGCGGACCCTCGCCCGGATCGGACTGACGCTCGCCGTGCTCGGCTACGGCGGTGCCGCCCTCGCCGGTGAGGTGAGCGCCGTCATCGCGGGCGCGGTCCTCGGCGGCTTCGGCTCCGGCACGGTCACCACGGTCGCCGCCACCCGGATCGCCGCCCATCCCGACCCGCACCGCGTCTCCACGGCGGGTCTGCTCGGGGTCTCCGCGCTCGCGGGTGCCGTCTATCTGACGGTGCCGCACCTGGGCGCGGGGCACGGGCAGCCGCTGGCCGCCATCGCCCTCACCGCGCTCGCGGTCTGGCCGCTGACGGGGCGTCTGCCCGGCCGGACGGCGCCCGCCCGGACCCGCCGCGAGGACCGACCGCGGCTGCCCCGGCTGCGTGCCGGACTCGTCCTGGCCGCCGCCATGCCCTGCTGGTCGCTGGTCCAGAACTCGCTCTGGGGCGTGAGCGGGCGCATCGGCCTGACCCAGGCGCACCTCAGCGAGGCCGGCGTCGGCGTCGTCTTCGCGGTGGCGCTGGGAGCCGGGCTCACCGGAGTGCTGGGCGCGGGGGCGCTCGGGGCGCGGCTCGGGCGGGCGGTGCCCATCGGCGCCGGGACCGTTCTGATCGCCGGCTGTGTCGTCGCCAGCGCCCGCGCGACCGGGCCGGTGAGTTTCGCGGCCGGCGAGATCGCCTGGAACACGCTCTACCCGATCGTGCTGTCGTACCTGATCGGACTGGCCGCCTCGCTCGACCCGCGGGGCCGCTGGGCGGTGCTCGTCGGGTCGGCGGGCTCGCTGGGGACGGCGGCGGGGCCGCTGACCGGGAGCGTGCTGTCGGCCTGGGCCGGGTTCCCGGTGATGGGGCTGGTGCTGGGGGCCGGGCTGCTCGTCGTCGCGGTGCCGATGACCGCCGTCGCCCTGCGCACGGGCGGCGGCCCGCGGTTCGCGGGCGCGGTCCGACGGCGGGGCGGCGCCCTGGAACCGCAGGTGGTGGAGATCCCGGTGGAGGGCTCGGCGGTACCCGTCCGGGAGGCGTACGGCACGGCCGGACCCCGGCGGGCGGGCGCCGCGCCGGGGTCCGGTGACTGAGGCCGCCCGACCGGCCTGTCGTCGCCCGCTCCTCGGCTCGCGCCGCCCTTGCCCGCCGGTGGACGTACCGGCCCGCCGCGGTGAGCGGCAGCGCCGGGCCCGCCGACGTGCCGGTGCCGCCGGTCGTGCCGGAGCCGGTGCCCGTCGTGCCGCCGGACGCGCCCGACCAGGACAGATCGGCCAGGACAGATGGGCCAGGACAGACCGACCGGGACAGGTCTAGAACGTGTAGGCGTCGACCTCCGCGAGGTACCGCGCCCGCCGCTCCTCGTCGTCCTCCAGGAAGGAGGCGACGAAGGAGTTGCGGGCCAGCTCGCGCAGCCGCTCCTCGCCCAGGCCCAGGGCGGCGCCCACGGCGTCGAAGTTGTCGCCGGCGTAGCCGCCGAAGTAGGCGGGGTCGTCGGAGTTGACCGTGCACAGCAGCCCGGCGTCGAGCATGGCGGGCAGCGGGTGGTCGGCGAGGACGTCGACGGTGCGCAGCCGCACGTTGGACAGCGGGCACAGCGTCAGCGGGATCCGCTCCCGCACCAGCCGCGCCACGAGCGCCGGGTCCTCCATGCACCGGAGCCCGTGGTCGACGCGCTCCACGCCGAGCACGTCCAGGGCCTCGGTGATGTACTCCGGCGGCCCCTCCTCACCGGCGTGCGCGACGCGCCGCAGCCCGAGAGCGGCCGCCGCCTCGTACACCTCGCGGAACTTCACCGGCGGATGCCCGACCTCGGCGGAGTCCAGACCGACACCGATGATCCGGTCGAGGTGGGGCCGCGCCGCCTCCAGGGTCTCCAGCGCCGACTCGGCGGACTCGTCGCGCAGGAAGCACATGATCAGACGCGTCGAGATGCCGTGCTCGGCCTCGCTGTCGCCCAGCGCGCGCCACAGCCCGTCCACGACCGTGCTCATGCCGATCCCGCGGGCGAGGTGGGCCTGCGGGTCGAAGAAGATCTCCGCGTGCCGCACGCCCTGCGCGGCGGCCCGCGCGAGGTAGGCGTTCGCGAGGTCCTCGAAGTCGCGCTCGGTGCGCAGGACCGCCATGAGCTCGTAGTACAGGTTCAGGAACGACTGGAGGTCCTCGAACTGGTACGCCTTGCGGAGCTCGTCCGTGTCGGCGTACGGCAGCGCGACCCCGTTGCGGGCGGCCAGCTCGAAAGCCAGCTCCGGCTCCAGGGTTCCTTCGATGTGCAGGTGCAGTTCAGCTTTGGGGAGGGGCATCAAAGCATCGTACGACCGTTTTACCGGCGTTTCGGAACCGGCACCCGCAGCAGGTCATGCGCCACGGTCAGCTCGCCCTCGAACCCGGCCGCCCGCGCCTGCCGCTCGAATTCCTCCGGCTCGGAGTAACGCTGGCTGAAGTGGGTGAGGACCAGATGCCGCACCCCGGCGTCACGGGCCACCCGCGCGGCCTGACCGGCGGTCAGATGACCGTGGTCGGTGGCGAGTTGCTCGTCCTCGTCGAGGAAGGTCGACTCGATGACGAGCAGATCGGCGCCGTCCGCGAGCGTGTGCACCCCCTCGCACAGCCGGGTGTCCATGACGAACGCGAACCGCTGCCCGCCGCGCACCTCGCTGACGTCGTCCAGCGACACCCCGTCGATCGAACCCTCCCGCTGGATCCGGCCGACGTCCGGCCCCTTGATGCCGTGCGCGGCCAGCCGCTCGGGCAGCATGCGGCGGCCGTCGGGCTCGACGAGCCGGTAGCCGTAGGACTCGACGGGGTGCGAGAGCCTGGCGGCTTCGAGACGGTAGGACGCGGCGGTGTCGAGGACTCCGTCCGCGTCGACCGGGGCCTCGGTGATGCCGACGGTCTCGCGGTAGGCGGTGGAGTAGCGCAGCCGGTCGAAGAAGCGCTGCCCGGAGCGCGGGTAGTGCGCGGTGACCGGGTGCGGGACCTTGTCCAGGTTGATGCGCTGGATGACACCGGCGAGGCCGAGGGAGTGGTCGCCGTGGAAGTGCGTGACGCAGATCCGGTTGAGGTCGTGCGCGGCGACCCCGGCGCGCAGCATCTGCCGCTGGGTGCCCTCGCCCGGGTCGAAGAGGATGCCCTCGCCGTCCCAGCGCAGCAGGTAGCCGTTGTGGTTGCGATGCCGGGTCGGGACCTGGCTGGCGGTGCCGAGGACCACCAGTTCACGTACGGACACCGCGGCCTATCCGGGGGGCCAGTGCAGGCCTCGGCCGCCGACGACGTGCGCGTGGGCGTGCCAGACGGTCTGGCCGGCTCCGGCGCCGGTGTTGAAGACGACGCGGTAGCTCTCCAGCTTGTCCTCGTCCGCGACCGCCTGCGTCTCGCGCAGCACGTCGGCGGCGAGCTCCGGCGCGCCGGCGGCCAGGGCCGCGGCGTCCCGGTAGTGCGCCTTCGGGATCACCAGGACGTGGGTGGGCGCCTGCGGGTTGATGTCCCGGAAGGCGATGGTCGTCTCGGTCTCCCGCACGATCGTCGCCGGGATCTTCCCCGCGACGATCTTGCAGAACAGACAGTCGTCCTGCGGTTCCCCTGCCATGCGGGCTCCTCCTCAGACGGTTGATCAGTACGGGTGCATGGTAGCGGGGGGCTGCCGCCCCCCCGGGTTGCTCGCTCTTCTCCCCACCGAGTCGGGTGGTGGGTGGGCATAGGCCGGGGGTCCAGGGGGCGGAGCCCCCTGGGACGGCGACCGCGACCCCGGTCACGGCAGGACGGGCGGCACCTTCGCCGGGGTCTCCTGGAGGGCGGCGAGGGCCAGCGAGATCGCCTCGTCCAGCTGGACGTCCCGCTCCGCCGCGTAGTCCTGGGGCCGGGTGACCACCTCGACGTCGGGATCGACGCCGTGGTTCTCCACGCCCCACTCGTACCCCTCCAGCCAGAACGCGTACTTGGGCTGCGTGACGAGCGTCCCGTCCACCAACCGGTACCGGCTGTCGATCCCGATCGTCCCGCCCCAGGTGCGCGTGCCCACCACCGGCCCGATTCCGAGCGCCTTGATCGCCGCGTTGACGATGTCCCCGTCGGACCCGGAGAACTCGTTGGCGACGGCGACGACGGGCCCTCGGGGCGCGTCCTCCGGATAGCTGGACGCCCGCATCCCGCGCGGCAGGTCCCAGCCGACGATGCGCCGGGCGAGCTTCTCGACGACCAGCTGCGAGGTGTGCCCGCCCCGGTTCTCCCGGACGTCCACGATCAGCCCCTCCCGCGCGACCTCCACCCGCAGGTCACGGTGGATCTGGGCCCACCCGGGCGCCTGCATGTCGGGCACGTGCAGATACCCGAGCCGCCCGCCGGAGGCCTCGTGCACGTACGCCCGCCGGTCCGAGACCCACGCGTGGTAGCGCAGCGCCTCCTCGTCCGCGACGGGGACGACGACGGCGTGCCTCGGCTCGCCCCCGCCGGACGGCGAGATCGTCAGCTCGACGACCCTGCCCGCGGTGCCGACGAGCAGCGGTCCGGGCCCGGTGACCGGGTCCACCGGCTGGCCGCCGACGGCGACGACGGCGTCACCGGCCCGCACCGCGACGCCGGGTGCGGCGAGCGGGGACCGCGCGTCGGGGTCGGAGGTCTCCGAGGGCAGGACCCGGTCGATGCGCCAACTGCCGTCCGGGTGAAGGGAGATGTCGGCGCCCAGCAGACCCTGTCGGGCGCCGCCGCCACGGCCGCCGCGCGGCGTGACGTAGGCGTGCGAGGTGCCGAGTTCGCCGTGCACCTCCCACAGCAGGTCGACGAGGTCGTCGTGGGTGGCGACCCGTTCCAGCACGGGCCGGTAGCGGTCGAGGACGCCGTCCCAGTCGACGCCGCCCAGATCCGGCCGCCAGAAGTTGTCCCGCATGATCCGGCCGGTCTCGTCGTACATCTGCCGCCACTCGGCGGCCGGGTCGACGGTGCGGCGGATCCGGCCGAGGTCGACGGTGATGTTGCTGTCGCTGTCCTCGTCGCCGGAGGCGCGCCGGTCGCTCGGGACGACCTTGAGCTTGCCGTCCGCCCACAGCAGCAGCCGCTTGCCATCGCCGCTGACCTCGAAGCCGTCGGCGTCGGCGGCGAGGTGCTCGATGCGCTGCTGGGCGAGGTCGTAGCGCTCCAGCTCGGTGTGCGGGTCGGGGTCGTCCGGGGTGGCCCGGGAGGCGCCGAGGACCCCGCGCACCGGGTGCCGCAGCCACAGCACGCCGTCCTTCGCCGCGGCGAGGCCGGAGTACCGGCCGGCCTCCACGGGGAAGGGGACTATCCGGTCGGCGAGGCCTTCGAGGTCGATCCGGGTGGTCGGGGTGCCCTCGCTGTCGGGCGTCTCGTCCTTGTCGGGCGCCTCGAAGGGCCTGCCGTGCCGCTGCGGGCCGAACGGGGACGGGGTCGTCGCCGCGAGGGTGATGAGGTGCGGGCGGGCCCCGGCCACGAAGGACAGGTCGAAGACGTGCTCGTCGTAGACCGGGTCGAAGGCGCGCGTGGAGAGGAACGCGAGGTGCTTGCCGTCGAGGGTGAAGGCGGGCGCGTAGTCCCGGAAGCGCAGCGGGGTCGCCTCGGTGACCGACAGGTCGGTGACGCCTGCGAGCTTGAGCTGGCTGAGCGGGCGCGGCCCGGGGTGCGACCAGGCCAGCCATGCCGAGTCGGGCGAGAAGACCAGGTCGGACACCTCGCCGTCGGTGCTGCTGTCGACCTCGCGGACCTCGCCGGTCTCCCGCTCCACGAGCAGCAGCCGTCCGTCGTGCGCGGCGACGGCGGCCCGGCTGCCGTCGGGCGCCATGGCGAGCTCCAGGACCCGCCCGAGCCGTCCGGCGGCGAGCCGGCGCGGAGTGGCGCCGGGGGCCGTCCCGGTGGCCGGGGCGAACTCCAGCGCGTCCTCGCCCTCCGCGTCCGTCACCCACACGACCCACTCCTCGCCCTCCGTGCGGAAGGTGCGCGGCAGCCGGGCCCGGACGCCGGGTTCGGTGGCGAGCGCGCGGGCGGGGCCGTTGCGGTGGGTCACCCAGTGCACGGCGCCGCGCACCTCCACGGCGCTGCCCCGCGCGGTGTGGTCGGGCGCGGCCCCGCCCAGCCACCGGGAGGCGGCCACGGGGTAGGGGCGGCGGTCGTTGCGCTGCCCGCCGAGCCGGATGTCGAGGCGGCGCGGTTCGGCGCCGTCCAGGTCGTCCAGCAGCCACAGCTCGCCGGCGGACATGTACACGACCCGGGTGCCGTCACCGGCGGCGTGCCGGGCGTAGAACCCTCCCCCGCTCTCGGCTTCGCTCGAGCGGGAGGTGCCCCCATGCGGGGTGTGCCGCCGCAGGTCGGACCCGTCGGCGAGGGACGAGTACAGCGCCCCGGTGCCCTCGTGATCGGAGAGGAACGCGATCCGGTCGCCCGCCCAGACCGGGTACTCGATGTTCCCGTCGAGCTCCTCGTGCAGCCGGACGAACTCCCCGTCGCCCTCCCGGTCGATCCACAACTTGCCCGCCGTACCGCCCCGGTAGCGCTTCCAGTGGGCGGCCTCGCGTCCCATCGGCGCGGACAGCACCACGGTGTGCGGGCCGTGCGCGACCGTGCCGACCGGCCCGTACGGCAGGGTCGTCGCCGGTCCGCCGTCGACGGGGACGGCGCGGGCCCAACTGCGGCGCAGGGTCGCCTGGTCGTGGGTGCTGACGGCGAGGACCCGGCCGTCCGGGGTCCAGCCCCGCACCCGGGTCTGCCAGCTCCCCCAGTACGTCAGCCGGGTCGACGGGCCGCCGTCGACGGGGGCGATGTGCACCTCGGGGGCGCCGTCGCGGGTGGAGGTCCAGGCCACGGTGGTGCCGTCGGGAGAGATGCGCGGCAGGGTGACCGGCACGTTGTCGGCGCTGACCCGCCAGGCGCGGCCGCCGTCGAGGGGAGCCAGCCACACGTCGTCCTCGGCGGCGAAGGCCACCGACTCGCCGTGCAGGTGGGGGTATCGGAGGTATGCGGCAGGCGTCGCGGACTGTGTCACCGAATCACTGTATGCAACGGCTGGACCGCAGGTCAGGGGTTTCGATCACTTCTTTCCGCCACCCCCGCCCCCGCCCCCGCTCACGGTCTCGGTGACGGTGACGGTCACGGTGACCGTCGGCCGGCCGCCGGGCCGGTCGGAACCGGACGGCGCGACCGGCGACGGCGTCGCGGACGCGCAGTCACCGAGCCCGCTCACCCGGAACAACTGCTTCTTGCCGACGACGGCGGTGAGGTCCCCCCGCACACAGGCGCCGTCGACCGCCCGCGCGACCTGGCCCTCGACCGTGATGTCCCGCCCGTCGGCGGTCTTCCCCTGGCAGTCCACGGAGGCGACGGTCCCCGCCTTCTCCTGGTCCTCGTACTGAGCCGTGCAGGTCAGCCAGCGCACGTCCACGTCCCGCCGCTGGATCTCGGCCGTCGCGGCCTCGTCGGTGGTGTACGCCACGGACATGCTGCTCAGTCCGCCCGGCTCGCACCCGACCGCGCCGACCGTCGCCACGGCCGCCAACGGAAGAAGCCAAATCCGTCTCAATGCCCCCATGGACGGCAGCGTGCCACTCGGGCCGTCGGTGCGGTAGCCCGTATGCGGTCACGTTCCGCGCGGGTCCCGCGTGGACGCCGGAAGCGTGGACGCGCGGCTGAGCGCACCGCCGTCGCGGTCAGCCGCGCAGCAGCAGCCACTCCTGAAGTTCCACCAGATTGCCCTCCGGGTCCTTCAGATGGGCCACGCGCATCCGGTCGCCCATCGGGGCGGGGCCGTGGATCAGGGTGGCGCCGCGGGCGGTGATCCGCGCGCACATGGCGTCCAGGTCGTCGACGCGCAGGGCCACCAGGGAGCGGTGCCCGTTCGCCGTGCCGCCCAGTTCGCCGAGCACCTCCGCCATCATCGCGCGGTCCTGGATGGCTATCCCCGTCGAACCGGTGGCGGGCGAGAACTTCTCGTACGGTCCCCGCTCCGCGCCCGACTGCGGCTTGAGGCCGAGGACCTCGGCGTAGAAGCGGTAGCAGGCGGCGAAGTCGGTGACCAGCAGCCTTACCTGGACGAATTCCACAATGTCCTCCGGGAGAGCGGGCGGGTCAGGACCAGCGGCCGGTCCTGCCCAGGATGAGGGACGCGGCCGCCGTGCCGGCGGTCGAGGTGCGCAGGACGCTCCGCCCGAGCCGGTACGCCTTCGCGCCCGCCTCCGCGAAGAGCGCCAACTCGTCCGGGGATACGCCCCCTTCGGGTCCCACGACGAGCACGATCTCGCCCGTGGCGGGCAGGGCGGCGGTGGCCAGGGGCTCGCTGCCGTAGTCACGGTCCTCGTGCAGGACGGCGGCGAAGTCGGCGCGGGCGAGGACCTCCGCCACCTGCCGGGACGTCGACACGTCGGCGACCTCGGGGAAGCGGACCCGACGGGACTGCTTGCCGGCCTCGCGGGCGGTGGCCCGCCACTTGGCGAGCGCCTTCGCGCCGCGCTCGCCCTTCCACTGGGTGATGCAGCGCGCGGCGGCCCACGGCACGATCGCGTCGACGCCGGTCTCGGTCATCGTCTCGACGGCCAGCTCGCCCCGGTCGCCCTTCGGCAGCGCCTGGACGACGGTGATCCGGGGCTCCTCGGCGGGCTCCTCGATCACCTCGCCCAGGCTGACCACCAGCCGGTCCTTGCCCTCGGCGGCGACGACGGCGCCGCGCGCCCAGCGTCCGGCGCCGTCGGTGAGGACGACCTCCTCACCGGTCCGCAGCCGCTTCACGGAGACGGCGTGCCGGCCCTCGGGACCGTCCAGCACGAACTCGGAGCGGGAGGACGGGAGTTCGTCGACGACGAAGACGGGCGCCGTCATACGGCACCGCCCTCACCGGCCGGGAACCCCGACAACGCTGTCCGCGCGTCGGCGAGTTCGGACACCAGGACCTCCACCAGCTGCCCGGCGGGCAGCTCGCGGGCCAGCCGGTGGCCCTGTCCCGCCCACAGCGCCATGCCCTGCGCGTCGCCCGCCTTGGCGGCCGCCTTGCGCAGCGGCGAGGTGAGGTGGTGGACCTCCGGGTAGGCGGCCGGCGCGTACGGGCCGTGCTCGCGCAGGAAGCGGTTGACCAGGCCGCGGGCCGGGCGGCCGGAGAAGGCGCGGGTCAGCTCGGTCCGCACGAAGAGGGGGTTGGTCAGCGCCTGCTTGTGCACGGCGTGCGCGCCCGACTCGGGCGTGACGAGGAACGCGGTCCCCAGCTGGGCCGCGTCCGCGCCGGCCGCGAGGACCGCGGCGATCTGGCTGCCGCGCATGAGCCCGCCCGCGGCGACGATCGGCAGGTTCACGGACTCGCGGACCTGGGCGATCAGCGCGAGCAGCCCGATGCCGGAGCGGTCGTTCTCCGGGTTGTCCCGGTGGGTGCCCTGGTGGCCGCCTGCCTCCACACCCTGCACGATCACCGCGTCCGCGCCGGCCCGCTCCACCGCGCGGGCCTCCTCGGCGGTGGTCACGGTGACCAGGGTGACCGTTCCCGCGCGCCGCAGGGAGTCCAGGACCTCGCCGCCCGGGATGCCGAAGTGGAACGACACCACCGGCACCGGGTTGTCCAGCAGCACCGAGAGCTTGGCGTCGTAGCCGTCGTCATGGCCGCTGTCCGGATCGCCCAGCTCGGTCTCGTACCAGGCGGCCTCACCGGCCAGCTGGTGGGCGTAGACCTCGATGGCGCCGGTCTCCGCGTGGTCCGGCTGCGGCATGAACAGGTTCACGCCGAAGGGACGGGCGGTGAGGCTCCGCAGCTGCTTGATCTCCTGGTACATGCCGTCGGCCGTCTTGTACCCGGCGGCGAGGAACCCGAGCCCACCGGCCTCGCACACGGCGGCCGCGAGCCGCGGGAGGGAGACACCGCCCGCCATGGGGGCCTGCACGATCGGATACGGGAAGAGATCGGTCAGTGCGGAGGACATGACGGCATGTTGTCACGTCCTCCGAACAAGTCCGAATCGACCCTTCCCATGGGCACATGCCAACGCTTTCGGCCACCGGCACGCACCACTCGGCCCGTCCGGCGCTTGAGGACGAGGCCCGTTCAGGGCCGGTACGGGGGTCCGGGGGCGCGGCCCCCGGGGACGGGAAAGGGAAGGGGCGGTGGGGGCGGCGAAACCCCCGCACACCCACCGTCACCGCCCGTTGAACGCGTCCTTCAGCCGGGAGAACAGCCCCTGCTGCCCGGGCTGGAACTGCCCGACGGGCCGCTCCTCACCCCGCATCTTGGCCAGCTCCCGCAGCACCCGCTCCTGCTCGGGATCGAGCTTGCTCGGCGTCTGGACCTCGACGTGCACGATGAGGTCACCACGCCCTCCGCCCCGCAGATGCGTGACGCCCCGGCCGTGCAACGGGATCGACTGGCCGGACTGGGTGCCGGGCCGGATGTCGACCTCCTCCAGCCCGTCCAGCGTCTCCAACGGCACCTTGGTGCCGAGCGCCGCCGCCGTCATCGGCAGCGTCACCGTGCAGTGCAGGTCGTCACCGCGCCGCTGGAACATCGCGTGCGGCAACTCGTGGATCTCGACGTACAGGTCACCGGCGGGGCCGCCGCCGGGGCCGACCTCGCCCTCGCCCGCGAGCTGGATCCGGGTGCCGTTGTCGACACCGGCCGGGATCTTCACGGTCAGCGTGCGGCGCGAGCGCACCCGTCCGTCGCCCGCGCACTCCGGGCACGGGGTCGGCACGACGGTGCCGAAGCCCTGGCACTGCGGGCACGGCCGCGAGGTCATGACCTGGCCGAGGAAGGAGCGCGTCACCTGCGACACCTCGCCGCGCCCGCGGCACATGTCACACGTCTGGGCCGTGGTGCCGGGCGCGGCACCCTCGCCGCTGCACGTGGTGCAGACGATCGCCGTGTCGACCTGGAGGTCCTTGGTCGTGCCGAAGGCCGCCTCCTCGAGGTCGATCTCCAGCCGGATCATCGCGTCCTGGCCGCGCCGGGTGCGCGAGCGCGGTCCGCGCTGCGACGCCGTACCGAAGAACGCGTCCATGATGTCCGAGAAGTTCCCGAAGCCGCCGGCGCCGAAGCCGCCCGCGCCACCGCCGCCCGACTGCGACAGCGGGTCGCCGCCGAGGTCGTAGACCTGCTTCTTCTGCGGGTCCGACAACACCTCGTAGGCGGCGTTGATCTCCTTGAACCGCTCCTGGGTCTTCGGGTCCGGATTGACGTCCGGGTGCAGCTCGCGAGCGAGCCGCCGGAAGGCCTTCTTGATCTCTTCCTGCGACGCATCGCGGCGCACGCCGAGAACGGCGTAGTAGTCCGTGGCCACTTACGACTCCGCCAGGATCTGTCCGACGTACCGTGCCACCGCTCGTACCGCTCCCATCGTTCCCGGGTAATCCATGCGGGTCGGTCCGACCACGCCCAGCTTGGCGACTGCTTCGCCGCCCGAACCGTAGCCGACCGACACCACTGAAGTGGAGTTGAGCCCCTCATAGGCGTTCTCGTGACCGATGCGTACGGTCATGCCCGAATCGCCTGCCTCGCCAAGGAGCTTGAGGAGCACGACCTGCTCCTCCAGTGCTTCCAGGACGGGCCGGATGGTGAGGGGAAAGTCATGTCCGAAGCGGGTGAGATTGGCGGTACCGCCGATCATCAGCCGCTCCTCGTTCTCTTCGACGAGCGTCTCCAGCAGGGTGGAGAGCACCGTCGTGACCGTGCCGCGGTCCTCGGCCTCGAAGGCCTCCGGCAGATCCTCCACCAGCTGCGGCACGTCCGCGAAGCGGCGCCCCGCGACCCGGCTGTTGAGCCGCGCGCGTAGATCCGCCAGAGAGGTCTCCCCGAAGGGCGCCGCGCAGTCCACCATCCGCTGCTCGACCCGCCCGGTGTCCGTGATCAGCACGAGCATCAGGCGTGCGGGCGCGAGCGAGAGGAGCTCCACGTGCCGCACGGTCGAGCGGGTCAGCGACGGATACTGCACGACGGCGACCTGCCGGGTGAGCTGCGCGAGCAGCCGTACGGTCCGGGCCACCACGTCGTCGAGGTCGACGGCGCCGTCCAGGAAGTTCTGGATGGCCCGCCGCTCGGGACCGGTCATCGGCTTGACGCCGGCCAGCTTGTCGACGAACAGCCGGTAGCCCTTGTCCGTGGGGATCCGCCCGGCACTGGTGTGCGGCTGGGCGATGTACCCCTCGTCCTCCAGGGCGGCCATGTCGTTGCGGACCGTCGCCGGGGACACGCCGAGGCTGTGCCGCTCGGTGAGCGCCTTCGACCCCACGGGTTCCTCGGTGCCGACGTAGTCCTGGACGATGGCGCGCAGCACCTGGAGCCTGCGTTCACTCAGCATCGCGCGCACACCTCCAGCAGTCGTCCCCAGTCCCCTGGGCGCCTTGTCTGGCACTCTTCACATCCGAGTGCCAGCGTTCCCCGGCCCAGTGTACGGCTGTGGGGTACACCCGGGGCAAGGTCGGCCCCTGGTGCAGCGTCGTAGGGCTAGCGTCGCGGTATGACGGTGACTTGGGAAGAGCTCGGGTGGGAGCGGGTCGCGGCCGGGGTGGGCCGGGTGCGGCTGCCGGGCTGGGACTGCACGGCGGGGCTGGTCGTCGGGGCGGGCGCGGTGCTGATGATCGACGCGGGGTCGAGCCTGGCCGAGGGGGTGCGACTGCGGGCCTGGGCCGAGGAACTCGGCGGTTCCCGTGTGACCCATCTCGCGCTCACCCACCCGCACTTCGATCATGTGTTCGGGGCGGCGGCGTTCGCGGGCGCGGAGGTCTTCGGGGCGGTGGGGGTGGACACCGTGCCGGCCGAGGAGCTGCGGGCGGACGCGGTGCGCAACGGTCTCGACGAGGCGGCGGCGACGGAGGCCGCGGACACGCTCGTCCGGCCCCGGCACCTCGTCTCCGGCGAGTGGACCCTCGACCTCGGCGGCGGCCGGCAGGTCCTGCTGGCGAACGTCGGCCCCGGTCACACCGCCCATGACCTGGCGGTCCTGGTCCCCGGCAGCCCCGAGACGGTGTTCTGCGGCGACCTCGTCGAGGAGTCCGGCGAGCCCCAGGCCGGACCCGACGCCGTACCGTCCCACTGGGCCGCCGCCCTCGACCGGCTCCTCGAACTCGGCGGCGAGGACGCGCTGTACGTGCCCGGTCACGGGGCGGTGGTGGACGCGGCGTTCGTACGGGCGCAACGCGACGCGCTGGCGACCCGTTTCGGCGTGTCGCGCTGATCGTGTGTCCCTCGGCCCCGAGCTTCTCCTATCGTCATCCGAATGCGCCAGTACTCCGCCGACCTGACCCCTCCCTGGAAGCGGCCGAAGCCGGTCCCCGAGGCCCCGGCGGAGCCCGGACTGGTGGTGGAGGAGCCCGGCACCGGGTTCTGCGGGGCGGTGATCCGCTGCGAGGCGGGCACGGTGACCCTGGAGGACCGCTTCGGCAAGCACCGGGTGTTCCCGCTGGAGCCGGGCGGCTTCCTGCTGGAGGGCAGGGCCGTGACCCTCGTGAGACCCGCGTCGTCCGCGCCCGTACGTCCCACCCGTACCGCTTCCGGTTCGGTCGCCGTCCCCGGCGCACGCGCCCGGGTCGCCCGCGCCGGCCGTATCTACGTCGAGGGCCGGCACGACGCCGAGCTGGTCGAGAAGGTGTGGGGCGACGACCTGCGCGTCGAGGGCGTGGTCGTGGAGTACCTGGAGGGCGTCGACGATCTGCCGTCGATCGTCGCCGAGTTCGCGCCGGGCCCCGACGCGAAGCTGGGCGTCCTGGTGGACCACCTCGTCCCCGGCACGAAGGAGTGGCGCATCGCCCGGTCGGTCACGAGCGAGCACGCCCTGGTCGTCGGCCACCCGTACATCGACATCTGGGAGGCCGTGAAACCGTCGTCCGTCGGGATCGAGGCCTGGCCCCGGGTGCCGCACGGCCAGGACTGGAAGACGGGCGTGTGCCGGGCCCTGGGCTGGCCGGAGAACACCGGGGCGGTCTGGCAGGCGATCCTGAAGCGGGTGGGGTCCTACAAGGACCTCGAGCCGGAACTGCTGGGCCGGGTCGAGGAACTGATCGACTTCGTGACGGTGTCCTGAGCATCCTGAGCCCCGGCCCCCGGCCCTCAGTCCTGACGCTTGACGGCTGCCGCTTGACGGCTGCCGCCTGACGCTTGACGGCTGCCGCCTGACGCCTGACGCCTGACGCCTGCGTACGGACGCCTGCGTACGGACGCCTGCGTACGGACGCTCAGTCGACCAGGTCCCGCACCACCGCGTCCGCCAGCAGCCGCCCGCGCAGGGTGAGCACGGCACGCCCCTCGTCGTAGGGGCCGCTGTCGAGCAGCCCGTCCGCCAGGGCCCGCCGCGAGGCCCCGAGTCCCTCCGGCCGCAGCAGGTCCAGCGGTACGCCCTCCCGCAGCCGCAGCTCCAGCAGGATCCGCTCCACCCGGCGGTCCTCGGCCGGCAGCAGCTCCCGTCCGGCCCCCGGGGACCGTCCGGCCGCGAGCGCCGCCGCGTACGCCCCGGGGTGCTTCACGTTCCACCAGCGGACGCCGCCCACGTGCGAGTGCGCTCCCGGGCCCGCGCCCCACCAGTCGGCGCCGCGCCAGTACAGCTCGTTGTGCAGGCAGCGGGCCGCCTCGGAGGTGGCCCAGTTGGACACCTCGTACCACTCGTAGCCCGCCGCGGCGAGGGTCTCCTCGGCGATCAGGTAGCGGTCGGCGTGGACGTCGTCGTCGGTCATCGGGACCTCGCCCCGGCGGATCCGGCGGGCGAGCTGGGTGCCCTCCTCGACGATCAGGGCGTACGCCGAGACGTGGTCGGGGGCGGCGCCCAGAGCGGCGTCCAGCGAGGCCCGCCAGTCGTCGTCCGACTCGCCGGGGGTGCCGTAGATCAGGTCCAGGTTGACGTGGTCGAAGCCGGCCGCCCGGGCCTCCGCCACACAGCGCTCGGGCCGGCCGGGGGTGTGCGTGCGGTCAAGCACCTTCAGCACGTGCTGCCTGGCGCTCTGCATGCCGAAGGAGATCCGGTTGAAGCCGCCCTGACGGAGAACGGCCAGGTAGGCGGGGTCGACGGACTCCGGGTTCGCCTCGGTCGTCACCTCCGCGTCCGCCGCCAGCCCGAACTCGTCGCGGATCGCGCCCAGCATCCGCACCAGGTCGGAGGCGGGCAGCAGGGTCGGCGTACCGCCGCCGACGAAGACCGTGCGGACCTCGCGCGGGTCGTCGCCGAGGACCTTGCGGGCCAGGCGGATCTCGTCGATCAGGGTGTCGGCGTAGTTCTCGCGGGAGGCGAGGACACCGCCGGTGCCGCGCAGCTCGGTGGCGGTGTAGGTGTTGAAGTCGCAGTAGCCGCAGCGGGTCGCGCAGTACGGGACGTGCAGATAGAACCCGAGGGGGCGGTCGGCGACGCCGGCGAGCGCGTGCGCGGGGAGCGCGCCGTCGTCGGGGACCGGCTCACCGTCGGGAAGTGCGGAAGGCATGTCGTCCATTGTCCCGTACGTCCGACCCCACCCCGGATGCCCCGGCATCCTGGGACCCCGGGGCCACACCCACCGGCCCGTGAACCGGCTGCCGGGCGGAGGCGGTACCGGGCGCTGCCGGGCGGACGCGATGTCGGGCGGACGCCGGACGCCAGGCGGGCGGTCAGCCCAGCAGCTCCGCGCCCAGCGGCCGCCCCGCCCGCGCGCCCGGCAGGATGTACGCCACCGCCGAGCCCCGCGCCTCGGTGAACCCGCTCAGCTCGTCCTGAGTCGCCATCCGGCGCTGCACCCGTGCGAAGAGCGCGGGGTCCCGCATGAACGCGAGGAACAGCAGGCCCTGGTCGGTGGGGCCGTCGGCGTAGGAGTAGCCGCGGCGCAGCATCCGGGCCCCCGCGTCGAGGCGGGGACTGACGGCCCGGACGTGGGAGCGCGGCGGGGCGGCGTCCACGGGCCCTCCGGCCGACGGACCTCCCGCCGAGGGACCTCCGGCCGGCGGCCCGCCGTCCAGCGGGCCGCCGGTCGAGCGGTCACGGCCGATGATCTCCTCCTGGCGGCGCACCGCGAGCCGCGCGAAGTCCTCGACGCGCAGATGGACCCGCCGTACGACGAGGTAGGTGGCGTTGCCCGACCACACCCAGCGTTCACACTCCTCGGGGGTGGGATTGGCGGGCCCGTCCGGGAAGCCGAGCAGGCTGCGCGGGGTGGTGCCGCCGTCGGGGGACGGGGGCAGGAAACCGTCCTGCCGCCAGCGCGGGTACAAAATCTCGCCGGCCAGCCGGGTCAGGGTCGAGGCGATCCCCTCGGTGGCGTCCGCGGTGTCGGCGCAGAGCTGCACCAGCAGGTCGCCGCCGCAGCGGTCGGGGTCGAGACGGTCACCGGTGAAGGCGGGCAGGTCACGCAGGGCGGCCGGGGCCCGCAGGCCGAGACGCGCGGGGAGCGCGGGACCGATGCCGAGGGTGGCGGTGAGGCGGGCGGCGCGCGAGCTGTCCGACTCCAGCGTCCCGGCGAGGGCCTGCGTCCAGGTCCCGAGCACCGCCTTCAGCGCACGCACGCCCGCCGCGCCGCGCAGGGCGGGGTCGAGATCGTACGCCAGGAGCAGGACGGTGGCCTGCCGCGGGGTCGTCACCCCGGCCTGGCGCAGGCCGTGGAAGCCGGGCTCGCGGGCGTCCTCGGGCGGATCGGCGTCGCGGGTACAGGCGGTCACGGTCAGCCCGAGCCCCGCGCCGGTGATCAGGACGCGTCGACGGGCGGGCGTCTCACTTACGGCATTCGTCGCCTTCGGCACGAACCGGACGATACATGCGCAGACCCGACCGCCCGGTCTCCCCCGCCTCGCCCGACAGCCCCGGCCCCCTCCTGGCCGCCGACCCAGCCTCCTCCTGCCTGCCGACCCAGCCCCCTCCTGGCCGCCGACCCACCCGCCTTCGACCGGCTCCGCCACCCTCGCCACCGCGCCGACCCCGGGCGGACGGGCACGAGCGGCGGCTACTCCGCCTGAAGGACCAGCAGCGCCAGGTCGTCGTCCGGCGGCTGGTCGCCGAACTCGTGGACCAGCCGCCGGATCCGTTCCGCGATCAGCTCCGCGTCGAGTCCGACGCAGCCCGCCAGCGCCGCGGCGAGACCGTCCTCGTCGTCGAACTGGCGGAGGCCCGACCGCCGTTCGGTGACGCCGTCGGTGACGCACAGCAGGCTGTCGCCTGGCCGCAGCTCCAGACTGTCGCTGGTGTACGTGACGTCCTCGATGACCCCGAGCAGGGTCTGCGGGCGCCCGCCCGTGGCGACCGAGCCGTCCGGCCCGAGCAGCAGCGGCAGCGGGTGCCCGGCGGAGGCGAGGGTGCAGCGGACCCCTCCCTCGAAGGGGGCCAGTTCGCCGTAGAGGAGCGACAGGAAGCGGGTCTGCGGGCCGTCGCCCGGCCCGGCGGGGCCGACGAAGGCGCGGGCGGCGGCGTCGGCGGCCTCGGTCGCGTCGTCGAGGAGGAGCTGGTTGAGCCGGTCCAGGACGTCGGCCACGCCATAGCCCTCGCGGGCCAGCAGCCGCAGCCAGGGCCGGGCGAGGCCGATGACGACGGCCGCCTCCGGACCCTTGCCCTGCACATCGCCCACCGCGAAGCACCAGCGGCCGTCGCCCGCCGGGAACAGGTCGTAGAAGTCGCCGCTCGGGCCGCCCTGCTCGCGCGGCTCGTAGACGAGGGCGCTGCGCACCCCGGGGATCTCGGCGACCGCGCCGGGCAGCAGCCCGCGTTGCAGCACGGCGCTGATGGTGGCCTGGCGGGCGTACTGACGGGCCGCTCCGATGGCGAGCGCCACCCGGCGGCCGAGATCCTCGACGAGCCCGGTGACCTCGTCGGCGAAGGCCGGCAGCCCGGCCTGCCCGATGACCAGGGTGCCGAGCGGCCGGCCGCCGGCGACCAGCCGGTAGGCGAGGGCCGTGCCGTTCGGGCCGAGCGCCGCGCCGGGCCAGGGGAAGGGCTCGGGCCCGGAGCGGGGGCCGCCGTCGGGCGGACAGGGGGGATCCTTCTCCAGGGCCCGGCGCAGCTCCTCGACGCGGTTCTCGCAGCCGTGCCAGACCCGGGCCAGCCGGGGCCCGGGCCCGCCGGCCCACTCACCGCGTCCGCTCACCTCGTCCTCCAGCCACACCGCGCACCAGTCGGCGAGCCGGGGCACGAGCAGCTGGCCGGTCAGCGCGGCCACCAGATCCTCGTCGAGCTGCCCGGCGAGCAGATCGGACGCCTCGGCGAGGAAGGAGAGGGCGCCGCGGTTGAGCCAGTCCCGGTCGCGCGACCCGACCGGTTGCGGAACCGGGGCCAGGGCCTCCAGGAGACCCGGGGCGGCGTCGTCGAGCGGGCGGTCGGAGTGGGCGGTGAGACCGGCGTGGCTGAAGCAACCGAGGTGTCCCGCGCGACCGGGGACGTCGTGCTCATGGCCGGGACGCGGCTGGTCGCCACGGCCGGGGAGGTCGGCGTCGTGGGACTCGGCGGCCGTCGGCAGCAGCCGGGCCCAGACCGTCTTCGTCCCCCTGCGGTACGTCACCCCCCAGGCGTCGGCCATCGCGGCGACCAGGCGCAGGCCGCGGCCGTACTCCGGCGTCCCGTACGACGGTTCGGCGGTGCCGTCGCGCGGGGCGCGGGAGGGGTGGTGGTCGGAGACCTCGACGACGACCGCGCGGCAGCCGCCGGGACGCCCGGGGTGCTCGGGATCCTCCTCCAGCCGGCAGGCCAGCTCGACGTCGGTGCCCGCGTGCACGACGGCGTTCGTGACGAGCTCGCTGACGACGAGCGTGGTGTCCTCCGCGAGGCGCTCGCCGGGTTCCCGGGCCTCCCCGGTCCGCCCGGCCTCTCCGGCCCGCCCGGTCTCCCCGGTCTCCACGGTCGGCCCGGTCTGCCCGCTCTCCCTGGCCCCCTTCGCGCCGAGCAGGCCGAGGCCGGCCCACTCCGTCAGCGCGGCGCGCACCAGCTCGCGGGCGGCGCCGGGCGCGAGGGGGCTGCCGTTCAGGGTCGCGCGGATGTGCGGGAGCGCGACCGAGTGCGTACTCGGGTGCGCGGGCGCGCCCTGGGCACGGGACACGGTGTCCCGTTGCGTCGGAATGGCCCCCATGCGCAGCTCCCCGGGCGGTTCGGATGCCCACAGGGTGACAGACCGATCCCGGCCATGAGCGCTGGGTTACCGAAGTGGGCCGTCCTGGGCGAGAACCGTGCTACGCAGCTGTCCGCATGTGCTCGATGAAGCGCGGTTGAGGGGCGGAATCCGAGCATTCGGACTCCGCCCCGGCCGCGCGCCGACGCGCCGTGTCCCGCGCCGTCGCGCCCCCGCGCTCCCGTGCTACGCCTCGCGCGATCCGGCGTACATCTCGTCGATGAGGTGCTTGTACTCCCGCTCCACGACGGGCCGCTTCAGCTTCAGGCTGGGCGTGATCTCGCCGTGCTCGACGTCCAGGTCCCGGGGCAGCAGCCGGAACTTCTTGATGGTCTGCCAGCGCTGGAGACCCTCGTTGAGCTGCTTGACGTAGCCGTCGATGAGCTCCACGGTGACGGGCGCGGCGACGACGTCCGCGTACGACTTTCCGGCCAGCCCGTTGTCCTTCGCCCAGTCGAGGAGCGACACCTCGTCGAGGGCGATGAGCGCCGTGCAGAAGTTCCGGTCGGCGCCGTGCACGAGGATGTTGGAGACGTACGGGCACACCGCCTTGAACTGTCCCTCGACCTCGGCGGGCGCGATGTACTTGCCGCCGGACGTCTTGATGAGGTCCTTCTTGCGGTCGGTGATGCGCAGGTACCCGTCGGGCGACAGCTCGCCGATGTCGCCGGTGTGGAACCAGCCGTCGGCCTCCAGGACCTCGGCGGTCTTCTCCGGGAGCCCGTGGTAGCCCTCCATGATGCCGGGGCCGCGCAGCAGGATCTCGCCGTCGTCCGCGATCCGCACCTCGGTGCCGGGCAGCGGCTTGCCGACCGTGCCGGTGCGGTAGGCCTCACCGGGGTTGACGAAGGAGGCCGCGGAGGACTCCGTCAGGCCGTAGCCCTCGAGGATGTGGATGCCGGCGCCGGCGAAGAAGTAGCCGATCTCCGGTGCGAGCGCCGCCGACCCGGAGACACACGCGCGCAGGTTGCCGCCGAAGGCCTCGCGGATCTTGGCGTAGACGAGCGCGTCGGCGACCTTGTGCTTGGCGCCGAGCCCGAAGGGGACGGCGGCGGTGCCGGTGCGCCGGAAGTTGTCCTGGGCGGCCTTGGCGTACTCGCGGGAGACCTCGGCGGCCCACTGGAAGATCTTGAGCTTGGCCCCGCCGCCCGCGCGGGCCTTGGCGGCGACCCCGTTGTAGACCTTCTCGAAGATGCGCGGCACGGCGGCCATGTACGTCGGCCGGACGACCGGCAGGTTCTCGATGATCTTGTCGACGCGGCCGTCGACGGCGGTGACGTGCCCGACCTCGATCTGGCCGGAGGTGAGGACCTTGCCGAAGACGTGCGCGAGCGGCAGCCACAGGTACTGCACGTCGTCGGGACCGACCAGGCCGGTCGCGGCGATCGCCTTCGCCATGTACGACCAGTTGTCGTGCGGCAGCCGGACGCCCTTGGGCCGGCCGGTGGTGCCGGAGGTGTAGATGAGGGTGGCGAGCTGATCCTTGGTGATCGCGCCGACCCGCTCCTTGATCAGCTCGGCTTCCTTCTCCAGCCGGGCCGCGCCGCGCTTCTCCAGCTCGTCGAGGGTGAGGATCCAGTCGGCGGTCTCCACACCGGCCGGGTCGATCACGACCACATGGGTGAGGGCGGGCAGCTCGGCCCGCTTCTCGACGGCCTTGGCGAGCTGGGCCGCGTCCTCGGCGATCAGCACCTTGGACTCGGAGTCCGCGAGGATGAACGCGGACTCGTCGGCGTTGGTCTGCGGGTAGACGGTGGTCGTGGCGGCCCCGGCGCACATGATGCCGAGGTCGGCGAGGATCCACTCGAGCCGGGTCGAGGCGGCGAGCGCGACGCGCTGCTCGGCCTGTACGCCCAGCTCGATGAGGCCGGCCGCGATCGCGTAGACCCGTTCGGCGGCCTGCGCCCAGCTCAGCGACTTCCAGTCGTCGGGGCCCTCGCCGGCCGCGGCCGGTACCGGGTACCGGTATGCCTCGGCGTCGGGCGTGGCCGCCACGCGCTCCAGGAAGAGGCCCGCGACGGACGGCGGACGGTTCTCGATCAGTGTCTGTGTGTCGCTCACGACATCCTCCGGGCCCGCGACGATGCGGCTGGCTCATTGCGGCGTCGTTCGACGCGGCGGTTGCTGACAGCGGCGGTTGTTGACGGCGGCTGTTGTTTAACTCACGAGTAACTACCGAGCAGGGATCAGAGTAGAGGGCGACTGGCCAGCACGTAAGAGGCTCCGGGCAGTCACTTTCCCCTGAATACAGCCACAGGGCCCGCCGCGCTGTCGCGCGACGGGCCCTGAAAACCTGCGTGGATCGTGACTATTTCTTGCCCTTGCCCGATCCCGGGTTGTCATCACTGCTCAGGACGGCGATGAAGGCCTCCTGCGGAACCTCCACGGAACCCACCATCTTCATCCGCTTCTTGCCCTCCTTCTGCTTCTCCAGCAGCTTCCGCTTACGGGAGATGTCACCGCCGTAGCACTTGGCGAGGACGTCCTTACGGATGGCGCGGATGGTCTCGCGGGCGATGACCCGGGAGCCGATGGCCGCCTGGATGGGCACCTCGAAGGCCTGCCGCGGGATGAGCTCGCGCAGCTTGGCGACGAGCCGCACGCCGTACGCGTACGCCGCGTCCTTGTGCGTGACCGCCGAGAAGGCGTCCACCTTGTCGCCGTGCAGCAGGATGTCGACCTTGACCAGGCTGGAGGCCTGCTCGCCGGTGGGCTCGTAGTCCAGGGAGGCGTAGCCGCGCGTCTTGGACTTCAGCTGGTCGAAGAAGTCGAAGACGATCTCCGCGAGGGGGAGCGTGTAGCGGATCTCGACCCGGTCCTCGGAGAGGTAGTCCATGCCGAGCAGGGTGCCGCGCCGGGTCTGGCACAGCTCCATGATCGAGCCGATGAACTCGGAGGGCGCGAGGATCGTGGCGCGTACGACGGGCTCGTACACGTCGTCGATCTTGCCCTCGGGGAACTCGCTCGGGTTGGTGACGGTGTGCTCGGAACCGTCCTCCATGACCACGCGGTAGACCACGTTCGGCGCGGTGGCGATCAGGTCGAGCCCGAACTCGCGCTCGAGCCGCTCACGGATCACGTCGAGGTGCAGCAGACCCAGGAAGCCGACGCGGAAACCGAAGCCGAGCGCGGCGGAGGTCTCCGGCTCGTACACCAGCGCGGCATCGTTGAGCTGGAGCTTGTCGAGGGCGTCGCGCAGCTCGGGGTAGTCGGAGCCGTCCAGCGGATACAGACCCGAGAAGACCATCGGCTTCGGGTCCTTGTAACCGCCCAGCGCCTCGGTGGCGCCCTTGTGCAGGGTGGTGATGGTGTCACCGACCTTGGACTGACGGACGTCCTTCACGCCGGTGATCAGATAGCCGACCTCACCGACGCCGAGGCCGTCGGCCGACTTCATCTCGGGGGCCGAGACGCCGATCTCCAGCAGCTCGTGCGTCGCGCCGGTGGACATCATGCGGATCCGCTCACGCTTGTTGAGCTGACCGTCGATGACACGCACGTACGTCACGACACCGCGGTAGGAGTCGTAGACCGAGTCGAAGATCATCGCGCGCGCGGGGGCGTCCTGGACGCCGACCGGGGCGGGGACCTCGGCCACGACCCGGTCCAGCAGCGCCTCGACGCCCAGACCGGTCTTGGCGGAGACCCTGAGCACGTCCGCGGGGTCGCAGCCGATCAGGTTGGCGAGCTCCTCGGAGAACTTCTCGGGCTGGGCGGCCGGAAGGTCGATCTTGTTCAGTACGGGGATGATCTTGAGGTCGTTCTCCATCGCCAGGTAGAGGTTGGCGAGAGTCTGGGCCTCGATGCCCTGGGCGGCGTCGACCAGGAGGACGGTCCCCTCACAGGCGGCCAGCGACCGGGACACCTCGTACGTGAAGTCCACGTGCCCGGGGGTGTCGATCATGTTGAGGATGTGGGTCTTGCCCGGATCCCCGGTCGGGGCCCAGGGCAGTCGGACCGCCTGGGACTTGATCGTGATGCCGCGCTCGCGCTCGATGTCCATGCGGTCGAGGTACTGAGCACGCATCTGCCGCTGATCGACCACTCCGGTCAGCTGGAGCATGCGGTCGGCGAGCGTGGACTTGCCGTGGTCGATGTGCGCGATGATGCAGAAATTGCGGATCAGAGCCGGGGCGGTACGGCTCGGCTCGGGCACATTGTTAGGGGTCGCGGGCACGCAGGGTCCTGTCTCTTGAGGCGCCTTGTGCCTCGGGTCGGATCGATACGTAGGCTCCATGGTCCCACGGGTGGGGACCAGGGACCGGTTTGGGCCACTCGGGGAGCCACTGGTAGTCTGGGCAGCTGTGTCTCCTGCCCTCTCAGCACAAGGCACATCTCCTCGGAGAACTTCTCGGACAACACTCTCGGGGAGCTTCGGGGTATCTCGGAAAATCATCGGCACGGGACCTTCGCGGGCCCGTGCCTGAACCTGAAAAGGCTCATTCGTGGCGAACATCAAGTCCCAGATCAAGCGGATCAAGACCAACGAGAAGGCTCGGCTGCGCAACAAGGCCGTCAAGTCCTCCCTGAAGACCGCGATCCGCAAGGCCCGCGAGGCTGCTGCCGCGGGTGACGTCGAGAAGGCCACCGAGTACCAGCGCGCCGCGGCGCGTCAGCTCGACAAGGCCGTCTCGAAGGGCGTCATCCACAAGAACCAGGCCGCCAACAAGAAGTCGGCGCTTGCTTCCAAGGTCGAGACCCTCAAGGGCTGATCCCCTCAGATCTGATCGCCGGAAGGACCAGGGCGGGCCCTCTCTCATCCGCCCCCGACCGGCACCCCCGGATCGCGCACGGCCTGCGTTCGCCACGCGGGCGCGATCCAGCAGTTCGAAGCTCTGAACCGAAGGCCCCCGCGCCTCGCCCTTCCCCAGGGCGGGTACGGGGGCCTTCGGTCTGCCCGGGGCCGTATTCTCCGACGGTCACCCGGGGCCGTCTTCTCCGACAGTCACCCGGGATCGTGACCGTCGGGGCCGTCGGGGTGTCAGGACCAGAAGTCGTTGCTCGTGTCGATGTCTTCGACGCACTCGTCGAGATCGCTGATCTTGTCACCGACGATCCGGAAGACGATGCCCCCGTTGTCGTCCATGTGCTTGCCGTTGCGGTCCGCGGTGATCCGGTGCAGGGAGACGGCGTGCCCACGGCCGTCGACGAGCACGGTGCGCAGGTCGACGCGCAGCGAACCGCCCGTCTCCGAGAACAGCTTGCCGTACATCTCCATGACCGCGTCGAGGCCCTTGAAGTCCCCGGAGAGCATGTGGGAACCGGGCACGTGGTGCGTACAGTCCCCCGTCATCATCCCGCGCAGGGCGTCCATGTCTCCGCGGGTGAAGGCCTCGTATCCCTTGCGGACGAGTGCCGCGTGCGGGTGTTCAGCCATGTCGATCGCCACCTTTCGCATGCGCCGGCGATGTGCGGCTGGTACCCCCGATTCTCCTCCCCGGCGGGGGAACGGCTACTGGATCACGCCGGTGACACCTGGGATGTACGGCTACCCGCGCCCCCCGGACCGCGCCGCCCGCGCGATCGCCACGACGGCCTTCTCGAGGGCGTACTCGGGGTCGTCACCGCCGCCCTTCACTCCCGCGTCCGCCTCGGCGACGGCCTGGAGCGCGACGGCCACTCCGTCCGGCGTCCAGCCCCGCATCTGCTGGCGCACCCGGTCGATCTTCCAGGGTGGCATGCCCAGCTCCCGCGCGAGATCGGCCGGCCGGCCGCCGCGCGCCGAGGACAGCTTGCCGATGGCCCGCACTCCCTGGGCCAGCGCACTGGTGATCAGCACCGGCGCGACCCCGGTCGCCAGCGACCAGCGCAGCGCCTCCAGCGCCTCGGCGGCACGCCCCTCCACCGCCCGGTCGGCGACGGTGAAGCTCGAGGCCTCGGCCCGCCCGGTGTAGTACCGCCCGACGACGGCCTCGTCGATGGTCCCCTCGACATCGGCGACCAGCTGGGACACGGCCGACGCCAGCTCCCGCAGATCGCTGCCGATGGCGTCGACGAGCGTCTGGCAGGCCTCGGACGTGGCCGACCGCCCGGTCGCCCGGAACTCCTGTCGTACGAAGGCCAGCCGGTCCGCCGGCTTGGTCATCTTCGGACAGGCCACCTCCCGCGCCCCCGCCTTGCGCGCGGCGTCCAGCAGCCCCTTGCCCTTGACTCCGCCGGCGTGCAGCAGCACCAGCGTGATCTCCTCGGCGGGCGCCCCCAGGTACGCCTTGACGTCCTTCACCGTGTCGGCGGACAGATCATGCGCGTTGCGTACGACGACGACCTTGCGCTCCGCGAAGAGCGACGGGCTGGTCAGCTCGGCGAGCGTGCCGGGCTGCACCTGCTCCGGGGTCAGGTCGCGCACGTCCGTGTCGGCGTCGGCGGCCCTGGCGGCGGCCACCACCTCCTGCACGGCACGGTCGAGCAGGAGGTCCTCCTGTCCCACGGCAAGCGTCAGCGGGGCGAGCGGGTCGTCATTCGCAGTCTTCCTGGCCATCACGGACAGCATCCCACGAGCCACTGACAACCCGACCCCCACCGACGAGCCGCCAAGGTGCCGCCGACCGGCCGCCAAGGAGCCCGCCGACGGGTCCCGCTCACGGCTCCTCCCGCCAGCCCTCCCACTCCCCCGCGAACTCGTCCAGCGCCGCCGCGTCGAGCCGTTCCTCCTCGTCCCGCAGCAGGACGAGCCACTGCGCGTCCTCCGCGTCGTCCTCCCCCGCCAACGCGTCCCGGACGACCCGCGGCTCCTCACGCACACCGAACCGCTCCCCGAGCGCCTGGGCCACCTCATCGGCGGCATCGCGATCGGGCAGCACCAGCACATGTCTCACATCACTCACCGCACCATTTTCCGACACGCCCAGGAGACAGCGCTCCAACCGGTCCCCCAGAGGTCCACCCCGACCGTTCAGCTCGACCTTTCACCCCGACCTTTCAGCTCGACTAGTCAGCTCGACCTTTCAGCTCGACTAGTCAGCCCGGTCGGTCACCTCAGCCGGTCGCCCCCGCCGGTCACCCCCGCCGGTCACTCCAGCCGGTCGCCCCGGGCCGGTCACTCCAGCCGTCGCCGAGAGGCTCTCCGTGTTCAGTCCCGCGTCACCCGCAGCTCTCCTCCCGTCCCGGCGGCCACCGCCAGCGCCCCGTCCCGGTCCGTCCGCAGCACAGTCGCCCCTCCCGCGCGCAGCGCCGCGACCGTGCTCGGCGCGGGGTGTCCGTACGGGTTGTCCGCGCCGCAGGAGATCAGCGCCAGCCGTGGCGCCACGGCGCGTATCAGGTCAGGATCCTGGTAGGCGGAGCCGTGGTTCCGCCTTAGTCCCTAGGGGACAAGGAACAGTGACAGGGGAACAGGGAGGGGGCGGGGGCAATGACCGCCACGACACAACGCATCGCCGCAGAGGTTGTAGTGCGGACCGCGAGAGAGTACCTGCGCGTCAGCAAGGGCCGGAACCGGTCGACCAAGAGCACCCGCGACCAGCACAGCGACAACCTGGCGGCCGAACTGGACCACGGCCCGTGGGCGTGGGGCGAGCCCTACGAGGACACTGGCAGTGCCAGCAAATACGCGCGCAAGATCCGCGACGACTTCGAACAGATGCTGGCCGACCTGCAATCCGGTGCTTTCGGCAAGCCCGGTGACGTCCTGGTGCTGTGGGAGATCAGCCGCCTGGCCCGCGAGACCGGCCGGGGCGTAGCCCTCGTGGACGCCTGCGAGGACGGCGGCTACCTGATCCACATCACGTCCCACGAGCGCACCTACAACCCCGCCAACTACCAGGACCGGCATAGCCTGATCAGCGGCATCAACGACGCGGAGAAGGAAGCCCGGCTGCTGTCCGCACGCACGCTTCGCGGCCTCAACGGCGCAGCCCGCGAGGGGCGTCCGCAGGGTCAACTGCCCTTCGGCTATCGCCGGGACTACGAGGTGGTGGACGGCCGCCCGCGCCCCGTCACGCAATACCCGGACCCCGAGACCGGCCCCCTGGTCAAGGAGCTGTACGAGCGCGTGGCGGGTGTGGACAGCAGGCTGCCAGAGCCCATGTACGCCATAGCCCGGGACTGGGAGAAGCGCGGTGTGACCGGGAAGAACGGGAAGGCGTTCACTCCCCAGAGCCTCCGTTCAATGC
Source organism: Streptomyces sp. NPDC102259 (assembly GCF_044766465.1). NCBI lineage: Bacteria > Bacillati > Actinomycetota > Actinomycetes > Kitasatosporales > Streptomycetaceae > Streptomyces > Streptomyces sp. NPDC102259. The sequence continues at coordinate 461,855 of NZ_JBIWMA010000001.1, read as the reverse complement.
TGCTGCGGCCGGCCAACGCCGGGCTGCGCAAGCACAACGGCGTCCTGACGCCTGAGCAGTGGGAGGGGTGGACGCCGATCGTCGGTCGCGAACTGTTCGACCAGGTCCAGCGGCTCCTGGCCGACCCGTCCCGCCGGAACTACACCGGCGAACACATTCAGCACGTGCTGACCATGACGATCAAATGCGACGTCTGCGGGGCCGGAATGGTGGTCGTCACCCGCAGGCGGAAGGGTTCCAGGGACGCGGTCGGCTACCAGTGCGGGGCCCGGGGCCACGTGTGGATCCCCAAGGCGGAGACGGACCGGGTGCTGATCGGCGACCTGGAGGCGGCGGACCTCGAGACCAGGGAGCCCCGGCCCGTGTTGGGCGTGATCCTCGCCTACCTGTCCGCCCCGCAGCGTCTCGCACGGCTGCGACGGCCGGCCGCCGACCGCACCGAGGCGGAGGCCGCCGTGCGCGCCGAACTGGACGGCCTGCGCGCCGAGCTGGAGGTGCTGGAGGCCGCGCCGCGTCCAAAGACAGCCCGTGCGCGCCTCCAGCGCACGGCTGACATGGAGGAGCTGGAGCAGGACGCCGCCGCCCTCGAGGCGAAGCTGGCCCGGATGACGGCCCCGGACCCGCTGGAGGGCATCCTGCCCACCGACCCGGGGGCCGACCTCGTGGCGTGGTGGGAGGCGGCCGGGGTGCAGCGTCAGCGCGCCGTGGCGGGCCTTCTGCTGGCCCCTGAAGTCCTCGGGCAAGTACGTGTGATGCGGGCGCCCAGCCGTACGTCCGTGCCCGTTACGGAGCGGCTGAGGTGGGTCCGTGCCGAGTGACCCTGCGGTTGTCCCCCTGCCGGGAACAAGGGGACAAAGTCGGGGGACACGCGCGATCTTGTCCCGCTGAACCTCTTGCCTCTTTCTCCGGGCGCAAGAGATCTTGTCCCGCCTTACACCAGCCCTCATCTGCAACGGGACACCAACGATCTTGTCCCGAGGGCGAGTGGCTCTCGCCCGGATGCTTCCCTCTCTCGCCGGGACATGAGCCACCTGGCGAACTGAACCTCTCGCCTTTCGCCCTTTCGCTCCGAGGCGTATTCAGGGGCCGAAAGCGATCTTGTCCCCGCGCATGACAGAGCCCCGCCGGGCGGAAGGAGACGGTCTTCCCGGCGGGGCTCTGCGTGTCCCGGCCCCGAGGTGCCCAGTCCCGGGGCCGGTGGCTTACACCGGCCAGATGCGGCCGTCGTCGTCCTTGCGGACTTCCCGGCACCGGTGCAGGTACCCGAGCACCAACGGGGCCGACAGGCGGTCGTGAGCGCGCTCCAGGCGCTCCGTCAGTTCGTCCAGCGTCAGCCCGGGGTGAGCCGCGAGGATCTGCCGGAACCTTGCGCGGGCCGCTGGGCTGACCGGCTGCGTTATGGAGGTCATGACAGCCCCGCCCGGATCAGGCACTCCGCTATCCGCTCGCGTTCCTCGTCGGTCCAGAACGGGTCCCGGATCACCTCGCCGAGGGTCTGCAACTCGCCCCACGTCACGCCCAGCACCTGTTCCATCGCGGCCAGGGCGGAGCGCGCGCGGGCCGCCGCGTGCACGAGCTGCGCGCGGGTGGCGTCCATGATGGGCGGCCGGTTCGCCGGGGTCAGGTCCACGCCCGTGGTGAGCTGGACCAATTCCACGACCGTTCCCACGGCGGCCCGGTAGTCCTGGGTCAGTGCCTCTATCGCCTCGCGGCCGTTGTCGATGAGTTCCTGCCGGGCCGTCATCGCTCGCTCCTCTCCCGCAGATCGAACAGGGCTCCGCCGCCCGCGAGGCCGTACCGGATCTTGACGCGCCGGCGGTCCGGATCGGACAGGGCGTCGAAGTGGGCCAGGCACGGCCGCCAGTCGGAGCCGTTCCCGGAGCAGGCGCAGCGGCCTGTAGCTGCCCGGCTCATCGGTACGCCTGGGTGCGGTCGTGCGTGCCGAACACGGCCGCGTGACCGTCGCAGTACCGCGTCCGCGTGCAGCCGCAGGCCATCACAGCACCCCGCGTGGACCTGGCTGCCGCTGTGAGGGCCGTAGCCGGGTCTACTGACGCCAGGCGCCGGATGGCTTCCGTGCGGCGGCGAGAGGCCGTACCGAGCGCGTCCTCAGCAGCCCGGAACTCCTGCCGGACGCGGGACTGTTCGGCCTCGAGGGCCGCGTCCAGCCGGTCGGCCTGCGCCCGGCCCCGGGCCAGTCGGCGCTCGCGGTCCTCGGCGGCCCACCGCTCCCGGTCCCTCGGGCACGGCTGCGCCCCGAGCAGCGCGACATACGCCGGGGAGTCCGCAGGCCGCAGCCCTCCCAGTGCACGGGCGGACGCATCGGCGTAGCACCAGCGGCAGTGTGTGCGCCAGGTGTCCCTCGGGATCGCAGCCGTCTCCACGGCGGCCCGGCCGAACAGGGCCACCGCGTCGGAATTCAACGTGCGCAAGGTGTCGCGGCCACGCGGCGACGAGATGACGCGCCGGGCCTGGTCGGGGTTGGCGATGTCTTCGCGGCCGTCCGCGAGGACGACCATGTCCAGATCCTCGTCCGGCCAGATGGTCCGGCGCACCTGCTGCGCGAACGTCAGGGCGTCCGGCTGCCGCGCGGAGGCTTCCGTCCGCCGCTCGTGGAGCAGCCGGGTCACGTCGTCCTCGCGAACGGCGGCGGGCTGGCCGGCGCGCGAGGCGTCCCGGATGTTTCCCGTGCTGATCATGTATCGCAGGCCCCGTTCGCTGAGTCCGAGGACTCGGGCCGCCATTGCCACCGGTATCTGACCCATCGTCCGACCTGCCCCGTTCAATTCCGGAAAGTGTTGTTCCGGAAGGAAGATACGCTCGATTCCGGCGCACGCTTTCCGGAACCGGACCGGCCGAGATCGGAGCCGGGAGGCGTGCGCCTTATGAATTAGCTAAATCAACTCCCGTGCAAGTGCCGCAGGTTGGTTTAACTAAAACATCAAACCGTTACGGATAGAGCGTTCCTGACGCCGTTTCGACTGGCAATTGAGCGGCTAAATTACATGTGTAGGCCCCGGACGGGCCGCGATGCGGGTACGGCGCTCGCCAGGAACACCGGCTATGCACGCAGGTCGTAGGAGGGGAGAGCCCTCCAGCCGAAGGAACCCGGAGCCTGAGGGCTCCGCCGAACCTTCGTGGAGTGCCACGTGCCCAGGAAGTACGTTCTGAAGAACCCGGCGTCCCCTGAAGTCCGCCGCGAGCGCGCGCAGAAGGCGCGAGCCGCGCAACTGTCGGTAGAGCACTACGTCCAGAAGATCGTGGACCGTGCCCCCGAGCTGACCTCGGAGCACCTCGACAAGCTGCGGTCCCTGCTCGTTCCGGCGGGGGGCGCCACCGAATGAACGCATACGTAGAAAGCCCCGGCGGCAACCGGGGCTCTCAGAAAGTCATGCCGGGCGCTAACACGACAACGACTGCTGTTAATGCTACCGCAGCGGACACCGGAATTAACCGGATCATCGAATTCACTCCGGAGAGCCTGGCCGCACTGGTAGCGCGTGCGATCAGCGAGGAGTGGGCCCGGGAGTTCGGGATCATCCCGTGCCGCCACCCCGACGACGCTACGTCGCGCGGCATTGCCGGGGTGTTCGTGCGGCAGCCCGGGTTTCTCATCCCGTGGCGGCAGCCCGACGGCTCCACGGTGTGGCACTACCGGCCCGATGTGCCGGTGGTCGTAGACGGCGAGCCGCGCAAGTACGTGTGCCCGAAGCGCAAGGACGGCGAACCCAACCCGCTTAACCATGTCCGGCCGGCTGAGCCGGGAGCGTCCACGCTGCTCGTGGAAGGCAATCTCCAGACCGTAGCCGCCGCCAGGTACGCCCCCGATGACTGGGGCGTGGTCGGCATGAATGGCTGCTGGGGGTGGCGCGGCGCGGACCTGACGTGGGCGCTGGGCAAGGACATCGTGGTCTTCCATGACGCGGACCTGGCGGACAACCGCGACGTGTACGACGCCATCGGCGGTCTGCTGGAGGCGCTGGACGCCGAAGAGGCCCGCAGTGTCCGCGTGGCCCGGCTGTTGGGAGGCAGCCAGAAGGACGGCCTGGACGACATGCTGGGCCGTAGGCCCGAGCACACCCGGGCGCGCTTCCTGGTGAACCTCACGGACAAGGCCACGGACAAGCTGCCCAAGGCCCCGCCCAAGAGGAAGTCCGAGTTCTTCGACGGGTTCGGCGGCCTCAAGGTGGAGACCCTGACCAGCCGCGTCCTCGCCGATCACCCGGCAGCCCTGACCGCAGAGGACAAGATCGCCCTATACCGGGATGGCGTGTACCGCATCGACGGCCTGGGCTTCACGGCCGCCGTGGCTCGGCTGCTGGGTGAGCAGCACCGCCCGGCGCACCTGTCCGCAGCGGAGCAGAAGGCGCAGGCCACCCTGTATGAGACAGGCCGCGTGCTAAGGACCCACACCGACGAGCCGCTGGTGAACCTGGCCAACGGAATGCTGGACCTGCGCACGGGCGAGCTGAAGCCCCACGACCCGGCGTACCTGTCCACGGCGCAGCTTCCCGTGGCGTGGGACACCGAGGCGCAGTGCCCGGTGTACGAGGCATGGCTGAAGGAGGTGTGCCCGGACCAGGTCGACGACTTGGAGGAGGTCGTCAGCACGATGCTGAACCCGTCCCGGACACCGTCCAAGGCTGTGTTCCTGTTCGGTCCGTCCCGGTCCGGCAAGTCCACGTTCCTGCGGATTATGCAGCTCATCGCAGGCGGAGAGGTGAACGTGTCCGCCGTGACGTTGCACCAGCTCGCAGACAACCGCTTCGCGGCGGCCAACCTGTACGGCAAGATCCTCAACGCAGCGGCCGACCTGTCAGGCGCGGATGTATCGGACCTGTCCCTGTTCAAGATGCTCACGGGCGAGGACGCCGTGCACGCAGACCGAAAGCACGGGCGGCAGTTCGCGTTCACGAACACGGCGCTCTTCGCCTTCAGCGCCAACGAGCTGCCCCAGGTCAGCGAGTCGTCCCGGGCGTACGTGGAGCGCATCAAGCCGTTCTGCTTCCCGCACTCCTTTGCGGGCCGCGAGGATCCGGGGCTGGAGCGGAAGATCCGGGAGGAACTGCCCGGCATCCTCGTGCGCTGGGTCAAGGCGTGGCAGCGCAAGGCGGAGCGGGGCCGATACGCGGAGACTCTGCCGCACGTGGCAGCCGAGTTCGAGTCCCGGTCGGACCGGGTGCGGCAGTGGTTCAGTGAGGAACTGGCCGTCACCACCAAGCCAGGTGAGGGACTGAAGCCCGCCGAGCTGCTCAAGCTGTTCCAGGAGTGGACCGAGGCCAACGGGCTCAAGTCGCTCGGGCGGAACACCCTCACAAGCCGACTGAAGGGGTGCCCCGGGGTGCGAGAGATCCGCGTGGGCCCGTCCAAGACGCGGGCGCTGAACGTGATCAAGGAGCCGTCCGCCGATCCATTCGAGTAGAGGTGGCAGAAGTGGCACTTTCTGAGCTACTGCTGCGACCTGGGGATTGCACCCCCTACACCACGCCGTAGCTGAGAAACCCCAGAAAACTGCCACTTCTGCCACCCGGAGGGGTCCGGCCCGCGAAACCCGCAGGTCGGACCCCGTTTCGGTGGGTGGCACTTTTCGAATTCAGAAGTGCCACCCGGAGGCAGATAAGTGCCACCGGCGGACCGCCCGAGAGGCAGATCTGCCCCTGCTGGCGCTACCGAGAGGCAGAACCGCCACCGAACCGGCACCCGTCCATCAACGAAACTGCCACTCGACCCCGTGGAGCCTCAGCCACCGAAAGCCCGCCACGGCGGCGGGTGCGCCGGACGACCAGGCGCGCGTGTGTCTCGCTCAGCCCCGTTCCGGTATCAACCACGCCATCTCGTCGGTGACCTCGGCCCTGTGCCTCCTACCGGGCGCCGTACTCCGCTTGCAGGCGGGCCAGCAGGTCACGCGCTTGAGGTGCGGAGAACACCGTCACGTCGTCCCCGTCTTCGGGGACGCCGATCTTCCATTCGCCTTCCTTGTCCCCGGCTTCCACATGGATGGGCGGCTGCGCTATCCACATCACATCGATGCCGCGCCGGACCACCACGGCTATGAGTTCCGGCAGCAGCGGCCGGCCTCCCACACCACCGGGCCCCATGAGCAGGTCCGCGAGTGCTTCGGTGGCGTTGTCACCCCGCGCGGCCTCCGAGATGAGAGAGACCTGCCCGTTGCTCTCACTCGTGAGCGTCACCGTCATGTACGAGGAGTCCTCAGGCCGCAGCCACGGTGGAGTTTCCCAGTTGAAGGTCATTCGCCCATCCTCCCCACGTTGCAAGGGAGTTGATGCCTTCCGCACGGGATCGCGCATCGCTTGACCGGATCAGGACCCTGACCTCGTTTGGCCGTTTGCCGGGAAGGGGCGACCATGCCCCGGAAGTGAGCACAGGGAGGTGAGCAGGTGTCCAAGAGCAAGGCGCAGCGGGCGGAGCGGGACGCGCGTATCTACGGTCTGGCTCTGGCCGGGAAGACGGAACGCGAGATCGCCGCAGCGGAGAGCCTGAGCCCGTCCCGCATCCACGCCATCATCACGGAGGAGATCGGGCGCCGGGTCGGCCCGCCGGCGGAGGAGTACGCGGCTCGCCGGGACGCGGAGCTGTCCGAGCTGTGGTCCCGTGCGTTCACCATCGTCTCGGACCCGGCCAAGGACGCGGATACGCAGATCAAGGCCCTGTCCGCCGCTCTGCGGGTCAACGAGAGCCGGCGGAAGCTGCGGGGCGTGGACGCCCCCGAGGCGCTGAGTGTCCAACTCGACAGGCGCCTGGATCAGGAGACCGAGGCCGTGACTGTCGCAGTCCTCGCAGCCCTGCGCGTCCTGAGCGTGGAGGGTGAGCGCCGGACGGCCGCCCTCGAGGCCGCCGCAGCCGCGCTCACCGGGGGCCCGGAGCCTGAGCCGTTGCAGCATCCGCCGGCCGCGTGCACGCCGTACGTCTCCAGCGGAGCGCTGTTCATCGACGGACCGGGCGGCATCCGCTACCGCGTCGTAGCCGAGGAGCGGGCGCCCGCGCCCATGGTTTCCCAGCTCGCGCTTCCGCCGGGGCCGTCGGCCACCCGGGCGCAGCGCGGCGACGGACCGGACGGCGCGGACGCCGTGCTGGACGCCCTCGCCGACTTTGAGGAGGAGTTCGGCCCGCTCGGTGAAGGAGATTCGGACGAAACCCCCGGTACCGCCATTAACGACAATTAATGACTAGATACTTGTGCAAACTGATCCGGGCTAGACGGTACTGACGGTACTGCTCACAAAACTGCACGTCAGAGGGAGGGGCAGCCATGAAGCCTGCCGAGAAGAACGCCTCGAGGCGCCGCGAGATCAAGCGGGAGCTGCGGGACATCGCCCGCCGGCCGGACACCCCGGGAGCAGCCGGCCGCGTGCAGCGGCTCCGCGCGGAGTACCGGCGCCTGGTCTCGGCCCACCGCGCCCCGGCGCCCGAGAGGTCCGTGGCCCCGCCATCGGGCCTGACCGAGGAAGACGCAGCAGCGGTGGCGACGTGGCCGCCCGAGCTGCGTGCCCGAGTGCAGGGCGCCGCGCTCTCCCGCGTCCTCGCGCCGTGGGGGAGGAACTGACGGTGGCCCACCGCATCCGGCGGGTTCCGCCGGCGAGCCTCGGACCCATGCTCCACGCGGCGCGGCTGCGCACCGGAACAGGGCTGCGCGCCACGGCTCGTGCGGTCGGCATCGCCCCGTCATACCTCGTGGGCCTGGAGTCCTCCGAGCGCGTACCGTCACGCACGGTCGCCCGGCAGCTCGCGGACGTCTTGGCCCTGGCCGACGGCGAGCGGGCCCTGTTGCTCGCGGCGGCCGTAAGCGACGCGGGCCGCGACTATCCCCGTCCGCGTCCGGTCGGTGACACTCGTCGGACGATCCTCGGTGACGCCTCGGACACGTCCACGGACGCGCCCTGACTGTCCGGTGACCCGGCTGTGACACGGGTCTGACGGGGTGCCGGACAGCACCGGCATCGCTGCGACCTAGGACTCTCTTCCGCCCGCTCCGCCCGGCGCGGACACCCGCAGGTGACGCGGAGGTGGCGGACACGGACTGGTACCGCCGGTACCGTCTCGCCCCGCTCCGCATCCTGACTTCCGTTCAATCGCTCTGTATGCCTAGGCGAACACCTCTGGCTCCTGATAGTCTCGGGATATCAGGAGCCAGAACACGGAGCGAGGGACGATGACGGAGATCATGGAACGGTCGGCTCTCGCCCCCGAGATCCGCACCGCCGGACCGCGCCCGCTGTCCGAGGCGGCCCGCGCTGCGCTGGAGGCCGGGACGGCCGACAACACCCGGCGCGGATACAGCTCCGACTGGGCCGCGTTCACCGTCTGGTGCGCCGCGACCGGTGAGCGCCCGCTGCCTGCCACGGCCGAGACGCTGGTGGAGTACGTGACGTACCTGGCGGCCACGCCGTCCGCGCGCACTGGCCGGCCGCTGGCTCCGTCGTCCATCCGCCGGGCCCTGACCTCCATCCGTGCCGCGCACCGGGCGGCCGGCGTCACCCCGCCCGAGGTCATCGGCGCGCGCAAGGTGCTGAGCGGCCACCTGGACAAGCTGGCCAAGGCCAAAGACCCGGCGGCCCGCCCGCGCAAGGCGGCCCCCGCCACGCCCCGGGAGCTGCGCGCCATGCTCGCGGACGTCGACCGCACGACGCTGAAGGGGAAGCGGGACGCTGCGCTGCTCCTGCTCGGGTTCGCCACGGCGGCCCGCGTCTCCGAGCTGTCGTCCCTGGACGTCTCCAGCGCCACGGAGACCGAGCACGGCTACGACGTGCACGTTTACCGGCACAAGGTCCGCGAGTGGACGGACGCCCCGGTCATGTACGGGACCGACCCGGCGACCTGCCCCGTCCGCGCGCTGCGCGCCTACCTGGTGGCACTCGCCGAGGCCGGGCGCACCGAGGGCCCACTGTTCGTCCGCATCGACCGGCACGGCCGGGTGGCTCCGCCGATGATGCGCCGGGGCCAGATCATCGGAGACCCCACGGGCCGGATGACCGGTGAAGCCATCGGGGACCTGGTGGCCACGCTCGCCGACCGCTGCGATCTGAAGGGCGAATGGTCCGGGCACTCCCTGCGCCGGGGCTTCGCCACGGCCGCGTATGCGGCGGGCAGTGACCTGCTGTCCATCGCCCGCGCAGGTGGGTGGGGTGACGGCTCGCGGACGCTCGCGGGCTACGTGCAGACCATCGACCGCGTGAAGAACTCCCCGTTGATCGGTATCGGGCTCTGATCGCCCGCCGGTCGGCAGGGGAAGGGTGCGATTCCAGCCACGCCCCTGACGGCTGACAGCCGACCGCCCGGGGAACAGGGAGACACCCAAGGTCCGGGGACGGATTCTGTCTCCTGACACGGCGCTGACTGACGTCCAACGATGGGCTGAATGACACGCTGACACGTCAGACCATGGCCGGAATCGTTCGACCGTGTCAGGCCGACAACCGACGCCCCATCTGCTCCTTTATGTTGATCTCTCACAACTTCGCACGAACTATTGCGAATTCGGCGAAGCGCATGCACTCTGAGAGCAGCAAGACAGGCGGGCGGACCGGCAACGGTCCACTTGGAAGGCCCCCAGGACCAAGGAACTTGGCCGGGGCGTTCACCACTCCGGTGAACGCCCCGGCCTCTTTGCGTTTACGGAAGGAACCCGCGATGCCGAGCGAGACGCCCACTGATCTGATCCGAGCGGCCGAAGCAGCCGAATTGCTGGGCTGCCACGTCGCCACCATCCGCAACTGGGTCAAGGCCGGGTGGGTCCAGGGCTACAAGGTCGGCCGGCTGATCAAGGTGAGCCGGTCCGAGTTGCTCGCCTACGCGAAACCCATCAGTCCGAAGATCTGAAAAGGCCGCCGGGGTCTATCCACCCCAGCGGCCCGGTGCCTTCCGTTCCTACTCACGGCCAAGCGAGACGACTCGAAAGGCAACACCATCATGGCGTACATCCCCGCCCTGCCCGCACTCCACACCCCCCGCCTCACCGGTGCTCAGGCCGCCAACGTGCTGACGATGGCGTACGCGGCAGGCGACGACTCCGAGACCGTGGCACTGGCCGACCTGTTCGCCGACCTCGGCTCGAGGGCCGACCATGCGCAGCCCAGCCCCGCCGCCGCGTGCCTGTCGGCCGCCCTGCGCGGCGCCGCCCGCCAGACCGCCGCCCGGCTGTCCTGACACCTCGGAGGGATCGACATGGCGCACAGCACCGCATCACGCACCGCACTGCCGTACAACGTCGCTCAGCACGTCCTCCTCGCGATGACGTCGAACAGTCTCGGCAGCTTCCTCGCGCTCATCGACGCGACCGGAGACGACCGCGTGGCCGCAGGCCTCACGCCCACGCTGCTCCAGGCTCGCTTCCTGCTGTGGATGGAGGGCGAGGCGGAACGGCTGGGAGTGCCGGGCTTCGAGATCCTGCCCGCCTGATCCGCACGTGCGACCGCCGGGGGCCACGCCAGGTCCCCGGCGGTCTGCTTCCCCGACCGATAGATGACGTCAACCAGGAGAGAAGCGAACCCATCATGAAGCACGAACCGGCCGATAACGTCCCGGACTTTGGCGAGGACATCGATACGCCGCTACTGCGCCGGCGCTGGGGCCGCAGGCTCCGCTTGGTCCCCGACCCACAGCCGTCCGAGGCAGAGCTGGCCCTGCTCAAGGTCGAGGTGGAGCTGGCGGCCGTCATTGCGCGGGGCCCGGTCATCGCGGCCGTGGTGGACAGCCTGAACCAGGCCGTGGAGCGCCTTGCGGAGGGGCTGCGGGCCGGCTGACCGGCCAATCCAGCAGAGGACCCCGGTCCCAACGGGCCGGGGTCCTCGCACGTCCGACGTAGGGTTACAAGGGACTAAGGCGAACCCGTGATGGGCCACCTTGAGCACGTCCACCCCACGCACCAGCGGTGCCGCCGCCGACCGCAACAGTGCCTGCTGGGCCGGGGGTTCGAGGTCGCCGAGCAGCAGCATCCGCAGACCGGCCACCCGTACGAGCAGCGTCACGCTCGCGTCGTTCGGTCCGTCCGGTCGCGGCGCCGGGCTCGGTGGCGGCCACAGCACCTCCCAGTCGAGAGCACCGACCCGCCGCCGCTCCCCGGCCGCGGCCCGCACCACCGGCACGTGCCTCGCCTCCGCCTCCTTCCGTACGAACTCCACCTGGTCCACGGGCTCCTCGAACCCCGTCGTCTCGATCGCCCCCACCGCCCGGCCCCGCAGCACCCCCGGCAGCCCGGCCACATGATCGGCGTGGAAGTGGGTCAGCACGACGAGCGGCACCCGGGTGATCCCGAGCTTGCGCAGACAGCGGTCGACCAGCGCCGGGTCCGGTCCGGCGTCGACCACCACACCGGCGCCCCCACCCGCCGCCAGGACGGTCGCGTCACCCTGCCCCACGTCGCACATCGCAAGCCGCCAGCCCGGGGGCGGCCAGCCCGTGAGCACCCGGGTCAGCGGCGGCGGTTGTACCACCACCAGCAGAAGCAGCGCTCCGCAGACCGCGCACAGCCACGGGTGCCGCGACAACCGCCGCCCGAGCAGCAGCACCCCGCCCGTGACCAGGGCGAGCAGGAACGCCCCACCCCAGCTCCCGGGCCAGTCCACTCCCCCGCCGGGCAGCGCCGCCCCGGTCCGCGCCACACCCGCGATCCACCGGGCCGGCCAACTCGCGCACCAGGCCAGCGCCTCGGCCACCGGCATCGCCACGGGAGCAGTCGCCAGCACCGCGAAGCCCAGTACCGTCGCCGGCGCGACCGCGAACTCCACCAGGAGATTGCAGGGCACCGCCACCAGACTCACCCGCGCCGACAGCACAGCCACGACCGGCGCGCACAGCGCCTGCGCGGCTCCCGCGGCCGCCAACGCCTCCGCGAGCCGCGGGGGCACCCGGCGCCTTCGCAGCGCGGCACTCCAGCGCGGCGCCAGCGTCAACAGGGCTCCGGTGGCCAGGACGGACAGCAGGAACCCGTAACTCCGGGCCAGCCACGGGTCGTACAGCACCAACAGCAGCACCGCCGTCGCCAGCGCCGGGATCAGGGAGCGACGGCGGCCGGTCGCCAGGGCGAGCAGCACGATCGCTCCGCAGGCCGCGGCGCGCAGCACGCTCGGATCGGGCCGGCACACCACCACGAAGCCGAGCGTGAGCGCTCCACCGAGCAGCGCGGTCGCCCGGAGCGGGACGCCGAGGCGAGGCGCCAGACCGCGGCGCTCGACGTGCTGGGCCAGCCCGGGCGGGCCGAGGAGCAGCACGAGGATGATCGTGAGGTTGCTGCCGGAAACGGCGAGGGTGTGGGCCAGATCCGTCTCTTTGAACGCCTCGTCCAGCTCGGGGGTGATCCGCGAGGTGTCCCCGACGACCAGCCCCGGCAGCAGTGCCCTCGCGTCCGCCGGAAGTCCGTCGGTGGCCTCCCGAAGCCCGGCCCGCAGCCGCCCCGCCCACCGCTGCGCGGCCGACGGTTCCCGCACGACCGACGGCGCCGCTCGGCCCCGCACCCGCAGCACGGCCGCGAATCGGTCCCCGCCGGCCAGCGCGGGCACCAGCCGCCCGGTCACCCGCACCCGTGTGGACGGCAACAGCCCCAGCCACGAAGCCCCGGACCGCGCCCCGACGCCCCGCACACCGACCCCGGCCCCGGCCCCGGCCCCGGCCCCGGCGACAATCCGACCGCCGGGCACCTGGCGGCCCTCGGGATTCGCCCGTGCTCCACCCGTGCCCCGGCGCGAACCGACGTCCACCAGCACCAGCACCGGGGCCCGCGTCGCCACGGCCGTCCGGGCAGTCCCCTCGACTCTGCGCACCTCGGCGTTGATCAGGACGGAGTCCGAAGTCACATGGTCCCCTCTGACCCGGGGCCGGGTGAGTCGTGGGTCGGAGGTGATCTCGACCTCGGCGGTGACGGTCGCGTACTCCCGAGCCAACTTCGGCACCGGCCCGCGACGCAGATCGGCCCCGTGCAGCCCGGCCGACGCGGCAGCCGCGGCCACGCAGAGCAACGAGGCCGCGACGGTGGCCCTGGGCCACAGGCGCCGGCCGTCAACAGGGCCCGCACCGCGCCTCGCCGCACGCCGCCTCACGATCAGAAGGGCACCGCCGGCCAGCAGGCAGACGGCCACGATGCCACCCACCCACCCCGTGGACGCGTCCAACGTCAGCGCCGCCGTCGCCCAGGCCGCGAGTGCGGGTGGTACGAGCCGTAGATCCACCGGCCCTTCCTGACGCGGATGGGCGTCGCCCAGCCGCTTCCCCGAGGCCGCGTGCACGGCCCGCCGGACGGGGAAGCCGGGCCCGGCCCGAACACCGACGGCCTCGGTGTCCTCGCGCCTCATGGCCGCACGAGATTCCGCAGGTCGGCGAAGCGTCGCTCGCCGATGCCGTTGACCTCGCGCAGTTCGTCCACCGATCGGAAACCGCCGTGCTGCACCCGGTAGTCGATGATGTGCCGCGCCAGCACGGGGCCCACACCGGGCAGCGTGTCGAACTGTTCCACGGTGGCCGTGTTGAGGGAGACGGGGACCGGGGGCCCGGCTCCCGTGCCCGCACCGGTGGACCCCGCCGCCGACGAACCCGCTCCCGTCCCCGCCGCCCCGGCCTGCGGCACGGGGCCGCCGACGACGACCTGTTCCCCGTCCACGAGGAAGCGCGCGCGGTTGAGACCGTCGGTGTCGGTGCCCGGTCGCACACCACCGGCCGCGCCCAGTGCGTCGACCACCCGTGAACCGGCCGGGAGGCGGTGGATGCCGGGCTTCCTCACCTTGCCGCTGACGTCCACCACGATCTCGGCCCCGGCCGTGCTCCCCACGCCCGGCGGGCCTGCGGAAGGGGCGGGCCCAGCGGCCGGGTTCGGCTCCTCGGCCTCGTAGGGTGCGGCGGCTCGCACCACCTCCGGTGGCCGCACCGGCTGGGCCCGGCCGACCCAGAAGTGCTGCACGGCGAAGGCCGCGGCGACGAGGAGCAGCACCGAGAGCGCGAGCACGCTCCCGCGTTCCAGTCCGCAGCGCGCCAGCAGCCACACCGGCATCCGCTCCCGCAGCGCAAGCCCCGCCCGCTCCTGCCAGGCCCCGGCGACACCAGGACCACTCCCCTTGCGGACCTCCTCACCGCCGTCACCGCCGATGCCGCCATCGCCAACGGCTGCGAAATCAGCAACAGCTGCGGCATCGACATCGGTGTTCTGCTCACCCTCACCGTCGGGCGCAGCTCCCTGCGGCGCACCGGACCTCTTCGGAGCACCCGGCGGCGGCCCCATCCCCATCTCCCCTTGTTCCCCGGGCCGTCGGGCGAAGAGCACCTTCGCCCGACGGCGGTTCTCCTCCGCCGAGGCATGCCGGTGTCCGGTCCGGGCGCCGCCTGGCGGACGGAGACGGTGGGAACGGCCGTCGGAGCCGCGGCCCCGGCCGGGGCCGCTGGTCGCGTTCGGGCTGCGTGGACGTGATCGAAGTGCCATGCGACGAGGATCGGACACTTCGCCACATCGCGTTGATCTTGCTCAATTTCCGGGGTTGACGGCCCAGTTGTGGATAACTCCGTCACTCACACGAGTGAGCCGGGCCCTCAGCGCGGCGAGACCACGACCCCCAGCAGCCCTGGCCCGGTATGCGCCCCGATCACCGCGCCGACCTCGCTCACATGCAGGTCGGCGAGTCCGGGCACGCGGGACCGCAGACGGTCGGCGAGAGCGGAAGCCCGGTCGGGAGCGGCGAGATGGTGGACGGCGATGTCGACGGGCGCGCTGCCGGCCCGGTCGGCCCCGAGTTCCTCCAGGCGCGCGATCGCCTTCGACGCCGTCCGTACCTTCTCCAGCAGGTCGATGCGCCCCCCGTTCAGCTGGAGCAGCGGCTTCACCGCGAGCGCGGAGCCCAACAGGGCCTGGGCGGTGCCGATCCGGCCGCCGCGGCGCAGGTACTCCAGGGTGTCGACGTAGAAATAGGCGGAGGTGCCGGCCGCCCGCTTCTCCGCCGCGGTGACGGCCTCGTCCACGGTGCCGCCCGCCTCGGCGACCTCTGCCGCCGCGAGCGCGCAGAAGCCGAGCGCCATCGCGACCATGCCGGTGTCCACCACCCGTACCGGCACGGGCGCCTCACGCGCCGCGACGACCGCGGCGTCGTAGGTGCCGGACAGCTCGGCGGAGAGGTGGAGCGAGACGATGCCGGTGGCGCCGGACTCGGCGATCCTGCGATACGTCTCGGCGAAGAGCTGGGGGCTGGGGCGCGAGGTGGTGACGGAACGTCGCTTCTGCAAGGCCTGCGCGAGGGAACGGGTCGAGATCTCGGTGCCCTCTTCGAGAGCCTGGTCGCCGAGGACGACGGTCAGGGGCACCGCGATGATGCCGTGACGCTCCATCGTCCGCTGCGGCAAGTAGGCCGTTGAATCCGTGACGATCGCGACATGGCGGGACATGACCTGGAGGTTACCTGGCGTAGCCCCCGTGCGGCAGCCCGGCCCCTCGCAGCTGGACCGCCCTTGACCGAATCAAGTACCACGCCCAACGGCACCTGATCCAGGACCGCGTCACACGGCGAACCGGGGCCCCGGAGGGCAGGAATCCGGCACCGGGCTCAGGTGGTGCTCTCGGGGCGCGGCTTCTTCTGCCAGGGGTAGGCGGGGCGCGGTCCCGGTGGGGTGATGGCGGGCCGCGTCGGTTCCTGCGTGGTGCGCGCGCCGGGTGTCTCCGGCCAGGTCTGTCCTGCCGCCGCGCTGTCGGCGGCCGGCGCCTCGGGCCACGGGGGCGGCGGCGTCTGCGTGGAGGGGTCCGACGTGGTCCAGTGCCGCAGAGCACCGGCCTCGACGTCGATCTGGGTGCTGAGGGAGTCGAGGTCGTCGTCCGCGAAGCGGCGGGCCCGGTCCCGGGCCGCCCAGCGCAGCGAGTCCGCCGATCCCACGATGCGCTCGGTACGCTCCCGCAGCGAGGGCAGCCGCGCGGTGAGCGTCGTCCGGTCCGGTTCGGATTCCAGACGCTTGAGCTCGCTGTCCAGTTCGTGGCCGTGCGCGCTGAGCCGCTGGAACAGGGCGAGGGACTCCTTGAGGGACTCGTCCTCGGTGACGCCCGCGTACAGCGCGTCCTGGGTGGCCCGCATCGACGTGCGCAGCTTGAGCCTCAACTGGGCGATCTCGCCGGCCGGTCCGAACTGGGCGAAGGACTTGGCTCGCAGAGTGTGGTCCTCGACCGTGCGGCGGGCCTGGTCGATGGTGCGGTCGACGCCCCGCTTGGCGGCGCCGATCACCTTCACCGTGGCGTAGGCGCCGAGCACCAGGAAAAGCACGAAGAGCAGGGCGACGACTGCGATCACTGCTTCCACGAGCTCCTCCTCCGGCCTGCCACGACACATCCGGCGCCGCACAGGGCACGCCGTACTTCAAACGGTAAACGAGAAGGGCAGGCTCGGAGTTCCAGAAGAACCCCGAACCTGCCCGTAGGGGACTACCCGGAGCCGCACTCACCGGCCCGCGCCACCCGGCTCCGCGGTGCGTACCGCCCCGTCGTTCTCATGCTCACGCTCATGCCGGAACGATGTTCACCAGCTTCGGCGCCCGCACGATGACCTTGCGGATACCGGCCCCGCCCAGCGCCTTCACGACAGCCTCGTCGGCCAGCGCCACCTTCTCCAGCTCCTCGTCGGAGATCGCCGGGGACACCTCCAGACGCGCCTTGACCTTGCCCTTGATCTGCACGACGCAGGTCACGCTCTCGTCCACGACGTACGCCGGGTCGGCGACCGGCAGGTCCTGGTGGACGACCGAGTCGGTGTGGCCCAGCCGGCGCCACAGCTCCTCGGCCACGTGCGGGGCCAGCGGGGCGACCAGCAGCACCAGGGGCTCGGCGACGGAACGCGACACCGCGCCGCCCGCCTTGGTCAGGTGGTTGTTCAGCTCGGTGATCTTGGCGATGGCGGTGTTGAAGCGCAGGCCCTCCAGGTCCTGGCGCACCCCGTCGATCGCCTTGTGCAGGGCCCGCAGGGTGTCCTCGTCGGGCTCGTCGTCGATGACGCTCAGCTCGCCGGTGGTCTCGTCGACGACGTTGCGCCACAGCCGCTGCAGCAGGCGGTACTGGCCCACCACCGCGCGCGTGTCCCACGGGCGCGACACGTCCAGCGGGCCCATCGCCATCTCGTACAGGCGCAGGGTGTCGGCGCCGTACTCGGCGCAGATCGCCTCCGGGGTGACCGCGTTCTTCAGGGACTTGCCCATCTTGCCCAGCAGGCGGCTGACCTTCTCGCCCTGGTAGAAGTACGCGTCGTCGCGCTCCTCCACCTCGGCGGCCGGCACCGGGAAGCCGCGGCTGTCGCGGTAGACGTAGGCCTGGATCATGCCCTGGTTGAACAGCTTGTGGAACGGCTCCGCGGAGGAGACGTGACCCAGGTCGAACAGGACCTTGGACCAGAAGCGGGCGTACAGCAGGTGCAGTACGGCGTGCTCGGCGCCGCCGACGTACAGGTCGACACCGCCGTGCGGCTGCCCCTCGCGCGGGCCCATCCAGTACTGCTCGATCTCCGGGTCGACCAGCTTCTCGCCGTTGTGCGGGTCCAGGTAGCGCAGCTCGTACCAGCAGGAACCGGCCCAGTTGGGCATGGTGTTGGTCTCGCGGCGGTACTTGCGCGGACCGTTGCCGTCGCCCAGGTCCAGGGTGACGTTCACCCAGTCCTCGTTGCGCGACAGCGGCGTCTCCGGGGACGTGTTCGCGTCGTCGGGGTCGAAGGTGCGCGGCGAGTAGTCCTCGACCTCCGGCAGCTCCAGCGGCAGCATCGACTCGGGCAGCGGGTGGGCGACGCCGTCCTCGTCGTAGACGATCGGGAAGGGCTCGCCCCAGTAACGCTGCCGGCTGAACAGCCAGTCGCGCAGGCGGAAGTTGACGGTGCCCTTGCCGATCCCCTTGCGCGCCAGCCACTCGGTGATGCGCGCCTTGGCCTCGACGACGCCCAGGCCGTCCAGCGAGATGTCGTCGTTGGAGGAGTTGATGATCTTCGCGTCGTAGGACCCGAACGCGTTCTCCCAGGTCGACGTGTCGGTGCCCCGGCCGTCGGTCGGCTCGACGATGCAGTGGATCGGCAGCTCGAAGGCGCGCGCGAACTCGAAGTCGCGCTGGTCGCCCGCCGGGACGGCCATGATCGCGCCGGTGCCGTAGCCCATCAGCACGTAGTCGGCGATGAAGACGGGGACCTGCTCGCCGTTGGCCGGGTTGGTCGCGTACACGCCGGTGAAGACGCCGGTCTTGTCCTTGGCCTCGGCCTGGCGCTCGACGTCGGACTTCGACGCGGCCTGCGCGCGGTACGCGGCGACGGCCTCGGCCGGGCTCGCGTGGCCGCCGGTCCAGACGTCGTGCGTGCCCTCGGGCCAGGCGTCCGGGGTGAACTTGTCGACCAGCGGGTGCTCGGGCGCCAGGACCATGTAGGTCGCGCCGAACAGGGTGTCCGGGCGCGTGGTGAAGACCGTGATGCGCTCGCCGTCCACGGGGAAGTCGACGCGGGCGCCCTCGGAGCGGCCGATCCAGTTGCGCTGCTGCAGCTTGATGGCCTCGGGCCAGTCCAGCGCGTCGAGATCGTCCAGCAGCCGGTCCGCGTAGGCGGTGATGCGCATGTTCCACTGGCGCAGCTTGGCCTTGAAGACGGGGAAGTTGCCGCGCTCGGAACGGCCGTCGGCGGTGACCTCCTCGTTGGCCAGCACGGTGCCCAGCCCGGGACACCAGTTCACCGGGGCCTCGGAGGCGTAGGCCAGGCGGTACTCGCTCAGGACGTCGGCGCGCTCGGCGGCGGTCAGCTCGTTCCAGGACCGGTCGCCGCGCACGCTCCGCTCACCGGACTCGAACAGGGCGACCAGTTCGGCGATCGGACGGGCCTTGTCCGCCTCGTCGTCGTACCAGGAGTTGAAGATCTGCAGGAAGATCCACTGGGTCCACTTGTAGTAGTCCGGGTCGATCGTGGCGAACGACCGGCGCTTGTCGTGGCCCAGGCCCAGCCGGCGCAGCTGGGACTTCATGTTGTTGATGGCCGCTTCGGTGGTGATCCGCGGGTGCTCGCCCGTCTGCACGGCGTGCTGCTCGGCGGGCAGGCCGAAGGCGTCGAAGCCCAGGGTGTGCAGGACGTTGTGGCCGGTCATGCGCTGGAAGCGCGCGAAGACGTCGGTCGCGATGTAGCCCAGAGGGTGGCCGACGTGCAGGCCCGCACCGGAGGGGTACGGGAACATGTCCATGATGAACTTCTTGGGCCGGGCCACCAGCTCGGGGTCACCGGCCAGGTCGCCCTTCGGGTTCGGTGCGGCGTACGTACCCTCGGCGTCCCAGAAGTCCTGCCAGCGTGCCTCGATCTCGGCGGCCATGGCTGCCGTGTAGCGGTGCGGCGCGGCCTCCGCCGGTGCGGCGGCGGCAGCGGGGTTCGTCTCGCTCATGGTCCTCAAAGCTCCATCGATCGTCTCTGCCAGCGGGTTGTCGTCCAGGAAACGAAAAATCCCCTCGCACAGGAGGGGACGCCGCGCCGATTCCGAACCGTCCGTTCACCGGCGGTCGGGACTGATCAGCGCGGCCCACTAAGCAGAAGGCGTACAGCACACATGGCGTTAGGGTACCGCAGGCCTTGAGCAAGCCGCGCCGTTCGTACGTATGCATGGTCGCGACAACGTTGGTGCGACCAGAATGGCGAGGCCGGAACTGAATCAAGGTCAAGGGTTACTTCGCGTAACAGCAGCTAAGGGACATCACAACAGTCACATTGTCGTTTGATAACAGCGCAATAACTCAAACCTCGTACCCATCGGTATGGAGCCACTTAGAGTTCGGCAGCGGGACCGCTTTCCCGAAACTGCTCGGAGTTGCCCCCATGAACCCTCGTTCTAGTAACAGCTCGCTTCCCAAGCCCGGCCGGTCGGCCTACGGGGTGGCGACGGCTGTCGTCCTGGTCCTCATACCCGTGGTCGTGCTGGTCGGCGGCGACCAGTTCCAGGCATTCCTCAACTTCGGTGCGGGCGTGCTGTCACTGGTATGCCTCACCTGCTCGGTCATCTGGGGTCTCGTCGCCCAGGACCGGCTCATCCTCAACACGCGTCAGCGGATCATCGCGCAGGCCATCCACCGGGTGACCGCCGTGGGCTCCATCGCGTTCCTCGTCGTACACATCTCCGTCAAGCTGGTGCTGCAGCACACGGTCCTGATCGCGGCGCTGATCCCGTTCAGCCTGGGCATCAAGGGCAGTGCCGGACTCATCGGCCTCGGCTCCCTGGCCGCCCTGCTCATGATCTTCGTCGGCATCACCGGCGCGCTGCGCAACCGCTTCGCCGCGCCCGCCGAGGTGGCCGCCCGCTGGCGCGCCATGCACATGCTGGCCTACCCGGCGCTGTGCGCGGCCCTGATCCACGGCCTGTTCGCAGGGCGCGCGGCCAAGCCGTTCTTCATGGTCTCGTACGAGCTGTGCCTGGCCGGCGTCATGGCCGCCCTCGCCCTGCGTTCCGCCCCGCGCCCGTTCAAGCGCAAGGTCGCCGACCGGATCGCCACGATCCTGGGCACGCAGGACCGCTCCGCCATGGACGGCCTGGACGCGTCACGCGCGCGTGTGGGAGAGACCGGATCGACCGCGCTGCCCGGCTACGAAGGCCGCTCGGGCCGCTCGCCGCTGACCGACACGATGAGCTCCACCCGGATGTCCCCGCCGTCGTCGTCGCTGTACGGCACGCCCGCGCCCGCCGCCCAGGAGCCCGCGAACGGCTTCGCGGCCGCCTACCGCGCCGTCAACACACCGCAGCGCGGCCAGCAGCAGCCCTACGCGGCCGACCAGACGGCGCGGATGAACCTGCCGTTCGACATCCAGGCCACCGAGGCCATCCCCCGGGTAGACAACGGCGGCAGCACCTCGGGCAGCTGGCCGGTCCCGTCCCCGCCGCCGGTCGGCGAGGCGCCCCCGTCGGCCTACGACCCGCTCCAGGACACGGGATTCAACATCCCGGTCTATGACAATTCGGGTACCGCCGGGTACGGCGGACGTGACGTGTACGACACCGGTGAGACGAACCCCCCTTACGGGACGTACAACCAGAACGACACGTACAACAGCGGTCCCGCCAATGAACCATCACCTGGCTCGTCGTTCGACGCGCCGGGTTCGGGCGAACCTTGGAACACGCCTTCCGGAGGCTATAGGTGAACGAGGCCCTGCCCGACGTCCCAGAAGTCCGCGTGGTCGGGCTTCCACAGCTCACGTCGGGCTTCGACCTTGTCGAGAGACTCGATCTGCCCATGCACCTGAAGGTGCACGGGCCGCTCGAACCCCTGGGCGGAGAGGCACTCGCGAAGCTCTCCGAGAACATCAACCTGAAGGGCCGCGGCGGCGCGGGCTTCCCCTTCCACAAGAAGCTGCGCTCGGTCGCCGAAGCGGCGATCAAGCGCGGCGTACGACCGGTCGTCGTCGTCAACGGCAGCGAGGACGAACCGGCCTGCCGCAAGGACACGGTGCTCATCAACCGTGCCCCACACCTCATCCTGGACGGCGCGCTGCTGGTCGCGGAGGCGCTGGGTGCCCGCACGCTCGTGGTGGGGGTCACCCGCGAATCCACCCAGCGCTCCATGGAGGCCGCGCTCGCCGAGCGCGGCCTCAGCAACGGCCGTAGATCGGCGCTGAAGGCGTTCGTCCAACGCAACCCGATCCGCATGGTCACCGGCGCCGCCGCGTCACTGGTCCGCTCCATCGACGGCGGCCCGCCGATCCCGCCCGGCCGCAAGATCAGCGCCTCGCAGAACGGCGTCGGCGGCGCACCGACCCTGCTCTCCAACGCCGAGACGTTCGCCCAGTTGGCCATCGCCGCCCGCATCGGCCCGGAGCGCTACGGCAACACCGGCCTGTACGACGAGCCGGGCACCGTCCTGCTGACGGTCTCCGGCGCGGTCGCCCGCCCGATGGTGATCGAGGTTCCCACGGGCGTGCCGCTGCGCTACGTCCTTCAGCTCGCCGGCGCCCCGCCGGTGCCCCAGGGCGTGCTGACCGGCGGCTACCACGGCAAGTGGATCGACGCGGCGACCGTCAACGAGGCGATCGTCTCCCGCAACTCCCTCGACGCGGTGGGCGGGGCGCTCGGCGCCGGCGCGATCCTGCCGATCAGCCAGGAGACCTGCCCGCTGGGCGAGTCGCTGCGCGTGGCCCAGTGGCTGGCCGACGAGAGCGCGGGACAGTGCGGTCCCTGCTACCTCGGCCTGCCGGCCGCCGCGCGGGGCATGGAGGACATCATCAACGGCGGCGGCCCGGCCGCCCTGGAGGCTCTCAAGCAGGTCGCCAAGAACGTCAAGCGGCGCGGCGCGTGCTCGCACCCGGACGGCTCCGCGATGTTCCTGGAGTCGACCATCAAGGCGTTCACCGACGACCTGGCCGCCCATGTCCTCGGCAACGGCTGCGGACGCCCCGTGGAGGGCGTTCTGCCGCTCTTCGAGGCCGGCATGGCCCCGGCGGCCATCACGAGCGGCAACGCGCCGGAGGAGAGCGGCTCGAGCCGCCAGAAGATCTTCGTCGACTGGACGCTGTGCCGCGGCCACGGCCTCTGCGCCGACATCCTCCCGGAGGTGTTCCAGCTCGGCGCCGACGGCTTCCCGACGGTGGCACAGGCGAAGGTGCCGCAGAACGCGGAGGCGAAGGCGCTGCGCGCGGTACGCCGCTGCCCGGCGCTGGCCCTGCGGGTCGAGGAGGACACGCGCGCGCAGGCGCCCGCCCGCAACCTCCCGGTCCTCTCCCAGGGCCGCGGCCGCCGCGCCCTCGGCCGCTAGAGCGCCACGCCGACGCCGACGCCGGACCGGACCGGACCGGACCGGACCGACAGACGACAGACCGACGGACGACAAGGGGCCGCCTGAGAACAGGCGGCCCCGAAGCGTCGATCCTGACGGAATGTCCGAAGAGGGAATGTCGGAACGCAATCCGAACGCAAAAAAATCTCGCCGGATCGGATTCGATCCGGCGAGATCTGCTGTGGAGCTAAGGAGAATTGAACTCCTGACCTCCTGCATGCCATGCAGGCGCTCTACCAACTGAGCTATAGCCCCTCGCGGCCTGGCGGCGAAGCCGCGTGCTGACCGTGCCGCCCGGTTTCCCCGGCGGCGACGCCAACATTACCGGCCCCGGGGGTGGACCACCAAATCGATTCCGCCCTGTCCGATTTCACCCGATATGCAGGTCAAGCGGTGACGAACGAGTAGAACCGCTTGAGCGTGCAGTGCTCCTCGAGGAGCCGCCCGTAGATCGGCTCGCCCTCCAGCTCCCGATACGTCTCGATCGGGTCGCCTTTTATGATCAGCGCCCGCGCGCATTCCTCGCACCAGTACTGGTAGTCGGGGTTGACCGGCTCCATGTCACGGACGATCGGGGTGCCGCTGCCGCACCAGTCGCACTTTCGCCTGTGTGCACCCATCGATCAGCTCCAGCTGTGGCCGCAGGCCGTGCACACGTAGGAAATCCCGCCGTTGTCACCAAGAACCTGGGCCACATGACCGGAACCACAGGAGGGGCAGCTGAGCCGGGTGGCCTTGTCCGGTGTCACCGCCGCATCGGAGAGGTGACCGACCTCTCCGAGGATGCTCGCAGGCATCGCTACTCCCTCCCGTCGGGCCGCGCTCCCTTCCGGCCGTTTGATTCTGCCACGGCCGGGCCAATACGGTCAGCGACGCCTCAGTACCAGTCCGGACACGGCACCCAGGACAGCTGTCGTAGCGAGCGCGAACATGCATGTGAGAAGCGCTTCCGAAGAGGTATACGCCTCTTGGCCCCCAAGTGACTCAAGCCGGTGGAAGAACAGTGTGCCGAAGGCCGCGACGCCGATCAGCTGCCCGAGCTGGGTCACCGTGGCGAGCAGTCCGCTGGCGTCCGCCGCGTCCTCGGGCCGCACCGCCGCCAGCGCCCCGGTGAGCGTCGGGCTGAAGGCGAGGGCGAGCCCGACGCCCACACCGGCGTACGCCGCGTACAGCAGGGCACCACCGTGGTCGCCGCCCCGGAAGGCCAGCCCCACTCCCAGCACGGACAGCGCGGTGAGCGTGAACCCCGCCGGGGCCAGGGACCGTTGCCAGGAGGCGGGCCACCTGCGCCAGGTCAGTCCGACCACCCCGAAGACCACCGCGGTCGGCGCGAAGGTGAGTCCGGCGCGCAGCGCGCTGTAGCCGAGGCCGCCCTGGACGTGCAGGGTCAGTACGAACAGGAAGCCCCCGTTGACCGCCATGACGGCCAGGACGCGCAGGACGGCGAGACCCATCCCGGGGTGACGCAACACACGGGGCGCGATCAGCGGAGCGCCGCCCCGCCGGGCGAGCCGGGCCTCGTAGCCACGGAACAGCGCCAGCGCGAGCGCGCCGACGGCCAGCGACACCCAGGCCCACAGCGGCCAGTCCTTCTCCTGTCCGAGCACGAGCGGCACCGTGATCAGGGAGACGGCGGCGCCCAGGAGCACGAGGCCGGGCCAGTCCATCCCGCGCGCCCCTTCCCGCGCCCCCGCGCCCACCGCTGGCCGCCCCACTCCCCCGCCACGGGGCAGGACGCGCCCGCCGACGACCAGCAGGACCAGGCCCACCGGCACGTTCACGAGGAACACCGGACGCCAGCCGGTGCCCAGCAGGTCGGCGGCGACGAGGACGCCGCCGACCACCTGCCCGGCCGCGGCGCCGACGGCGAGGACCGCCGAGTAGGCGCCAAGCGCCCGTACCCGGGCCTCGCCGGTGAACGTGCGCTGGATCAGGCTGAGCACCTGCGGGATCATCACCGCCGACCCGGCGCCCTGCACCAGCCGGAACACGATCAGTTCGGTACTGCCCTGGGCCAGCCCGCAGGCCAGCGAGGCGGTCGTGAACAGAGCGAGCCCGACGAGGTGGACGCGGCCGTGCCCGAACCGGTCGCCGAGACGCGCGCCGGTGATCAGCAGCACGGAGTACGTGATGGCGTATCCGGCGACGACCAACTGGAGGTCCGCGCCGGACGCGTTCAGGTCGGAACCGATCGTGGGGGCCGCGACGTTCACGATGAAGACGTCGAGCAGTGCCATGAACTGGGCCGCGAGCACGACCGCCAGCAGCCGCCGAGGCCGATTGTCAGTGCCAGGGTCTTTACTGGCGGCAGGACTTGAAGCGGGTGGGACGGGCGCGGGGACCGGGCTCGTCCGGGGTGTCGTCGTCATGCGTCGAGCGTGACGAGGATCCGGTACGGGTGCCGAGAGCCCGCCGATGCTGGTACTGACGGCACCTGGCAGAGGACGGGCGGGGGGTCGACCATGGGGACGTGGGGGGACGTGACGATGGGGGACGTGACGATGGTGACGCGAACAGGCACGGAGACCAGGCCGGAGACGAGGCTTGACACAGGGCCGGAGCCGCGACCGGCGCCGCGGCCCGCGCCGGCGTCGGCGCATCGGCGCCGCCCCGAGCTGGCCGCCTTCCTGCGCAGCAGGCGGGCCCGGGTGACACCGGGTGACGTCGGGATGCCACCCGGGCTGCGGCGCCGCACGCCGGGACTGCGGCGCGAGGAGGTGGCGCAGCTCTCGGGCGTGGGCGTGACCTGGTACACCTGGCTGGAGCAGGGTCGGCCGATCAACGCCTCCGCGCAGGTCCTGGACGCCGTGGCGCGCACGCTGCGGCTCGATCCGCCGGAGCGGGAGCATCTGTACCACCTGGCGGAGGTGCCCTACGCGGCCGTGCCGGAGGCTCTGGTGCAGAGCGTGGGCCCGGAGATCCAGGGCATCATCGACGCCCTGGCGCCGCGGCCGGCGGTGGTCTACAACTCCCGCTACGACATCCTGGCCGCCAACGCCGTCTACGACGACCTGTTCATCACGCCGGTGGACGCCTGCACGCCGGGGCCGAACAACGCGCTGTGGCGGCTGTTCACGGTCCGGGAGCAGGACTGCCCGCTGCTGTTCCGGGACAAGGAGCTGCCGGTGATGGTGGCGACCCTGCGGGCGTCGTACGGGCTGCATGCCGGTGAGCCCGGGTGGGAGGACTTCATACGCCGGCTGTCGCAGGCGAGCCCGCTGTTCGCGCGGCTCTGGGCGTCCGGTGACGTGGCGGAGCCCGGCCGCCGTGTGAAGGTCTTCCGGCACGAGGCGGTGGGCGAGCTGCGGATGACGTCGATGTCACTGTCGATCAACGGGATGCCCGAGTGCCGGATCGTCGTCTACACGCCGAACGACGAGGAGACGGAGCGCCGCACGGCCGCGCTGCGGAACGGGGCGACAAAAAATCCCGCCCCTTGAGGGGGCGGGATCCTTGTGAACAGATCTCGACCGATCGCTACCGATCTTTGACAACTCAACAGAGTGTCGACCGACAGACCAGGTGATCCGTGGAGCTAAGGAGAATTGAACTCCTGACCTCCTGCATGCCATGCAGGCGCTCTACCAACTGAGCTATAGCCCCTTGCGTTCTTCCCGCTCGGCGGGCGAACAAGAAGAACTTTAGCCTGCGACCTGCCGGAAAGTGAAATCCGGGTCCCGGCGGCCGCACGGCGCTCAGTCGTCGTCGCCGAGTACCGGCTCGGGCAGGGTGCCGGCGTTGTGCTCGAGCAGGCGCCAGCCCCGAGCGTCCTCACCGAGGACGGACCAGCAGCAGTTGGAGAGACCGCCGAGGGCTTCCCAGTGGTGGGCTTCCAGGCCGAGGAGACGGCCGATGGTGGTGCGGATGGTGCCGCCGTGACTGACGACGACGAGCGTGCCGTCCTCGGGCAGCTTGTCGGCGTGCCGCAGCACCACGGGAGCGGCGCGGTCGGCGACCTCGGTCTCCAGTTCGCCGCCGCCTCGGCGGACCGGCTCGCCGCGCTTCCACGCCGTGTACTCATCACCGTGACCGGCGATGATCTCGTCGTGCGTCAGCCCCTGCCAGAGGCCCGCGTACGTCTCCCGCAGGGCCTCGTCGTGGGTCACTTCGAGGCCGGTGAGGGCGACGAGCTCGGCGGCCGTGTTCGCGGCCCGCGACAGATCCGAGGAGACGATCGCGTCGGGCTGGAGGGAGGCGAGCAGCCGGGCGGCGCGGCGGGCCTGGGCCACACCGGTCTCGGTCAGCTCCACGTCCGTCGTGCCCTGGAAGCGGCGCTCCACGTTCCAGGCGGTCTGGCCGTGCCGCCACAGGATGATGCGGCGGCCACGGCCCGGCCGGCGCTCGGCGGCCGGCCCCGCGGGGGCGCTCACCGCAGGTCCCCGAATCCGGCGGCGTCGTCCTCCTCGGCCTCGGCCTGCAGCTTGGCGTGCTCCTGGGCCTTGCCGCGGGTCGCCTTGGCGTCGGCGGGCAGCTCCAGCTCGGGGCAGTCCTTCCATAGCCGCTCCAGAGCGTAGAAGACGCGCTCCTCGCTGTGCTGGACGTGGACGACGATGTCGACGTAGTCGAGCAGGATCCAGCGGGCGTCGCGGTCACCCTCCCGACGTACGGGCTTGGCGCCGAGCTCCTTCTGGAGGCGCTCCTCGATCTCGTCGACGATCGACTTGACCTGGCGGTCGTTGGGCGCGGAGGCCAGCAGGAAGGCGTCCGTGATCGACAGCACGTCGCTGACGTCGTACGCGATGATGTCGTGCGCGAGCTTGTCGGCAGCCGCCTGGGCGGCGGACTGGATGAGCTCGATGGAGCGGTCGGTGGCGGTCACTACGTGGCTTTCCGTCGGCGGACACTTGTCCCCAAGGGTCTCACGGACCGCCGACGGCACCCCACGTGATGAAGGGATCACCCGCGCGGGGGCCGTTTCCGTCCCGCCCCGCGAGTGATCTCAACCGGCCGATCCGGCCGAGGAGGGCTCGTAGTCCTCGCCCAGGACGACCGCGACGTCCGCGTTCCCGGAGACCGTGCCCTTCTTCACCGCGTCGGCGTCCAGCCTCAGGGTCTGGGCGACCTCGGTGGCGTTCTGCTTGTCGGCGGGGTCCGCGTAGAGCACCCGGGAGGCGGCCGTCGTGCTCGACGGGGTGCCGGCCTCCAGGAAGGTGAAGCCACCGTTGAGGAGCACCACGCGCGCGTCCTCGGTGTAGGCCTTGGTGCCGCTCGCGTTCTGGACGGAGACGCTGACGGCCGCGTCCTTGTCGGGGCTCTTGGCCGCGCCGCCGAGGACGTCCTTGACGACGCTCGCGCTGGCCTCCGCGTTGAGGGTGCCGTCGGTCTGCACGGGCAGCAGCGCGGTCTTGTAGTCGCCGCTCTTGGCGAGGTCCGCGAGCTTGGCCAGGAAGGCGCCGAGGTCCTTGTCGGTCAGCGAGGGGTCGAGGATCTGCGCCAGGGTCTGGACGGTGACGGTGGCGCCCTGCGCGTCGGACGACACCTTGCGCAGCGCTCCCTGCATGACCTGGCCGAACCGCTGCAGTTGGGCGTTCTGGGCCTCGCCCGTGGCGCGGTAGGTGGCGTAGGCGACGGCCATCTTGCCGCTGAGGGTCTGGCCCTTGCCCTTGTTGACGAGGGGTGCCCCGCCCTTCTTGGCGGCCGGGTCGGGCACGGTGGCGTCGGTGTCGACCTCGATGTTGCCGACGAGGTCGACGAGGTTCTGGAGGTAGGGCGTGTCCAGCCGCCAGGTGCCCTCGATGTCGGTGCCGAGGACGGTGTCGAGGGCGTCGCGCGTACCGGCCGAGCCGTCGTCGTCGACGGACTTGGCGAGGGTCGTCGTGGTGCCGTCCTCGTCGGTGACGACGAGCGAGTTGGGCAACAGGACCGTGGCGGCCTGCTTGGTGGTGGTGTTGTCGACGAGCAGCACCGTGGAGGTGCCGCCGCCGGAGGTGTTGTGCAGGTGGACGACGACCACGTCACGCTTCTGCGCGGCGGTGGCGGTCGTGGTGCCGGTGCCGGAGTCCGGGGACGACGACAGGCCGGGCAGCTTCCCGGCGTACCAGAGGTAGCCCACTCCGCCGACCGCGACCAGCGCCAGAACCACGGCGAGGGCGACGAGGCGGCTGCGCGAGCGGCGCTTGGCCTCCTCACGGCGCTCGGTGCGGTTCTCGGTGAAGTTCAGCCAGTCGATGACGTCCTCGGAGTCGCCGTCGGGCTCCTCCACGAACGCGAACTGCTCGGTCTCGTAGTCGCGTTGGGGCAGCCCGGGCGCTCCGGGCGCATCGCGCCCGTCCACCGCGGCCCCGGGCCGTCCGTCGACGTCGATGCCGGTGTCGGCCGCTGCCTTCGCGCCGGTCTCGACCGGACCGCCCTGCTGCGGGATGTAGGCGGTCTGCTCGGCGACGCGAGGCTGTTCGACCCGGGGCTGCTGTCCACCGGCGGCGGTCTGCCCGTAGGGGTCGTACGGGGCCTGGGTCGCGGTGCCGTAGGGGTCGTAGCCGACGGGAGCCTGCCGGCCGGTGTCGTACGGGTCGTAGGCGGGCGTGGGCGGCTGCTGACCGGTGTCGTACGGGTCGTAGGCGGGCGTCTGCTGCTGCCCGCCCGTGGCGTAGGGGTCGTAGCCGTACCCCTGCTGTCCCTGCTGTCCCTGGGGCTGGTGCGGCTGCTGCCCCTGCTGCCCGTACGGGTCGTAGGACTGCTGCGGCACCTGCTGCGACGGGACCTGTCGGTAGACGGGCTGCCCGAACTCGTCGTAGCCGACGAGCTCGTACTGGTCGCCCCCGTACCCCGCGTCGTATCGGTCGTTCACCGGTACCCCTCTCGGCTCACTCGCCGCGGTACAGCTCGCGCTTGTCGATGTAGCGCACGACTCCGTCAGGCACCAGATACCAGACGGGGTCGCCCTTGGCGACTCTCGCACGGCAGTCTGTGGAGGAGATGGCGAGCGCGGGCACCTCGACGAGCGAGACACCGCCTTCGGGCAGACCGGGGTCCGTCAGGTTGTGTCCCGGCCGGGTGACGCCGATGAAGTGCGAGAGGGAGAACAGTTCCTCGCTGTCCCGCCAGGTCAGGATCTGACCCAGGGCGTCGGCGCCGGTGATGAAGAACAGGTCGCTCTCGGGGTTGAGGGACCGGAGATCGCGCAGCGTGTCCACGGTGTACGTGGGGCCGCCGCGGTCGATGTCGATACGGCTCACCGAGAACTGCGGGTTCTCGGCGGTCGCGATGACCGTCATCAGGTAACGGTCCTCGGCCGGGGAGACACTGCGGTGGCTCTTCTGCCACGGCTGGCCGGTCGGGACGAACACGACCTCGTCCAGGCGGAACTGCGCGGCGACCTCACTGGCCGCCACGAGGTGTCCGTGGTGGATCGGATCGAACGTTCCGCCCATGACGCCGAGGCGGCGCTTTCCCGGGTTCGACGGGCCGGTAGGCATGTCCTGCTCTCCCATGCGTGCAGACCCTACCGGCCCGGTTCCGGGGCCCCGGCCGGCGGATGCCCGGAGCGCCCCGCTATGCCGGACTGCCCGTCGGTGAACACGTCGCGTCTCAGCGGTCGCGGTTGAAGCGGGTGGTGATCCACAGCAGGAGCAGCAGGATGAGGAACGCGCTGCCACCGGTGACCAGCGGGCTGAGGCTCTCGTGGTTGCCACCGTGCTCCTCGCCCTCGGCGGCGAGGGTGACCAGCTGGGCAGCGGTGCTGTGAAGGCTCATCTTCGGCAGGACCTATCCGGTGGGCGGGATAAAGATGTCGGCCCATCGTAAGCGGGCGGCCGGGCGGCGATCACGCCGACTCCGCCATTGGGAACCTTCCCGGCGGCTCAGTCGTCCTTCCGCTTGTAGCCCCGCAACAGGAACCACGCGGTGAGCGCACAGCCCAGGATCATCACGACCAGTACGACGCGGAGCAGATTCCCCGCCCCCTGCTGCTGGGCGGCGCCGGCGGCTTCGGTGAGCCAGGCGGCTGCGGGGTGGTGCTCCATGGGGCGGGACTCCTTCGGTGTAGTGCCCGTCCACGGTAACTCCGCCTAGGCTGGGCTCGGCTTCGGGGGCGCAAAGGGCCGCACAAGGGTCCGTAAAGGTCAGGCAGAGGGCCACACAGCAGGTAGCGGCCACACAGACGCACATGGGGGAAGACATGTCCGACGACGGCCACGAGCAGAACGACACCGGCCGGGAGAACGTGCCGAGCAGGCAGCGCAGGCGCTTCCCGGGAATCTCCTCCCGTGCCTACGAGCATCCGGCCGACCGCTCCGCCCTGGTGGCGCTGCGCAAGCTGAGCGGCTTCGACACCGTGTTCAAGGCGCTCAGCGGGCTGTTGCCCGAGCGGAGCCTGCGGCTGCTGTTCCTGTCCGACTCGGTTCGGGTCTCCGACCAGCAGTTCGCGCACCTCAACGACATGCTGCGGGACGCCTGTTACATCCTGGACCTGGAGAAGGTCCCGCCGATGTACGTCAACCAGGACCCGCAGCCCAACGCGATGTGCATCGGTCTGGACGAGCCGATCATCGTGGTCACCACCGGCCTCGTCGAGCTGCTCGACGAGGAGGAGATGCGCGCGGTCGTCGGCCACGAGGTGGGTCACGCCCTGTCCGGGCACGCCGTGTACCGCACGATCCTGCTGTTCCTGACGAACCTGGCGATCCGAGTCGCCTGGATCCCGCTGGGCAACCTCGCGATCATGGCGATCGTCACGGCGCTGCGCGAGTGGTTCCGCAAGTCGGAGCTGTCCGCCGACCGGGCGGGTCTCCTCGTCGGCCAGGACCTGAAGGCCTCCATGCGGGGCCTGATGAAGATCGCCGGCGGCAACCACCTGCACGAGATGAACGTGGACGCGTTCCTGAAGCAGGCCGAGGAGTACGAGGCCGGCGGCGACCTGCGCGACTCCGTGCTGAAGATCCTCAACGTGCTGCCCCGTACCCACCCCTTCACCACCGTGCGCGCGGCCGAGCTGAAGAAGTGGGCCGAGTCCCGCGACCACCAGCGGATCATGGACGGCCACTACCCGCGGCGCACCGAGGACAAAGACACCTCGGTGACGGACTCCTTCCGCGAGTCCGCGAGCCACTACGCGACGAGCGTCAAGAGCTCCAAGGACCCGCTGATGAAGCTGGTCAGCGACATCGCGGGCGGGGCCGGCGACCTGGGCGGCCGGGTGCGGCGCGGCTTCGGCGGGTTCGCGGGCTCGGCTCCGGCGGACGACCAGCCGCCGAGGAACGGCTCGGCCGGCTCGCAGGGCAGCTCGGACGGCTCGGACGGCGGTCCGGACGGGCCCACGGACACGCCTCCGCGCGCCGACAGCTGATCCGCCGTGCGAGCGCGCCCCTGAGCGGGTTCACACCTTCGGCTGGGCGCTCGTCGCGAGCGATCCGCACAGGGCCGTCGCGCCGCCCGTCGCGTAGGGGTCCGTGCCGGCCGGGCCGCCCGTCTTCGCGGTCTGGCCGGCCAGCAGGGGCCGCAGATGGTTCGTGGAGTCCTCGGCGCAGGACAGCGGGCCGGCCTGGACGTAGGACACGATCAGCTGGACCTGGTGGGTGCGCAGGTCGTTGCGGTCGAAGCGGAAGTGCAGCTCGCGGCGGACGGTGAAGAGGGAGGCCGAGGTGTCGGCCCCCGCGCCGGTCGGCCGCAGCGCGTACACGAAGGTGTGGTCGGCGGTGACCTCGAGGGTCGCGGAGTCGGTCTCGGCGGCCTGGAGCGTGCCCTGGACGCGGATGCTGCTGTCGGCCAGCTGGGCCTGGGCGGGGTCGAAGCGGACCAGCCAGCCGGTCGGCGCGTGTCTGCCGTCGGCGGTCGGATGGCTGAAGCTCTCGTCGAACTGGTCGAGCTGCTCGGCTGCGACCAGGGCCCGCACGGGTCGCACCTGCTGCCGGGTGAGCACCTCCGGGTAGAGGGAGGAGTGCACGATGTACTCCTTGGCCGCGGTCAGGGCGGTGACGACCTGGCTGTCGGAGAAGTGCGCGGTGCGCCGGGAGGCGGGCAGCGGGATGCCCTCGGCGCCGATGCGGAACTGCGCGGCGGGACTGTGCGCGAACAGCGACTCGGGATCGGCCGCCCCGGGTACCACGCCCAGCGGGGAGAGCGGGATGACGGTCATCCGCAGGGGCTCGACGGACCGACGCGCCAGGGGGCTCTGGTAGGGGTTGCGTACACCCATGTAGACGGCGGTGCCGAAGGCGACGGCGATCAGCATGACCAGCATCAGCGCCTGTCGTGACAGGCCCCGGTGCCGGGGCGGTCTGCGGCGGACGGCGGGCGCGTGGTCGGCCATGCGCTCCTGCGCGGAGTACTCCTGGATACGGGCAGCACGGACGAACGATTCGTCGAAGACGACGGATCGGTACTCGTCCTCTCCACCTCCGGATGTGCCCTCGGGTGTCCCCTCCGGTGGGTCTCCAGGACCGGCCATACTTTCAGAGTAGGTCTCACGGACCCCGGGTAAACGCCCTGCCGTACGACAACTTCTGACAGACGTTCAGGGTTTGGGCGGAACGGCCGAGACGGGTGGCCGGGAGTAGTCGGCGGACGCCGAGGGCGGCGGCACGCTCCCCTGTTCGAGACCGGTCGTGGCGGGCGAGGGCAGCTGATCCCGGCTGCTCGACGAGGCGCCCCGGTAGACCGCGGCGAAGGCCAGCGCGACCATGCCGACGCCCATGACGAGGGCGAGCATCCAGGCGACGGGACGATGCCAGCGGACCTGCCTGCCGTAGGCCCCGGGGTCGCCGTAGCGGCGTTCCCACGCCTCGGGCAGGTCGGCGTCGTCCAGATCGTCGAGTTCGGGATCATGGCCGAAATCGCCGGGTCCGTCGGAACCGTAGGCGTCGTCGTAGCGGTCGCCTCTGGCGCGGGCACGGCGGGCTTCGGCCTCGGCTCTCGCCTCCGCGGCGGCCAGGAGGCGTTCGACGGCGGTCGGCTCGTGCACCACGGCCGCCTTGATGAACGCCTCGTCGAAGACCACGGAGGCGAACTCTTCGTCCGACACCCCGCGGTCGTGGTCGTCGTCGGGCTCCCAGCCGTCAGGGAACGGCGTACCCCCCACGTCCTCCGGCACGAATCCAGAGTAGACCTGGGGGGTCAATTTGGGCAGTCGGCAGGGAAATTCATCCGCCGGATGAGACACCGCTCACGACGCCCCGGAGGAGGTTTCAGCGCCGTACGTGCCCGTCGCCCGTGACGATGTACTTGGTGCTGGTCAGCTCCGGGAGGCCCATCGGGCCCCGGGCGTGCAGCTTCTGGGTGGAGATGCCGATCTCCGCGCCGAAGCCGAACTCGCCGCCGTCGGTGAAGCGGGTGGAGGCGTTCACGGCCACCGTGGTGGAGTCGACCAACTGGGTGAAGCGGCGGGCGGCCTGCTGCGAGGTGGTGACGATGGCCTCGGTGTGGCCGGAGGTCCACAGCCGGATGTGCTCGACGGCCCGGTCCAGGGAGTCGACGACGGCGGCGGCGATGTCGTAGGAGAGGTACTCCGTCTCCCAGTCCTCGGGCGTGGCCTCGACCACGGTCGCCTTGGAGTCCTCGGCGTAGGCCAGCACGCGCTCGTCGGCGTGCACGGTGACGCCCGCCTCCGCGAGGGCGTCGAGGGCGCGCGGCAGGAACCGGGCGGCGATGTCCTGGTGGACCAGGAGGGTCTCGGCGGCGTTGCAGACGCTGACCCGGTGCGCCTTGGAGTTGATCAGGATGTCGATCGCCATGTCGAGGTCGGCGTGGGCGTCGACGTAGACGTGGCAGTTGCCGGTGCCGGTCTCGATGACCGGGACGGTGGACTCCGTGACGACGGTCTGGATGAGCGAGGCCCCGCCGCGCGGGATCAGGACGTCGACCAGGCCGCGGGCCCGCATCAGCTCGCGCACGCTGTCGCGGCCCTCGCCGGGCACCAGCTGCACGGCGTCGGCGGGCAGCCCGGCCCCGCCGACGGCGTCGCGGATCACCCGGACGAGAGCGGTGTTCGACTCGTGGGCGGAGGACGAGCCACGCAGCAGGACCGCGTTGCCGGACTTCAGGCAGAGGGCGGCGGCGTCCACGGTGACGTTCGGGCGGGCCTCGTAGATGATGCCGACGACGCCGAGCGGAACACGGACCTGGCGCAGGTCGATGCCGTTGGGGAGGGTGGATCCGCGGACGACCTCGCCGACCGGGTCGGGCAGCGCGACGACGTCCCGGACGTCCGAGGCGATGGCCCGCACCCGCTCCGGGGTGAGGGTCAGCCGGTCCACGATCGACTCGCTGGTGCCCGCCTCGCGGGCCTTGGCGATGTCCTTCGCGTTGGCCTCGACGATTTCGCTCGTACGGACCTCCAGCGCGTCCGCGATGGCGAGCAGCGCGTCGTCCTTGGCGGCCCGGGGCAGCGGCGCGAGGTCGGCGGCGGCCGCCTTGGCGCGGTAGGCGGCACGGGTGACCGGGGACATGGAGTCGTACGGCGAGAGCGTGGTCATAAGGGAAGCGTAGTGCGCCGCGCGGGCCGGTCCACCGTTCGTTCCACACCCCGAGATGCGCCACGAGACACACCACGAGACACGCCACGCGATACGTCCCGGGACACCCCGGCGCCCGGCGGCGAAAGCGTCAGTACGGGTGGACGCCGACCGGGGTCGCGGGGGCCGGTCCGTAGCCCGCCGCGATGCGCTGGTGGTAGGTCTGGCGGTCGATGACCTCCAGGCCGACGATCTCCCAGGGCGGCAGCCCGGCGGTCTGCCGGTGCTCCCCCCACAGCCGCAGGGCGACGGCGGCCGCGTCATGCAGGTCGCGGGCCTCCTCCCAGTAGCGGATCTCGGCGTGGTCGCCCGCGTATCTGCTGGTCAGGAGGAAGGGGTGGTCGTGGGCGAGCTGCTCGAGGGCCCGCCGGACCTCCTTCAGCGGGGCCTCCTCGCCGGAGACGCTGAGGGTGACGTGCCACAGCCGGGGGACGTCCACGGGCTGCTCGCCCTTCGACTCGGCGCCCTCCTGGGCCAGGTACCGGTCGCCGGCCGCCACACTGGTCAGCGCGCGCTCCTCACCCGGCGCGCGCGCCGGCGCAGGACCCGCGACACGTGACTGAGCCGGACCGGCCGTACGCGACGCCGTCGAACCGGTTTCGCCGGTACTCCCACGGGCCGCTGCCACCCCAGGGCGCACTCGTCTCACGACGGCCTCCTTTACGCAGCGCTCGTGCGGAATGTGTCCCGCGTTCTCTGTCCCTGGAACAAAGTTGAGCAGGCCGCACCGCTCCGCGGGGCGGTTTCACGGAACGTCCCCCACCGGTACGGACCGTTCGAGCGGGTTTACGGGTGCAGGATCACCAGGTCGTCCCGGTGGACGACCTCGCGCTCGTACTCCGCGCCCAGCTCCCGTGCCAGATCCCTGGTCGACCGGCCGATCAGCTGGGGGATCTCCTTGGCGTCGAAGTTGACGAGGCCGCGGGCCACCGCGCGCCCCCGGGCGTCCCGCAGCTCGACGGGGTCGCCCGCGCTGAACTCGCCCTCCACCGCGGCGATCCCGGCCGGCAGCAGCGAGGTACGCCGGTCGACCACCGCGCGCACCGCCCCGTCGTCCAGCGTGAGCGAGCCCTGCGGGGTGGAGGCGTGCTGGAGCCACAGCAGCCGGTCGGCGGAGCGCTTGCCGGTGGCGTGGAAGTAGGTGCCGGTGTCCCCGCCGGTGAAGGCGTCGGCCGCGTGGACGGCGCTGGTGAGGACCACGGGAATGCCGGCGGCGGCCGCGATCCGGGCGGCCTCGACCTTGGTGACCATGCCGCCGGTGCCGACGCCCGCCTTGCCGGTGCTGCCGATCTCGACGTGCGCCAGGTCCTCGGGGCTCCGCACCTCGGCGATCCGTGAGGTGCCCGGCTTGCTGGGGTCGCCGTCGTACACGCCGTCGACGTCGGACAGCAGGACCAGCAGGTCGGCGTGGACGAGGTGGGCGACGAGGGCGGCGAGCCGGTCGTTGTCGCCGAAGCGGATCTCGTCGGTGGCCACCGTGTCGTTCTCGTTGACGATCGGGAACGCGCCCATCGCGAGCAGTTCGTCGAGGGTGCGGGAGGCGTTGCGGTGGTGGGCCCGTCGGCTCATGTCGTCGCTGGTCAGCAGTACCTGGCCGACGCGGACGCCGTACCGGGCGAAGGAGGCGGTGTAGCGGGCCACGAGCAGGCCCTGGCCGACGCTCGCGGCCGCCTGCTGGCGGGCGAGGTCCCGGGGGCGGCGGCGCAGGCCCAGCGGGGCGAGCCCTGCGGCGATGGCGCCCGAGGAGACGAGCACGATCTCCTTCTCGCCTCCGCTGCGGCTCTTGGCGAGGACGTCGACGAGCGCGTCGACCCGGTCGGCGTCGAGTCCGCCGGAGGCGGTGGTCAGCGACGAGGAGCCGACCTTGACGACGATCCTGCGGGCCTCGCTCACGGCCTGCCTTGCCCCTGCCACCTTGGTCTTCGCTCCTCGCGTAGGTCGACGGCTCCCCGCCTGGCAATCTACGCGAACGGGGGCGGAGGCCGCGCGGGAGTTTCAGCTCGCGGACAGGCTCGCGCTGTAACCGTTCGCTCACGCTTTGCGTACGGCAAAAAGGTTGTACTGGTTCCCCATGTAATTTGAAGAGAACACAAATTTATTTTGAAGTTTGTGTCACCTACAGTTCGCCCTGTGAAGCGCATACTCCTGAGGTCGGGGAAGAGCCCCTTCGACGTCGTCCCGGTCGAGGAAGCCCTCCACCGCGACGTGATCGCCACCAACTCCGGCAACCTGATCTTCAGCGATGCCGCGCACAAGATCCTCACCACGCCGGACTCCGAGGTCTTCTCGAACGGCATGCGGACCGACGTGAACGCGGCGGCCCGGATCAACGAGGAGTACGACGCCTTCGTCGTGCCCCTCGCCAACGCCTTCCGGCCGACCTTCGAGCAGCCGCTCCAGCGGCTGACCAGGCTCATCGGGAAGCTGAAGATCCCGGTCGTGGTGATGGGTGTCGGCGCGCAGACCGGTGTGACCTACGACCCGGCGCGGCTGAAGCCCATGGAGCCCAGCGTGCGCGCCTTCTGCGCGGCGGTGCTGGAGCGCAGCGCCTCCATAGGCGTGCGGGGCGAGTTCACCGAGCAGTACCTCACCGACATGGGCTTCCGCGACGTCGAGGTCATCGGCTGCCCGTCGATGTTCATGCACGGCGACCGGCTGCCCGTCGAGAAGAAGACGGCGGCCCTGACCGCGGAGTCGCGGATCGCCGTCAACGGTTCGCACACCGCGGTGCGCGGCGGCGGTCTGCACAAGGTCATCGCCCGCACCCACGAGCGCTACCCGAACCTGCGCTACATAGGCCAGAACCTCACCGACGCCAAGCAGCTGCACTGGCGGGACGTGGACTCCCCGGCCGGCCGGATCACCGAGATGCCGACCCACCCCGACCACCCCATGTACCGGGAGGACAAGGCCCGGGTCTACATCGACCCGATCACCTGGATCGACGACCTGCGGGACTTCGACTACTCGTTCGGCTCGCGCATCCACGGCAACATCGCGGCGCTGCTGGCGGGCACGCCCGCGACCGTGCTGGCCTTCGACTCGCGCACGCTGGAGCTGTGCCGCTACTTCGAGATACCCCACCGGCTGCTCAGCGAGGTGACCGCGGACCTCGACCCGGCCGAGCTGTACGAGGAGGCCGACTTCACCGGGCTCAGCGGCAACCACAAGGAGCGCTTCGACCGCTTCACCGCGTTCCTGGACAAGAACGGGCTGCCGAACACCTTCACCCACGGCGACGGCGGCGTGGCCTTCGAGAAGAAGCTGCGCTCGCTGTCCTTCCCGGCGGGCGTGCGCCCCTGGAACCACGCCGACCTCGCCTCGCTGGCCGACAGGTTCGGCTGGCTCCAGCAGCGCATCACCGAACTGGACTCCCACAACGCCCAGTTGAAGCGGGATCTGGCGAAGAACCGGCCGGGCGCGAAGGCCGCGGCCAAGGCCGCCGCGGTCATCCCCGCCCCGTCGATCTACCGTCGCGCGAAGCGCGCGGTGGGCGGCCCGCTGCGCCGCGCGCTGAAGCCGAGCAAGTAGGTCCCGCGAGCACGGCCGCACGGCACCGCGGCCGTGCGGCACCGCGGCACCGCAGCCGTGCGGGCTCACGCGGCCGCCCGACCGCCCGGTCGCATCGGGCGGCGGAGTCGGCGGATCCTGCGGCGGACCTTGCGGGTGAAGCCGCGCAGGAAGGTCTCGGTCGGGTCCTTGCGCCAGCCGGGGAACTCCCTGGCCTCGCGGGGCTCGGCCAGGTAGATCCGGTCGGGCAGGCCGGCCGTGCGCGAGCGGTAGTGCGGATAGGCCAGGAAGAGCTGGGTGTCGCGCTTCTTCAGGACCGGTACCGGCTCGCTCTTGGCCTTGATGAACTCGAGGACGTCCACCAGGAGCTCGGGGCGCTGCCGGGCCACCAGCTCCAGGCGCAGCCGCTCGTGGACCCGGAGCCGCTGGGCGACGCCCTCGTTCCAGTAGGTGTCCATCAGCGGCTTGGCCAGCTCCATCTTGGTGCGCCGGATCTCCTCGTCGTTCCTGAGGAAGACGGGCCCGAACTGCGGCAGCACGGTGACGAGGAACGGGCGGACCATGAGCACGTCCCGCTTGGCGCCGGGCGGGACGAGCCGCTCCAGCAGCCCCATCAGGGCGCGCGCGGAGTCGAAGCGCAGGGTGTAACTCCCGCTCTTCGTCACCTGCTTGCCGTCGGTGCGGCCCACCAGGTAGTAGCAGGTGTAGTCGGCGACCACGGAGACGCCGTCGGCCCGCAGATAGGCCTCCATCGTGAACAGGGCGTCCTCGCCGGTCCACAGCGACTCGTCGAAACGCATGCCGTGGCGCTCCAGGAACTCCCGGCGGAACAGCTTCTGCGCGCTGAGGGTGAACTTGATGTTGGAGGAGTAGACGTCCGTACGGTCGAGGGTCTCGCCCCACATCGACTTCGGCGGCTTGCGGTTGATGCCCTCGACCCGGCCGAGGACCACGTCCGTGCCGTTGCGGTCGGCCATGGCCACCATGCGCTCCAGGGCCTCGACGCCGAGCCGGTCGTCGGCGTCGAGGAAGAAGACGTAGCGCCCGGTGGCCTTGGAGAGGCCTACGTTGCGCGGCCCGCTGGGGCCGCCGGAGTTCTCCTGGCGGACCACGGTGACGGCCATGGGCGCGCGGGCGGCGAACTCCTCCAGATACTCCCCGGTGCCGTCCTGGGAGCCGTCGTCCACGGCGATGACCTCCAGGCGCGCCGCGTCGAGGGTCTGCGCCTCGACCGATGCCAGGCACTCGACCAGGTACGGCATCGCTTCGTACGCCCCGATGACCACCGTGACGTCAGGCTGCGCAGCGGTCACTTTTCCCTCTCATCCCGCACCGGTTCCCCCACATGAACACTTTGGATACCCGGTAGACGATGGATGAACGGGGTGGGTTGCCTGGGTTTCGGTACGTGTCCCACATCACAGAACATACAAGAGGCCGGGCCCCCGGGGAGAACTCTCCGGGGGCCCGGCCTCAGGAAATACGGGCGTCAGCCGGCCGTAACACCCTTGGGCAGTTCCGTCGCGTCGTCCGGCGCGGCACCGACCGCGTCGTCCATCGTGACCGCGTGGGATTCCTGGCCCACGTTGCGTGCCTCGGCCTTCAGCGCGAGGTCGGTGATCGCGGTGTCGAACTGCTCGAGCGAGGTGGGCTCGTCGGGTCCGAGCAGGTACTCCTTGAGTTCCTTGCGGTCCTTGGCCAGTGGATCGCCGGCCGGGTCGCGGACCGCGTCCAGCAGCTGGTCCAGCTCGGCGGCGCTGTTGCTGAGGATCACCGCCGCGCGCACGGCGGTGTTCTGCCGCCTGAACTCCTCGGCGCCCAGCTCCGCGGAGTCCGCGACCGCATACGGCTTGCCGCTCGCGATGAAGTCGGAGACCACGCTGGAGATGTCCGAGACCATCGCCTCGGAGGCGTTGAAGCAGTCGTACAGGCGAGGTCCGGCGCCGGTGATCACCCGGTGCTCGAAGGAGGGGAAGGAGCGCCAGTAGGTCTCGTTCCACTCGGCGCGCAGCCGGGCGGCCTCTTCGTGCTTGCGGACGTCGACGATGCCGTCACGGCTGGTGACGGCCTCGTCGGCGCGCTCGTCGAACGCGAGGGAGAGACCGTCCAGCCGGGCCTTGAGGCGAGTCAGTTCCGCCTTGGCCTTGGCCTCGGCCGCCGGGTCCGAGGTGAAGCGGGGGTCGCCCGCCCGCTGGGCGGAGGCCTTCTTGATCAGGGCGGTGATCCGGCGGTGCGCGGCGCCGGCCTTGGCGCTGCGGGTGCCGGTGAAGGGGTGCGGCTTGTACAGGACACGGACCGGGGGTTCGGCCGCGATCAGCTTCTTCACGATGTTCTCGCCGGCCAGCAGGAGCGAGGTGTTGCCCGGGTTGTCGTCCCAGCCCTCCCAGGTGGGCGCGTACAGAACCGTCGGGCAGGACCCGTCGGCGGCTCCGCCGCGGGGACCCGCGGCTGTGCCCTGCGCGGTCTTGATCGGCGCCAGCTGCGGACGGCCGACCTCCACGATGTCCTCGTCGCGGATGCCGACGTCGGCGATGGCGTAACGGTCGCGGCCCGCGCGGCCGGCGGTCCACACCTCGTCGTAGACCTTGCTGAACGGGTTGACGCTGGCGAGCTTGTCGCTGTCGCCGTGGCCGATGAAGACGTGCTTCATGGTCGGCACCCGAAGCAGGTGGATGTTCTTGCCGACGTTCGCGCAGTACAACGCGACCCGCACCATGGACAGGTCCATGTTCATCAGGTGCACCCCCCCGGGCACGCAGACGACGGGGACCGAGGTGGGCGCCATCTTCTCCAGGACGGTGCGCTCACGCAGGATGACCAGGGGCCGGGACTCCATCTGCTCCATGGTCTCCAGCCACATGTTGACCTGGTAGGCGGAGTCGTCGGAGCCGGAGAAGTACAGCACCGTCTGCGGCCGGTACTCGCGCAGCCAGGCGCTGACCGTGCCGAGGACCTTGTCGGCCTTCGGCGGCAGCCGCTTCGCCCGCAGGTACGGCACCAGCGCCAGCACGTACAGCGCGCCCAGGCCCAGGGTGACGCCGATGCCGACGAAGCCCGCGGCCTCGGAGTCGGTGAGCGCGCTGACGAGGAGACCCACGA
The DNA here is from genome assembly GCF_044766465.1 of Streptomyces sp. NPDC102259. Classification (NCBI taxonomy): domain Bacteria; kingdom Bacillati; phylum Actinomycetota; class Actinomycetes; order Kitasatosporales; family Streptomycetaceae; genus Streptomyces; species Streptomyces sp. NPDC102259. The sequence continues at coordinate 420,071 of NZ_JBIWMA010000001.1, read as the reverse complement.
CGGCCGCGAGGTCGAGGTGGAGCATCTTGACGGTGGCGCGGCTCAGCAGGCGGCGCGGCGGCGCGTCCGGTATGCGCAGCCGGGAGGCCACGTCGACGTTCCTGGTCACGACCGGCATCTGACGGCGCTTGCCGATCAGGGTGATCAGCGCGCCGTGCGGGGCCTGGAGGCCGAAGAACACCGTGAAGCACGCGATCGCCGCGTAGAAGACCGGCTCCTGGGAGAGGTCGAGTCTCGCCAGCAGCAGGATCAGCAGCAGCTCGCGGACCAGGAACCGGGTGGACAGACCGGCCCGCACCTTGCCCAGGAGGGCGATGAGGCGACTGCCTTTGCGGTGGAGGTAAAGGTCCGCCAGGTACGTCACGGCGGCCGCGGCGGCGAAGGCGGGGACGCTCGGAACGAGCGCGGCCACCATGAGGCCGGGGTAGCCCAGCATCATGAGGGCCGCCGCGGCCAGTTCGGCCGCGCTGCCCACCCGGGCTACGCGAATAGCGGTGGATATCACGGAGAAACCTGCTCTGGGAGGGGGCCGGTCATAGGTACTAAAAGTCCGGAAAATCCTTTGTGAAGGTTTCGGGAGTCTTACGGATCAGGCCTCTGTGAATTCTCCGTAAACAGGGAGCCACAGAGGCCTGAAAAATCGATGGCTATTTCCGATGGATTATGCCATGCCATCCTGTCGGTCGAGCACTCCGGCCAGAGCCTGCTCGAAGTCCGACGCCCGGCCGGCGGCCGCCGTCGGGTCCTGCTGGCGGACGTCGATCACATGCCCGGTGAGCTCGGAGAGCAGCACGTCGAGCGAGGTGCGGGCAACCGCCTCCGAGGAAAGCAGACTGCCCGAGGGCTCCTGCCCGAAAGCCTTGGTTCGCATGGGCGTGGCCGTGCGCTCCGGGTTGACGCAATTCACCCGGATGCCGTCACCGGCCCACTCGTCGGAGAGGGCCTGGGTGAGGTTCACCATGGCCGCCTTGGTGGACGAGTACAGGCTGTACTCGGCACGCCCCCGCGTGTAACTGCTGGAGGTGTACAGCAGCAGCTGGCCCTTCGTCTCCGCCAGGTACTTGTACGCCGAACGTGCGATCTGCACCGGTGCCAGGTAGTTGACTTTCAGCGCTTCCTCGATGGTCGCGTTGTCGGTCTCGGCCAGCTTGCCGATGCGCAGCACGCCCGCCGTGTTGACGACGTAGTCGATGCGCCCGGTCTCGCTGTACGCCTTGGACAGCGCGTCGTCGACCTCCTCCGGGTTCTCGACGTGCGTGCCGGTGGTGGAGCGGCCCAGCGCGTACACCTTGGCGCCATAGGACTCGGCGAGCTCGGCGATGTCCTTGCCGATGCCGTACGAACCGCCGAAGACGACCACGGTCTTGCCGGTGAGGAGCTCGCGGTAGACCTCCTCGCCCATCTGCTCGGGGGCGGCGGAGGAGGCCAGCTGGAAGAGCTTGTCGGCGATGAAGACGTCGACGGGCTGGGTCACCTTCATGTTGTACTCGTCACCCGCGACGACGTGGATCGGCACGTCGGGCAGATAGCGCAGCACGACGGTGCAGTCGTCGGTCGCCTGGAAGTTGGGGTCGCCCGCCGCCACCTCGTACGCCCGGCGGATGGTGGACAGCTTGAACGCCTGCGGGGTCTGACCGCGGCGCAGCCGGGAGCGGTCCGGGATCTCGGTGATGAACTCACCGTCCTCGCCGTGCGTGCGCGTGACGATGATGGTGTCCGCGGACGGGATGGCGACGTCGACCGCCTGGTAGCGCTCCAGCGCCGTGACGCAGTCGTCGATGACCCGCCGCGAGAGCAGGGGGCGCACGGCGTCGTGGAAGAGGACGTTGAGATCCTCGCCGTCGGCCAGCCCCTCGCCCAGGGCCGCGATGGCGCGCTCGGTGGTCTCGTTCCGCGTGGAACCGCCCTCGATGATCTTCCGGACCTTCTTGAACCCGGCCTTGGCCACGATCTTCTCGATGTCCGGCACGTAGCCCGGCGCCATCAGCACGATGATCTCGTCGATCGAGTCGGCCTTCTCGAAGGTGGTCAGGGTGTGCTCGATGACTGCCTTGCCGGCGATCTTCAGCAGCTGCTTGGGGATCGACAGACCCACGCGCTGGCCGGTGCCACCGGCCAGGATCACTGCGGTGGTACGGGGCTTGGCTATGTGCTGGGACACAGTGGACCTACCTTGGGGCGACAGGGAACGGGGAAATGGTCCCACTTGCGGTTACCGCGATGCAAGGTGAGCGTCGTTCGCTGCAAATGTGCACGCAACCTGGCATTCACCTTGCCTCGACGGCGTTTCCTAAGACTCCGGCGCGGCTTCCCATGGAGGGTCCCTGGAAATCCTGTGAGTTACTGCACAAGGAGTATCTCATTGCCGAGAGTGACCGAGCGCCACGGACAAGAGCGTGCCGAACGGCGTCAGTGCCGTCGGATCCGCTTGAGGCAGCGGTGCCCGAGGACGCGTACGAGCTCCTTGGACGAGGTCCGGTGCACCGGGGGCGCCGAGGCCCCGCCGGATGCGGCGACCACCGCTGCGAGCGCACCATACAGCGCCTGAGCGGCCACCTCGGGTGCGATCCGGGCCTCCTCCGGCCCCGGCCGCCCGGCGGGCTCCGGCACAGCGGACAGCAGAGCCGGGTCACCGATCACCCGCACCCCGGTCGACCCGATCCGCTCGGCCATCTCGGCGCCGATCCCGGTGGCCGCCCGGACCGCCCACTCGGGTGTGGAGATCCTCACGTCCTGTGAGGTGGGACTGCACGTGTTCTTCATATGCATGACCGCACCGTTACGAACCAGTAGGGAATACAGCTCGTCAGGGAGGCCATTACCGCGGAATTCCTTGTTGAGACTGCGCAGCATTTCGGTCTCGGCGAGGGTGAGAGAACGATTCGCCGTGTCAGGAACGGGCTGAAGGAGATTCGCGGGCAGTCCGAGCAGTCCCTCGAAGGTGCGCATCAGCCCGCCGCGGTCCCGGTCGTCCACCACGACGACGGTGACCCGCTCGGGCCCGACCACCCGCACCCACCGCTCGACCAGCCGGTCGTGCCGGTGCCGGCGCCAGAAACTGGGGTTGGGCTTCTCGTAGGGGGCCTTGCGGAGCATGTGCTCCAGCCACTCCTCGTAGCCCATGCGCAGGCCGTTCTGCACGTACTGCTGCCACTGCGAGGGCATGATCCTCACCAGCGGGCGCAGGGTGACCAGCACCTGCACCGGCTCCCCGCCGAGTTGCTCGACGATCCGCCCGGCGGTCGCGTCGTCCGGGGCGTCGGCGAAGAACTCGCTGCTGATCACCGAGGTGTGGCGGCCGGTGGCGTGCACCTGGTCCACGAGCCGCGTCCAGTGCCGCTCGGTGGGCGTGGTGTCGCCGATCATCCCGGTCCGGGAGCAGGCCGCCAGGACGGCCTGCATGGGGTGTCTGCTCTGCGCCGGGTACGCGACGCCGTACGCCGGCAGCTGCTCCTTCGCCGCGAAGAGGGCGCCCTGGATCGAGGTGGTCCCGGTCTTGTGCGGCCCTATGTGCAGCAGGCGGGTACCGGCGGTCAGCGGGGTGGGTTTCACGGGGGCCGGGGCGCCGTCACTCGTACAGTCCGCGGGGTTCGTACAGTCCGTCTCCATGGTCAAGAGACGGTAAGAGGGGTTCCTTAGGGGACGCTGAGAGGAGCCTGGGGCACAGATGAGTCCCGGGCTCCGATCGGCGTTTTCTCACGTCGGGGTTTTCCCGGCCGCCTGCTCCGCTCTTACCGTCCGCCCCAGGGACGGTCGCGTCGACGCCGTCGGGGCGGAAGTCCCGCGTGCGGGCGGAGAAGCGGAAAGACCCGTGGCGGCCGGCCGGTGTACGGCCGACCACCACGGGTCCGGAAGACCAAGCCGACGGAGCCGGCCGGGCTGGAGGGGCTAGAAGGGCTCGAAGCCCTCGAACTCCTTGGCCGCCTCGTCGCGTTCGGCCTGCTTGTCCCGGCGACGCGTCGTCGCGGGACGCGGCTCCTCGAAGCGGTGGTCCTCACCACGGCGGCCGAGCATCTCGGCGCCGGCCGTCACGGACGGCTCCCAGTCGAAGACGACCGCGTTGTCCTCGGGGCCGATGGCGACGCCGTCGCCGCCCCGGGCGCCCGCCTTCATGAGCGCGTCCTCCACGCCGAGGCGGTTGAGCCGGTCGGCGAGGTAGCCGACGGCCTCGTCGTTGCTGAAGTCGGTCTGGCGCACCCAGCGCTCGGGCTTCTCGCCCCGGACGCGGAACAGGCCGTCCTCCTCCAGCGTGACGGTGAAGCCGGTGTCGTCGACCGCCTTCGGACGGATGACGATCCGGGTCGCCTCCTCCTTCGGCCTGGCCGCGCGCGCCGCGGACACCATCTCGGCGAGGGCGAAGGACATCTCCTTCAGACCCAGGTGGGCGACCGCGGACACCTCGAAGACGCGATAGCCGCGCGCCTCCAGATCCGGGCGGACCATCTCGGCGAGGTCCTTGCCGTCCGGTACGTCGATCTTGTTCAGCACCACGAGCCGCGGCCGGTTGCCGAGGCCGCCGTACTGCTTGAGCTCCTCCTCGATGATGTCGAGGTCGGAGAGCGGGTCGCGCTCGGACTCCAGGGTCGCCGTGTCCAGCACGTGCACAAGGACGCTGCACCGCTCGACGTGGCGCAGGAACTCCAGGCCCAGTCCCTTGCCCTGGCTGGCGCCCGGGATCAGACCCGGCACGTCGGCGATCGTGTAGACCGTGGAGCCGGCCGTCACCACGCCCAGGTTCGGGACGAGGGTCGTGAACGGGTAGTCCGCGATCTTCGGCTTGGCGGCGGACAGGACGGAGATCAGCGAGGACTTGCCCGCGCTCGGGTAGCCGACAAGGGCCACGTCGGCGACCGTCTTCAGCTCCAGGACGATGTCCTGGAGGTCACCGGGCACGCCGAGCAGCGCGAAGCCGGGCGCCTTGCGGCGGGCCGACGACAGCGCCGCGTTGCCGAGGCCACCGCGACCGCCCTGGGCGGCGATGTACGAGGTGCCGTGGCCGACCAGGTCCGCCAGCACGTTGCCGGCCTTGTCCTGGACCACGGTGCCGTCCGGGACCGGCAGGATCAGGTCCTGGCCGTCCTTGCCGGAGCGGTTGCCGCCCTCGCCGGGCTTGCCGTTGGTGGCGTTGCGGTGGGGCTTGTGGTGGTAGTCGAGGAGCGTGGTGACCGACTGGTCGACGACCAGGATCACATCGCCGCCACGGCCGCCGTTGCCCCCGTCGGGGCCACCGAGCGGCTTGAACTTCTCACGGTGGACGGAGGCACAGCCGTGGCCTCCGTTACCCGCGGCGACATGGAGTTCGACGCGGTCCACGAAGGTGGTCATGGTAGGTGCCTCCAGCACTGCGAAAACGTACGGGTTTCTTACTGCCTAACACGCGAAAGGCGGACCCGCCTTCCCACACGGGAAGTGAGGTCCGCCTCGCGAAAGTTTCCGATCAGGCGACCGGAACGATGTTCACGACCTTGCGGCCACGGTGGGTACCGAACTCCACCGCGCCGGCGTTCAGCGCGAACAGCGTGTCGTCGCCGCCACGGCCGACGCCCGCGCCGGGGTGGAAGTGCGTGCCACGCTGGCGGACCAGGATCTCACCCGCGTTGACGACCTGACCGCCGAAGCGCTTCACGCCGAGCCGCTGGGCATTGGAGTCGCGACCGTTCCGGGTGGACGATGCGCCCTTCTTGTGTGCCATGTCTCCTCAGTCCCTTACTTCGCAGCCGCGGGGATCTCAGTGACCTTGATCGCCGTGTACTGCTGGCGGTGGCCCTGACGACGGCGGTAGCCGGTCTTGTTCTTGTAGCGAAGGATGTCGATCTTGACGCCCTTGTGGTGGTCCACGACCTCGGCCTGGACCTTGATGCCGGCCAGCACCCACGGGTCGCTGGTCACAGCGTCGCCGTCGACAACGAGCAGGGTCGAGAGCTCGACCGTGTCGCCAACCTTGGCAGTGGAAATCTTGTCAACCTCAACGATGTCGCCGACAGCAACCTTGTGCTGGCGACCACCGCTGCGCACGATGGCGTACACGCGGATCTCACTCTCTCGCTCTGGGACGGCATCCCCGAAGTCCAGCCGCCCGGGAACGAACACGGACGGCCTCTCCCGACCACCGAGGTAACCGGCACCCGGGAGGAAGAGGGTTTACGGGGATGTGACATGTCAGCCGACACGCCGAGGGTCAAGGCTACGGGCCCCGGCTTGAGGGGTCAAACCGGGCCGGGCGTCCGGCATTCACACGTCCCGCGGATCACGGTTTCATCACAGAACTCTCAGCCCTCTCGACGTACCTCCCGCAACGCGCGGATATGCCCCGATCATCCCGCCACCCCCTCCGGCTGAACTTTTCTCGACCATCACGAAAATCCCCAGGTTTCACATACGATCCACAATCATTGCCAAGCAAGATCATCTGTTGATCACGGCTGATCAACACCCTTGGGGGGGACCAGAGTTATGGCTGGAAAGAGGCGTGCCGAAATCGGCCGGAGACGGTTCATACGGCTGGCCGGAGGCGGCGCCGCGGGGGTGGCGGTCGTGGGAGGCGGGGCCGTCACCGCGATGGCCACCGGAGTGTTCGAGTCACCGACGCCGCCGGACCCGTTCGCCAACATGCCGCGGTCGATCGCGCTGAGCCTGCCGTCCGGCACGGGCGGGGAGCCCATACCCGTGCCGCCGCTGCCGGACCCGCTGGAGGGCGGCAGCGTCAGCGCGCCGAGCGCCGGCACGCACATCCCGTACACGGGCGGCACGCCGACCGAGACGGACGTCCCGACCACCCTGCCGTTCGAGTTCAAGAAGGCCGGCTACCAGATCGCCCCCGATCTGCCGGAGGCCATGCGGCCGTGGCGCAACCGGGCCACCACCTGGGCCAACGTCAACCTCTCGTCGGGCGACTACCACCTGAACGCCGACGGCGTGTACATGAAGTACACGGCCGACGGAAAGTCCTACGACCACCCCGTCGGGCAGATCCAGTTCGGCCTCGGCTGCATCACCAGCTACCGCGTCGAGACCGACCCGACCCGCAAGGCCGTGTTCCTCAAGCGCGCCAAGGCCCAGGCCGACCGGCTGATCGCCAAGCGGGTCGAGACCCGCGGCGCCTGGTACTTCCCGTACCCGTTCGACTTCACCCACGCCGAGCACAGCGGTGTCGTCTACAAGGCGCCCTGGTACTCCGGCATGGCGCAGGGCGAGGCGATCAGCCTCTTCTCCCAGCTCGCCGCCCTGGAGGACGGGCTCAGCGCGGACGAGCGGGCCCTGTACCGGTCGGCCGCCGACGGCGCCTTCGCCTCCCTGCTGCGCGCCGACAACGCCAACCCGTGGGTGGTGAACAAGGACAAGGCGGGCTACCTCTGGATCCAGGAGTACCCGTTCAAGACGGCCGGCACGGGCGACTACACGTACAACGGCATGATCTTCGCCATGTTCGGCGTCTGGGACTACTACGGGCTGACCGGCAACGAGCTCGCCGCCCAGCTGTACGACGGCGCCTGCACGACGATCGCCCGGTACTTCACCCTGCTGCGCAACCCGCGCTGGTTCTCGTACTACTGCCAGACGCACCGGATTCCGGCGAACACCTATCACCACCACCACATCACGCTGTGGCAGCAGCTGAACTGGCAGACCAACAGCTCGGTCTTCGCCCACCAGCTGGACATGCTGATCGAGGACGTCCCGCCGGGCGTGAAGTCCGGCTCGGTGATCGCGATCGCCGCCGGCACGCACACCCTGTACAAGCTGGACACCAAGGCCGACGGCAGCTGGGTCAAGGCCAAGGCGGACAAGATCCTCAGCTCCAAGAAGGTCGTCTTCGCCCGGGCCACCCAGGCTCCGATCGACATGCGGCGCCGTATCCAGGGCGCCGGCGTCTGGTACCGGATCAGCGCCGGAGCGTACAAGGGCTACTGGATCGGGGAGGCCTACCCGAAGGCCTTCCTGCGCGGTGAGCACGTCACCGTCGCCTACCGGGTGCCGCGCACGCTGACGATCGCCGCGAACGCCTCCGTCGAGGCGATCGACTTCGGCACCAACGGCGTGGCAGGCACGCTCAAGACCCTGAAGTACTCCGAGTCGCACACCCTCCAGTTCGACCGCAGGGCGGTCGTGAACGGGCGGTCGATGCTGCGGATCACCTCGGAGGAGTTCGCCGGGTACTGGATTCCCGCCACCCAGGTCGCCACCGACGGACACTGATCGACACGGTTCGAGCCGGTACGCGTCAGGGGCCGCCCCCATCGAACGGGCGGCCCCTCCCCGTATGCTCGCGATGCGTAGCCAGACACCGGAAGGCGGAGAAGTGAACTACAGGGTCCAGCCCAGCGCCCAGGTCGACGCGGGTGCCGAGATCGGCGCCGGGAGCAGTGTGTGGGACCTCGCACAGATCCGGGAGGGCGCGCGGCTCGGAGAGGGCTGCGTGGTCGGCCGTGGGGCGTACGTCGGTTCCGGTGTCCGCATGGGCGACAACTGCAAGCTCCAGAACTACGCGCTGGTCTACGAGCCGGCCGAGCTCGGCGACGGCGTCTTCATCGGCCCCGCCGTGGTCCTCACCAACGACCACAACCCGCGCTCCGTGGACCCCGAGGGCAAGCAGAAGCGCGGTGGCGACTGGGAGGCCGTCGGCGTGCGGATCTCCGACGGGGCGTCCATCGGGGCGCGTGCCGTGTGTGTCGCACCCCTCACCATCGGCCGCTGGGCGATGATCGCCGCAGGCGCCGTCGTCACCAAGGACGTGCCGGACTTCGCGCTGGTCGTGGGCGTCCCGGCTCGCCGGGTGGGATGGGTCGGAAGGGCCGGCGTCCGGCTCGTCGAACGGGAGGGTGAGCCTGATGTGTGGGAGTGCCCGCAGAGCGGCGCCCTCTTCGACGAGAAGGACGGGACACTGGTCGAGCGCACCGCGTAGCGACCCGTCCGCGTTGACCCGATTTACGTACCTGTAAACGCAAGGTTCACGAAATCGTTATGCGAGTGAGCCGCAGCCCGAAAGCCGTGTTCTGACCACGGCCTGGACGGACATGGACGGGACACGACAGGACGCGCTCCCCCCGCAGGGCAACCCATGGCGGATCCGGCGCGTCCAACCTTTTGCCTACCATTCCCTTTGCTCGCGAACCCCACATGCCCGCCCCCAGTAGAAGAGTGCTCTGTGAAAGTCATCAGCATCGTCGGTGCCCGTCCCCAGTTGGTGAAGCTCGCCCCCATCGCGGCCGCCTTCGCGGGAACCGAGCACGAGCACGTGATCGTGCACACCGGGCAGCACTACGACGCCGACCTCTCGGACGTCTTCTTCTCCGGACTCGGCATCCCGGACCCCGACGTCCACCTCGGCGTCGGCTCCGGCAGCCACGGCGTGCAGACCGGCGCCGTCCTCTCCGCGCTCGACCCGGTCCTCGACCGTGAGCAGCCCGACTGGGTGCTCGTCTACGGCGACACCAACTCCACCATCGCCGGCGCGCTGTCGGCCGTGAAGATGCACCTGCCCGTGGCGCACCTGGAGGCGGGCCTGCGCTCCTTCAACCGGCGCATGCCGGAGGAGCACAACCGCGTCCTCACCGACCACAGCGCCGACCTGCTCCTCGCGCCGACCGAGGAGGCCATGCGCCACCTCGCGAACGAGGGCCTCGCCGACCGCGCCCGACTGGCCGGCGACGTGATGGTCGACATCTGCCTGCGCATCCGCGACCAGGTCCGTGCCGGTGAGTTCGCCGCGCCGGAGCTGCCCGAGGGCATCGACCCGACGCAGCCCTTCCTGCTGGCGACCCTGCACCGCCCGGACAACACCGACGACCCCGAGCGACTCGCCCGGATCGTCGACTCGCTCGCCAAGCTGCCGGTGCCGGTGGCGCTCGCCGCCCACCCGAGGCTCGTCGCCCGCGCCCAAGAGCACGGCATCGACCTGACCCAGGGCAACCTGCACGTCGGCCGCCCGCTGCCGTACGCGAGCCTGGTCGCCGCCGTGCTGGCCTCCGTCGGCGTGGTGACGGACTCCGGCGGTCTGCAGAAGGAGGCGTTCCTGCTGGAGCGCATCTGCACCACGATCCGCCCGGAGACGGAGTGGGTGGAAACCGTCAACACCGGCTGGAACGTCCTTGTACCCGACCCGCACACGCTGTCGCCCCAGGAGTGGGCCGAGACCGTGACCCGTGCCGTGCCGACCGACGACCCCGGCATCCCGTACGGCGACGGCCGCGCGGCGCACAACGTCGTCCGTCTCATGGAGGAATGGAAGGGGGGCAGCCGGCCCGCCTGACATGAGGAACGCGACCGGGGAGCGTGGCCGTCCGCCTGCGGACGGCCACATGTGACCCACAGTCCGCGCATGTCAGCGTGCTAGCGTCAACCGCTATGTCATCGTCTCCCCCGTCCGGGCCGCCTGCGGAAGGCAAGCGACCGCACGTCATCTATCTCGCCGTCGGATTCCCACCGGCAGCCAAGAGCTCCACGTACCGGATGCGCGAGACCGCCAACCAGTTCGTGAAGGCCGGCTGGGACGTCACGGTCGTCAACATCGCCCGGGAGTCCTGGGAACTCGACTCGGGCATCGACCTCTCGCTGCTGGAGCAGGTCGACCCCCGGGTGAAGATCGTCGAGCTGCCGCTGTCGCGCGACGACCTCGAGACGGACATCCGCCTCTTCGACGAGGCGCGTGCCCTCGACCCCAACGGCTGGGTCGCCAAGCTCCGCAAGCGCCAGACCGAGACGTTCCCGGAGCCCAACTTCGGTGAATGGCGCGGCGATCTGGAGCAGGCCGTGCTGCGCATCCACCAGGAGCACCCGGCGGACCTGCTGCTCGCCAGCTGCGTGCCCTACGTGAACCTCGCCGCGGCCTGGAAGCTGTGGGAGGACGCGAAGGTGCCGTACGCGGTGGACTTCCGCGACGGCTGGTCCATCGACGTCATCGACGGCGTCGAGGCCTTCGCCCGCGACTCCGCCGAGGGTCTGTGGGAACAGAAGATCCTCGACAACGCGGTGTCCCTGTGGGTCGTCAACGACCCGATCGCGGAGCACTACCGCAAGCGCTATCCCGAGTTCGCGAGCCGCGTGCACGTCGTCCGAAACGGCTACGACGCGGACAGCTCGCCGGGCCGGGCGCACAACCCCGACGCCGAGTCGGGTCTCGTCTTCGGCTACCTCGGCACGGTCAACTTCACCGTCCCGCACCTGGAGACGGTGCTGAACGCCTGGCGCGCCGCCCGCGCCAAGGAGCCGCTGCTGGCGAACGCGCGTTTCGAGCTGCGCGGCCATCTCGGCAACGGCGCCACCCGCGGGGCGAACCGGCACGCCGAGGTCTTCAAGGAGGCCGAGGCCGACGGCGTCGTCTTCGGCGGTCCCGCCGCCAAGGCCGAGGTCTCCTCGATCTACGCCCGCTGGGACGCCATGGTGCTGATCCTCATCGGCGGCCGGTTCGTCACCTCCGGCAAGGTGTACGAGTACATGGCGACCGGCCTGCCGATCGTGTCGGCGCACGCCGTCGAGCACGACGCCTCGAACGTGCTGAGGGGCCACCCGCTGTGGACCGGCGCCCCCGGCCTCGACGAGGCGGGCCTCACCGAGTCCTTCATCAAGGCCGCCCACATGGCGGTCGAGACCACCGACGAGGAGCACGCCGAGGCGATGGCCCACGCCGACCAGTTCACTCGCGAGGCGCTGATGTCCGTCGCCGTCAAGAACCTGGTCGAGGAGCTCGCCAAGTGACCGAAGTCCTGCTCGTGGCGTCCGTCAGGCCGAATTTCGGCGTGCTCGCCGACACGGTGCGCAAGTTCAACGCCCAGGGTGCGCGCGTGCACCTGGCGGGCATGTTCCACCTGGAGGCCGAGGGCGTCCCGGAAGAACTCGCCCAGGTCGAGCTGGCCGGTGCGCACCAGCTGCCGCGCACCCTCAAGCACCGCAGCCAGGCGGTACGCCGCCGGCTCGGCAAGGCCCCGCGCGGTCTGCGCAACTGGACGCAGGTGCGGAGCGATTCGTGGCTGCGCTCCCACGGCCGCAAGGCCGACGTGCTCGTCGCCCTGGACGTGGCCGCCGTGTACACGGTGTGGCGACTCGCCGAGTACAACCGCACGGCCGCGGCCAGGTTCGGGCTCGCGCCCGCGCTGAAGGCCGTCGAGGAACTGAAGGCGCAGGGCGGCGCCACGGCCCGCCACTCCACCGTCCTGCCGCCGCTGCACGCCGTCGCCCGTGACGTGAAGCGTTCGGTCGACCGGCTGCCCGCGCAGCTGGTGCGCACCGTGACCCCGCGGCCCGTGATGCGTTCGGGCGTCGGCGCCCGGCTGTGGCGCTCGGCCGTGACCGCGCCCGGCATGCCCATAAAGGTGCGCGCCGCGACCTCGCGGTACGTCGCCGAGGGCATGCAGTGGGCGGGCCGCACCAGCGGTGCCGCGCTCACCCTCGCGGACGCCGCCTCGAAGATCCCGGACCTCCAGCTGCGGGCGGACCTCTACAACGAGGGCGTCATGCAGGAGCTGAAGAAGGGCATCAGCCCCCGCTTCCTGGGCAAGGCGGTCGCGGCCCAGCTCGCGAACGCCGACGCGCTCTTCGCCGCGGGCAAGACCGACGAGGCTGCCGAGGCGCTCAACCGCACCCTGTTCCTGCACTTCCACCGGGTGCTGCACATCGACCAGTTGTCGTCGCCGCTGGCGAAGGACGCCGAGGGTTTCGTCGCCCCGCTGCACCGCTCCAAGGCGTTCCAGGCACTGAGCCGCCCGCGCGGCCGCAAGGTGCCCGCCGCGCCCGCCCCCACCGACCGCCCGCTGCGGCTGCTGGTGACGACGAGCGCCAACGACAACTTCCTGCACCTGGTCAAGGAGCACTTCGCCGATCACCCCGGCGTCGAGCTGCGCTATCTCGACCTGGCCGCGAACAAGCACCTGAAGCGGATCTCCTGGGCTGCCCCGCGCATGCTCAAGGACCGGCTGTCGGGCGACACGAGCGACTACCAGGAAGAGGTGGAGCGCCTGATGCGCCCGCACCTCGACTGGGCCGACACCGTGTTCCTGGAGTGGGCGGCCGGTCCGGCCGGCATGCTCACCACGATCGACCCGGGCGACACCCGGATCGTCGTGCGCCTGCACAGCTACGAGGCGTTCACCCGCTGGCCGCACATGACGGACTTCTCCCGGATCGACGACATGGTCTTCGTCGCCCCGCACGTGAAGGACCTGACCACCTCGCTCGTGCCGACGCTGCGCGGCGAGCAGGCCCCGCGGTTCCACCTCATCGACAACGCCATGGACCTGTCGGGCTTCAACCGCGCGAAGCCGGCCGAGGCCCGCTTCAACCTCGGTCTGGTCGGCATCAGCCAGGTCGCCAAGGACCCCAAGTGGGCCCTGGACGTCCTGGCGCGGGTCCGCAAGCACGACGAGCGCTACCGGCTGCTCCTGGTAGGCGGCGACATGGACCCGAAGACCAGCCAGGCCACCAAGGACTACCTGACCGAGTTCGAGGAGCTGCTGGCCCCGCTGGAGGAGTCCGGTGCGGTGGTCCGGCTCGGCGCGACGGACGACGTCCCGTCGAAGCTCGTCGAGATCGGTACGATCCTCAGCTCCTCGGTGCGCGAGGGCTGCCACGTCGGTCTGATGGAGGGCGCGGCCAGCGGCGCCGTCCCCGTCGTCCGCGACTGGCCGTTCTACGCGGGCAAGCCCAACAGCGCCCGCACCCTCTACCCCGAGGGCTGGGTCGTCGCCTCCCCCGCCGAGGCGGCCGAGCGGATCCTGAAGATCACGGCCACGGAGGAGACCTGGCGCGGCGCGGGCAAGCTCGCCACCGAGCACGCGCTGACCGTGTGGGACTGGCCCGTGGTGCAGAAGCACTTCGAGAAGCTGGTCCTCGACGAGAGCTGACGCGAGAGCCGACGCGGACATGAGTGAGGGCCCCCGGGATCATCCCGGGGGCCCTCACTCATACGCTCACTCGGGCGCTCACGGGTGCCGCAGCCGCCACCCGGCCCACGCCGACTCCACCATCTCGCGCACGCCGCGCTCCGCGCTCCAGCCGAGCTCGTGGTGGATGAGGTCGGCGGAGGCCACGACCCGGGCCGGGTCGCCCGGACGGCGGCCGGACACGTCGGGCCCGGTCCCCGCGCGGCCGGTGACGTCCTGGATGACGGCGATCATCTCGGCGACCGAGACGCCCTCGCCCCGGCCGATGTTGAGCACCAGCCGGGCTTCGGGGTCGGCGGCCAGCCGGCGGGCGGCCGCGACATGCGCGGCGGCGATGTCCTCGACGTGGATGTAGTCGCGGACGCAGGTCCCGTCGGGCGTCGGATAGTCGTCACCGAAGATCCGCGGCGCCTCCCCCGCCTCGAGCCGCTCGAAGACCATCGGGACGAGGTTGTAGACGCCGTCGTCGCCCAGCTCGGGCGTGGCCGCGCCCGCCACGTTGAAGTAGCGCAGCGAGGCGGTGGCCATCCCGTGCCGGGCGCCGACCGCCCCGACCAGCCACTCGCCGGCGAGCTTGGTCTCGCCGTAGGGGTTGATCGGCACGCACGGCGTCTTCTCGGTGACGAGGTCGACGTCGGGCATGCCGTACACGGCGGCGGACGAGGAGAACAGGAACCGGCCGACGCCCGCGGCGACGGCGGCGTCCAGCAGGACGCGCATGCCCTCGACGTTCTCGCGGTAGTAGTACAGCGGCCGGTCCACGGACTCGCCCACCTGCTTCTTGCCCGCGATGTGCACGATGCCGGTGACGCCGTGCTCGCGCAGCACCCGCCCGACGGTGTCGCCGTCGAGCACCGTGCCGACCTCCAGCACCACACCGTCCGGGAGCCGCTCGGCCCGGCCCGTGCTCAGGTCGTCGAGGACGACGATCCGCTCACCGGCGTCCGTCATCGCCTTCACGACATGCGAGCCGATGAAACCGGCGCCGCCCGTGATCAGCCAGGACATGGCAAAACCTTCCTGCACCAGGGCCCCGCCCCCTGATACGGGACGGGGCCACGAGGTTGTTCGGGTACGAGCGTCAGCCGCCGATGACGACGCGGCGGACGCCCTTCCAGACCTCCGGGTCCGTCGTACGGCGACCGTCGACCAGGACGGTGACGTCCGGCAGGTCGGCCGGGGTCAGCGTGCGGTACTCGGCGTGGTCGGCCTGGAGGATCGCCGCGGTGACCTTCTCGCCCGCGTGCGGGGTGAGGCCGTGGGCGGCGAGCTCCTCGTCCGTGTACATCGGGTCCGAGACGAACGGCACCGCGCCCCGCGCCTTGAGGGCCTCGACGGTCGGGAAGACACCGGAGAAGGCGGTCTCCTTCACGCCACCGCGGTAGGCGGCGCCCAGCACCAGCACGCCCACGCCGGTCAGGTCGCCGTAGGCGGCGGCCAGCAGGTCGACGGCGTACTCGGGCATCGCGGCGTTCGCCTCACGGGCCGAGCGCACCACGGTCGCGGCCGGGTCGTTCCACAGGTACATCCGCGGGTAGATCGGGATGCAGTGACCGCCGACGGCGATGCCCGGCTGGTGGATGTGGCTGTAGGGCTGCGAGTTGCAGGCCTCGATGACCTTCTTGACGTCGATGCCGTTGCTGTCGGCGAAACGCGCGAACTGGTTCGCCAGGCCGATGTTGACGTCCCGGTACGTCGTCTCGGCGAGCTTGGCCAGCTCGGAGGCCTCGGCGGTGCCCAGGTCCCACACGCCGTTGGCCTGCGGCAGGTCGGCGCGCTCGTCGAAGTCCAGCACCTGCTCGTAGAACTCCACACCGCGGGCGCTCGACGCCTCGTCGATGCCACCGACCAGCTTGGGGTAGCGGCGCAGGTCGGCGAAGACCCGGCCGGTCAGCACCCGCTCCGGGGAGAACACCAGGTGGAAGTCCTCGCCCGCGGTCAGCCCCGAGCCCTCGGCCAGCATCGGCGCCCAGCGGGTGCGGGTGGTGCCGACCGGCAGCGTGGTCTCGTAGCTGACGAGCGTGCCGGGCTTGAGACCCTGGGCGATCGCCTTCGTCGCGGAGTCCATCCAGCCGAAGTCCGGGGTGCCCTCGGCGTCCACGAACAGCGGGACGACCACGACCACGGCCTCGGACTCGGCGACGGCGGACGCGGTGTCCGTGGTCGCGCTCAGCAGCCCGGCGTCGACGGCCTGCTTCAGCTTGACGTCGAGGTCGTGCTCGCCGGGGAACGGCTCGACACCGGCGTTGACCAGCTCGACGACCTTCTCGTTGACGTCCGCGCCGATGACCCGGTGGCCCTTGGAGGCGAACTGCACGGCCAGCGGCAGGCCGATCTTGCCGAGTGCTACTACACAGATGTTCATGGAGGGTCGCTACTTCCTTTTGGAACCGGTCGGCTTCTTGGAGCCGTTCGGCTTGGACTTCTTGGTGCCGGCGGCCCGCTTCAGGCGGCCGGCCCCGGACTTCAGTTTCCGCACGAGTCTCTCCAGCCCCCGGCGGAGCACCGTGATCTTCGGCGGGTACATCTGGGCCGTGTCGATCACGACACGCCCCTTGTCGTTCACCACGGCCGACGCCCGGTAGGGATCCCCCTCCCGGCCCCACTGGCGTGCCAGCGGCATGGGCAGGTCCTTGCCCCGTACGGGAATCTCGTACGTCGAACCGGCCACGTCCAGGTATACCCGCACGCCCCGCTTCGCGGTGACGTACGCCAGCGGGATCCGGGCGTGCAGCACGGTGGCCGCGCCGTCCTCGGAAGGCTCGAACGTGACCTCGCCCACCGGCGCCGGCAGGACGTGGTCCGCCTTCAGCCGACGCGCGCCGGGCTTGTTCGCCGACTTGGGCATGGCCTTGTCGGCGAGCCGCAGCACCGCGCCGTCGACGTCGCCGAGCACCGGCACCCGCACGGACAGCGTGTAGGTGAGCGCCTCGCCCTGCTGCTCCCAGGCGGAGGCCAGCAGCTCGGTGCCCTGGGCGAGACGGCCGGGCACGGACTCCCCGACCAGCTCGTAGACCCGGTCGGCCAGGCCGATGCGCGGGTCGCGGAAGCCGGCGTACCGGGCGTAGGCGCGGTCGCCCTCGAGGACGAACGGCGGTGCCCCGTGCGCCTTCTCCGAGCTGATCGCCTCGGCGAGCTCGTCGATCGCGCCGGCCCGGGCGAGCGCGATGCGCACCCGGCGCTTGACGTCCATCGCGTCGCGGATGCCGTCGGTGAAGTAGACGTCGGCGAGCCGCGCGATGCCCGCGCAGATCTGCCGCTGGAGTTCGCGGTCCAGCCCGGGGAAGTCGTCCTGGACGAGCTTGGCGAGCTCCCAGGTGAAGTGCCGGCGCAGCAGCGCGTCCCGCTCCGGGCCCGCCTCGACGAGACCGGCCGTGAAGTCCATGATCTCGGCGGCGGCCCGCAACCGCGCCAGGTGGTCGGCGCGGTAGGTGATGTTGCTGGCGTCACCGCGCTTGACCGCGTAGTAGCAGGTGTAGTCGGCCACCACCGAGATCTTCTTCGCGCGCACGCACGCCTCGATGGTGAACGGCTGGTCGCTGCCCACGGGCAGGTGCTCGGGGAAGCGCAGCTTGTGCTTCTCGACCAGGTCCCGGCGGAACAGCTTGGTGTTGGCCAGCGTGAAGGGCAGCGCGGAGTCGTACAGGCTGACGTCCGGGTCGTTCTCCTTGTACAGCGCCTGGTGCACGTACCGGCCGTTGGTGCCGACCATCTTGCCGACCACGACGTCGGAGCCGTGCTGGTCGGCGTAGTCCACCATCCGCTCCAGCGCTTCCTCACCGAGGTAGTCGTCGGAGCCGATGAAGTACACGTAACGGCCGGTGGCCACGTCCAGCGCCCGGTTGCTGGGCGCGGCCGGGCCGCCGGAGTTCGGCTGGTGGAGCACCTTGACGGTGTCCGGGTACAGCGCGGCGAAACGGTCCAGCTCGGTGCCGCTGTCGTCGGTGGAGCCGTCGTCGACGGCGACGATCTCCAGCCGCTCACGGCCGATGCTCTGCCCGACGAGGGAGTTCAGGCACTCCGTCAGGTACGGCATCGTGTTGTAGACGGCAACGACGACGCTGACGTCAGGCGCAGCACACATTCTCCGGCTCCTGGTCTCCGACAGCCGACGGCCGGCTGGGTCCTGCGGGGAAAGTCTCACAGAACATAGGAGTCCTGCCGAGCACGCACCGTTCCCCCGATGTGTGATGCTCAGCTGCCATCTGCGGCCAGATCCTCCGGCTGAAGGGACACCGTGCGGTTGCTGGTCGCCGACTCGAGGACCGCGGCCGCCACCTCGACGGTACGCATGCCCTGGCGCAGGGTACAGATGTCGGCCTGCTTGCCGAGCACCGCGTCCCGGAACAGCTCGTGCTCGACGAGCAGCGGCTCCCGCTTCGGGATGGCGTACCGGATCATGTCGCCCTCGGACACCCCGCGGAACGCCCGCAGGGCCTCCCACTCGGTGGTCACGGCGGCGTTGGAGTGGAACGTCAGGTCGGCGGTCAGGGTGTCGGCGATGAAGCAGCCGCGCTCACCGGTGACCGAGGTGAACCGCTCCTTGAGCGGGCTCAGCCAGTTCACCAGGTGGTTGACCATGGTGCCGTCGTCGAGACGCCCCACCGCGGAGACCATGTCCTCGTGCTCACGGCCGCTCTTGGAGACGGTGTGCGCGGCGATGGACGCGTACTGGCGTCCGGTCACCCAGCCGGTGAGGTCGATGTCGTGGGTGGCGAGGTCCTTGACGACGCCGACGTCCGCGATGCGGTGCGGGAAGGGCCCCTGGCGGCGGGTGACGACCTGGTAGACGTCACCGAGCTCGCCGGCCTCCAGACGGGCGCGCAGCGACATCAGCGCCGGGTTGCACCGCTCGATGTGACCGACGCCGGCCACCAGGCCGCGCGACTCGAAGGCCTCGACGAGACGACGGGCGCCGTCGACGGTGTCCGCGACCGGCTTCTCTACCAGCGCGCACACACCCGCCTCGGCGAGCGCCAGGCCGACCGGCTCGTGCAGGGCGGTGGGGCAGGCCACGACGGCGTAGTCCACGCCGAGGGCGATGAGCTCCTCGACGGTGTTCAGGATCGGCGCGCCCTGGGCGGCGCCGAACTTGTCGCCCATCGGGTCGACGACGCCGACGAGGTCGACGCCCTCCAGACCCGACAGGACGCGGGCGTGGTGACGCCCCATGGAACCGAGGCCGACGAGTCCCGCTCGCAGCGACTTCCCGGTACTCACAGTTGCTCCCCCAGAGCATTGACGGCGGTGACGATGCGTTCCAGATCCTGGGCGGACAGGGCCGGGTGCACGGGCAGGGACACGACCTGGGCGGCCGCGCGGTCCGTCTCGGGCAGGTCCCAGTTGCGGCCCGCCTTCTGGTCCGGCTCCCAGTACGGCTTCAGCCGGTGGATGGGAGTCGGGTAGTACACGGCGTTGCCGATGCCGGCCTCGGTCAGCTTGGCCATGGCGGCGTCGCGGTCACCCAGGACCCGCAACGTGTACTGGTGGTAGATGTGCCGCGCGCCCTCGGCGACCTTCGGCGTGACCACGTTGGGCGCGGTGATGTGCTCGGTGAGGTACGCGGCGTTGGCGATGCGCTGCTCGGTCCAGCCGGTCAGCTTGCCGCGCTGGACGCGGCCGATGGCGGCGGACACGTCCGTCATGCGCACGTTGGCGCCGACGATCTCGTTGGCGTAGCGCTTCTCCATGCCCTGGTTGCGCAGCAGGCGCAGGGTGCGGGCGGTCTCCGCGTCCCCGGTGGAGATCATGCCGCCCTCGAGGCTGTGCATGTTCTTCGTCGGGTAGAAGCTGAAGGTGCCCGCGGCGCCGAAGGCGCCGACCGGGGTGCCGTGCAGGGCGGCCGCGTGGGCCTGGCAGGCGTCCTCGATCACGGCGAGCCCGTGCCGCTCGGCGATCGCCATGATCTTGTCCATGGCGGCCGGGTGCCCGTACAGGTGCACCGGCATGATCGCGGCGGTGCGCGGCGACAGGGCGGCCTCGACCGCGGCCGGGTCCAGGCAGTACGTCTCCGGGTCGATGTCGACGAAGACCACGTCGGCGCCGACCAGCCGCACCGCGTTGGCGGAGGCGGCGAAGGAGAACGACGGCACGATGACCTCGTCGCCCGGGCCGAGACCGAGGGCGAGGAGCGAAAGGTGCAGCGCGGAGGTTCCGGAGTTGACCGCGACGCAGTGACGCCCGTCGACGAGCTCCGAGAACTCCTCCTCGAAGGCGGCCACCTCGGGCCCTTGGACGACCATGCCGCTGCGCAGCACGCGCACCGCGGCCTCGATCTCCTCCTCGCCGATCACGGGTTTGGCGGCCGGTATGAACTCATGGGCGTCGGTCATCGACATCCCCTCCTCTACGGCGACCTCTTAGCCGCACCACGTCATGCATGGTCGGGAAGAGACCGTGTCGATGCTCAGCACGGCCGCATCCCTGGTTGTCCGCCGATGCCGGTGAGCGGGGCGGACGGGTTGTACACAGGACCCCGCGCCCTGAGGGCTCTTTGCGGGAAGTCAGCCGTGTCCGGTTGGAAGACCGGTTGTGCTCATCGGCCGGGATCACGGTGTGCATGTCTTTGACCACCGGGACCACGGTGCACGTTACCAGCACGCGGACGGCGATTTTCCCCAGGGTTACCACAGTGAAACTCACGGAGAGCGTGCGCTCCATCACAAGCGGGAACGGGACAACACAGAGTAACTCGCTGCTGAACGCAATGCGACGCGGGCACCCGGAGGATACCGGGTGCCCGCGTCGCATCAGAGGCGGAGCGAAGCGGAGGTCACTCCTCCGTCGAGGCCGAGACAGAGGGCTGGCTCTGCTCGGCCGCCGACGTCGTCGTCTTCGACACCGCCTTCGCGGCCTTCTTCGCCGTCGTCTTCTTGGCGACGGTCTTCTTCGCCGTCGTCTTCTTCGCCGCCGCCGTCTTGGTGGCGGCCTTCTTCGCCGTGGCCTTCTTCGCCGTCTTGCGGGCGGCCGTCTTCTTCGCCGGAGCGGCCTCCGCCTCCTCGGCGGGCGCCTCGGCCACCTCGACGACGGTCTCCGCCACGGTCTCCGGCACGACCGACGGCACGACCACGACGGCCGTCTCCTCGGACGCGGTCGGCGCGGTGGCCTTGCGCACGGCACGGCGCCGCGGGCGGGCCGGAGCCGCGCTCTCGACGACGGGCTCGGCGGCCTGCTCCGCCTCGGGCTGCTCCACCGGAGCGACCTCTGCGGCCGGGGCCGGCGCGACCGACGGCTCGGCGACCGTCAGTACGGCGGCCTCCGCCCCGGCGGGCGAACCGGCCGGCGCGGACACCTTGCGGGTGGCGCGACGACGGGCCCGGCCCTTGGGCGCGGCCTCGTCGACGACCGGAGCCTCGACGACGGCAGCCTCGACGACCGGGTCCTCGACGGCGATCGGCGCGGCCTGCGCGGTGACCGCCTCGGCCGGCTGCACCGGACGCTCGGCCTCCGCCTCGGCGGTGACCTCCTGCGCGGTGGGCGCCTCGACGGGCTCCTCCTCGGCGCTCGCCTCGAAGCCACCCGCCCTGCGCGACGCGCCGCCCCTCGGCGCAACCGCCGGAGCGGACGCCCGGCGGCTCGCCCGGCGGCGGCCCCGGCCACGCGTGGCAGCGGCCTCCGCCTCGGCGATGCTGCTGTACAGCTCCTCGTCCGCCGCGAACTCGGGGGCCGCGAGCGCGACCGGCTCGGCCACCTCGGCGGCCACCTCGGCCTCGCTCTCCGCCTCCTGCTCGACGCCCACGTACGGTTCGACGACATCGGCCGTCACCGTCTCGTGCTCGTGGTCGTGGTCGTGGCCCTGTCCGTCGCCACCGCGGCCGCGCTTCTTGCGCTTGCCGCCGCCACCGACCGCGGTCGGCTGCTCCATGTGGACGATGACCCCGCGCCCGTTGCAGTGCACGCAGGTCTCGGAGAACGACTCCAGCAGCCCCTGGCCCACCCTCTTACGGGTCATCTGCACGAGCCCCAGCGAGGTCACCTCGGCGACCTGGTGCTTCGTGCGGTCACGGCCCAGGCACTCCAGCAGGCGCCGCATCACCAGGTCCCGGTTGGACTCCAGCACCATGTCGATGAAGTCGATCACGATGATGCCGCCGAGGTCGCGCAGCCGCAGCTGGCGCACGATCTCCTCGGCCGCCTCCAGGTTGTTCCTGGTGACCGTCTCCTCGAGGTTGCCGCCCTGACCGGTGAACTTGCCGGTGTTGACGTCGACGACGATCATCGCCTCGGTCCGGTCGATCACCAGCGAACCGCCGCTGGGCAGCCAGACCTTGCGGTCCAGCGCCTTGGCGAGCTGCTCGTCGATCCGGTACGTGGCGAAGACGTCGACCTCGGAGGTCCACCTCGACAGCCGGTCGGCCAGGTCGGGCGCGACGTGCGAGACGTACCCGTGGATGGTCGACCAGGCCTCGTCACCGCTGACGATGACCTTGGAGAAGTCCTCGTTGAAGATGTCGCGCACGACCCGGACGGTCATGTCCGGCTCGCCGTACAGCAGCGTCGGGGCGTTGCCGCCGTTCTTCGCCTTCTTCTGGATGTCCTCCCACTGCCCCTGCAGACGCTCGACGTCGCGGCGCAGCTCGTCCTCGCTCGCGCCCTCGGCGGCGGTGCGCACGATGACGCCCGCGTCCTCGGGGACGATCTTCTTCAGGATCGTCTTCAGCCGGGCCCGCTCGGTGTCGGGCAGCTTGCGGCTGATGCCGGTCATCGAGCCCTCGGGCACGTACACGAGGTAGCGGCCCGGGAGCGAGACCTGGCTGGTCAGCCGGGCGCCCTTGTGGCCGATCGGGTCCTTCGTCACCTGGACGAGGACCGGCTGACCCGACTTGAGGGCGGCCTCGATGCGACGCGGCCCGTTGGCCATGCCGAGCGCCTCGAAGTTGACCTCGCCGGCGTACAGGACGGCGTTGCGCCCCTTGCCGATGTCGATGAAGGCGGCCTCCATCGACGGCAGCACGTTCTGGACCTTGCCCAGGTACACGTTGCCGACGTAGGAGGTGGCCTGCTCCTTGTTGACGTAGTGCTCGACGAGCACGTTGTCCTCGAGGACGCCGATCTGGGTGCGCTCGCCGCTCTGGCGGACGACCATCACGCGCTCGACGGCCTCGCGGCGGGCCAGGAACTCGGCCTCGGTGATGATCGGCACCCGTCGGCGGCCCTGCTCACGGCCTTCCCGGCGGCGCTGCTTCTTGGCCTCGAGACGGGTCGAGCCCTTGATGGACTGCACCTCGTCCGACGGCTCGGAGGGCTTGCGCGGCTCACGGACCTTGACGACCGTGCGCTCCGGGTCCCCGTCGCCCGCCTCGGCGTCGGGAGAGGAGTCACCGGCACGACGACGCCTGCGACGGCGACGACGGCTGCCGGCGGTGGAGCCACCGGCCTCCTCCTCGGCGTCCTCCGCGTCCTCGTCCTCCTGCTCGACGGTGTCCTCGGCGTCCTGCGCGGCCTGCTCGGCGGCGAACTCGTCGGACTCGGCGTCCCCCTCGCCGTCGGCGGCATCGCCACGACGACGGCGACGGCCGCCACGACGGCGACGGCGGCGCGACCCGGTCTCCTCGGTCTCGTCGTCACCGTCGACGACGTCCTCGGCCTCGTCGGCCTCCTCCGGCTCGGTCTCCGACTCGTCCGCGGCGGCGGGCGCGGCGGGCACGACGGCCGCGGCGGTCCGGCCGGTCTCGGCCTCCTCGCCGAAACCGGATCCCCGGCGACGACGGCGACGACGCGACCCGGTCGGCTCCTCCGGAGCCTCCTGAGCGACCTCGACTTCCTCGACTTCCTCGGGCTCCTCGGTCTCCGGCACCTCGGTCCCGGCGGCGGCAGCCTCGGCTGCGGCCCGCTGCGGCGTCTGGAACTGCGGCTCGGCGAACACGGGCGCCTGGAACACGGCGACCGCGGGCCGCGCCGGGCGACGCGGCGCGTCGGCCTCCGCGCTCTCCTGCGAGGGCGCGGAGAAACCTACGGCGGCCCGACGGACCACACGACGGCGCCCACGACGGGAACCGGCGTCCTCGTCGGCCTGAGCGGACTGCTCGGCCTGAGTGGTCTGAGTGGTCTGAGCGGTCTCGGCGGCGGGCGTGGCCTCGGCCGCAGCGGCGGGAGCCTCGGGAGCCTTCGCCTCCTCGGCGGGGGCGACGGCAGCGCTGACGGCCGGCTCGGGAGCCTCGGCCTCGGCGGCGGGCGCGGTCACCCGACGCGTGGCGCGACGGCGGGTCCGGGGAGCGGGCTCGGCGGGCGCCTCGTCGGTCACGGCCGGAGCCTCGGCGGCGACGGCGGGCGTCTCGGTCTCGGCGGCGACGGCGGGCGTCTCGGCCTCCGGGGCACCGGCGGGCGCGGTCGCCCGACGAGTGGCCCGGCGCCGCGTACGGGGCGTGGCCTCGGCGGGCGCCTCGTCGGCCGGCGGGGCGACGGGCTCGGACTCCGCGGCGGGCTGCGCCACGGCCGCGGGCTCGACGATCTCGGCCGGAGACTCGGACGGTGTGGTCACGCGACGCGTGGCCCGGCGACGGCTACGGCGAGGAGCGGCGTCCTCGGCGGGGGCTTCCTCGGCCGGGGCTTCCTCCACGGCGGGCGCGCTCACCTCGGCGGCGGCCACGGGCAGAACGGTCTCGGCGGCCTCGTCGGCGGCCGGAGCGCCAGCGGGAGCGGAGGCACGGCGGGTGGCACGGCGCCGGGTACGCGGCGCGGCCGCTACGGCTTCCTCGGCCTCGGTGTCGGCGGTGCCGCCGGCCTGAACGGCATCGGCGGTCTCGGCGGCCTCGTCTTCGAGGGCCTCCTTCGCCAACTGCTCGGCGGACTCCACGGCCGGTATGGCCGGCGTGGTGGTCTCGGCCGAGGCGTCGGCGGCGGCGACCGGCGGACCCGCCGGCCGGGAAGCGGCACGGCGCCGACGACGCGGCGGCAGGGTGTCGCTGGGGGTGTTCGCTTCGGAGTTCGTTGCGGACTCTGCGGATTCGGTTGGCTCGAGCATGCGGGCGTTTCTCCCGTCAGGCTCCCGGGCGCCGCACCTGGTCCGGCGCCGATCACTAGGGATCGATCGCCGTTGACGTCCGCGGCTCGCGCGATGCGCGGTGCCGCCGTCCGGGGCGCGGGCGCCGCACGGGAGCTCTCTGTGTCCTGTCTCGCCGGTTCCGTACGCCGAATGCGCACGGCCTGGCGAAAGTCTTCTGGTCGGTTCGCCGCCCGACCCAGGTGGCTCCCGAGTACCAGGGCGGCGCTACGACGTGCGTTCCTTCGCGGAACCTTCCCTACGCGGGCGCCTCCGCGGCGGCAGCGGGATCGGCCGTTGTGGGGGCCTGAGCTGCCTCGCGGTCGGGCGCGAGCGGGTCGGTCACCGTGCCGGTCTCTTCATCGAGCAGCCCCTGCGCCAGCCTGGTCACCGCTACGGGGACCGGCGGCGCCAGGTCGGCCACGGCGCGAAGACCGGACAGGACGTCGTCGGGTCGTACGGCAGGCGTCACGTGCCGAACAACCAGCCGCAGTATCGCACAGGGCTGGTCCGTCGGCCTATCAGCAGGTTCACTGTGCGTCTCGAGTCGGACGACGGCGGCGCGGGCGTCGAAGGTACGGACGCCGTTCTTGGCCATGCGCTGCACCTCGACGGCGTCGGCCTTGTTGAAGGCTTCCACCGCGCGATCGGCGTCGGCCGGGTCCACCCCGTCCAGCCGCAGCTCCCACACGGAGGCCGTCAGCCGGTCGGCGAGTCCCGAGGTCCGGACCTCGACCGCGTCGACGACGTCGAGCCCGGTGGGCATCGACTCGTCGAGGAGGATTCTCAGCTTCTCCGGGTCACGCGCCTCGGTGAGCGCGATCTCCAGATACTCCGCCTCACTGCCCGTGCCGGTGGCTGCGGCATTGGCGTACGACACCTTCGGATGCGGCGTGAACCCCGCCGAGTACGCCATCGGCACCTCGGCACGGCGCAACGCGCGCTCGAAGGCGCGCTGGAAGTCACGGTGGCTGGTGAACCGGAGGCGGCCGCGCTTGGTGTAGCGCAGTCGGATGCGCTGCACCGCGGGTGCGGGCGGCGGGCCTTCGGGCTGTCGCTTGCCCAGTGTCGTTCAGTCCTTCGTGAGAGCGGTCGTACTCCTACCAAGAGTACGTGTCTCGCCCCCCGATGGTTCCCGCCGGCCGACCGGCTCCCGCTCGCGCGACTCCCCGAAGAGCATCCGCCGCACGTCCGCGCGGGCCTGCCGGGCCGTCTCCCGGGCGGCGGCCAGGGTCTGCCGGGTGGCCCGGCCCACGCTGCGCGCGGCCCGCGCGGCGGGACGCAGCACGGCGTCCCGGACCAGATGCCCGACCGGCGTGAGGACGGTCCGGTACGCCCAGCGCACGGGCTCGACGAAGACCCACCGCAAGAGGGTCCCGAGGTACCGTCCCACGGCCTGTGAGATCCGCCCGGCGATCCGCCAGGCATGCCCGAGGGCTTCCCCCACCTCGCGCGCGACGACCGCCAGGAAGCGGCCGACGGGGGCGAGCACCCAGCGCCACAGGGCGAGCACCGGCAGCACGACCAGGATCCGGGCGGTCCAGTACAGGACCACGCCGATCCCCGTGACGAGCAGCGTCAGGAGCCGCCACACCCCCCGCGCGCACCAGGCGATCGCCCGCCCGACCGGCGCGAGGATCCACCGGTGGACCCAGCGGGCCGGAACGACGACGAGGTACCGCACCAGCCACGCCACGGCGGTGTACGCGCCGACGCCGACGGCGGCAAGAATGGCCCCGATCCCCTTCAGCAGCCACCGGCCCGCATGCCCGACCGGAGTCAGCACGCGCGCGTACACCCACGCCAGCCCGGCCCCGATCCCGCGCGCCAGCCACGCGACGCCGTGCCCGACCGGAGTCAGGACGTACCGGTAGGACCACACCACCGGCACCACGAGCAGCATCTGTACGAGCCACCCGAGTGCCCTGCCCGAGGGGACGACGACGTATCGCCACAGCCCGATCAACGGCAGGACGAACAGCGCCTTCCCGAGCCACAGCAGGGCCCGCCCCAGCGGCCGGAGCACCGTGTCCCGGAGGAACCGCCCCATGACGACGAGCGCGTCCCACGCCATCCGCACGGGCAGGACCAGCACGAGCACGACGATCCGCACGGGCAGCCGGATCGCCACGACGAGACACCCCTCGGGCTCCCGCACGGGCGGCTGCGTCGACGGTCCGGCGGGCGGTTTCTCCAGGTCCATAACGACGTAGACGCTACAACCGCCGCGGTGGATGCGCTGCTGAGGGTGTGTCAGGGGGCTGAGGGCGTGTCAGGGGCGGGCTACTTCTTCCGGGGCCGCGCCGCCTTCCCCGCCCGGGACGCCTTCGGGCGGCGTTCCGGACCGGCCGGACGGGGGACGGCCTTGACGTGGGGCGCGGAGAACTCACGGTTGACCTCCGTCTGGCGGCGGACGGCAGCGGGCAGGTCCGGCATCGCCAGCAGCGTGTCGCACGCCCGGACGGCGACCGGGTGATCGCCCACCCAGTAGGCGCAGATGGAGAACTCGAAGAGCAGGCCCCAGCGGTACACCCAGGACCTGGTGAAGAGCAGGTCGTCGGGCTCGCCCCTGCCGACGACCGCGCCGAGCAGGGCGTACGCGGTGTGGTAGCGGCTGCGCAGACGCAGGCGCGAGGCCATCTCGTAGACGGCTTCGAGACGGGCCGGGCGGGACTCCCAGGCCCGGGAGAACGCGTTCATGGCTCCGGGCCAGTCGTCCGTCTTCTCCGCCCGCAGGATCCCGGCCTCCAGGAGCGAGCAGTAGACCTCCTCGCCCCAGCCGCCCAGCTCGGCACGCCGCTCGTACAGGGCGATCGCCTCGTCCGCGTGGCCCAGGTCGCGCTCGGTGTTGGCCAGGTAGAAAACGGTGCGCGGATTGGCGGGGTCGCGCTCCAACTCGCCCCGCAGCAGGCGTGCGTCGCGCTCGAACTTGTCGCTGCGGCAGCCGCCGTCGGCGTGGTCCTCGATGACGAGGGCGTCGAGGTTCTCCTGCCGGTCGGGGCCGTCGGTGCACGGGTACTCGTGGGTGACGCCCTCGTAGCGCCAGGCCCGGTCGCCCCGCATGAGGTGCTTGAAGCGGTGCTGGGTGCCCGGGGTGTCGTAACGCAGCATGTACGAGCCCGCCGTCAGCCGGGGCAGCGGCGCGTCCCGGCGCATGACGTGGTCGGCGTCGAGAGTGAGCAGGTAGTCGGCCTTGCCGCGGGCGTGCTGGATGTTCAGCGTCCGGTTGTGCCCGAAGTCGACCCACGGCTCCTCGTGGAGCTCGCCCGGAATGCCGTCCAGCACCTTGCGGATCAGATCCTGCGTGCCGTCCGTCGAGCCGGTGTCGGAGATCACCCAGTAGTCGATGAGGGGCCGTACGGACTCCAGGCAGCGCTCGATCACGCGCGACTCGTCCTTGACGATCATGCACAGGCACAGGGTCTGGTGGGTCACGGGCGTCAACGTGACACAGGTCCGCTCCCCGGCCGCCCGCTCCACGCCCGGAATACCCCATCAGCACGCATCGATTAGTCCGATATGTCTATAAAAACTATCTTTTGGACCTTGTGCCTCGCGTGAACCGGTCCGCTCAGGTCAAGCTCGCCCTCAGGTTCGGGGAGCGCCCGGACCGAACGATGCAAGGAGCACGAAAATGCGACCTGAGTTCGGACCGTACTCCCTCCTTGGTCCGGTGGCCCGACACAGATGCAAGCAGGCCGGCATGGTGGCCTCGCTCGCCGTGGTCCTGGCGGCCGGCGTGATCAGCCCGGCCGCGGCGGCGGCCCGCAGTGTCACCGACCGAGTACAGGCGGAACTCCCCTCCCTCGGCGACAAGTGCAAGCCGGGGCACCACAAGCCGGGGCACCACAAGTCGAGGGCGATCGAGGCCGGCGGCAACGACAAGTGCCAGGGCCCGACGGGTCCCACCGGCCCCAAGGGTCCCAAGGGCCCCAAGGGCGACAAGGGAGCCACCGGCGCGACGGGCCCCACCGGTGCCACGGGCGCCCAGGGCGAGCAGGGCGAGCAGGGTGATCCGGGCGACATGGGCGACACGGGAGCGACCGGAGCCACGGGCGCAACCGGCAGGCCAGGCGTCCACGGCGTCACCGGAGCCACCGGCGCAACCGGCAGGCCGGGCATCCACGGCGTCACCGGAGCCACCGGAGCCACCGGTGCGGACGGCATCGCCGGCGTGACGGGAGCCACCGGAGCGGACGGCGTCACCGGAGCCACCGGCGCCACCGGAGCCACCGGTGCCACCGGTGCGGACGGCGTCGACGGAGCGACGGGAGCCACCGGCGCCACTGGCACGAACGGCGTCGACGGAGCCACCGGGCCGACGGGTGCGACCGGAGCCACCGGGGCGACGGGCCCCTGCTCCGACATCGACGCCGCGCAGGACTCCAACAACTTCGAGCTGAGGGTCGCGCTGACCGGCGGATCCACCTTCGCGGGCATCCACGACCTCCGCGGCACCGCGCCCCGCCCGTTCCTGTGGACGGACCTCAGCACCCACGCCAACTACCCCGCGGGCGGAGTGGACGCCGACGGACGTGACGTCGGCTTCGTCTGCGGCGCCGCCGTCAACGGGCACGACGCCAATACCGGGAACCCCATCAAGTTCGACGTCGTGACCACCACCGGCCAGGTCTGGGAGACCACCTGCATCGCGGTCGCCGGCACCAACCCGGCCACTCTGAACTGCAACGACACCGTCACCGGCGTGCCCAACCCCTGGACCAAGGTGACCCTGCAACCGTTGGCGACCGTCATCAACGGCGGCTCGTGACGGATCCCGCACCACGCTGAACGCGATGCCCGGAGGTCCGCCGACCGACCTCCGGGCATTTGTCGCGATACCCCGGCAGGGCGCCGCGAATCCTCAGTGGCTGTGCGCCGCGCTCCCCGCCGGCTGCTTCACCGTCAACGGCAGCAGCTTCTTGCCGGTGGGACCGACCTGGATGTGCGTGTCCATCGCCGGGCACACCCCGCAGTCGAAGCAAGGCGTCCAGCGGCAGTCCTCGACCTCCGTCTCGTCGAGGGCGTCCTGCCAGTCCTCCCAGAGCCAGTCCTTGTCGAGGCCCGAGTCCAGGTGGTCCCAGGGCAGGACCTCCTCGTAGGACTTCTCACGTGTCGTGTACCAGTCGACGTCCACGCCGAAGGCGGGCAGCGTCTTGTCCGCGCAGGCCATCCAGCGGTCGTAGGAGAAGTGCTCGCGCCAGCCGTCGAAACGGCCGCCGTCCTCGTAGACGGCCCGGATGACGGCACCGATACGGCGGTCGCCGCGCGAGAGGAGTCCCTCGACGATGCCCGGCTTGCCGTCGTGGTAGCGGAAGCCGATGGAGCGGCCGTACTTCTTGTCGCCGCGGATCTTGTCCCGGAGCTTCTGCAGACGCGCGTCGGTCTCCTCGGCGGAGAGCTGCGGCGCCCACTGGAACGGGGTGTGCGGCTTCGGCACGAACCCGCCGATCGACACCGTGCAGCGGATGTCGTTCTGGCCGGAGACCTTGCGGCCCTCGGCGATCACCTTCATCGCCATGTCGGCGATCTGGAGCACGTCCTCGTCCGTCTCCGTCGGCAGACCGCACATGAAGTACAGCTTCACCTGGCGCCATCCGTTGCCGTACGCGGTGGAGACCGTACGGATCAGGTCCTCTTCGGAGACCATCTTGTTGATGACCTTGCGCATGCGCTCCGAGCCGCCCTCGGGGGCAAAGGTCAGACCGGACCTGCGGCCGTTGCGGGTCAGCTCGTTCGCCAGGTCCACGTTGAAGGCGTCCACGCGGGTGGAGGGGAGGGACAGGCCGATCTTGTCGTCCGTGTAGCGGTCCGCGAGGCCCTTCGCGATCTCGCCGATCTCGCTGTGGTCGGCGCTCGACAGCGAGAGCAGGCCGACCTCCTCGAAGCCGGTCGCCTTCAGGCCCTTCTCCACCATGTCGCCGATACCGGTGATCGACCGCTCGCGCACCGGGCGCGTGATCATGCCGGCCTGGCAGAAACGGCAGCCGCGGGTGCAGCCGCGGAAGATCTCCACCGACATGCGCTCGTGCACCGTCTCGGCGAGCGGCACCAGCGGCTGCTTGGGGTAGGGCCACTCGTCCAGGTCCATGACCGTGTGCTTCGACACGCGCCACGGAACGCCCGACTTGTTCGGCACCACCCGGGCGATCCGGCCGTCCGCCAGGTACTCCACGTCGTAGAAGCGCGGGATATACACCGCACCCGTCTTCGCGAGACGGAAGAGGACCTCCTCGCGGCCGCCCGGCCTGCCCTCCGACTTCCACTCGCGGATGATCTTCGTCATGTCCAGCACGGCCTGCTCGCCGTCACCGATGACCGCCGCGTCGATGAAGTCGGCGATCGGCTCGGGGTTGAAGGCCGCGTGACCGCCCGCCAGCACGATCGGGTCGTCGAGACCGCGGTCCTTGGACTCCAGCGGGATGCCCGCGAGGTCCAGCGCCGTCAGCATGTTCGTGTAGCCCAGCTCCGTGGAGAAGGACAGTCCGAACACGTCGAAGGCCTTCACCGGACGGTGGCCGTCCACGGTGAACTGCGGGACGGCGTGCTCCCGCATCAGCGCCTCCAGGTCCGGCCACACGCTGTACGTGCGCTCGGCCAGGACCCCCTCCTGCTCGTTCAGCACCTCGTACAGGATCATGACGCCCTGGTTGGGCAGCCCGACCTCGTACGCGTCCGGGTACATGAGCGCCCAGCGGACGTCGCAGGACTCCCAGGGCTTGACCGTGGAGTTGAGCTCGCCGCCCACGTACTGGATCGGCTTCTGCACATGCGGGAGCAAGGCTTGTAGCTGCGGGAAGACCGAATCGACAGACATCGCGGCGTTACCTTCGTGAGCTGGCGGGGACAGGGGTGACCATCAAGCCTAACCCGCTCGGAGGACTCCCCCGTCCGCGAAGATCCCGGGCCTAAACCTCCATCGAGCCGCTGGTCTTCTTCCACTCCGCCGGCAGGGCCTCCTCCACCCGCTCCGCGCGCCGCTCCTCACGGGCGTACAGCACGCCGTACGTGAAGGTGCTCTCCCCCGCCGCGTGCGCCACCGCGGACAGCTCCCGCAGGGTGGTGCGGGCCATGACGCTGTCCTGGTGGTCGCCGAGCAGGCTCTGGAGCGACTTCATGGACTTGACCAGGGTCTTGGCCGTGCTGCCGAGGGCCGGATGGGCTGTCTCGGCCGCGTACCGCGTCCGCTTGGCCTTCTTGCGGGCCTCGTGCAGCGCGAGGTCGCGGTCGGTGCCCGGCGGCTGCTCCATGGCCTCCTCGACCAGCGCGGACACCTTCCCGAAGTCCTTGCGCACGGCCTTGGCGAGCACCTTGTCGGGCTTCCTTCCGGCCGCCTCCAGCGTCGGCGGGTCGGCGACCACGGCGTCCAGGCTGTCGAGGAGCGTCAGATAGCGCTGCGAGTCGAGCACGCCGAGCAGCCGGCGACGGGAACCGTGCTCCCCGGCCTTGGCCCAGCCGCCCAGCCGGTCGTGGACCGGGCCGGAGACCAGGGTGGAGGGCAGTTCGCCGAGGCCCGCGTCCAGCCGTTCGGCCAGCACCTCGTGGTCGCGGCCCACGCCCAGCTCCCCGGCCAGCCACTTCAGTTCGGCGCCGATCGGGTCGGTGACCTGCCGGTCGAGGACCTTGTGGAAGGAGCGGAACGTGCTGCGCAGTCGGCGGGTGGCGACCCGCAGGTCGTGGATCGACCCCTCGGCGTCCCGGCGCACCGCCGGGTCCAGCTCGACGATCGCGTCCCGCTGAGCACGGATGTACGCCAGGACGTGGTCTCCGGCGGTGACGGGCTCGGCGGGGGCCTTGTCCTTCGGCCGCGGATGCCCGCCCTTCGTCTCCGCCAGCGCCCGCGCCAGCTTCGACGCCGACTTCGACGGCCGTACGCCCGCCTTGCGCAACCGCTTCTCCACCTTGTCGAGCAGGACCGGATCGCCGCCGTCGGCGAGCTCCACCTCGATCTCGGTCCACTGGGCGCTGCCCTCGCCGCCGAACTTCCGGTCCGCGCGTACGGCGTCCACGCTCGCCTCGGCGAGCAGCCGGCCCTTGGCGTCGACGAGTTCACGGATGTCCCGGCTGGAACGCAGCCGCACCACGGGCACGAGCTGCCCCTCCCGTACGCGGGAGCGGACCAGCCCGGCGAGTTCGTCGGGTACGGCGTCGGAGAGCGGGGCCCGGATCTCGTCCCGGACGCCGGGTCCCACCGGCAGCTTCAGGTGCCAGCCGGCGTCGGCGCCCCCGGTGCGGCGACGCAATGTGATCGAGGCCGAGGCCAGACGCAGGTCGGAGGTGTCGTAGTAGGTCGCGTCCAGCTCGGTGACGCCCTTGTCGAGGACGGACGCGACCCCGGCGACACCGGTCAGGTCGGGCAGCCCGCTCTCATCGGATTCGTACTTGCGCTCGATCTCGCGTTTCGTCTCCGTCATAAATCGAACCTAGTCGGAGTCGGGCCCGAACGGCAGTGTGCACAGGACCCGAATCACGACCCGACCCGGGGAAAACATAAGGTCCGGAGCCTTCTCGTGCCTCTTACGCCGACATGGGTCG
Source organism: Streptomyces sp. NPDC102259 (assembly GCF_044766465.1). NCBI lineage: Bacteria > Bacillati > Actinomycetota > Actinomycetes > Kitasatosporales > Streptomycetaceae > Streptomyces > Streptomyces sp. NPDC102259. Next base: position 386,681 of record NZ_JBIWMA010000001.1, on the reverse strand, counting down.
CTGCACCCGGATGGACTGGAGCAACCCCACCGCCACCCAGACCGCGAACATCGACGTGCCTCCGTAGGAGACGAACGGCAGCGGCAGGCCCGTCACCGGCATGATCCCCAGGGTCATCCCGATGTTCTCGAAGGACTGGAAGGCGAACCAGGCCACGATGCCCGCGGCGACGATCGTGCCGTACAGCTCCGTCGTCTCGCGAGCTATGCGGCTGGCACGCCAGAGGACCACACCGAGCAGGACGATGATCAGGCCCGCGCCCATGAAGCCCAGTTCCTCGCCCGCGACGGTGAAGACGAAGTCCGTCTGTTGTTCCGGGACGAACTGGCCCGTCGTCTGGGAGCCGTGGAACAGCCCGGCGCCGGTGAGGCCGCCGGAGCCGATCGCGATCCGCGCCTGGTTGGTGTTGTAGCCGACGCCCGCGGGATCGAGGCTGGGGTTGGCGAAGGCGGCGAAGCGGGCGATCTGGTACTCGTCCAGGATGTGCAGCTGCCAGACGGCGATCCCGCCGGCCGCGCCCGCGCCGAGGAGTCCGAAGACCCAGCGGTTGGAGGCGCCGGAGGCGAGCAGCACACCCAGCACGATCATCACCATGACCATGACCGACCCGAGGTCGGGCATCAGCATCACGATCAGCATGGGGATGGCCGCGAGCCCGAGGGCCTGGAGCACCGTGCGGTGGTCGGGGTAGAGCTTGTCGCCGGCGTCGACCCGGGCCGCGAGCAGCATCGCCATGCCCAGGATGATCGTGATCTTCACGAACTCCGAGGGCTGGAGCGAGAAGCCGCCGCCGACCACGATCCAGGAGTGCGCGCCGTTGACCGTCGAGCCCAGCGGCGTCAGCACCGCCAGGATCCCCATGAGCGAGAGGCCGTAGAGGACCGGTACGGCGTTGCGCAGGGTGCGGTGGCCGAGCCAGATCGTGCCGATCATCAGGCAGATGCCGATGCCGGTGTTCATCAGGTGCCGGACGAGGAAGTAGTACGGGTCGCCCTGGTTGATCTCGGTGCGGTTGCGGGTCGCCGAAAAGACCAGGAGCGAGCCGATCAGCGACAGGGCGATCGCCGACATCAGTATCGGCCAGTCCAGCCGTCGGGCCAGCGAGTCACGGGCGAAGACCCGGGTCCAGCCGGCCCGCTCGGGCCCGTATCCGGAGACGGAGAAACCGTTCGCGCCGCTCATGTGCACATCCTCCGGCTTCCCCTCTTCCGCCGTCGCCTGCGGGTGTCTCGGTTGGTGCCCGTGTTCTGCTGGACGGTGGCCCCCGCCTGCGTCTCGTCCGGCTCCGGGGCGCTCTCCTGGCTGGCGCGCTGCTCCTTCGCCGGGTCCTTGGAGACCTTCGGGGCCTTGATCGTGCCGTCCGCCTGGACCTTGGGCAGGCTGGTCTGCGGGGTGGGCAGCAGGGCGTTCTTCTTGTCGATCTTGCCGTCGTCGGTGACGCCGTACATCGCGTTGTAGATGTGCCGCACGGCCTCACCGGAGGCGCCCGAGCCGGTACCGGCCTGAGCGATCGTCATCACGACCGTGTAGTCCTTGCTGTACGTGGCGAGCCAGGACGTCGTCTGCTTGCCGTAGACCTCCGCGGTACCGGTCTTGGCGTGCAGCGGGATCTCCTCCTGCGGCCAGCCGCCGAACTTCCAGGCGGCGGTACCGCGGGTGACCACGCCCTCCAGCGCGGCGTCCATGCCCTTGATCGTCGCCTGGTCGACCGGCAGCTTGCGCTGGACCTTGGGCTTGATCTCCTGGACGGTCTTGCCGTCGGCGCTGACGATCGCCTTGCCGATGGTCGGGGTGTACATCGTGCCGCCGTTGGCGAGCGCCCCGTAGATCACCGCCTCCTGGATCGGGGTGACGAGGGTGTCACCCTGTCCGATGGAGTAGTTGATCGAGTCGCCCTCGCGCATCTTGTTGCCCTCGAGGCAGTTCTCGTACGCGATCTTCTCGACGTAACTGCCGTTCTTCTTGCCGTACTTGCACCAGGAGTCCTTGTTGGCCTTCCAGTAGGACTCCTTCCACTGACGGTCCGGGACGCGGCCGGTGACCTCGTTGGGCAGGTCGATGCCGGTCTCCTTGCCGAGGCCGAACTGGTGGGCGGCCTTGTAGAAGTAGTCCTTTGGCTCACCCTTCGCCGGGTTGATGCCGCCGTCCTTCTTCCACTCCCGGTCCGCGAGGCCGTAGAAAACGGTGTCGCAGGAGACCTCCAGGGCCCGGCCGAGCGAGATGGGGCCGAAACTCTCCCCCTCGAAGTTCTTGAAGACCTGGCCGCCCACCGAGTACGAGCTGGTGCACGGGTAGCCGCCGTCCCACTCGTAGCCCGCCTCGACCGCGGCGGCCGTGGAGACCACCTTGAAGGTCGAACCGGGTGCGGACTGACCCTGTATGGCCCGGTTCAACAGCGGGTAGTCGGAGTTCTTCCCGGTGAGTTTCTTGTAGTCCTTGGCGGAGATGCCGCCGACCCAGACGTTGGGGTCGTAGGCCGGGGCGGACGCCATGGCGACGACACGGCCCGTCTTGGCCTCCATCACCACGACCGCTCCGGAGTCGGCCTTGTAGTTCTCGCCGGTGATCTTGTCGAACTGGGTGCGGGCGATCTTCATCGCGTTGTTCAGCTCGTACTCGGCGACCCGCTGGACTCGGGCGTCGATGCTGGTGACGAGGTTGGAGCCGGGCTGGGCCGCGTCCGCCTCGGCCTGGCCGATGACACGGCCGAGGTTGTCCACCTCGTAGCGGGTGACGCCGGCCTTGCCGCGCAGTTCCTTGTCGTACTGGCGCTCCAGGCCGCTGCGGCCGACCTGGTCGGAGCGCAGATAGGGCGAGTCGGTGTCCTGGGCCTTGGTGAGCTCGTCGTCCGTCACCGGGGAGAGGTAACCGAGGACCTGGGCGGTGTTGGCGTTGCCGGGGGCGGCGTAACGGCGCACGGCCTCGGGCTCGGCGGTGATGCCGGGGAAGTCCTCGGCGCGCTCGCGGATCTGGAGGGCCTGCTTGGCGGTGGCCTCGTCGGTGATCGGGATCGGCTGGTAGGGCGAGCCGTTCCAGCAGGGCTGGGGCGTCTTCGCGTCGCACAGCCGGACCTTCTGCGCGACCTCCTCGGCGCTCATGCCGAGAACGCCCGCGAGCTTGGCCAGGACCGCCGCGCCGTCGTCCTTCTGCTTCAGCAGGTCGGTGCGGGAGGCGGAGACCACGAGTCGCGTCTCGTTGTCGGCGAGGGCCACCCCGCGGGCGTCCAGGATCGAGCCGCGCACGGCGGGCTCGACGACCTGCTGGACGTGGTTGCCGGAGGCCTCCTTGGCGTACTCCGCGCCCTCCCGGATCTGGAGGTACCACAGACGGCCGCCGAGGGTGCCGAGCAGGGAGAGGACGAGGATCTGGATCACGACGAGCCTGATCTGGACCCGTGGGGTCCGACCGGTCTCGGGAATGTTGGTCACTGCGGTGCCTCCCCCTCTCAGTACGCGGACGTGTGCACGCGGACAGGTGTGCGTACGCATGATGAACGACGGGCCTGTGAGGCCACGTTCCGCCAGAACTTCCCCGTTCGGGTGAACCTCCGGGTGAACCCACGGGCGAGCCTTCGGGTGGACATTCGGGTGAACCCGCCCCCGCTCACAGCCGCTTGACCCCCTTGATACGACCGGCGCGCGCCCCGCGCGAGCGGGCCGCCTTCAGCTTCAGCCCGCTGCGCTGCCCGCCGATCCTGAGACCCGTCCCGGAGGAGAGCCAGCCGGACGAGATGTCCGGGCTCTTGGCGGCGGAGTTGGTGTCCGCGAGGGGGTCGTTGTCGGCGCGGCGCGCCAGGAACATGACCCCGGGGACGACGAACGGGGCCAGCAGCAGGTCGTACAGGCCGGCGGTGAACAGCAGCCCGGTGAGGCCGACATGGCGGGCGGCGGTGTCGCCGACGAGGGCGCCCACCCCGGCGTACAGCAGGGTGGAGCCGATCGCGGCGCCGACGACCACGACCATGGGGCCGGTGGCCGACTTGATCTGCCCGCTCTCCGGCTTGATGAGCCCGGCGAGGTAGCCGATGACGCACAGCACGAGGGCGTAGCGCCCGGCGGCGTGGTCGGCGGGCGGCGCGAGGTCGGCGAGCAGACCGGCGCCGAAGCCGATGAGGGCGCCGCCGACATGGCCGTAGACCATGGCGAGGCCCAGCACGGTGAGCAGGAGGAGGTCGGGGACGGCGCCCGGGAGGTGGAGGCGGGCGAGGACGCTCACCTGGATCACCAGGGCGACGACGACCAGCGGGACGGAGAGCAGGATCCGGTTGACGCGCATGGGGGTTGTCAGCTCCTACTGCTGCTGGCCGTCTACGGGTGCGTTCGCGTTCGGAGTGACCGTGACGGTCACCGTCGGCGTGGGGACCGGTTTGGGCTTCGAGGGGAGCACGGTGTCGCGCGGATCCTTCTTCGGAGCCTCGACGACCACGCCCACGATGTCGAGCTTGGTGAAGCTGACGTACGGCGTGACGTAGAGGGTGCGGGTGAGGTCGCCGCCGGAGGGGTCGACGCGGGAGACGACGCCGACGGGGACGCCGGGCACGAAGGGCTTGTCGGCCTGCGAGCCGAAGGTGACCAGCCGGTCGCCCTTCTTCACGTCGGCCTTGCCGTTGAGGAGTTCGACGCGCAGCGGCCGGTCGCCCTGCCCGGAGGCGAAGCCGAGTTCGTCGGAGGCCTCCATCCGGGTCCCGACGGTGAAGTCGGGGTCGCTGGCCAGGAGCACGGTCGCGGTGTGGGGCCCGACGGTGGTGACCCGCCCGACCAGACCGTCCCCGTTGAGGACCGTCATGTCGCGCTTGACGCCGTCGTTCGCGCCGACGTCGATGGTGATGGTCCAGGAGAAGCCCTGGGCCGCTCCTATCGCGATGACCTCCGCGCCCTTGATGCCGTACTGGCCCGTGCCGGCGATCTTCAGCATCTTGTCGAGCTGCGCCAGCCGGCTGCGATTGCGGTCGTCGCTGCCGAGTTTCGCCTTGAGAGCCGCGTTCTCCTTCTCCAGATCGGTGAGCCGGTCATGGCGCTCACCGGAGTCCCGGACGGCGGAGACGGCGTTGCCGACGGGATCCACCGCCGACGACACGCCGTTCTCGATCGGGCCGAAGGCCGCGGCCGCGGCCTGCCGGGCACCGTCGACCGGGGAATCCTCCCCACCCCGGATGTCCACCGTGATCAGCGCGAACGCTACGGCGATCAGCAGCACCAGGAGCAGCCGGCTCTCTCGTGTGTCCCTCACGTGCGGCGGCCGTGCCCTTCCTCGAGAAAAAACCAAGTACAGGAATCAGGAAGCAGGATCAGTAATTCGGGTAGCCCCGGGCCAAGATGACCAAGGGCGCTTTGTGGGAGCTTATGCCTAGATATCAACGATCCGCCGCACGAGAGGAGATCATCCCGTACGGCGGAATCGAAGCGTTACGTCATCTGCGGGGCGCGGCGTCCAGGACCTGCTGGAGCGCCTCGAATTCCTCCACGCACTTCCCGGAGCCGAGCGCCACACTGTCCAGCGGGTCCTCGGCGATGTGGATGGGCATGCCCGTCTCCCGGCGCAGCCGCTCGTCCAGACCGCGCAGTAGGGCTCCGCCGCCGGTCAGAACGATTCCGCGGTCCATGATGTCGCCGGACAGCTCCGGCGGACACTTGTCGAGCGTGGTCTTCACCGCGTCGACGATCGCGTTGACCGGCTCCTCGATCGCCTTGCGCACTTCGGCGGCCGAGATGACCACGGTCTTGGGCAGTCCGGAGACGAGGTCCCGGCCACGGATTTCGGTGTGCTGGTCGTCGTCGAGGTCATACGCGGAACCGATCGTGATCTTGATCTGCTCAGCCGTGCGCTCACCGAGGAGGAGCGAGTACTCCTTCTTGATGTGCTGGATGATCGAGCTGTCCAGCTCGTCGCCCGCGACGCGGATGGACTGGGCGGTGACGATGCCGCCGAGCGAGATGACCGCGACCTCCGTGGTGCCGCCGCCGATGTCCACCACCATGTTGCCCGTGGCCTCGTGGACCGGCAGGCCGGAGCCGATGGCCGCGGCCATGGGCTCCTCGATGATGTGCACCTGACGGGCGCCGGCCTGGGTCGACGCCTCGATGACGGCGCGGCGCTCGACGCCCGTGATGCCCGAGGGCACGCAGACGACGACCCGCGGACGAGCCAGATACCGCCGCTTGTGGATCTTCAGGATGAAGTAGCGGAGCATCCGCTCGGTGATCTCGAAGTCGGCGATCACGCCGTCCTTCAGCGGGCGCACGGCAACGATGTTGCCGGGCGTGCGCCCGATCATCTTCTTCGCTTCGGCGCCGACCGCGAGGATGCCACCGGTGTTGGTGTTGATCGCGACGACGGACGGCTCGTTGAGTACGATCCCGCGACCCCTGACGTACACCAGCGTGTTGGCGGTCCCGAGGTCGACAGCCATGTCACGGCCGATGAACGACATTGAGTTCCCCATCAGGATTCGACTGGCCTTCCATGAGCTTTGAGGGCTTATCAGGTCGGCGAGGTGGGTGCTGTGACGTGAAGGCTTCCATCGTAAACGCGCCTGCACGAACACTGCGGAGCGGTCTCCGCCATTGTTTGCAGATGCTGTGAGGGTTCGCTTCTGGAGACGGGCGTTCGGGGGCTCACGTTCCCTCGATCGCCCGCTCCAGCCGCTCCGGCCGCCGTCGGATCAGGCTCGGCCGGGGAAGAAGATCTTCACCTCGCGCTCGGCGGACTCCTCGGAGTCGGAGGCGTGGATCAGGTTCTCGCGGACGATCACACCGAAGTCGCCGCGGATGGAGCCGGGGGCCGCGGCGATCGGGTCGGTCGGACCCGCGAGCCCGCGCACGCCCTCGATGACCCGGTCGCCCTCGACGATCAGCGCGACGACCGGACCGGAGGCCATGAACTCCACCAGCGGCTCGTAGAAGGGCTTGCCCTTGTGCTCGCCGTAGTGCTGCTCCAGCGTGTCCTGGTCCAGGGTCCGCAGTTCCAGCGCGGTGATCTGCCAGCCGGCCTTGCGCTCGATACGGCTGAGGATCTCGCCGGTCAGGCCACGACGGACGGCGTCGGGCTTGAGCAGGACGAGGGTGCGCTGGCTCACGAGGTGACTCCTTCTACTGCCGGTGTGTTTCTACTGCCGGTGTGTGCGGTGGGATGAGGTTACAGGGCGTGTCCTGCCACCTGTCACGCAGCGTCAGCGGTATCCGGAGAGCCTGCGGCGGCCTGGGCCGCGAAGCGCGCCTTCGCCTCGTCGACCTTCCGTCCGAAGTGCACGGACGCCCACCACAGGGCCCCGAAGAGCACCCCCAGGAAGAACATGATCGGGACGAAGAAGCCGGACGCGACGAGGGCGATCTGAAGCGCCCAGCCGAGGGCCACGCCCCCGGGCCGGGTGACCATGCCGCACAGCAGCACGCTGAGGAACATGGCGATGCCGCACACCGTCCACACCGTGGCGGTGGACAGGTCGGCGTCCTTCATGGCGACCAGACCGGCGAAGCCGATGACGAAGAACTCGCCGATCAGGGTCGAGGAGCAGAGCGTACGCATGGTGGGGACCTCAGCCCTTTCCGAGGAGGAGCAGCCGGGCCTCGCCGACCGTGATGACGGAACCGGTGACCAGCACCGCGCCGCCCGCGAACTCGCCCTCCTCCTCGGCGAGCGTGACCGCCGCCTCCAGAGCGTCGGGCAGCCTCGGCTCGACCTGGACGCGGTCGTCGCCGAACACCTCGACGGCGATCGCGGCCAGCTCGTCGACGTCCATCGCCCGGTGGCTGGAGTTCTGGGTGACGACGACCTCCGCGAAGATCGGCTCGAAGGCCTCCAGGAGCCCTCGCACGTTCTTGTCGCCGCTGGCCCCGACCACACCGATCAGCCGGCTGAAGTCGAAGGCCTCGCCGACGGCCTCGGCGGTGGCCCGGGCGCCGGCCGGGTTGTGGGCGGCGTCGAGGACCACGGTCGGGGAGCGTCGTACGACTTCGAGGCGGCCCGGCGAGGAGACGGCCGCGAAGGCCTTGCGGACGGTGTCGATGTCGAGCGGCTCGGGACGCTGCGAACCGACGCCGAAGAACGCCTCGACGGCAGCGAGCGCGACGGCCGCGTTGTGCGCCTGGTAGGGGCCGTGCAGGGGCAGGTACACCTCGGGGTACTCGCCGCCCAGGCCGCGCAGGGTGACCATCTGTCCGCCGACGGCGACCTGGCGGGCGACGACCCCGAACTCCAGCCCTTCGCGGGCCACGGTCGCGTCGACCTCGACGGCCTTCTTCAACAGCACCTGGGCCGCGTCGACGGGCTGCTGGGCCAGGATGACGGTGGCGTCCTGCTTGATGATCCCGCCCTTCTCGGCGGCGATCTCGGCGGTCGTCTCCCCGAGCCGGTCGGTGTGGTCCAGGTCGATGGGCGTGACGACGGCGACGTCACCGTCGATCACGTTGGTCGCGTCCCACGAGCCGCCCATCCCCACCTCCACGACGGCGACGTCGACCGGCGCGTCCGAGAAGGCGGCGTACGCCATGCCGGTGAGCACCTCGAAGAAGGACAGCCGGTACTCCTGCATGCCGTCGACCATCTCGACGTACGCCTTGATGTCGTCGTACGTCTCGATGAACCGCTCGGCGGAGATCGGCGCGCCGTCCAGGCTGATCCGCTCGGTGATCGACTGGACGTGCGGGGAGGTGTACCGCCCCGTGCGCAGGTCGAAGCCGTTCAGCAGGGCCTCGACCATGCGGGCGGTGGAGGTCTTGCCGTTGGTCCCGGTGATGTGGATGGAGGGGTACGACCGCTGCGGGTCCCCCAGTACGTCCATCAGCGCGGCGATGCGGTCGACCGAGGGCTCCAGCTTGGTCTCGCCCCAGCGGGTGGCCAGCTCCGCCTCGACCTCGCGCAGGGCCTTGTCGACCTCGGGGTCCCCGGGACGCGTGGGCACATCGGCCTGCGGCGCGCCGCCCTGGGTGCGGAGGGTGCGGCTGCCGGCTTCGATGACCGCGAGATCGGGGTCGCGGTCGGTCTCCTCCGCGATGATCTCGTCGAAGGGATCGAGGGGGTCGGGCAGGTCGTCTTGGTTGCCGTTCGGGGGGAGCTCGCTCACGGGGCCAGTCTACGGACGGCCGGTGACGGACGTAGGCGAAGGCCCCCGGAACCGTACCGGTCCCGGGGGCCTTCGTCGTCATGACGCCTTACGGTGCCTACGCCTGCGGCAGGCGATCGAGCTGGGTCCGGATGCGGGCGATGTCCTCGTCCGCCTTGGCGAGGCGGGTGCGGATCTTCTCGACCACGTTGTCCGGGGCCTTCGCGAGGAACGCCTCGTTGCCGAGCTTGGCGTCGGCCTGGGCCTTCTCCTTCTCGGCGGCCGCGAGGTCCTTGGCCAGGCGCTTGCGCTCCGCGGCCACGTCGATCGTGCCGGACAGGTCCAGCGCGACCGTGGCGCCCGCGACCGGCAGAGTCGCCGTCGCCGAGAAGGCGTCGCCCTCCGGCTGGAGACGGAGGAGCTGACGGATCGCGGTCTCGTGCGGCGCCAGCGCCGTGCCGTCGAGCGTCAGCCGGGCCGGAACCCGCTGGCCGGGCTGGAGGCCCTGGTCGGCGCGGAAACGGCGGACCTCGGTGATCACGGACTGGAGGCTCCGGATCTCCTGCTCGGCGGCCGGGTCCCGGAAGCCGCTGTCCTTGGGCCACTCGGCGATGACGACGGACTCGCCACCAGTGAGCGTGGTCCACAGCGTCTCCGTGACGAACGGGACCACCGGGTGCAGGAGCTTGAGGGTGACGTCGAGGACCTCGCCGAGGACGCGTCCGGAGACCTTCGCGGCCTCGCCGCCGGCCATGAACGTCGTCTTGGACAGCTCGACGTACCAGTCGAAGACCTCGTCCCAGGCGAAGTGGAACAGCGCGTCGGAGAGCTTCGCGAACTGGAAGTCGTCGTAGAGCGCGTCGACTTCGGCGACCGTCTGGTTCAGACGGGAGAGGATCCAGCGGTCCGTCGCCCCCATCTCGGACGGACTCGGGAGGGGCCCCTCGACCGTCGCGCCGTTCATCAGCGCGAAGCGCGTGGCGTTCCAGATCTTGTTGGCGAAGTTCCGGGACGCCTGGACCCAGTCCTCGCCGATCGGGACGTCCGTACCGGGGTTGGCGCCGCGGGCCAGGGTGAAGCGGACGGCGTCGGAGCCGTACTTGTCCATCCAGTCCAGCGGGTCGACGACGTTGCCGAAGGACTTCGACATCTTCTTGCCGCGCTCGTCACGGACCAGGCCGGTGAGGGCGATGGTCTTGAAGGGGACCTCGCCGTCCATGGCGTACAGGCCGAACATCATCATCCGGGCGACCCAGAAGAAGATGATGTCGTGGCCGGTGAGCAGGACGTCGGTCGAGTAGAACTTCCGCAGGTCCGCGGTCTGTTCGGGCCAGCCCAGGGTGGAGAACGGCCACAGGCCGGAGGAGAACCAGGTGTCGAGGACGTCGGTGTCCTGGCGCCAGCCCTCGCCCGTCGGCGGCTCCTCGTCGGGGCCGACGCAGACGACCTCGCCCTCGGGGCCGTACCAGACCGGGATGCGGTGGCCCCACCACAACTGGCGCGAGATGCACCAGTCGTGCATGTTGTCGACCCAGTCGAAGTACCGCTTCGACATGTCCTCGGGGTGGATCTTGACCCGTCCGTCACGGACCGCGTCGCCGGCCGCCTGGGCCAGCGGGCCGACCTTGACCCACCACTGCAGGGACAGGCGCGGCTCGACGGTGGTCTTGCAGCGCGAGCAGTGGCCGACGCTGTGGGCGTACGGCCGCTTCTCTGCGACGATCCGGCCCTGGGAGCGCAGGGCCGCGACGATGGCGGAGCGCGCCTCGAAGCGGTCGAGTCCCTCGAACGGGCCGTGGACGGTGATGACCGCGCGCTCGTCCATGACCGTGATCGACTCCAGGCCGTGGCGACGGCCGATCGCGAAGTCGTTCGGGTCGTGGGCCGGGGTGACCTTGACGGCGCCCGTGCCGAACTCGGGGTCGACGTGGGCGTCGGCGACGACGGGGATGGTGCGGTCGGTCAGCGGCAGCTTGATGCGCTTGCCGACGAGGTGCCGGTACCGCTCGTCGTCGGGGTGGACGGCGACGGCGGTGTCACCGAGCATCGTCTCGGCGCGGGTGGTGGCGACGACCAGCGTCTCCTCGCCCTCGCCGTACTTGATGGAGACGAGCTCGCCGTCGTCCTCCTGGTACTCGACCTCGATGTCCGAGATGGCCGTCAGACAGCGTGGGCACCAGTTGATGATGCGCTCGGCGCGGTAGATCAGCTCGTCGTCGTAGAGCTTCTTGAAGATGGTCTGGACGGCCTTGGACAGGCCCTCGTCCATGGTGAAGCGCTCGCGGTCCCAGGCGACTCCGTCGCCGAGCCGGCGCATCTGGCCGAGGATCTTGCCGCCGTACTCCTCCTTCCACTGCCAGACCCGCTCGACGAACTCCTCGCGGCCCAGGTCGTGGCGGGACTTGCCCTCCTCGGCGAGCTGCTGCTCGACCTTGTTCTGGGTGGCGATGCCGGCGTGGTCCATGCCCGGCAGCCACAGCGCCTCGTAGCCCTGCATGCGCTTGCGGCGGGTCAGGGCGTCCATGAGCGTGTGCTGGAAGGCGTGCCCCAGGTGCAGACTGCCCGTGACGTTCGGCGGCGGGATGACGATCGTGTACGGAGGCTTCTCGCTCTTCGCGTCGGCCTCGAAGTAGCCCCGCTCCACCCAGCGCTCGTACAACGGCCCCTCTACGTCGGCCGGCGCGTACTGGGTCGGCAGTTCGGTGGGGGGCGCTGTGGGCTGCTGCTGAGCGTTGTCGGTCACGCGCCCAGTTTAGGGGTGTCACGGCGTCGTCCCGAAACGTGTTTCCTCTGTAACGGTGGGGGCCCCGCCGCCGTACCGGTATGCGCTTTGGGCCAGGATGTGAAAATCACATAAGCACTGGAGGGGAACCCAGAAATGAGTCACAACCAGCCGGGCCCGTACGGCGGGCCGCCCCAGCAGCCCGGACCGTACGGCCAGCCCGGTCCGTACGGTCAGCCGCCGCAGGCGCCCCAGCCCGGCTACGGCTACCCCCAGCAGCCTCCCGCCCCGCAGCCCGGCTACGGCTACCCGCAGCAGCCCCCGCAGGGCGTCCCCCCGCAGACCCCGCCCTACGGCCAGCAGCCGCCGTACGCCCAGCAGCCGACGCCTCCTTACGGCCAGCAGCCGCCCTACGGTCAGCCTCCGTACGGCGTCCCGCAGCCCCCGCCGCCGGGCGGTGGCGGCAAGAAGGCCGGCATCATCATCGGCGCCGTCGCGGTCGTCGCCGCGATCGGCGTGGGCGCGTACTTCGTGATCGGCGGAGGCGGCGGCGCCGGCGGCCTGAAGGACGACGGCGCACACAAGCTGACGGCTCCGGCTTCCCTGCTGGCGAGCAAGTACAAGCGGATGGGAGACGCCAAGGAGGAGAAGGCGAGCGCGAGCGACGAGAAGGACCTCGCCCAGGCGGGAGTCAGCAACGCCACGTCCATCGGCTCCATCTACTCCACCATCGACCTCACATCCATCGACACCACGGACCCGAGCGAACTCGCGAAGACGGAGACCGCCGAGAACGTCACCTTCTTCGGCATCTACGGCACGGTGAAGGACCCCGAGCAGGCTCTCGACATCACCCTGACCCAGATGAAGTCGGGATCCGACGACGACGTGAAGTTGATCGGCGACGCCGAGACGGTGACTCCCGACGACCTCGACGGAGCCGTGATGAAGTGCCAACAGGCCGAAAGCACCAACGAGGTCACCAAGAAGACCCAGAAGACCTACATGTGCATCTGGGCGGACTACAGCACGATGGGCGTGGTGGAGCCGACAGCCGGCTCCAAGACGTACACGCTGGACGAGTCGGCACAGATAGCAGCCGGAGTGCGTAAGGAAGCCCGCGTCAAGGCCTGACGCTCCGGGCCGCTCGACTCAACGACGAAGGGGCCCCGGTCGGTTGACCGGGGCCCCTTCGTCGTACGGGTGAGGATCAGGCCGTCTTCTGCTCGCCCGGGCCGCGGCCGCCGCGCGCGTCGCGCGGGATCAGGGTCGGGTTGACGTTGGAGAGGACCACGTCCGCCGTGATGACGACGCGGGCCACGTCCTTGCGGGACGGGACCTCGTACATGACCCCCTGGAGGACTTCCTCCATGATGGCGCGCAGGCCGCGCGCGCCGGTCTGGCGCAGGATGGCCTGGTCGGCGATGGCCTCCAGGGCCTCCCGCTCGAAGTCCAGCTCCACACCGTCGAGTTCGAAGAGCCGCTGGTACTGCTTCACCAGCGCGTTGCGCGGCTCGATCAGGATCTGGAGGAGCGCCTCGCGGTCCAGGTTGTGGACCGAGGTGATGACCGGGAGACGGCCGATGAACTCCGGGATCATGCCGAACTTGACCAGGTCCTCCGGCATGACGGCCTCGAACTGGTCCTTGGACTCCAGCTCGCGCTTGGAGCGGATCGTCGCGCCGAACCCGATGCCCTTGGCGCCGGCCCGGGTCTCGATGATCTTCTCCAGGCCCGAGAAGGCGCCGCCCACGATGAACAGCACGTTCGTCGTGTCGATCTGGATGAACTCCTGGTGCGGGTGCTTGCGGCCGCCCTGCGGCGGGACCGAGGCGGTGGTGCCCTCCAGGATCTTCAGCAGGGCCTGCTGCACGCCCTCGCCCGACACGTCACGGGTGATGGAGGGGTTCTCGCTCTTCCGCGCGACCTTGTCGATCTCATCGATGTAGATGATCCCGGTCTCGGCCTTCTTGACGTCGTAGTCCGCGGCCTGGATCAGCTTCAGCAGGATGTTCTCGACGTCCTCGCCGACGTAGCCCGCCTCGGTCAGCGCCGTGGCGTCGGCGATCGCGAACGGGACGTTCAGCATGCGCGCCAGGGTCTGCGCCAGGAGCGTCTTGCCCGAGCCCGTGGGGCCGAGCAGGAGGATGTTGGACTTCGCCAACTCGATGGCGTCCTCGCGGCCTTGGGCGCCGCCGTTCTCACCCGCCTGGACGCGCTTGTAGTGGTTGTACACCGCGACCGACAGTGCCTTCTTGGCGGGCTCCTGGCCCACCACGTAGCCCTCGAGGAACTCGTAGATCTCGCGCGGCTTCGGGAGTTCCTCCCAGCGGACCTCGCTCGTCTCCGCGAGTTCTTCCTCGATGATCTCGTTGCAGAGATCGATGCACTCGTCGCAGATGTACACACCGGGCCCTGCGATGAGCTTCTTGACCTGCTTCTGGCTCTTGCCGCAGAACGAGCACTTGAGCAGATCGCCGCCGTCACCGATGCGTGCCACGGTGTGCTTCCCCTTCGCCTGGGAGACGACTGGACGCTTTCGAATCCAGCGGCTCCTGGTGCTGCCTTATCCCGACGGTACCTTGCCGGGCCCCCCGTTCGGGCCCCCCTTGGCACGGTTCACTGTGACGTGGACCCTGTCACACCGTGCCGAGGGGGGCCCGAACGGGACGACCCCGTGCGCTAAACGAGCGAGTTGTTGTTCAGCTTGCGGGTGGAAATGATCTGGTCGACCAGGCCGTACGCCAGGGCGTCCTCGGCCGTGAGGATCTTGTCGCGCTCGATGTCCTCGCGGATCTTCTCGATCGGCGTGGTCGAGTGCTTGGCCAGCATGTCCTCCAGCTGCGCACGCATCCGGAGGATCTCGTTGGCGGCGATCTCCAGGTCGGAGACCTGACCGCGGCCGGTCTCGCTGTAGGGCTGGTGGATCAGCACGCGCGCGTTCGGCAGCGCCATGCGCTTGCCCGGCGTACCGGCGGCCAGCAGGATCGCGGCGGCGGAGGCCGCCTGCCCCATGCAGACCGTCTGGATGTCGGGCTTCACGAACTGCATCGTGTCGTAGATCGCGGTCAGCGCCGTGAAGGAGCCGCCGGGGCTGTTGATGTAGACCGAGATGTCCCGGTCGGGGTCCATCGACTCCAGGCACAGCAGCTGCGCCATGACGTCGTTGGCGGAGGCGTCGTCGATCTGCACGCCCAGGAAGATCACGCGCTCTTCGAAGAGCTTCGCGTACGGGTCGTACTCGCGGACGCCCTGGGAGGTGCGCTCGACGAAGCGCGGGATGACGTAGCGGGATTCGGCGCGAGGGCCGGTGTACTCGGCCTCGGTGCGGGCGTAGATGCCGCTGCCGGGGAAGTCGTTCACGGTGTCTCCTGGAAAGAGGACTGGGGCGGTGGGCTGGAGGGGCTGGATGGGGCGCTGACGGCTTCCGGGGGCCTCGGTGACCTCGGAGTAGCCCGGCGGGGCCTCGAGGGGCTCCGGGCGGTCCCCCAGGGCTCCCAGGGACTCCGGGAGCTTCGGTGCCTCCGGGGAGGCGGCTCCGAGGGAGCTCCCGGAGGTCCGGGAGTCTCGAAGGGCCTCCCGGGGGCTCCGGAACCCCGGTGCCTCTGGGTGCCTCCGGGTGCCTCGGCGGGTTCCCGGGGCTTCGGAACTCCGGGGGCCTCCGGGACCTTCGGAACTCCGCGGGGGTCCAGGGGGCTCCGAAGACTCCGGATCCGAAGACTCCGGAAGGGGCTCAGGGAGTCAGGGGGCTCCGCGAAGCGCCCTGCGTGGCCCTGCTGCCGTCAGTGGTCCTCAGGCCGCCCCGGTACCGCCGCCGCCCGGCATGCCGGCAGCCGTCGGGATGACGTCGTCGATGAGGCCGTACTCCTTGGCCTCGAACGCGTCGAACCAGCGGTCGCGGTCCGAGTCGCGGGTGACCTGCTCGACCGTCTGGCCGGTGTGCTGCGAGGTCAGCTCGGCCATGCGCTTCTTGGTGTGCAGCAGCCGCTCGGCGTGGATCTTGATGTCGGAGGCCGACCCCGCCAGACCCGCGGAGGGCTGGTGGATCAGGATCTCGGCGTTCGGCAGCGCGAAACGCTTGCCGGGAGTGCCCGCGCTGAGCAGGAACTGCCCCATGGAGGCCGCGAGGCCCATGGCGATGGTCACCACGTCGTTCTTGATGAACTGCATCGTGTCGTAGATCGCCATGCCGGCCGTGATCGAGCCGCCGGGGCTGTTGATGTACAGGTAGATGTCCTTGTCCGGATCGGCGGCAAGGAGCAGCAGCTGTGCGGTGATCTTGTTGGCGATGTCGTCGTCGACCGCCTGGCCGAGGAAGATGATCCGCTCGCCGAGCAGCCGGTTGTAGACCTGGTCGCCGAGGCCACCACCGATGGGGTCGCCGGCGGCTGTGGGCATCAGATTCGTCACGTATCCACCTGCTCGTCTTACGACGGCGCCGGGCCGTCTCACGTGTACTGCCGGGGGCAACGGAGACTCCCCTGCCCTCGTACTCATGGACCCTAACGCGCGGGTCCCTTCGGAGAATCCCGGAGAGGACGGTGTTCGCCGGGGGCGTAGACGTGGGGCTCCCGTCCGGGAGGGACCGCGGGCCGTCACGCGGACGGTCGCGCCCGGTCGCGCTCCGCAGCGGAGCCGCACCCGGACGCCCCGCCCGCACCCCCTGGCCAGGCCGTCTCGCCGACCTCCCGGCCGACCTCCCCGACGACCGGCCGACCGCCCTGCCGCCGGCCATCCCGTCGGTCATCCAGCCGTACGACAGAAGGGCCCCGGAGCGCATACCGCCCCGGGGCCCTCATGTCTGCGTCAGAGGTGACGCGAGGCTGCTCAGGCCTCGGTCTTCTCCTCGGAGGTCTCCGCCTCGGCAGCGGCCTCGTCGGTGTCCTCCTCGGTGTCTTCCTCGTCGTCCAGGTCGATGACCTCGCCGTTGGTGTCCTTCACCGTGGCGGACTCGACGACCGTGGCCAGCGCCTTGCCGCGGGCGACCTCGCCGACCAGGAGCGGAACCTGGCCGCCCTCGACGACCGCCTGGGCGAACTGGTCGGGGGACATGCCGGAGGAGGCGGCACGGCGCATGAGGTGCTCGGTGAGCTCCTCCTGGTTGACGTTCAGCTTCTCGCGCTTGACGAGCTCGTCGAGCACGAACTGGGTCTTGATGCCCTTGACCGCGGCCTCACGGGTCTCGGTCTCGAACTCCTCGGCGGTCTTGCCCTGGATCTCCAGGTACTTGTCGAGGTCGAGGCCCATCTGGCCGAGCTGGTGGTGCTCCAGGTTGTGCTTGCGGGTGTTGACCTCGTCCTCGAGCAGCTTCTCGGGGACGGGCACCTCGACGAGCTCCAGCAGCTTCTCCAGGACGCGCTCCTGGGCCTGCGTGGCCTGGTCGTACTGCTTCGTGTTCTCGAGGCGCTTGCGGCTGTCCGCCTTGAGCTCCTCGAGGGTGTCGAACTCGGAGGCGAGCTGCGCGAACTCGTCGTCCAGCTCGGGGAGCTCGCGGGCGGCGACCTGGGTGACCTTGACGGTGACCTCGGCCTCCCTGCCGGCCGCCGAGCCGCCCTTGAGCTCGGAGGAGAAGGTGGCCTCGCCACCGGCCTCCAGGCCCTTCACGGCCTCGTCGATGCCTTCCAGCAGCTCGCCCGAGCCGATGGTGTAGGAGACGCCGCTGGCGACGCCGTCCTCGAGGATCTCGCCGTCGACCTTGGCCTCCAGGTCGACGGTCACGACGTCGCCGTCCTCGGCGGCCCGCTCGACCGGGGAGGTCGAGGCGAAGCGCTCGCGGAGCTGCTCGACCGCCTTGTCGATGTCCTCCTCGGACACCTCGACGGCGTCGACCTCCACCTCGATGGAGGAGAAGTCCTCGGGGAGCTCCAGGGACGGGCGGATGTCGACCTCGGCGGTGAAGTTCAGCGTCTCGCCGTCCTTCAGCTCCGTGATGTCGACCTCGGGCTGGCCGAGGACGTCGAGCTCGGCCCCGTTGACCGCCTCGGTGTAGAACTTCGGAAGCGCGTCGTTGACGGCCTCCTCCAGCACGGCGCCACGGCCGAAGCGCTGGTCGATGACCCGGGCGGGGATCTTGCCCTTACGGAAGCCCTTCACCGTGACCTGCTGGTTGATCTTCTTGTACGCCGCGTCGAGGCTGTCCTTGAGCTCCTCGAAGGGCACCTCGATGCTGAGCCGAACCCGAGTCGGGTTCAGGGTCTCCACGGCGCTCTTCACGGTTCGGTCTCCTTGGGGGCTGACTTCTTGGTTTCTGCCGGAGCCAGACCGGCTCCCGCGGATTCGCCGCCCGGAGGACTTACCAGAGGATGAGGCATACGGGCGTGCAGCTTGCATAGTAACGGCAGCGACGACACGCCCCAAAGGCGATCAAGCGAGGTGACCGCGCAGATGGCCGGTGACGGCCGATGATGGCCGTTCGTCGGTCACCGATGGTCGAGTCGATGGCCGGTGGTGGCCGGTCGTTGGTCGGGGTGGCGGGATTTGAACCCACGGCCTTCCGCTCCCAAAGCGGACGCGCTACCAAGCTGCGCCACACCCCGTCTGGTGCGACACGAAGGGTACATGCCCGCAGGCCGCCTGACCGCCGCTTTTGCCGAGTCTCGGGGCGCGCCGCGCCGGGCCCGGGAAACGGGGTGTGCGCGGCGGGTCGCCGACCCGCTACGATGCCTGAAGTGCCGCGGTCACTGACCTGCGGCGCGTCGTGTGCGGGCGTAGCTCAATGGTAGAGCACTAGTCTTCCAAACTAGCTACGCGGGTTCGATTCCCGTCGCCCGCTCTGTACGACGAAGGCCCGGGTGAGAGGTCGATTTCCTCTCCCCGGGCCTTCGGCATTCCTGGAGGCGTTTCAGTCGTGCCCCTCCCGTGCCCCAATCGTCGAAGGGGAGCCCAAGACCGTCAGGTGGTTTCGGAATCCAGTTCGGACCCTCGTCGTTCGGGATCTTCGACGCCTTTCCCGACGACGACGGGCGCCAGACGCACCTGTCGGGTGCGGTCGCCGAAGCACTCGGTGAGAACACGGGCGAGCTCTTCGAGGAGCCCACGATCGAGCAGCTTGATGTCATCGCGGAGAAGCAGCCCGCATAGAGCACGTGCCGCCCGCGGGGCGGCCTCGCCAACGAGATGGCCGAAGCCGATGGGGCCACAGCCGCACCCAGACCGGATCCCGACCCCGACCCCGACGACGTGACATGGATCGAACCACCGCATTGCCCCGAATGCAGCGCATTGGTTCGCATATGTCCCACGAACTACGACCGGTGGGTCAGTCTCGCCGTGGTGGAGTTGCCCGCCAAAGACGTCCCAGAGGCCTTCAGGTGGCGTTTGACGAGGCTTCCGGGGCGATCCCCCATCCCCGCGGATATCGTGGCCGTCCGGGTCCGTGGGATCGATCCGCTACCGAGCGAACCCGTCGTGCCGGCTCACCGCATGATGTGCATCCCCGAGCGGGGTGAGCCGTAGATCACACGGCAGCGAGCAAGAGGCCCGGACACGCGGGGGCGGGCCTCAGAAGCTGATCGAGTTGATGGTGTCCGCGAGGGAGTCGAGGAAGCGGTTGATCGACGGGGCCATGCCGGTCGAGGCGAGGAAGAAGCCGAACAGGATCGCGACTATCGCCGGCCCCGCCTTGATCGACCCTCCCCGGATGAGCACCACCAGGATGATCGCCAACAGCAGCACCACTGACAGTGAAATGGCCACAACTGATCACACACCCTCGTTCGGTCCGCACTCCCGAGACCATCGTGCCACCAACGGGGCCTCCCTATGCGGCCCGTGACACATCATCGCGCGGACCCGTCCGGCCGGGGTGCGCCGCACCGCAATTCGATCACTTACCCGCACCGGGAATTGGGGCAAGTCGTTGCCGTGTCCACACAACGCCTGCGCAGGTAATTCGAATTATGGCCGCAGCCTCGTCAACTACAGGTGCACAACCGGCGTTATGCACCTTTTAGTCGGGATGAATCGTGACATCAAGGCCAAGCGCGAACTGGGGCGACCACCCCGGAGGCCGATCCGGTGAGCAATCCCGAGGGCAATAACAAGGAATGACCTGGGGCGTTTTACGAATACGCGCGCGCGACGCTAGGGTGCCTCAAATGTTCCACGCCGCCTCGTCTCTCGCTCCGAGCCCCCGGTCGCGCCAGGACCAGAACGATCAGCACGACCAGTCCGGGGACAGATACGTCGAACGACCGTCCCCGCGGCCCGCCGCGAAGCGGGACGCGTTCTTCGACAACGCGAAGTACCTGGCGATCGTGCTGGTGGCGATGGGGCACGCCTGGGAGGCGCTGAAGGGCGACAGCCGGGTCCTCACGGCGGCGTACGTGCTGCTGTACACGTTCCACATGCCGGCTTTCATCGTCATCTCCGGCTTCTTCTCCCGCAGTTTCGACGGGAGCCCCGGCAAGCTCAAGCGGCTGGTGACGGGCGTCGTCGTGCCGTACATCGTCTTCGAGACCGCTTACCCGCTCCTGAAGACGTACGTCGGCGGCGCTCCCCAGGACATCAGTCTGCTCGACCCCTACTACCTGACCTGGTTCCTGTGCGCGCTGTTCATCTGGCGGCTGACCACGCCCATCTGGAAGCTGGTCCGTCATCCGCTGCCGCTCGCGCTGGGCATCGCCATGCTGGCGTCCGCCACCCCGAACATCGGTGGTGATCTGGACCTCCAGCGCGTCCTTCAGTTCCTGCCGTTCTTCGTGCTGGGACTGAACCTGAAGCCGGAGCACTTCGCGCTGGTGCGCCGGCGCTCGTGCCGGATCGCGGCGGTGCCGGTGTTCGCCTTCGCGCTGGCCTTCTCCTGGTGGGCCGTGCCGCGGATGAACAGCGGATGGCTCTACCACCGCAACTCCGCGCAGGAGCTGGGCGTCCCGTGGTGGGTCGGCCCCGTCATGCAGCTCGCCCTGTTCGGCTGCTCCCTGCTGCTGACCGCCTGCTTCCTCTCCTGGGTGCCGGGTCGCACGATGTGGTTCACGGCGCTCGGCGCGGGCACGCTCTATGGCTATCTGATGCACGGCCTGCTGATCAAGACCGCCGACTACCGCGGCTGGTTCGACCACCCCGCGCTGCACCGCCCGCTCGGGGAGATCGCCGTCACCGTGGCCGTGGCCGTGGCCGTCACCCTGCTGTGCACCAAACCCGTTCGGCAGGTGCTGCGGTTCGTGATGGAACCGAGGATGGACTGGGCCTTCAAGCGGGACGCGGGCGAGGTCGCCCGCGGGCGCGAGCGGGGCGAGCAGGGCGAGCGGCGGCAGAAGCCCGACGTGCGGGACCAGCCGGCGCGGTCGGCGGACGTCGCGGGCTAGGGTCTCGTGTCCTGACGCGCGGTGAGACCCAGGAGTGCGCGCATCCGCGCGTACTTCTCGGTCAGGCGCGCCCGGGTGGTCGCGTCGAGGACGGCGAGCCGCGCCGGGTCCGCGTTGTGCGCCAGGTCCGCCTCCTTCACCAGCAGCGCGCCCGGCGTGGCCAGGATGCGCCCCGCGTACGCCTCCGGCGTCTCCCCCGCCCGTTTGGTGACCGCCAGGACGACGGCCTTCGTACGGTCGCTCAGCGCCGCCTCGTCCAGCCAGGTCTCGGACAGGGCGTCGTCCTCGACGGCGTCGTGCAGCCAGGCGGCCGCGATCTGCTCGGCGTCGCCGCCACGCGCGCGTACGCCCTCGGCGACCGCCTGGAGGTGCTCGGCGTAGGGCCGGCCCGCCTTGTCGGTCTGTCCTTGGTGGGCGGCGCGGGCGAGGCTCTCGACCTCGGACAGGGTGAGCATCGTGGGTGGTCCTCCTCGGGAGTCTCGGGAGTCTCGGAAGCCACGGGAGCGCTCAGGAGGCTCCGGAGCCTCGGGAGTCCCGGCAGCGCTCAGGACGGTTCGGGGGGTCGGCACAGGCACAGGCACAGGCTCGGGCACAGGCACGAACTCGGGCTCAGGACAGTGGGGCCGACTGGGCCGTCGGGCCCTCGCGGCAGACCAGCAGCAGGGCACGGTCGTCGTTGACGT
This sequence comes from Streptomyces sp. NPDC102259, assembly GCF_044766465.1. Lineage (NCBI taxonomy): Bacteria > Bacillati > Actinomycetota > Actinomycetes > Kitasatosporales > Streptomycetaceae > Streptomyces > Streptomyces sp. NPDC102259. Next base: position 364,931 of record NZ_JBIWMA010000001.1, on the reverse strand, counting down.
CCTTCGCCACCGCCTCGATCAGGTGCCAGGCGGCGCCCTGGAAGCCGCCGGCCACATACCGGTCGGCCTCGCCGGTGAGCCGGTCGATGCCCTCGACGATGTCCCGGTCGGAGGTCTCCACCAGGCCGTCGGTGAAGAGCATCAGCACGTCGCCGGGGCGCAGCGAGCCCTTCACGGGGTCGAACTGGGCACCGTCGTACACCCCGAGGAGGGGGCCCTCGGCGGCCTTCTCCTCCCAGCGCCCGCTGCCGGCGCTGAGCTGGAGGCCCGGCGGGTGGCCGGCCGAGTAGAGCTCGTAGTCGCCGGAGTCGAGGTCGAGGACCAGGTGGATGGAGGTCGCGAAGCCCTCGTCCCAGTCCTGGCGGAGCAGATAGCCGTTGGCGGCCGGGAGGAAGGCGTGCGGCGGCAGCGAGCCGAGCAGACCGCCGAAGGCGCCCGACAGCAGAAGGGCCCGTGAACCGGCGTCCATGCCCTTGCCGGAGACGTCCGTGAGGACGACCTCCATGGTCCGGCCGCCGTTCGTCCGGGCCGCGACGACGAAGTCACCGGAGAACGACTGGCCCCCCGCCGGCCGCAGCGCCATCTCGCGGTGCCAGCCCTGCGGCAGGCTCGGCAGCTTGCTCTGCACCCGGATGCGTTCGCGCAGGTCGAAGAGCATGGTGCCGCCGCGCCGCCAGGGCACGCCGACCCGGCTGCGGAACTGGGCGATGAGAAGTCCGAAGAAACCGCATGCTGCGACGACCAGGACCACGCCCGGGGTGACTCTGGACGGGCCCTCGGTGTACGGACCCAGTTGCACCGACTCCACGATGAGGGCCGTGGCCGCCGCCGCGTACAGGCCGAGCAGGCTGGACGGGCGCAGCAGCAGTCCGCCGGCGACGATCGGCAGGACGAGCGCGGCCGGTGAGCACCAAACCGAGTTGGCGAGTGTGGTGACGGCGATCAGCGGAACGGTGAGCAGCAGGAAGGCCAGCGCGATCCAGTCCGAACCGTCGCCGCGGAAGTAGTCCACGGCGCTTCTGCGCAGGCCGGTGCGGACCCGGTGCCACATGTGCTTCAACCGGGCCGTCAACGTCTCGGCTTCCGCGCGCCGCTGTCGTCCTACTGCCATTAGTTCGGGACCCTATCCATCGAACCCGCCGCTTGGCACGGGAGGTCCCACTTGTCCCCCCTCCGAGGCTCAACTTCACAGTGAACTTCACGGAAAGCGCTCGCGCCCCGAGGAGGGCGAAATTGGCTGGCTCGTCCCGCACTGGGCTGCTAGGCATGAGGCCATGACGAGTGAGGCGACGGACCGTGCGACCTCTTCCGCGGCCGGGCGTCGGGAACAGCGGAAGGTGCGGGAGATGCGGGAGTCGCGGGAACCACGAGTGCTGCGCCGGGACGAATGGGACGAGTGGTACGACACCCTGCTCCGCGCCTTCGGCGGGATCGGGGAGTCGACCGAGGAACGGGAGCTGTTCAGGTCGCTCACCTCGTACGAGCGCTCCCTCGGCGTGTGGGACGGCGACCGGTGCGTGGCCACGGCGGGGGCGTACGACTTCCGGCTGACGGTGCCGGGCGGGGCCTCGGTACCGGCGGCGGGCGTGACGATGGTCGGCGTGAGCGCGACCCACCGGCGGCGCGGGGTGCTGACGTCGATGATGAGGCGACAGCTGGACGATGTGCGGGCGTGGGGTGAGCCGCTCGCGATCCTCACCGCCTCCGAACCGGACATCTACGGACGGTTCGGGTACGCGGCGGCGACCTTCGGGCTGCACGCCGAGATCGACACCAGTCGGGTCCGGCTGTCCGTCCCGGCCGGCACGGACGACGTACGGCTGCGGTACGTCGACCCCGGCGCGGAGCTCGAGGTGTGCGAGTCGGTGTACGCGCGGACCGTGCCCGCCCGGGCCGGGATGCTCGCGCGCCGGCCCGGCTGGGAGCGGCTGGGGCTGCTCGATCCGGTAAGCGAGCGGGGCGGGGCGTCGCCGTTGCAGTGCGTGCTCGCCGAGCGGGACGGGGAGGTCACCGGGTACGTCCGCTTCCGGGTGCGGTCCGAGTGGCGGGACAGCGGGCACAACGGGCAGGTGCGGCTCCAGGACCTGGCGGGGGTCGATCCGGTGTCGGAGGCGGCGCTGTGGCGGTTCCTGTTCGGGATCGACCTCACGACCTCGCTGAAGGTGCGGGGGCGGCCGATGGACGAGGCGTGGCAGCATCTCGTCTCCGACATCCGGCGGTGCGAGCTGCGGGTGCGGGACTCGTTGTACGTGCGGCCGGTGGACGTGGGTGCGGCGCTCGAGGCGCGGACGTATCAGGCGCCGGTGGACGTGGTGTTGGAGGTCGAGGACGCCTTCTGCCCCTGGAACTCGGGGCGTTGGCGGCTGTCGGGGGACGCCAAGGGCGCGGTGTGCGGGCCTACCTCCGATGCCGCCGATCTCGCGCTGTCCGTACGGGAGTTGGGGGCGGCCTATCTCGGGGGTGTGAGCCTCGCCTCGCTGGCCGGGGCCGGGCGGGTGCGGGAGCTGCGGCGGGGTGCGCTGGCGGAGGCCTCGGTCGGGTTCGGGGCGAGCACCGCCCCTTGGCTGCCGCACGGGTTCTGACGGGAGCCGCGCGGTCAGTTCTTCTGACAGGTCGGGCACCAGAAGAGGTTGCGGGCGGCCAGGTCGGCGGTGCGGACGGCGTCGCCGCAGAGGTGGCAGGGCTGGTGGGTACGGCGGTAGACGTACACCTCGCCGCCGTGGTCGTCGACGCGGGGCGGGCGGCCCATGGCCTCCGGGGTGTGCTGCGGACGGACCGTGTCGATGCGGTTGTTGCGGACGCCCTCACGCATCAGGTCGACCAGGTCGGCCCAGATCGCGTCCCATTCGGCGGGCGTGATGTCCCGGCCCGCGCGGTACGGGTCGATGCGGTGCCGGAAGAGGACTTCCGCCCGGTAGACGTTGCCGACCCCGGCGATGATCTTCTGGTCCATGAGGAGGGCGGCGATCGTCGTACGGCTGCGGGAGACGCGGCTGTACGCGGCCCGGGGGTCGGCGTCGGCGCGGAGCGGGTCGGCGCCGAGGCGGTCGTGTATCGCCTGCTTCTCGTCGCCCGTGATCAGGGCGCAGGTGGTGGGGCCTCGCAGGTCCACGTAGGAGGTGGGGCCGGCGAGGCGGAGCCGGACCGTGTCCGTGGGCGGCGGCGCGGGGGCCGGGCCGAAGTCGACCTTGCCGAAGAGGCCCAGGTGGATGTGGATCCACCGGTCGCCCGTGAAGCCGAGGAAGAGGTGTTTGCCGTGGGCCTCGGTGCGGGTGAGGCGGGTGTCGGCGAGGAGGGCCGCGCCGTCGGTGAACTTGCCCTGGGGGCTGGTCACCTGAAGGGGGTGGCGGGCGAAGCGGCCGTAGTCCTGCGCCAGTCGGTGAATCGTGTGCCCTTCCGGCACCGGCGCCTCCTTCTCTTTCCCACCCGCCCGACTCGGTCGAGTGACAGGCCACCCACACCGGGGCCCCGCCCCGGGCGTTGGGGGGCCCCCCCCCCCCCCCCCCCCGGGGGGGGGGGGGGGGGGGGGGGGGGGGGGGGGGGCCCCGGCCCCCCCCCGGGCGGGGGGGGGCCCCGGCGGCCCGGCCCCCGCCGCTCCGG